>PIVX01000165.1 GCA_003353785.1 Gammaproteobacteria bacterium | reverse complement strand
CTAGCAAGTCGAATTCGTTCTTCTCTTTTGGAATGGAACCCTAAATCAATTTCTAAAAGCAACGTGTCTCCGTCGACCCATTTCTTGATTTTGGCTTGGTATATGTAATACATGGTTTTTTGGTTAAAAACTCGCTCTCAAATATTCTACTCATCACACCAAGGCATTAACCAATGGGTTACGGTAGTTTATACATATGCAACGCGGTAAAGAGACGTGATGTGAAAATAAATGATGGCGCAGACAATTGTTAATTGACGCGATGGCCTTTACTATGCCGTAGCTACTCAATGCTCCCTAACTCGGCTGACGCCGAATAAACAGCGCCCGCGTGTTTTTAAATGGGCATGAAGGGTTGACAAATTTTCAATTTTTAATTTTTAATTTTCAAAACAAGGTTTTTCTTACAACTCCTGTTTCATACAATATTTTCAATGAGCATATTATTCTTCCAGGGAGTATTGCATCTCTCTCCCCGATTTTTAAATGGAAAGAGGCCTCTCCTGGAGAATGTAAATTTGTTATGTTATAATAGGAAGTGAAGCACACTCTGTTTTTGGGAATGTTCCAAGGATTGGGACATTCGGCAGGATGGTTTTTAATATGTTAAACTCAGTCTCTGTTTTTGAGAACTAGTTAACCCGTTCAGCTTCGCTGAACCATTTAGCCCGATAATTTTATATTTGTTTTATTTATATTTCATAAATATAAAGATTGTCCCTAACGAACCCGTTCCATTTCAAGTTGATTCATAAATATTAAGTTTTGAAGAATTTAGATTATCTTAACTTTTATTTATAATATATTTATATTTGAATTATTTATAATTCATAGATTGTCCCTAACGAACCCGTTTCGTTTCAACAACTGCAGCGCCGTTTATATAATTTATATTTCATTGTATCAACTTTTCAGTCAGTTATTTCAACGTTTTAGGTCAATATCTCTCTCTAAACAGAGTGGGCGCCGTTTCTATTTTGAAAATACAAACAGCGCCCGTCGTTACCTCAACATTATAGTCACTTATTTCAATGCAATAGGTAATTATCTCTCTGTAAATAGCCTGGGCGCCGTTTGTATTTTTAAAGTACAAACGACGCCCGTCGTTACATCAAGGTTAAATCATATATTTATACGTATATTCGGTACATTATTAGGTCTCATTTGATGTATATATCGTTATATATTATTAGTAATCGAATTTTGCATATTTAATTAGCATAATTAGCATTAATTATGAACATTAAAATTTTTAATTTTGCTCGGATAATATTCGCGACATTGTTAGCTTTCATTTTATGTATATACCGCTATATGATATAAAGAATTCGAAAAATCGATATTTGCATATTTAATTAGCATAATTAGCATCAATTATAAACATTTAAATTTTTATTTTGCTCGCATAATATTCGCGACATTGTTAGCTTTCATTTTATGTATATACCGCTGTATGATATATAAGAATTCGAAAAATCGATATTTGCATATTTAAATTAGCATAATTAGCATCAATTATGAATTATTAAATTTTTATTTTGCTCGCATAAAGTTCGTAACTTTATAAGCTATCGATTCAGTAGGTTTCAATGTCAGTCGACAATTATTCGAAAAATCGAAATTTGCATATTT
>PIVX01000164.1 GCA_003353785.1 Gammaproteobacteria bacterium | reverse complement strand
ATTTTGAGGCTTTTGTGCAATTTTGAGACTTTTCATTATTTCCCGTGAGCTCTATCTGTAAAATGTGCAATTTTGAGGCTTTTGTGCAATTTTGAGGCTTTTCATTTTTTTAGTATTTCCCATGAGCTATATCTCTAAAATGTGCAATTTTGAGGCTTTTGTGCAATTTTGAGGCTTTTCATTTTTTTAGTATTTCCCATGAGCTCTATCTGTAAAATGTGCAATTTTGAGGCTTTTCATTTATTTAGTATTTCCGTGAGCTCTATCTGTAAAATGTGCAATTTTGAGGCTTTTCATTTTTTTAGTATTTCCCATGAGCTCTATCTGTAAAATGTGCAATTTTGAGGCTTTTGTGCAATTTTGAGGCTTTTCATTTTTTTTAGTATTTCCCATGAGCTCTATCTGTAAAATGTGCAATTTTGAGGCTTTTCATTTTTTTTAGTATTTCCCATGAGCTCTATCTCTAAAATGTGTAATTTTGAGGCTTTTGTGCAATTGTGAGGCTCATGAATTGTAGGTGTCCATGATTTTTATCGTTCATCTCTCGATAATACAGTCTATGTTGCTCAACATGACAATACAAATTCAGCCGCAAATGGTTACTACGAACTCAGACTAATAAGTTAATAAATAATCTGGACATTGTTTGTTCTTTAATAATATCCAAATTGTGTTGAATATAATATCTCCAACGATTATATATCATTGCTCATAACATGTGTAGAACGAATAGAGGAAAATACCAACTCACGGTGTGCTTTTATTATACGCCTCTTCATGACACGTTTGAATTTGGCTTTCGATAAAGGTAATCGCAAACCAATACCAGGATTAGCCAAACTTTGCATAATTGCAGCAGTGTCTGCAATAATTATACCGTGATTACTATTTCTTGGTGTCCACTGCAAATTAATCGAAACTGCAAACACGTCGTTCAATGCCCGTGCCAACTGTAAAAATCGTCGTATCAAATGTGATGTTAACGGATCGTAACGGACATTATTATTAACCAAATTATTAACTGAAACGCGACTATCACTAATCAAATGTATTGCGTTAATAGATTGCATTTCCAATCGGTGTTGTAATCCATATTGTTGTATGCGCAATAATAATTGAAATATGCCATTTAATTCAACATAATTGATATCATATGCTTTACCAACAGGTATCGCTTGTCTCTCCAACTCATTGATATTATAATGGTATGTATTGGGATCATACCGGTTACAATGTAATGGTATTTGATGTAATTCAAATATAAAACAGATACCACCATATTGTCGACGGATTCCACCATCAGACCAAGCAAATATGGTATCATTATGATAATTATAAAGTCCAGTTTCAGTATATGGTGTTGGTATATGTTGGATATTGAATTAGCCTGCACAGTTATTTATTTTTAGTTCATATTGCATATTTGTCTATATTTAGGTCGACCGAATAAAACAAAGGATATCAACTGCAGCATTTGAATATATACATTTTAACAAAAATTCAGTAATAATTAAAGTGAAACAAAAAAAGGGTTAATAAAATAGAAATTAAACAGATTTAGCGAATAAATAAAATTTGAATGAAACAAAGAAAATATGAATAAATATAGACAAATATGCAATATGAACTAAAA
>PIVX01000163.1 GCA_003353785.1 Gammaproteobacteria bacterium | reverse complement strand
ATTTTATATTAAAACAACATGTATTTGATTTAAAAGAATGCATAAATATAATATTATGATAAATAAACATACAAAATATGACTATTATTATGCAAAATATAAATGTAAACAATTTGATAAATATTATGTTATAAATGGTATACAATTTGATAAATATAAATGTAAAATATGTGAACGCAGGTTTTCGCTATCTTTCTTAACTGAAATTAGTAAAATTCCACAAAAAGACGGCGATTTAATCTGTCAAATATGCCGACATAAAATCAATGATAAAATTATAAAATATAAACCAGAAGTCACTGACTCTGAACATAAAAACTGTGAGTCTGAAAATGCGGAAACACCGAAACAAAAAGTTGCGGTGAAGTGTTATAAAGCGAATTGCACAAATTATATACAAACTAATTATAATGATAATCAAATACAACATTGCAATGTAACGTGCATTACATGCAACATTGACTCAAATGGTGAGAATGTAAACAAGATTAAATATGAATGGATTTGTCCACGCAATGATTGCAACGGAGTTGGCTTACATTAAGTTGATTTATTAAACATTTTAAACGAATGAAGGATAATTATAACTGTGTACAACATCAAAATAACAGCGATATTTACGACAAATTTCATATTAAACCGTGCAATGAAAATATCTGTAAAAACTATACAAAAATGGTTAAAAATTTCAATAATGACGTGAGCGGATACTGTGCGGGTTGTTCATTAGTGAATCGCTCGAATAATATTAAAAATGGCACCGGCGAGTTACAGAAATATAATTGTATCGATTACATTAATTTATTGCAAACGAACGTTGCCGATAAGATACCCAGTCAAATATTAGATGATTACACAAATTTATTAGCATATTGGTACAAAATGATAGTAACGTCGAATGATAATCGCTTAATAGAATTATTTGAAAAATTAGTAAATTTGGCACCGAAAATAATTTTGAATGAAAATAACCGCGGTGATGGTAAGAGCGCGGAAAATAAAAAGCAAAGTATACAATTTATGCAAAAAAAGATCAGAGCTTTTCGTGAATTACATTTTGAGCAAATAATTAAGTCGATTGCTTATACGGAGGGCGAGATGGAAAAAGTAAAAAAAGCAACAGAAAAATCAAAAAATAAATAAAATGCGGCAAAGACGTATCACAAAATATGCCAAATTGAATGATTTGAGTAAAGCATATAAGCAAACTGAATATAAGCCGGCAATGGAAATTACAGAACAAAAAAATGCGACAGTATAGGCCTCCGTACACTTGAATGCATAAATATCTTAATAATATTTTATTGATAGATTATGACACTATGTCAGCATACTAAGCAGAATATTCAGACAGGATACTTTACTGAATCAACGCTTGAGCACTCAAAGGTGACCTTTTGGCATAACATTTGGTAACCTCCCCCTGGTAAGAGGGTGCACGTGGAAAACTCTAGCATCTACTTTCATACAGTCGAATATAAGCAACTCAAGTAACTAAGTAACTAACTAACTTGTCAAATGTATAGAAACGAAGTACTATATAAACTGTCACTTAGTAACACTTTTTGACTTGTGGGATAAAATATATGTAGTCATATGAATATGATCACACAACCTTAGGCTAACTCGTATGA
>PIVX01000162.1 GCA_003353785.1 Gammaproteobacteria bacterium | reverse complement strand
CTTTATTATCATCCTGTAGTAACCTATTAAAAGCGGTCTGCTCTATATTTAATATTTGCTGAGCCATTGCCTCAGGAGATAAAGTAAACAAATTTACAGATAATGCTTGTTGTTTCACCGCAAGCACAGTGCCCTCATCCAATTGAGTACCGAGCAGTGATTCAGCTATGGAATCTAATCCGTTATAGCATTCATTAATTGTATGCCTCATATTATATATTTTGTGTACTCCAGAGTTATATCCAAGCATTACCTGCTCTAATGTATTATTACAGGCCTCCAGTTTTTTCTTGGCATGATATCGTAATCCACTTATTCGCAGTTCTTCAAAATCATCCACATCTTCATTATTTATGTCATTCTCATCTATCATGCTTAATTCATGTATTTCACTTAAGAGCTGTACTTCCTCTAATAATATGTTTGTCATGCACTGTTGAATATTCATAGCACATGTATTTAAATAATCTTCAATTCCTGCTTTCGTTTTTACCCTTGTTTCAGTACTCAATAAACGGTTTTGCTCCGAAATTAAATCTGCGATAAATTGTTCTATTCTCTCACTATCATCATTACTATCATTATCAAAATATATAGCACTATCTCGCATAGAATCTAAAAATACTTGCGTATAAGCTACTAACTCAATGATTCTGCGTTTTTGAGAAGGCGATGGTAATGGCATAGTAATAAACTTAAAACTAATATAATTAATATTATAGTAAATTATATTGAGAAAATTCTTCTAAGTGGGGGAAAGTTATAAAAAGAGCTAAAGACGCCTACAAAATCATTGATATTGCTAGAAAAATGAAAAGTAATGGCAATAAAACTGAACATGTTTTACAGCTTGCTGGACAGAAAAAATCAACTGAAAATGGTTGTGACTGCATTATTCTTTGAAAGAAAAATTAAAATATAGTATTCAGCTTACCAAAATGAGTTTTTGTTATTTTCTTATAATATTTTTTTTAACGCTTTCTCGAGTTGTATTTTTATAATATCGTTAATATTTATGATATTACCGTTGTCATCTACTAATTTATCTTGACCAATTATTTTGTAGGCGTCTTTAGCTCTTTTTATAACTTTCCCCCACTCAGAAGAATTTAAATATATTTCATCTGGTTTATTCCAGCCAATAGTATCTATAACTTTATCTAAAGATTCTACTAATGGAATAATCAAATCCACTTCATGCTGATTGCGTAATGTTGTTCCTATTAATTTAGTTCGGTCATATTCTTCATCAAAAAATCGTAAATCCTCAAATGATTCAATAGTAGCCTCTAATTTATCGGAAAATAAATGAGGTAATTCAGCATTACACCATACAACTTGCTGGAATTTTAGATCAGATAGGTATTTTAATTCAATAATAATGCTCCATCTATAATCTGGATATTTTAATCCTTCATTACTTTTCATAGTTTAGGCCTATACCAAATATCCCATTTTATTTTGGCATTATTTACGTGCGTTTCTACTCTACGATACAAGATATCAATATTATTATTTAAATCACTATTTTTACCGATCGCTAGATTGTTCTCAATCATTTTCTCTCCTAATGCCCATCTAATCCTTATATAGCGGAGTATATCACCTTGAATTCTTCTAATAACTGCAACTTAAAAATCCCAGTAA
>PIVX01000161.1 GCA_003353785.1 Gammaproteobacteria bacterium | reverse complement strand
TTTTTAACATATTTATAACGTATTTCTAAACTTCATAATGATTATGTTAACCACTACGAGCACTGATCATCTATATAAACTATGTATTTGTAACAAATCTAGACTTATGGGTTAGCACCCTAAATATGGAATTTACTTGCCACAAACAATTAGCAAAAATTTACTACAAATATATAAGAAATTTTTACTAAAGTAGCAACATTGACTGATCACTCTAGAACCAATACTATCCTATACTATATTGAACAAATATTATACTAAACTGAGCAATTTTATAACATATTTTTAATATATTTCTATTCTACTATCTACTTAGTTAGTTATATATTTCTATTAGTTAGTTAGTTAGTTAGTTAGTTAGTTGTCTCAAGTGCGAGGATCAAGAAAATAATTGGACATAGCAACAATAAAATTAAATTTATTTCTTCTTAAACACACAGATTGATTTATGTTTCCCCTTCCAGTCCTTCTTTTGATGCGATCTTGAACAATAATATGCTGTCTTGCAATTACCACATTTTTTGTTTCGTGCTAACGGTGCATTACAATGAAAGCCGGATGATTTATGCTTTGGTACACTACAAATGACCAAGCAATATGCGCATAATTTGGCAGCAAATCTTTTAATCAATTCTTCTCGATCAGATGATGAAATAACTTGTTTCAGTAAACCAAATCCGCAGAATGTTATAGCACCTTCGCCGCGTTCATAAATCAATTCTTTCTCCTTCCACCTAATTTGTAAATTTTCCGCAGCTAATTTTTGTTGAATTTGTACTTGATATGCCTCAGTTTCTACCTGGGCATACATAACCGCTTTTTGACACAATTTAATGGCTCTATATAAATCATTTGCTAATAAATTACATGAAATTAAATTAACATGCACTCTCGCAAAGAGTGATTGATTTCCTTTTGTCTTTTTAATAATTTTTAATAGTTCTCTAGAATTCATTAATATTTGTTGTGCATAAAAAAAATGTTTCACCGCGATGGATTCCTCTGCAAAATTGCACTGTTCAGTGATTTGTTCAATTGCGAATTGATACATCTCGCCAGCATATGGTTGATCAATATCCTCATCTAATAACGCCTTTGCATTCTCCCTCATATATCTAATATATATTATATATTGTTTTAGGAATACTTGCGATGGGAATCGTGGCTGAATGAAATTCCAAAAGAATTTATGTATTTCTTTTTGGCGTAAAAGCCGCAGACAATAGTAGGACTGCAATAGATCAAATTGTAATTTGGTTGGAGGTTCAGACATTTTCTGTTTTCTCCTCGAGGCTGATCAAAGACTTTAAAAAAAAAACATTTCTAAGTGAATGTGTTTCTCTATCTGGAGAAACAATGTTAAGAACTACAAGGAGCTGCAAATGTCATATATATTTAAAATATATTCCTATTACAATTACAATTCCAATTCTAATTAATTCCAATCCTTAATCATAATATTAAACGTTAAAAAAACACCAAATTTCTTATATTTTGATATTATATTTCTAAATTAGATACTCTATGCGCTCTCCGCAAGTTCAGACTTGTGGGTAGATTACAAATACTCAACTTTCTGGCAACCCGAAGCCAGATAAAAAGTTAGTACTGCAAATTTCATATATATTTTTAATATATCCCTATTCCTATT
>PIVX01000160.1 GCA_003353785.1 Gammaproteobacteria bacterium | reverse complement strand
AGCGCATGAGAATGATATTGGACGGATTCCAAATGCAGAATTTGAAATTAACTTTAAGCCCGGTGTTGATACAAATATTCAATGCCATGAATATCCGCATAATATAACGCATACAGCAGAGATTGAACGACAATTAGCAAATTTGATTAAATTGCGAATCGTTTCTGAATCGCAGTCATCGATGCGTTCCCCGATATTTATTGTACCAAAGAAAAATGGAGAGGCGCGAATGGTATTCGATTATAGATTATTGAATAAAATTACGCAACGCATACGATATCCATTACCATCCATTGATTCATTGCTTCGCAAATTTAAAAATAAGGAGTATGTCACAACCATTGATATGAAATCAGGTTATTGGCATATTCCACTTAAAAAATCAGATCGCTATAAAACAGCATTTGCATTTAATGGTCATTTGTATGAATGGAATGTAATGCCGATGGGCGCATGTAATTCGCCTCCGTATTTTCAGAAAGTAATGAATTCTATATTCCATGATTTAAAATATGTAATGGTTTATATTGACGATATTGCGATATTGTCCGAGAATGCTGCGGACCATAAAAAACACTTACAGGCAGTATTTGAACGTATCGCGAAATATAAAATTAAAATAAGATTAGATAAGTGTGCATTTGCACAACAATCCGTGCAATATTTAGGATTTGATGTCGATAAAAATGGCATTCACGTTACTGATAATTATAAGAATAAAATCCGAAATATCCCAACACCGCGTAATAAAAAACAATTGCAACGCTTTTTGGGAATGATCCAATTTTTGCATAAATTCATTCCTGATTTACAAATTGATTTGAAACCATTCCATAAATTGACTCATAAAAATGTTCATTTTAAATGGACCGACGATTTGAATGTAGTGTTTATTAAAATAAAGGCAAAGATAAATGCTGCAGATATGCTTCACCATCCAGATATGAGTAAACCATTTGAAGTATATTGTGATGCGTCGATTAGTGGTATTGGCGCAGTTTTAGCGCAACGGTCCCATGACGGGAAGCTAAAGGCTGTACAGTTTTGCAGTAAAATCTTTAATTCAACACAAGCCAACTGGCACGTGTCTGAACAGGAGATATTTGCTGTAATATATGCAGTGGAAAAGTGGAGACCGTTTTTGATTGGAAGTAAGTTTAAGGTATACACTGACCATAAAAACCTACAAGAATTATTTAACAGAGCAAAGAATTTCCGTGCCGGTAAATTATATCGATGGGCAGTACGTTTGCAAGAATATGATTTTGACGCTGAATATATACCCGGCAATAAAAACGGATTAGCGGACTATTTAAGCCGCGATGCATTAACAACTGTTTTACCATTGAATGTGGAGAAACAACATTTTAAAACAGCAAATATATTATATATATATACTCAACATGTTGCCGCACAAACGATAAACGCAAAAGATATCGGATTTATTACGCATAAAAATAATATAAATATCGCACAAGAACCAGTATGTTGTATATTGGATAAAAATCCAAATACACGGACATTGTTAACAACTGACCATGCAATGGACGTAGACAGTGGTTCTGAGTCGGAATCTGATGACGATGTTGACATTAATAAATCCGATACGAAACCAATGCAGAAACGATATAATTACAATGATTATTTGGCATC
>PIVX01000159.1 GCA_003353785.1 Gammaproteobacteria bacterium | reverse complement strand
CCCTTCATTAGTCCAATTCGATGAATCACTTCCATGATTACTCGCTCTTCTCATTTCAGATCTCGCTGTAAGACTAGAATGACTCGATCCCTTGGCCAGAGGTCGCGAATCGTCAAACAGTTCATCTTCTTCTTTCTGTTCTACTTTAGGTACTTTCTTTAGGAATAAATACAATTGTTTTGGCTTAGTTTCTACTGAAGCTGCTACTTCACTTGATGGTCGCATCGTTGAAGTAACAGGTTCTCTTTCTTCAGTTCCAATGTCATCAATAGGAATGTATGGATCAAGTTCTTGGTCCAATTTTCGATTAAAACTTGATGTTGGTGATGGTGGTGCATTCGTGTCCATTCGATCATTTTCTCCTTCACTTTCGACATGTGGCTGAACTAGAATTGGCACTGAAGGTTCCATTACTGTAGGCCTAGTCGTAGGCTGGTAAGGCGACCGTTCAGGCGTTTCCATGTAATAAGCATGTAAACTAGCCATTTCTTCTTGATGTGTGGCTTTTAATTCTTCCATTTGCTGAAAGGCTTCGATCACTTCAGTTTCCTGTCGATCAGCCGCTTGATAAGCCTGTTCTTGTAATCTCAACGCCTCATTCATATGTTCCTCCAAATGTCGATTCCGAGTCAATAATCTTTCTTGTTCAACTCGATGTTCCTGTTTTATTCGATCAACTTCAAAATAAGCTTCATTTAGTGCAGTCTCATGATCTTCTTTTAATTTATCGATTATCCAGTTTTTCTCAATCAATGAACCTGTTTGATAATTTGTCCGACGCCAGACTTCCTCCTGTCTTTCTTCCTCAATTCCTTGACGCTGTTTCCTTAACTCCTCCATCTTTCGATCTTTTTCCTGTAAATCATATTGATGTTGTTTAGCTTCATCTTCTCTCAATTGTTTCTGTTCGAACGCATTTTTCCTTTCCTCATCCAGTTTCGCTCTCAATTTCTTTTCCTCTCTGGAATCTTCCTTTTGTATATCTTTAACAAGCTTTTCCAATTCTTCCTCTCTCTGTCGACTTTCTCCACGAATTCGAAAGGATTCATCAATACGTAATTGTTGATCTTCTTGTATGATGGTCTCCAAATCACGCATTCTCATATGATCGTCATATGCCTGTTCTTTATACCTTCGAAGTTCCTGGAGTTGTTCTTCAAGTCGATCATTACATTCTTTTCGAATTTCGTCGATGTCGTTTGAGAATTCGTTCTCTTCGACTCGACGTTCATTACTTTCTCTTTCTTCTTCCAACACTTCGGCTAATCTTTGTTCTTTCTTTCCTTTTTCTTGTTGTAATTCTGTTTCTTTTTCCAACACTTTCGCCACATCAGCTAACCGTTGAATTTTCTCTCTCTCTCTTAAATGAATTCGTTCGAAATCAGCTTGGAGGTCTCTCCTTCCGATTTCGTTTTCTGTTCTCAATTGTCTCACGATTTCATTATGATCCTGTTTGCTAATGGTGGTTTCTGTTTTTGATTTTTCCTCTTTCTCTTCCTGTTCTCTCCGATATTCCTGTTGTACTTCTAACATTTCCAGATCCTGTTTCTTGATGATTTTGTTAAGCCGTTTTATTTCTTTCATTTTCACTTCCACATCAGTCAAGGTTTCTCTTTTGAATCGCGTGATGTCATAAAAGCTTTCATTTTCGGAGATTC
>PIVX01000062.1 GCA_003353785.1 Gammaproteobacteria bacterium | reverse complement strand
ATGGTGTAAGAGTCATGGCTAGAGACGGTATAAATAAGATTTTTAATTCTTATGATGCATTCGACATGCTCTCCTTTTTAGTTGAAGGTGCATCTAAGGAGAATTTAGAACGGTTAAGAGATTCAAGTTATGAAAAGGATAGAAAGTTATACGATGCTCTAATAGAAATCAAAAGTATTATGCATTCTCAAGGGTGTTATTCATTTGTACAGCTACTACATCAATCTAGAGGTTATTTAGAAGATCGTTTAAATGCTCTCATGAATAATATTATTGATACAAAAAACACAGGATTAGATAATGTAGATTATACTGGTTATTTATATAGAAATTTTGAATCAAATATAAAATCTTATAATAAAACACCACAAAGAGAAATTTCAGTAGCCTATGCGTATGCTTTGCGCCAATATTCGTATCAAATGTATAATTTCATGCAACAACCAATACTTCAAGAAACAGAATTACAAAGAAAACAAGATCCTGCAGCAAAATCTATCAATGGTGTACTTGATGATGAAGATATATTAGACATGATTTCATTTCTAGTAGAAGGAACATCTAATACTGAATTAGAAGCATTACATAACACTGGACATGAAAATTATGGGGGCTGTGACAATAACTTGCTTGCAGCGATAAAACAGCTAAAAACATTGATGCAAAATGAGGGCTACAATACTTTGCAGGAACTTCTGACTGGATCTACAGGTAATGTAAGAATACAATTAGGCTCTTTAATGGAAAAAATGCTTGATGAAGGCGATATAGATTTAGATGATGATAAGTATATAGAATATTTACAAACTAAATTTGAAAACTCTTATGAAGCCCATCAATCTATCAAGGATGTACTTGATGATGAAGATGTATTAGACATGCTTTCATTTCTAGTGGAAGGGGCATCTAATATTGAATTAGGGGTATTAGATCATTTTGGTGATTACGAATATGAAGATGAAAAGTTATTCAAAGCTATAGGAGAGATCAAAGAACTAATGGAATCAGAAGGTCTCGAGTCATTTAAGGAATTTCTGATGGAATATTCAGATAATGTAAAAATTGACTTAGGCTCTTTAATGGAAAAAATGCTTGATGAAGATAAAATAGATTTAGGGGATGAAGAATATTTAGAATATTTAGAAACTAAATTCAAAGAACCAATACAATCTTACCAAATCCATCAAACTCATCAATCCCATCAAGCTATTAGGGATGTACTTGATAATAAAGAAATATTAGATATGCTTTCATTTTTAGTAGAAGGAGTATCTAATGATGAATTGCAGGAGTTAAATGATCAGAACACTAGACATTTTAAATATGAGGATAATGAATTATTTAAAGTAATTAAAAAATTAGCAAGATTAATGGAAGATGAAGGTTACAATAGTTTGCAGGAATTTTTGAATGAATCTACAGATGATGTAAGAGTACAACTAGGTGCTTTAATGGGTAAAATACTTGATGAAGATGATATAGATTTAGAGTTTAAAGACTACCTAGAATATTTGCAAACTAAATTCAAAAATCCTATGCAATCTTACCAAATTATACAACAAAATAGACTTTTAAAAGAACAGGCTCAGATGTTACAGATGAAGGAATGGGGGCCAAGGCTTGGCAAGCACTGGCAACAAACAAGAATGAAAGAACTCGAAACAAATAAGATGCTCAGAAAATTCAATTCTCTTTCTGAACAATATTCAAAGCCACTTATGAGCGAAAATGCTCAAAGGTATGAAACATTAGCAAGAAAAAGTCATCCTCTTGGTATAGAGCTAGATGAGAAACCTATTGGTAATATTGATATAGAAACGAGCGTAAATAGCGCTTTAGAAAATCTAAAATCTAAGAATAAAATAAAATCATATCATACAACAAAAAGCTCTAAACTATCGTCACAAAAAGATGGTTATAGTATTACACTTCAAGATATTAATAATAATAATATAGATATGGAGATAAATAAAAATGGTAGAGCTGCATACATTAGAGGATCATTTAATCAAGATAACTATGCAGAATTGATTGATGTATTCATAAGAATAAATGATGTTGATGATCCTTCATCAATCAAGCCTATTAATATACCGGAGGAACAAATTAATATAGTAGAAAATATAATAAAAGAAAGAGTTGAGCAATATTTAAATGAAAAAAATTTAGAATCAGCTCCTTATAATAGTTTCTCCTAGATTTTGAGGTTGTCATTGTGAATGTATAAATGAAAACTAAAAAATATTGGCATGGTTTAAACGCCTTACACATTCTCGTAGTTATGATTTGAATGCAGGTTTGATGGATTTATACAGTTTCCAGTATGAAATTTTACTGGGAGTATGAAGTTAAAATCTTTAATATAATCCATTATATCAATGGCAATTGTTATTAAATAAGGAGCAGAATAATAGGGCAACATACTATACTTCTTACAAGAGATATTATTAACTTAAAATAGAGGAGATTGCAATGTCAGTAGAAAAGGATAAGAAAAAATTATAGATGGAAGTTAAGCTAAAAAAATTAAAATCTGAAGAACTAAAATTTATAGATCACATAGAATCTATAAATCCTGAAAATTTTTTAAATCATTTTTCTTGTTACGAGTTGCACTCATGAATAAAATAAAGTAAAATATAACGTTTAGCTTTAACTAATTAATTGCTTGGTAGGGGGTTTCCAAAATGAGAGAAAAAAATATATATGTACTTAAGTTTTTAGTTTTTATCCTATTAGCTATTTCATTTAATACAAATGCGGCTGTTAAAGCTGACAATGAGTTAGTTCAAGCCATGTTGCTTTATGATAATAATGAAGGACTAGAGAAAAAAGCTAAGCAACTTTGTGCCAAAAAAAACTCTGCAGAACTACAAAAAATATTTGCGGATGCATTTATCTTTGCAATTGGAAAAAATAGGCTTAATTGTGTACGAAGCTTAATGTTTTATGCTGAAAATTCTTGTTGGGATATTAATATCCTTGGAGGGAGTAAGAGTTTTATTGCTTATATAATTGGTAGTCATGATTATGATTTGATCCGTAGTATTTTGCAGAAGAAGCAACAACAAGAACTTGAATTTGGTATCAAAAAAAATGACGTAGATTCTATTATTGCCTTTATTGGGACAAATGGAAATCTTGGGTTATTGAATGATATTAAAAATTATCTAACACAAGACTTAAGTAAATATTTAGAAGAAAAATCAAAGTCTTTATACAATTGGAAAATTTTGCCATGCCAAAAGATAAAAAGTATTCATGAACCATTGCCGGATGTTGTTTTTAATTGTGATGAAGATGTTGGGGTGCCTGGCGATAAAGTAGAATTTATTGTTCATTGGATAATGACAGCAAGAAATGGATACAAAGAAGAAGGTACTGTTAAAATAAATTTAGCAAGTGATTTTTATATTTATAATAGATCATCATACAATGGAGATATATTTTTTGAAAAAAGGGACGCAAAGCCTAGATATTTAGATTTAGCTTTTTCGAGACCTGAAAAATATCTGAAAGTAGTAGGTAATTGGCTAACAAGAGAAGCAAGAATTATAGAAAAGCCAGATATTATTAATATTGGAGGATTTTTTAGCTTAATTTTTCAGTATTTTAATCCCATAACATATGCAGGAAAAGTAGATTATCAGGAAATAAATTCAGGAACATTACAAATACTTATAAAAAAAGATAAAGAAGATATTGATGAATATACCATTGACGTTAATAATCAAATTTGGGAATTGTTGCATGCTAGGAGGAATGATCAACTATCATTTATGAAATTAGCAAATTCTGTTATGTCTGGTTCATTTTTTAAAAAACAATAGAAGGAATTATATATATACAATACTGTAGAAGATTCTTGTGCTGATTATAGAGATTTGGCGCAGGAAATGATGACAAGTTCTTTTTAACTCATTGATTGAATAAAATTGATAATAAACAATTAAGAGGGCATGTATGGGCTTCCATCTTAGAGTTTGCTATGCAGGCAAATACTAGAAAATTCCATGAAGATTTTGAAGCTATCTTGAAAAAATTAGTAGGAGCATTAGTTAAGATAGAGTCTGAAAGGGACGGGATGATCTCATAGAGGCTACAATATGTTATACTCTTGAGGTAGCTGATACAAGGGGCAATAACCCTAGAAAGTGCTTGGAAAATAATAGCTCAAGAATTTTCAGAACAAAATAGGAGTAAAATTATTAGTGCAGCAGATAGACTTGAAAAAAGAGGAGAGGTAAGAGGTATTGAAAAAACAGCATTAAAGATGCTTAAGAAAAAAATAGATATTGATACAATCAGTGGAGTTACAGATATTCCAGTTGATCAACTAGAAGTTCTTCAAGCTGAAAATCAAACTGATTTTGATAGTGAGAAGAAATAATAGTTGTTATTTTTGATTTGAAAAAAGATTTAATACAAAAATATTCGTAACACAAAACACCGTATCCAAATGAAACTTATTACTACAGAACAAGAATCTTGACAGAACCTAAAAATGAATTCAAGCAAAAAAAACTATAAAAAAAGATTGTGTTCAAAAAATATTAATGATAACTTGTATGTTAAACCAACCTCAAGGAGGATTTATAGGCATTTATTCAAAAATATTTACAATAATACTAATATCGAATTTAGTTATAACAAATTCTTATTCTACTGTAACTTATATTGAGAAAGGTAAAAAAGCTAAAGGGATTGTTTATATTAGCTGGAATAATAATTCTAATAAGAAAGTTATATTTGACTACAAGCTTATAGCTAACGCAGAAAAAACCCGTCAAATCAGTGTTCCTGCTTATGCCTCAATCAGGACAGAAATTCCGGTTGATCTTACGCGCAAGTTTGCAGAAGGTGATCATAAAGATGAGTATTGTGTACAAATTATTTTAGATAAAGCGAAGATAGATACTCAGAAAAAATATCATTTTTTTAATAATTTTGGCTTGCATTTGTATAAGATGGGGGTTAGAAAAACAAATTATACAATCAATATTAACATCGATGAAAAATTAATTATCCAAGTAACTGATCATAATAGACAAGTACTCCTTACAATATACCAATATGCAGGTATATTGCAAGGCTTATCTCTACAAAAAGAACAAGCTATGGCATCTTATATTGATAAAAATAGATTTAATACTTCTGTTATGAAGAAACTTGTAGTGATGTCAGGGAAGGTTTTTGCTATTCCTGATGAGAAAATAGTACGGAAAAGTCGTAAAATAATTAAATATATTAAGGAAGGTGCGGAAGAATCAAAATGTATTAGAGTGCTCCAAAGATTAATTAATAAATTTGCTCCTCATCCAAGTATAGATATTTTACTTAATAAAATCATGTATGAAGCTGCTTGCAAAGGCTATTCGAAGGTATTTGCATTTATTGGAAATTACTCTGGCAATTGGTGTGTCATGCAGAAAGGCTATACAGTAGCTCAAGCAGTTGCAAATCATGCCCCTGTAAATAGCGGAAAAATTTTATCAATGATAAAAGATAAAAATTTAACTTGTCTTACTATACCAGATAAACGTAATATGTCTCCTGCTATGTATGCTACGCGTTCATTAAATACTGAAGCTATAGATTTTTTTAGGAAATTATCTAAAGAAAACAATAAAGATTATTTTGGAACACCTATATTTGATGCAAAAGGCACACCGTGGAATGCTTATAAAATTCTTCGAAGATTATCACATAGATATCCCAATAATGATAAATACCTAGAATATTATGAATATAGTAAAGATGCTTTGAGAAATGCAGTTGAATTCATAGTGTCTCTAAGGGATTTTAAAGCCATATATAATATCCATAAGCAGAAAAAAAATAGATTTTATGTTAAACGTGCTCTAAGACTGGCTGGTTTTATGGGTAATGATGATGTGATAAAATTTCTCGCGCAAAAAAATCCTGGAGCAGAGTTTATTAATTCCAGTGGAGATACAAAAGGTCTTCCAGCTCTTGCTTTTGCTATTCAAAATGGACAGCTTTCGACAATTAAATTGCTAATTCACTTGAAAGCTAATCTAGCAATGCTTAATGGTAAGCAAATCTTAGAATTATTTGACAATATTGTTGATAGGCAAGTAATACCAAGAATAATTAAATTAATTTACTCAAATTATGTTATAAATTCTGATCTAGCCAGCAAAATATTGAATCGCCATGGTTTTAGTTTTGTCTCGGGCAATAACAATCAAGGCCTATTGTATAATGAAATAGTACAGTCTACTATGAATATTTCATCTACTGTAGGGAAACCTGTAAGGTTAATTAATTTAGATTAGTTTAAATCAGGAATAATGGATAATTCCGACAAAATAATAATTACTATTTAGTTCATTGATGAGTTGAATTAGATGTTGAATTGAACGCCCCAAGCGATCTAATTTCCAAACAACTAAAGTATGGTATCAAGGCGAACCTATTGCTCAAATAAACCAAGACAAAGGCAAAGATAAAATGGAAATTGAGTTGTTTAATGATTTTGGAGATGAAGAGTTTCTTGTTAAAATTTCATTAGATGATTTCTTAGAGGCTGTAAAGCTCGCCAAAGAAACCCTTTTATAACCTCAAAAGACATTACCAGTATTCAATTTTACTGGGAGTATGAAGTTAAAGTTTTTGATATACTCTATTATGGATAAGAACAACAATAGTCTAGAAAGACATTAGTTATAAAACACTTAATGAAGTGTTCTTTGAAAAGAGCAAATATGATAAAATACTGTGCTGAATTATTATATATTTAATAT
>PIVX01000061.1 GCA_003353785.1 Gammaproteobacteria bacterium | reverse complement strand
AAATTTATACAATTCTTTAATATGCATAGTGCCTGTCACTCTCCATATACCAATCCCACGACATATGATGATAATATTCCATCTCAATCTTTCTTTATATTTGCTTAAGCACTCATCACCATCGCTTTGCAAGCAATTATTCAAACATTTTTGCTCAACTACAATAAAATTGGGCGTATGTCCCATAATATATACATGATCTAAATATCCATGAATTTGAAATTTATATTTTGTTGAGTTTTGAATTGAATTTATTATTAATTTCGTCAATGGCTGGTTTACAAAATCGAGCTCGAGAATATTAGTTCGAGTATCGCGGGCTGACATGGTGGACATCAATCTCGCGTTAACTTTTCGATTATAATGTGTCAGATACGTATTTCTTAGATCATTCCAGAGTGCTAATGCAGTGTCATCATAAAATTCAATGAATACAGTAATAAGGTCATTATCCCCCAAATTTTTCGGCAAAATTTCGCGAATCGTCTGTATACATTCTTCGTGAGTTTGTAAAAAATCCAATAAATCTTTACTTTTTGGTTGGTAAAACAAGGCCTGACAAATACCACCATTTAAATATGTCTTAATTTCTTGTTCACTGACAGCAAATGATTCATCACTTTCTGCGTCGCTCTCTTCATCATCATCATCATCTGATTGCTCGGGCTTTGCAGTCAGTTTGGCCATCTTGGTCATCTTACTATCAGCGATTGGATTGCTTTTTCTTTTCTTAGCATTCGCCATGCTCAAATCTTAGTGACGCAATTAGAGATGAGTTAAGTTCAAGGAGTTCTTCACTATTTGGAATTAACAGTTACATGGCAACACTTCCAAAAAAGAGAAATCGATTAACACCAATTTCATCAGACGAAGAAAGAGAAGAACCAACTTACAAAAAACACAAAGAAAACGAAGAAATTAAAATGGATTTGGATCGTGCATATGGGTTATGTATTGGAGCAGCAATCGGTGATTCTTTAGGGTCGTATTGCGAATTTGAGGAGAAGAAAATATCTAAAGAAATTGTTGATGAAGCCATGAGAATGCCAGGTGGGGGATCATGGGGCGAAAAAGTTATATCTGGACAGGTTACAGATGACACTGAGCTGGCTATATCATTAGGATATGCCCTATGTAAAATGATTGAAATTAGAAACGGATTTCATCAAGATGTTATTGCCATGGAATATGCAGAATGGTTGAAATCAGATCCATTTGATATAGGATTATGTACAAGTAGGATATTAGCCTTTGCACCCAATGTAGAGAAAATGAAAAAAGAGGCAGTGGCCTATAATTTAGATTTAGCAGAAAAGTTTCAAAGTGAAGGTAATTTAGCCAATGGCTCTTTGATGAGATGCATGCCATTAGTATTATATGGTAAAAATTTAGACCATGACAACTTATATTTGTTGATGAAAATGGACGCCGAATTAACGCATAGTAATGAGATTAATTATTTAGTCAACACATCTTATGCAATAATGGCACTGTATTTATTAAATTGTGATTTTAATGAAGCTGATAAAAATAGAAATGCATATAATGAAATGACGAGATGGCTCCAAAAAGTGAGCAAAAAAGAAAAAAATGCGACAATTATATTGAATGACTGGTTGCAATTTGTAGACGGTGGCGATTTAGAGAAGTTATGGCCAGCAACAAAGTATAAAGGTTTGGTAAAGATTGCCTTTCAAAGGACATGTTTCCATTTATTACAAAATAATTCCTTTTATGACGCAGTGCAAAGTGTGATTAAAGAAGGTGGTGATACGGATACAAATGCTTGTATTGTCGGAGGAGTAATTGGTGTTTTACATGGTTTAAAAAATATCAACAAAGAATTTGTTTTCAAAATACAAAATTGTACACCTGCAGAGGCGACACGGGATAAATATCAAGCAAAATGGTATTATCGAAGTAAAATTGTAAAAATATTGTTCAATAACGCTCCTACTGATAAAATGTTCAAATAAGCAACGAATTTGTAGATCATATATATATTAGTTGATCATATATATATATTAGTTGATCATATATATATTAGTTGATCATATATATATATTAGTTGATTTCTTTTCCACTCTAACTAAGCTTAAAAACCTCAAGCATTTAAAAACCAGTATCAGACGGTCTCAATACTGTCTTGCCTACTCAGTGTGTCATGAGCCACACCATGAATTCAATCACAAGTAATTCATTCACAATTCCAAACAAAGACAGCGCGTTTGTGAATTTATGTACACCATCAAGATCAAGATCAAGATCAATTTCTCATAGCAGTGATCACAGGAAAAAAGCACAGAGAAAGAGCCGCGGGCATAGTCGTAGCCGAAGCAACTGCAATAAAAAAGGGAAGCGGAGCCTTAGCCATAGCCGCAGCCGTAGGCATAGCCATAGCCGTAGCCGTAGCCGTAGCCGTAGCCGTAGACGTAGACGTAGACGTAGTCGTAGCCGGAGCGGTAGCCGTAGCCATAGCGGTAGCCGTGGCCGTAGTCGTTGCCATAGCCGCAGCCGAAGCTATACCAAAAAAAAAGGCCACAGTGGCGGTATTTATATATATATATATTAGTATTAATTTATTTATTTATTTATTTATTAGATCATAGTCGACGCCGACACGATAATTATAATCAAATGCCACAAAATTATTATCAAATGCCTCCAAATCAGTTACTGCAGTCGCCGCCGCCCGCCTATTCTTCGCCATTTGTACAGCATGTCTCGCAGGATCTGCGAGAAATGACACTGAGTAATTTTAGTGATGTGAAAATATTACATCACCAAGAGTACGCATACACTTTCGCTGTCGATCGCGCACAAGCGACAGAGTGGACATTAACGGGATACGAATACCAGGCTGCAGAGCCAGAGGCATTCAGCATCACCAAAGGATGTGACTCTATATCTCATGAAATGTGGGCGGAACTGATTCCTGCCAAAGAAAGCTTGCAAATACAAATTTTAGCCACTATGTGCAACCTGGCTTTATTTGGTTTTAATCCCGAAAATTGTGGCGCGCTCATGATATTTTTTTTTAATGATAGGACTATGGTTATCGGTCGAGGAAAAACGGTAATATGGGAAATGGAAAAAAAAAAAAAAAAAAAATGACACGTTGTGGTGCAGCTGCTTGCTTTTTTCTTTTTCTGACTGTACTAATAATTTTTTTTTTTATAAACAATTAGTTGATCATATATATATTAGTTGATCATATATATATTAGTTGATCATATATATATTAGTTGATCATATATATATATTAGTACATCTCAAATTATCCTTGCACCTAACACAGTTTTTTGGTAAAGTTATCTTTGCACATAACAGAGTTATTTGGCAGTTAATGGCAAGTGTCAAGAAAAGAAAAAACAACCCCACTGCAGACGACAGACCGTTCAAGAGGCAAAAACAAACACAAAGACAAAGACAGTTAACATTATATAGTTTTTATAACAAAGTGCCCAGAGAATCACTAATCACGAGAAAGGTGTTGAATTACAACAAAAAAAAAAAAAAAACGAACAAAGAACAAACATTGCACCATTATTATATTTATGATATCGCAGCTAACAATATTTGGTATGTTCAAAGAGGAGTCAAACATGTTATTTGTGCGTTGCAGCGCATGTATATAAACAACAACATTCGCATCAAAGACTCGCCAACATATGTCAAAAAAGCAACACCTGGATTGCAATCATTGACAGAGTATATTGCCAAGGAGAAATTAATGACAAAAATTAGACGTAGCCAAGAAATACTATATTTTCGACCGATAATTAGCACGCGAAGCCATTCCAGTACTAGTCATTGTGCCGGCACTGAACAAAAAGAATCTATTAATAAATTAGTGTTTGGATTTATTCGCACACAGTTTGAAGATATTTTAGACCTTGAAATACCCCAAGATTTAAAAAACGCAATACCTGCATGGTATGGGAATATTATAATGACTTCAAATATTGTAAATATGAATCATATTCAAATTATCGGATATACATTGAATGCAATGATACCAAAATTGAATCATTTCAAATTGCATCAAACATTGAGATTTCAAGATAATGGCCACGATATCAGATTTATAGTGATAATCAAAACCAATACACAGGATATTTTAATGTATTATCATGCATACGAAGAAGATGACTGGAGTTTGTTTTTGCAAACATCAGTCGAAACTAGGCCAGTCAAATATAGATGGAATAGGATTTATCATTTGCCCAATAATTATGTGTTTGATTCAACTCTGAATTTTTCGGAGATTTTCATCGAGTGGGTGGATAGGGTTGATTTTACTGACAAACTGCAACCTATCTCGGGAATTGGATCACTTTTGAGTCACAATTTAATGAAGCCAGAACATACTGCGATTGAATGTACTCAATTTGAAGTTTTTTTATTCGAATAAATGTAACGTTGTGTACAATTGCTTAATCATATATAAATTAGTATTAATCATATATATATATATATATATTAGTATTAATCATATATATATATTAGTTTTAATCCTATGGTGGACCTGTCGAGGGATCACTTATGATCATCTATGATTAAAACTAATATATATATGATTAATATAGAAACTTTTTTTTTTAGTCTTTGAGCAGCCAAGAGGAGAAAACGGAAAATGTCTGATTTATTGCAGTCCTACTTTTGTCTGCGGCTTTTACGCCAAAAAGAAATACATAAATTCTTTTGGGATGCCATTCAGCCACGATTCCCATCGCAAGTATTCCTAAAAGAATATATCCTGTATATCACATATATGAGGGAGAATGCAAGGGCGTTATTAGATGACGATATTGATCAACCATATGCTGGCGAGATATATCAATTCGCAATTGAACAAATCACTGAACAGTGCAATTTTGCAGAGGGATCCATCGCTGAGAAACATTATTTTTATGCGCAACAAATATTAATGAATTCTAGAGACCTATTAAAAATTATTAAAAAGACAAAAAGAAATCAATCACTCTTTGCGAGAGTGTATGTTAATTTAATTTCTGTCAATTTGTTATTAAATGATTTATACAGAGCCATTAAATTCTGTCATAAATCGATTATGTATGCCCAGGTAGAAACTGAGCCATATCAAGTACATATTGAAAAAGAATTAGCCGCTGAAAATTTGCAAATTAGGTGGAAGGAGAAAGAATTGATTTATGACCGCGGCGAAGGTGCTATAACATTTTGCGGATATGGTTTACTGAAACCAGTTATTTCGTCATCTGATCGAGAAGAATTGATTAAAAGATTTGCTGCCAAATTATGCGCATATTGCTTGATCATTTGTAGTGTTCCGAAGCATAAATCATCCGGCTTTCATTGTAATGCACCATTAGCACGAAACAAAAAATGTAGTTATTGCAAGACAGCATATTATTGTTCAAGATCGCATCAAAAGAAGGACTGGAAGGGGAAACATAAATCAATCTGTGTGTTTAAGAAGAAATAAATTTAATTTTATTGTCGCAATGTCTTTTAGTATATTTATGTACAATTGCTTAATCATTTATATATATTAGTTTTAATCATATATATATTAGTTTTAATCATATATATATATATATATATATTAGTTTTAATCCTATGGTGAGATTAAAACTAATATATAATTATGAGTAATACCAGGCGTAGTTCTATACTTTTCCTTGTTTGTAATGTAATATTTTGTTTTCTATGTTCGCGCAAAGAACAAGCTAATATAGCAAACTTTACATTGTACTTAGCAATGGTTTCGTTCGGCAAAAAATTTGAATTTGCAGTCAATTTCGAGAAGGCATTAAGTTCGAAGATATCATCATTTAGAGAGGTTAGGCAATTCGATAAATACATTTTTATCATCAAATTTGAAAAGAATAGTTTAGGTTATCTTCAGTGGCTAGATTATTTGAGTACATTGCTTTTGTTTGTTTTTTTTACAAGCATCTTTCGATGTAAATCATAACATTAATTATTGGGGCGGGAGGATAAAGATAAAACCAATCAAAAATCACTTCGATACTCTTTTTAAAAAAAGAGTTGTCACTGTACAATTTGGATGTAATCGCAGAGTATCAAATTCGAGATTCAAAGCCACAGTGGCGGAATATGGATATAATACGCATGGTAGAGCCTTGCGTTCGCGTGCATTATTACGTGCGGAACATTTAAAGAAAGATCCAAATGTAATAGTAACAATAAATATACGACATTGTTGTGCATGTACACCGTTGAAACCAGTTCGCGGTTGTAGGGTGCATAAATGGAAAAAACAAAAAAGAATAAAAATGAAAGTGGCCTCAAGAAAAATTACTGATTTTTTTAATAAGCAGGCATAAAGTATACGAATGTGTTCCCACAAAGAACTACGCATAGTATTACTCATATATATATATATATATATATATATATGAGTTGCTAATATATATATTAGTATATGATAATATATGATGCCTCGACAGGTCCACCATATGCTTGATACTAATATATATATATATGAGTAATACTATGAGTAGTTCTTTGCCGGCCTACATTCTAACCCTTTTTTTTTTGAGCTTCAAAAACTCTTTCGAACATCAGACTTAAGGGAGAAACAATGCTTTCGTCATTTCGAACTGCAATCAAGTCCTGACAGTATGATTTAAATACTCAACAGGTATTGTCTTCATCGTTGTTTATTGTAACCAACCGTCAATTACGCAAATTCGCATTAAGATTACAGTAATGCTTCGTCCTCGTCGTTGCGATTTGGTTAGCACAGAATATGGAGGTGTGCTTTTTTTTGGAATTTCTAT
>PIVX01000158.1 GCA_003353785.1 Gammaproteobacteria bacterium | reverse complement strand
CCCAAACACATTGCGAATGAATTTGTGGCTGGCAAAGGCAGAGAAGCACCCAATCAAAACCCGATATTGTTTCCGCCAACGGGACGTATTGGCTTTTCACTAAATCCATACAAGATTATTTCACAAATTGTGGGACCGTCAATAATGCGCAAATTTAAAATGTATGCGGTTTTATGTTGTTTAATTGGTGGATTTGTAATGTTTGCACCCGTTATTGCCATGACTTTAGTTGATAAAATAATTGCGCAATTAAATCCATTTTAACATTGCTAAGTCTCTTGTTTTATTTAAACATTGAAATCCGACTATTTCCTAAAACAAAGGCCAAATCATCAAATGTAAAATGTTTTAGGCGTCTTCAAAAATGTTTTTGGTTTGCAAAGTGACAACTTCCATAAACCCAATACAGTGAATACACCAATGCAGACTTTTTATTTAGGCAGGATTGGTGTATTGGGTTTATGGAAGTTGCCAAGTGACTGCAAACTTTATTACAACTACAATATCTTGCTGCTACACATTTTTTTATTAGATTTAAGATATATCACACAATATAGATTTAAAATATTCCAGATCATATCTTGTTGAATATTCCAGATCATATACTAGAGTTCACTTTGGCTTTCAAATGACAATAATACAGAGGTGTTCCGGATAAGATGTGCGTATAGGATCAAGGGATAATATATGATAATATATTTATTCTTCGATAATATATATATTATCAAAGAATACAGGTCCACCATATCTTTAATATATTATCTCAAATAATATATATATTATTCGATCCTATACGTACATCTTATCCGGAACACCCCTGTACAGTTTCAATTTATTTGTTACACACATATTTGTCAAGCATCTTTATATTGTAAAACAAATGTCTGTGGTAACAAATGTCATTCAATTAATGACAATTATTTTACAATTATTGTCATGGCGAATTACTAAGCCTGATATTAAACTTCTATTTATTTGTGTCTGAAATAGCAAAGTGTCTGAAATAGCTGAGATCCTCAGCTTTCATTTGAGCATCATGATGTTTCATGTGAGCATCATTAATTAAAGAGCTCCTCTATATTTATAAACCTATGTAATTTTATCGAGAATTTTGATAGCAGCTGTGTTTTTCAATATTAATTGAATGGCTCTTCGCAAACAAACAAAACAAACAAAAACAAAACACCCCATCAAGCATCACTTCTCAAAATTATAAGTTTTTAGTGCTAAATTATAACACATCCGACGCAACTCGCGGTGATTACTTCAACATCTAGCAAAAACTGCTCAACTATTTTTTTTACACGGTGTGGGTGCTGCTATTGCCTGCTAAAACAAGACAGCTTCTAAATTTAATTAAGTAGTTATCTTCATACATTTATTGTCAATCCCAAAAAACTTAAGCTCTAGCAAATGTCACTGCATGTCAGCTCAAATAATTAAAGTTGGTCATTGAGTTTATTCAACGTATTTATTCACACATTGAGACATTGTCGTTGGATTTGAAGATGAAATTGCATTTCATGCATCGCTTTTAAATTTGAATTTGAACCATTTATATCCAATCAAATATATTATGGCAAAGCACCGCATCGCAAACATATCGCTGATTTAAAATGTTTAATCCGATTGAAAAGTCATCTCAATGCAAAAGAGGACCAATCAAATGATGAATTATCGC
>PIVX01000022.1 GCA_003353785.1 Gammaproteobacteria bacterium | reverse complement strand
AGTTATTTACCTTATATAGTTAATTTTTAAGGCTCTAAAAAACCTATTCATGAGCTAATATACTGCTATTCATAATTAATGTCTACTGTATAACTAAATTTTTAAGTAATGTAAACTATCAATGAATTAATGTCTGATTATGTCCTTAGCTCCCGTAATATTGGCGGGGTATTAACGAATGTGCGATGAACCACCACTTGTAACAGACAATAACTTTATTAACATTTCAGAATTTGTGATTTGTATGTGTTAAAAGCAGCACGTGCTAGAAGCAGATTAGATGGTAGGCCACCTTTGCTCAACAACAAACAAATAAATAGAATAATTTTGAAAGAATTAGGAGATGGTCAGGTAATTATCATTATTAACAACAATTGTGATATTAATCACGAGCTCATTTCAACAAAAGTAATTCCAATTAACAGTTTAGACGGCTATTTGCGCATGGAGCACTCTAAAATAAAAAAAATAATTCCTTCTGCAGTTAATGATCTTATTAAAAACCAGTTAGAGGTTTCTGATTATACCCTTAACAATAAATATCGCACTATATGCGAACATATTGCTCATTTTTCTGCCAGCAAATAAAGCTACCTTTTTTATAGCATTAAATCTTACAGTTTTCATTTACAATTCGATTGTTTAATTGTGAGAATACACTCTGTAGAGCAGCGCATATAATATACACCGCTCTATTACCATAAGATTTTTTGCGTTAGGTTAAATATATTTGAATAACTCAGCTTTTATATCTGTGCTTAATAGTTCATTAACTAAACCATCATCAATGTCGCTAATTGTTCTTGGACTCAATGTAAACTGTACATTGGCAATGCCACCTCTACCTTTTAAAATAATTATACTATATGTGCCCGAACCTTCATTTTCTTCCCTAAGACCGTATGGTGAAAGCACATCTATTTTTGTAGACTTAACTTTACCACTTTTAACCTCTTCGTAGTATAAAGTATCTTTATACACTCCATTTAGATAACAACCTTTAATATGGCCTTTTATACCTACCTGTTGGGAGTCTTGAAAATAAGTTATAGATTTGAAAGCACACTCTCCATCTTGTAGCTTAATGGTTTGGTATGTGCGGTTCTTGCCCTGCATTAATTCAACTTCAATATCAAACCCTGATAAGTTTATAACCTCTATCTTTTGTGTATACGAATATGCGTGAAATACGCAAGTTAATAATATAGCACCAACGCATGCCTTTAAATTTTTCATAAGTTTCCCCATAGAATGATTAATTATAGAATTGTATATAAAAACAACTGTTAGATCAAATTATATATATGTTGTGTTTTTTTAAACTCGCCCATGTAAAGAAAACGACCGTTTATACTCGTTTTTTTGGTTTAGAGTTTTTATTTGGCTAGGCCTCTCCCCTTTTAGTCTTTTCCATATCCCCCAACAACCTCACTTCGATTAAACAATCATAGAGAATTTTAGAAAAACCTGTTGTGGTCAAAAAAATACAGACGAGAAGCTATGCCTTTTTTATACAACATTTAATTTAAAATAAATCGGGTTGCTCCGGAAGTCGCAATAATGGCTAAAGAGGTTAATTAAGACATAACTTGTTATAGTGTATCAAATAAAAATAAGCTGGAGAAAAAATGAAAAAATTTATACTTTATAGTTTAATACTGTCTTTGAGCGTAATCACAACACATGCTTACGTTGGGAACTTCAATATAGTTAATAAAACAGGACAACCTATTTCTATGGATTATACAGTTCACAATGATCTGCTTATCCAGATTGCACAAATCTGATGATCACGGGAACAACTAATGCTATAAATAATGGGGGATCAGATGCAGTAGCAATTGCCTCTGAGCTAGCACATAGGGCTCTAGATATTTCAGTTAATCATATAGAAACAATAGGACAACTTGCAATAGCAACATTAGTAAAAAACAGTACTAAAATGCCTCCCTTAGTTGCATTAATTATTGGACAAATGGTGCATGGGAAAGTGCCTGTAAGTCTAAAATCAGGTTGGATTAAATTTTATAACGCTGAAAAAGCACAAAATATTAATATCATTAGACAAAAATGGTGATTATCAACTCAGTACAGAAGTAAATTGATTATAAAGAAATGTGAGATCCTGTATCTTTCTCTTGTTTTTATAAAAGGCAGGTCTCTTTTATTTAATAGTGATTTTTGCAACGAGAAATTAAATTGGAATAGTCTTCTGAGCAGGTTCATATTTTATATTGATTTATAGATTAACGATCTGTTAGAGGCTCGTCTTCGTATAACTTTATTTCATTCATAATAATTTGCTTTTGAATTTCTAAATCTTTAATCTGTACAGATAAGTAACTCATTATAGAAACATCTTTTAATGATTTTTCTACTGAAATAATTCTGAGCATAGTTAATCTATAGATTCTTTTAATACGGAAGTTAACATGAGAAACCAAATTTCAAGAAGTGAAACCATAGCATCTATTCCTAATACTTGGATAGATGAAGAATTGTTAAATAGTACATTTAAAGATGAACGTTTAACTAAAAGGTTTGTATCATTGGAAATTTTAGATGATCTAGCCAACAACTCAAATCGTATAGACCCTCTTTTGAGTAATATTAAATAACTACGCAAAAAAACTATTAGTTGGCTTCAGTCGATTACTCACAAACAACAAGCATCGAAAAATCAATTAGACAATTTAAAAATATATGAATTTTATATCAAAATATTTTACACAAATATAACTTAATTTGTACATTAATTATAGCAATGCTATTATATCATCACCATTCATGACGATGGTTCACGCCGTTGTTATTTCTTTAAATTAGCTTTTAAGGGAAAAATAGCTTATAAGTATATAAAGTTATATAAGGAATGTAGATGTCAATAAGAGTAAAAGAACTATTTAATAGCAATGATGAAATTTTACGTTTTTTAGAGCATGTTTTTGATTTTAATACGTGGTCTTCTTCAAAAACCGTTATTGCTTCTAGTGGTAAATATATATATGTATCTAGTGATCTTGGGAATTCTTGGTCTTTAGTTTGGCCTAAGCAAGGTGTCCCAAATGAAATACTCGGTCTAGAACCTAATGATAAAAATGTCTTTGCACGTTGTTTCACTACTTCAACTGGCAGGCATTTAATGCAGCTAGATTCTCTTATAGCTCCTGGAGGAATTTATGTTTTTGATAATGATTGGAATTATCTTGGGTTAAAAAATGTTACAAAGTTTAACTGGCTTGGAACATTTAGTATTGGAGAGAGAAACGGAATTATCATGTTTGCTGAGTATATTTGTTTAGATTTTTTATATGGCGATAGTGAACATTATGAGGATAATTTAAAAATACTGCGTTCTGCAGATGATGGTGATACTTGGGAGTCTGTTTTTTCAAAAAGAATAAGTACAAATTTGGATAATAGTGAAATACGCCACTTTCATACTTGTTTCCCTTATTACGATCAAATAGATCAAACTAATGATAAGTCCTGGCTGATATCTTCAGGTGATACTGACAAGCAAAGCAGAGTTTGGATGACTAACAATAATGGGGATAATTGGTATGAAATTACGGATACAGATTTTACTTCACAAGGAGAATATTCTCAATCAATTCATAGATATACTGCTATTCAAACTTGTTATGATGGCACAATCATATGGGTGACAGATGATTTTAAAAATCAACATAATAGCGCTTTGATGATTCATGCAAATATTATTAATAATAAATTGAAGATTAAGAAAGTAACACCAGTGTTTTCTAATAATTCTAGATCTCTTATTGATTTTGGAACACATTATTTAAATATTTGTGAAGCTAAATATCGAGACAAAGAACATGCCAACATTCAGTTATTTGATAAAAAATATCCTAATTCTTTAAAATGGAATTCTTTGATTAAAACACAATACGAAGGAGGGTTTTCGCGCTCTTTAAGTAGTATTGCAGCATACGAAGGAAGAGCGTTTTCTTACAATAATCTTTTTACTTATAAAACTCAAGCATTACAGTTTGACTTTCATCGAGGTAATATTTTTACTACTAGACCCGAAATACCTCCTTTGACTTGCAGTATATGTGGAGAAATAAATACATCTGAAGAAAAATTTGCAGAAAACCTCTGTTCTAATTGTCAAGCAGCTCCGAGAATAAGAACTCTACCAGTAATATTCAAAATACTTAAGAAATCTTTTATAAAATATAACTTAGTGGAGAATTTACCTATATTAGCATTTTCTGCAACAGATTTTGAAAGAAAAGAAATTAAAAAAGTTTTTAAAAAGATAAAGTTGGTGGCACTCTATGGAGAGCCTAATAATTATGATACTACTACATTAGGAGTAGATATACGTGATTTATCAAAATACGAAGATGATAAATATTCTGGGATATATTCGATGGTAGTTTTCGATTACTTTTCAGAACATGAACAGGCTTTAAAAGAATCATATAGGGTAATTTCTCCAGGAGGAATTTTTATGACTCTAATTACTTCAAATAGACTACAATCGAATGATAGTACATTGATTGTTACAAGTAGATTTCATGCAAACGACCATCGTATGTCCTATATTCCAAGAGATGTTGAGCTATGTTCAGTTAGTTTGGGAAAAATATGGTTTATGAATTTAATGGATAAAGTTGGATTTCAAAGCTCATATATAGATATTTATGATGAAGCTAGCAAAGAAACTAATACCTGGTTTATTGGTATAAAATCAAGCTAGTTTTCTTTATTAGATAGTTTTATGTAAGTATAAACGTTGTCTAACAAACGACCCTTTTTTAGATTGGCAGCTCTATGAACGGCAATACAAACATTCTTGGATATTTTAATAAAAAGTTGCAGAATTTTCTTATATTGTATAGCACAAAAAAACATGCAGGGCATCAATCTAATACCCTGCATATCTATAACCTATAAAAATACAATTTTGCTAATTATTTTTTGCTATAATTTTTTTTATAGGTTTCGATTACCTAGATTCTCGTAAATGTATATTTGTGGTTTGGATTCCTTTGCATATAGGACGGTTTGTTACGTTATTTTTAATTTCATTTGGCATTTATAAATATTTCTTGATTTACAGTAAGGACAATTCATAGAACATCCTAGTAATTGAGTAATCTATCACTCTAGAATATAATATCTATATTTATTGAACTAATATTGTAATGAGTTTTAACGGAACCCTAGATTGCTAAAACTGTGCTGATCGCATAACTATAATTTAGCACAGTTTTTAGCAATGTTTAAACTCTAATTAAATGGATTAAAATACCAAGCAGCAAATGATATTGTACCTGCACTAATTATAATCGCAGATTTTTTTAATTGTTCACTCGTAGGGAAATATGGTTTGAAACATCTAACGCTACTAGGACAACATTGCTTATTTTCTTTTATACAGCTAGTTATGCGTCTAGTGCATTTAATAGTATAAGTGTTAAGCACTGCCGGTATAGTAATATTAGCATTTTCGAGTGCTTCTATAGCATAATCAATGCCTTCATATTCCCATTTGCGAAATGAATGTTGTGGATTTCTATAGCTATCGTGTATTGCAGACACAGCATTGTTAAAATTGCCAGAAGCAGAATAATCTGATTGTTTAATAATGCTTTCAAAGTTGCTGGTGTTATAGTGACAATCATTCTCTGTAGCTAATCTTATACCTATACCTCGAAAAGTATTATAACGGGACATTAGTTTTTTTGTATTTGCATATAGTTCAACATTATCCGGTATAGCACCTCGTAAGAAAGAGATCTTTTTCGATACAGTATCTCTAACAGCTAAGGCAATAAAGTCGATCTCAGAATTATTGGTTTTGCTTATAATAATACCTATTTCAGGTTGAGCATTTGATAATAAAGGAAACATAAAAATCACTAACATGGTTTTTTTCAATATTTTTAACAACATAATAAATCCTTAATTTTAAAGTATATAAAAACTAACATTGAGCCTATTCTTAATTAATTTAAATATGATAATTGATTTTGATAATTAAATAAAGTAACTTTGATGAACTCAGATATCCAGCGAGATCTGTCACTTATATATGATATTTTAGATCGCAATAAAAACAAATAATGCACATGAAATCTTATAAAAATACAAATTCTTAATTTTTGATTTGCATATGCTTCTTTTCCAGAAAAATAGTAGAATAAGATCGCAAGCTGGATCACTAATTCTCATACAATCAAAATCAATCACTGCAGTTAGCTAATTTTTTTACCAGAATATTACCACTAGCAAAATCACATGGACAAACTGGGTGTTTATCCCATTTAGAACTTATCGCTTAACAACTAACTCAATTTGTAATTTTGTTAAATCAACTTGGGATATTGCTTATACAAATAACTAATTCGTATTAGATAGAAGTAAAGTAAATTTTTAGTTTTTCTTCTGATAAAAGGATTTTTAAAAGTTTGCAGAAGTTGTAAAAATTAATTATATAGATGCTCTACTAGAGCCAGATTTTTCAAAAATAATAGGAAGTCAAGAAGATGATATCATTTTTGTAACAGTCGTTTCAGTTCAGGTATTAATTGTTTAAGACCATCTTCGCAAAAGTAACTTCCTTTGGCTTTGTTAAAACCCAGTCCAAATACTGGAAATAACATCTTAAATTATGTATCTTAGAGCAATAAGTATGCTGTTATTAAGGTATTCTATGAATTGTCCCCACTGTAAATAAACACTTATAAATGTTCAATTAAAACTAAATTGGGATATAAGCAATATCGTTGTCGTTTATGTTGTAGACAATATAATGAAAGAACAGGAACTAAATTTAATTACATAGAATATCCAACTGAGATAATTATGTTGTCAGTTCATCATTACTATAGATTTAAATTGAATCTAGATGATATTTGTGAACTAATATCTATCCGTAGAATTAATCTAAGTCATCAAACTATACATAATTGGTCACAAATTTTTGGAGTTGAATTAGGCTTGAAATTACGTGAAAGTCGTAAAGGAATAGCTGGCAGAAAATGGCATGTAGATGCTACCTGTCTTAAGATTGAAGGTAGATGGTATTATCTTTATAGGGCTATTGATAAAGAAGGTGATTTTATTGATGTATATTTAAGTGATGTCCGTGACCAGAAAGAAACCGAGAAATTCTTTAAACAAGCTCATAAGACTGCTGGGCTTACTCCAGAGCAAATAACTACTGGCAAAGAAAAAGCTTTGCATCCTGCTATTAAAAATGTATTTGGCAATAAAACTAAACATCGTGATTGTAAATATAATTGTCTTAAGCAAGATCACAGAGGCATTCAATCTAGATATAAAGTTATAAAAGGTTCCAAGAGTATTTTCTGTGCTTTGATACTTTATACTTCCTTTGAAGAAACTAAGCAATTCTTTAGGATGACTAACAAGACTCGTGGAGAAAAACGTGGGTTATTTGTGTCTAGGTTTCAACAATTTAATAATCTAGCAATAGCAAATAGCTAAAAATCCTAAAACCACATGGCTGAAACAGAATTAGGACTCAATTTTGACAAAACCAGAAAAAGCTTAAAATTACCTATAAACATGAGTTGAGTGATTTATTAAACTAGTCTTGTACTCCTAAATTTTGGGGTATGCAATTGAAATTCTATAATGGTTACATGATTAAGCTCAATAGTATAATCAGCAACGGTTTTATTATTCTGCTACAATCACGAAGACTACATCGAAAGATGTATTAAAAACATTGTTAATCAAAAGATTGAATATCGATACAAAATACATATTCTAGATAATTGCTCAATTGACAATACTTCACATACTTGCACTAGAATACGCACAAAAACATCCTGACCTCAAAGAATGAATATTTTTGCATGATAGACGGAGATGACTACTAACTACCACACACTATATCCAATAAGTTGTATTGAAGAAAATTGATTTTTTGACTTATGTGAATTTGTTGTGTAAACTGATTGCACAGTTTAATGGAAAATAAAAATAGTTATTTTGTAATTGACTTTCATGGAACATTTAACCTAGATGCAAATGACTTTGAATTTTAAAACAGAAAAACAAGTTTGTATTTGGTAAATGTATTTTAAATTAAATATTTAATAGAAATGTCAAAAAATCATCAAGAAAAATTTTCAAAGCTACTTGTAAAAGAGTTACTAAGGAACAGAAAAAACGACTACAAAGATATCTTTCTGTTGATGCAAATGACTATAATACAATTAAATATGAAGCAGATGAATATGATAATAACATCTTTGAAGTTTTCAAAAAAAAACAAAATCTATTAAAAAACATCCTAAACTTAAACAAGGTATTAATATTCAACATCTATCCTCAATATTACTATAAAAAATATGCCAAAAAATTTTCTGAAATAGGATTACTATATAAAAATCTTTCTGATAAAACATCCAAGGCATTACTGTTGAAACTCATCGCTTTTAGAATATTTGGTCATAAACGAGTTAAACTTCCTCGTAATAATCCATTGCATTGGAAAATACTTGAAGATGTTCAAGAATACGCAGCAGAAAAAGGTGGCTTAAAGATAAAATTCATGGATTCGTATGCAGTTCTCAAAATATTTAACCTAAAAAAAATAGGGTTTAATTTAAGAGTACATGCTAGTGGAACTGGAGTATGTTGTACCTTCATGCAAAAGCAGTATGAATTTCACAATGATGAAGTCCATATTAAAGCAGAAAAAGGAGATTATGCTATTGATGCCGGTGCATGTTGGGGCGAAACTTCAATATATTTTGCTAATGAAGTTGAAGACACAGGAAAAGTATTCGCATTTGAATTTATTCCAAGCAATTTAGAGGTGGCAAGAAAAAATATTGACCTTAATCCAAACTTAAAAGATAGAATAGAATTGGTTGAACATCCAGTGTGGAGTAGTTCAGAAAATAAATTATATTATGTTGATTGGGGTCCAGCAAGTAGAGTTACTGCCGATGAAGAGAGATATGATTATCAAGGAACTTGTGAAACACTAACAATAGATGCTCTTGTTAAAAAAAATAAAATTAAAAAAATTGATTTTATAAAGATGGATATTGAAGGAGCAGAACCTAAAGCCTTAAAAGGGGCTGAGAATACATTAAAGAAATTTAGGCCTAAATTAGCGATAAGCCTTTATCATTCTATAGATGACTTTATTACGATCCCTAAGTATCTTGAATCTTTGAATCTTAGCTATGATTTTTATTTGGATCATCATACTATATACCAAAATGAGACTATTTTGTTTGGAATTGCTAGGCACTGAAAACGCAATAAAGATCCTCGGGGCAAGCCACGGGAATACTATTTTAAACCATTTTGATATTAAATAATTGATCATTCGTGCTAACCAAATAGCTCTTAACAAATTAGAGAATCTGAGAAATTCTATGGATTAGTGCGTAAGATAAGTAAATCTATACTAACTTTAAGCATTCTTCTTCCTGTATCCGTCAAAAATTCCTAAATATTGAACGTACGGAGTTATCAGCTATTAGATACCAACTTATAAATACGAATTGTTTATTTCTATCCCACAAGAACTTGTTAATGGTTTTTTAGAATAGCGTATAAACTTATTATATTAACCAACCAATATCCGTTAGACTAGCACAGAGCACAGCCGTTGCAGAGCAGTAGATAGATACGCTTAGTTTATTTTTCTAACTAGAGCATAATTAGCACGGTCTTATTTTTGTTCGCTTTATAGACTCCCAAGTATCCGTAGATTGGTTAGGGACATCGAATAATGTTAATACCATTTCTGTCATTTGCGTTCCTTAACTAAACATCAATTCTACAAATTATCTTACGATAAAGACCAACAGGACGTGGGCACATTTTCATGTTGTAATATTTATCCACATTAAAGTTATGTTCATTGCTGCCATTCTTCTAGAATCAAATTCACCATGTAAATTTATTCATGTTCTATTATCACCATATGAACTATGAAAAACTATCTCGTGATGCTTTTAAAAACACTCTGGAGCATTTAAATAATCTTAAAGCTAAAGAAAATATAACCCGTGTTGAAGCTACCCCAGTTTTGTCTACTATGTAGGAATGATAAAAAAAATACAAATTTTGAACAGGCTTTAAAGATTTTTGAGGCTTTATCCAAGCAATCATCTCTTTCAAGAATTGATCAAATTAAGTTATATATTAGTTGCCAAAAATATTTTGAAAACTATGTTCATTGAATGGGATGTTCTATGGCTGATGCTAAAGCTTATCAAGTCTTTGTCAAATCTACTCCCTTTTGGGAGATGTTAGAATTATCACCAAACAAATGGCATTCGTGGCTTGAGCAGAATATTAAAGAAAGTACTCTAGTGTAATTGATTTCCTTGTTAACTTTCCCTTTTAGATTTACTCACCTCTATCACAAAAATTTTATTAGTTTCTATATCATGGCTACCTACATTTTTTTTCTTTATATTAAGCGGAATTAAATAATAAACACCTTTCTTATTTGAAGTAGACTTAGAAGCAATAAAGTGAGCTGTCCATTGAATAGCATATCTGGAATTTTTAAAATCTCCTCGCTTCTCTAAAGAATATATAACGAATTGTACATATCCTATATAATTTCTAGGTAATAATGTAAGACTCTTAATAATTCCGTAGTTATCATCAATCTCAGATACAACATTAGCATTCCACTTTTTATCATCATTCATAGTTAATATTACGCTCTTACGATTGGACTCTACTGCTGTACGCAGTAAATCTATATTGGATTGATTTAAATAAGGACTTTGGAAAGGATACATAGCAAATAATTTAGATGAGTATAATAATGCTAAAACAACCAGCCGATATTTCATGTCTAATTATTCCTAAAATGTATGTATCTAGTCAAAGTGTATTATTTTTTAGTATTTTGTCAAGGGTAATCTTATATCCTCCACCATCAGTATGAGGTTTTACAGCACGGATGATAAATTTACATGGTGAATTTGATTCTAGAAGAATGCCAGTAAATGAACATAACTTTGATGTGGATAAAATTTTAGCTCTTAGGCTTGGTTAAGTACAAATATGAGTGACCGATCTCGCCTCTTATGTCAGTACAACCAAATGATGGATTGCTGTCTGAAGATAATTAAAACCGTTGTATGATGGGAATATTGCTCTTCACTTTAAATAACTAATTTATTTTTGATCATATACATTTTTACTTCCATCCTCTGTTACTTTAAATTTTTTATACAGCCATAAATATTGTTCTGGAGAAGACATAATTATTTTTTCAAAAGCTTGGTTTGTTTTTAATGCGTCCTTTTCTTTAGTTAAACTAGGAAATTGATTAAGCTTAGGGTAAATTTTTAAGCAATAACTATTATTTTTTTCAGTTCTATAACAAGAAACGGGGAAAACTGCAGCATTACTAAGTTTTGACAAAGTGCTAATAGATGTATAAGAAGATGTGTTTATTCCAAAGAAAGGAGCAAATACAGTATGTCTTTTCTTCTTCGGAGCCTGATCAGCAACTACCCAAAGTATTTTTTTTGCTCTAAGAACTTGTAACATCTCTTTTATATTATAACTAGGTATTAATATAGCTCCATTGCTTTCTCTAAACCTTAAGATTGTTTTGTTGATCAAGCTATTAATTCTTTCCTTATAGACAACATGCAACGGATACACACACTGAAAAATTTGAGCTACCAATTCAAAAGATGATTGATGCGCCCCTAACAAAATTATTCCATTACCCATAGCAATTTCTTTTTGCAAATATTCCTCTCCTTCTACCTCTAAATTAGGCAATTTTTCTATGCGTACTAACCAAGCAATCATATTTTCCATAATACCTATTCCTAAAGAAATAAAACTCCCTTTTATTAATTTATTTTTTTCTTTTTGTGAAAAATTGTGAAAACACAAATTTATATTAATAGTCGCTATTTTTCGTGTTTTTTTTAAAAAAATATATCCTATGTATCCAATTCCTTTTCCTAAATAAAATATACATTTGTAAGGAAACCTCGTTATTAACCAACAAAGGCTGAGAATGATGTAAAATATAATCGTTTTATAATTTAAAAAATTTTTCATTTTGTGTCTGAAACTTCAATCCCTTTTGATTATCCCTTATTTATAATTTTATTAATCTGTTTAAATTGTGTGTTGATGTATTTTTCAGCCTGTTTTGATATTTCTTGAACTGTGTCTTTATCTAGCTCAGATATTAAATCAGGTTGCTGTTCAATAACTATAGCTAAATGTAACATATCTCTTCTGTTGTTTACAATTTTTTTGTGGCTTCACTATCAAAGAAATATGGAAGCACATCTCGTTCTTTTTCTACCGTGTCTTTTAATCGTTGATATTGAGTTATCAAATCATTTTCTAGTTCAATCTCAGCAGATTTGTTAATAGACACTTCCATATTATTTGCTTTAGCCAACATTAATAACTCAGGGTTAGCTTGAATTTCTCTAGCTACGACTTTTGATAATTGTTAAGATTTTTTTCTGCTAATTTATTGGTGTTGCTATTATTAATATCTTGAAGTTGATATAAACATCTATCAGTTCATTAGTATGGTTTTGCTCTTTGTTAACAGAAGAAATACTAATTGTCATCTCCCTATATTTAGAAGCTTCACTCACACCATATTCAGCTGATTCTATCCTGAATTTGCTCGTATAGAACGCTTGAACAGCAACGAATTTTTGACATTACAAAATCATTTGCTAGGCTTGTTTTTTATAACCATAGCAGCGGATTCTTTGGGATATGTTGTATTAAATTTTTTTACAGCTTTTTCTACATCAATGCCGTATTCATTTGGAGATTTATCTAGAATTTTTTTATATATTGAGGCTAATCTGCTAGTTTTTTTTATGCCTCTCATGCCATATTTTGCCAATAAATCCGTATTTTTCTGATGATGTAACACTATATGCTTGTTTGTTTCGAGAAGCCCGACAATTAATTGCATTTTTTCTTTTGGGTTTAAATCTTTTTCTTTTCTTATCTTATTCATTTTAGCTTCAACACGTTTAATTGCTTCACGTCTTGTTTCATTAGGTTTGAATTTACTTTTCCTGTATCTTTTAAGATATTCGGTATGACTACTCAAAATTTTACTCATTAAGCCTGTAAGCATTATTTCGTCATCCTGATTTGTTTGCTTTAGTGCATTATGTTGCTCAGACAGGCTATCATCTGTTTGTTCAAAATAGGAGTCGCTGTTAGAACTGCTATCCAAGCTCCAATTACTATTTGAACTTATGTCGTCAAAATTATCTGTTGCCTGTACTATGAATTTACTACGTGCATCAAGAGCAATATTAGGCCAATTTTTTTCTTTTATATCATAGATAGTATCTGATGTTTTTGTTACTAACTTTGCGAGCTGCTCAAATGTAGAAATTTCTTCTTCACATTGTATTCCAAATTTTTTCATGATGCCCAAAGTTCTATCTAATTCTTTGTCAAATTTATGCCAATTCTCTATTCCTGGAGGACGAGCTTCAGCAATTTCATCTTGTGAAATACCTAAAATAATCGCTAAATCTTTCCTAAGATCTGCAATTTTTTTTGAGGTAAAAAAATGTTGCAACTTCATGTATATGTCTCCACACGCATCTCTTGCTTCTAACGATGGGGTTTGATAGTAATTTTTTTCTCTTCTTTCAAATTCTTTAATCAAACTCAATGCCCCAGACAGCTCTACATTATTAGCGTCGTAACATAAATCATTATATTTTTTATTTAATCCATGTATTGCCGATTTTTTATTGCCTGAAAGAAGAAAATCATACATTTTTTTATTAATAGGAGTCGTTATTAATTCAATTGCCTCTTCGATAGTTCTCCTGTTCATATAAGTTGCGTTTTCTAAGCTGGTGAAACAAGCATTTCTAATTGTGATAGGATTTGACTCAAATTTTTCTAAACCTAAAATTTCATAGGCTGTTTTTATAGGTTGTAATTCTTCTTTTAATTTATATTCATCTATTTCTTCAGATAACAAATTAAACTGTTCAGATAATTGTTGAATTTCTGAGTAAATTTTATTTATTGTACTTATATCTAGATTAGCTGAAGATTGCAATTTTTTTAGTTCTTGGTTATGCTCTCTAAGCATTCTATGAAAATCATATAGTTTATGAAATCTTTTAGGCAAAAGTAATACTTCATCAAAAGTATTATCAGCAGCAGCACCCCTAGACTCCATGAGTTGATAATCACTTTTTTCACGAGATTTTCTTTGAATTTTATCTTTTTTTATCGCGAGCAATACTAACCTGAATGTTTCTGCCCATCAATTCAGCTCCATCACTCTTTAATGCTTTTTCTGCTGAAGATTGGGAATCAAATTCAATGAAAGCAAAACCTCTAGAACGACCTGTATCACGGTCAAGAATTAATTTCACATCATTAATACTACCAAATTCATTAAAATGGTTTTCAAGATCATTTTCTTTAGTATCATACGACAAACTACTTACATATATTTTCTTCTGGTTCATTTTTTCCTTATTATTAAGCTGCTTTTACAATAGCTACAGCCTTTTTCTTAGTTGATTTCTTCACTGTTACTTTCTTTTTAGCTGCCTTCTTTTCATCTGGTACTGCTTTGATAGATTTTCTAGCTAATGCAGCTAAATCTTTTAGATATTGTTGTTTAGCTTTTAATAATCCTAATGATTTTTCTAAATCTGTAATATCCTTACTAAGCATCTTAATGGTTGATGTTAGTTTCTTCTTTAAGGCTGCGTCTTTTGATGTTTTTAGACTTTGATTGGGTTTTTTAAGGTTATTTTTAGTCTTCTTTAGTCCTTTAACATTTTTATCTATAGCTGATTTTACCTTCTTCTGCCCTGCTGCAATATTTTTGGTAATTTGAGTTTTAATTTTAGCTATATTGTTTGTAGTATCCTTTACGGTGTTCATAATTGCCTCTCTAATTTAATTTTAACTAAATTTAGCTAAATTTATGTTGTTTGTCAAATTTACATTTCTAATTCTATGTTTCTATTGATTGATTCTGTGTTTTCTATTCCTGTATACTACTACTTCTTTAAAAACATACTAGGTTCTGATTGTCGGAACCTAGTATGTAAAAATATATAAATCATTTCTGCAAAGAATGTTCTAAAAGCTTAATTTGCATAACTGCATTATTCGATATTCTCTTGTTCCACACAAACCCTAGATTTTCTAACATTTTAACTTTGTCTGTGTCTAATTTGCCCTTATTATATTCTTGTCTTTGCCAGCTAAACCTTATTCATTTCTATTATTCTTTGGGACAACTTAGTCAGCCTTTTATTTTCTTGATTGTTGTGAACAGCCATTCTAATGGCCTTTTTCTGTCCTATTAAAACTACTAATTTTTTACCTCTGGTAACCGCTGTGTACAACAGATTTCTTGCTAATAACATGTAGTGTTGCATAACAACAGGAACAACTATAATAGGAAATTCTGAACCTTGGCTCTTGTGGATACTAATAGCATAAGCAAGATTAATCTCATCAAGTTCATTAAAATCATATTCTATAATATTTCCATCAAACTCTATATTTAATAAACTCTCTGAAATATCAATGTTCTTGATAATACCAATATCTCCATTGTAGATCTCTTTATCATAGTTATTAACATTTTGAATTACTTTATCTCCAGGAGAAAATGTTGTACCGAATTTAGTAATTTGATTTTGGTGATTACCATTGATGGATTGTTGTAATGCAATATTTAAACTCCTAGTTCCTAATCCCCCTCTATTCATTGGAGTTAGTACTTGAATATCTGTTACAGGATTACATTTATAATGCTTCGGAATACGTTTAGTCACTACATCTAATAATTTATCATGAATTATTTCTGGATCTTGTTCACACATTACATAAAAGTCACTATCATTAGTATTATCTAAGGGCATTTTACCTTGATTGATTCGATGAGAGTTTAATATTATCTTGGAGTCTTTAGCCTGTCTGAATATTTCCGTTAATCGAACCGTTGTAACAACCCCTGAATTAATCATATCCAGTAAAACCGCTCCTGATCCTACTGACGGTAACTGATCAACATCTCCTACAAATAATAATCCAGCATGCTTCGGAATAGCTTTTAATAAGCTATACAATAGTGCAATATCTACCATAGAGACTTCATCAACAATTAATACATCTAAATCTAGTTTATTCTCCTGATTATGTTTAAATCCCCAATTCTGGTGGTCAAAATCTAATAGTCTATGAATAGTTTTAGCTTCCATTCCTGTGGCTTCTTGAAGCTTCTTAGCTGCTCTACCAGTTGGAGCGCATAAAGCTACTGATATTTTCTTAGCTCTAATTATTTTTAATAAACTATTAACAATGGTTGTTTTACCAACCCCAGCCCCGCCTGTAATTATGGATACCTTTGATTTTAGTACTTTTTTTATTGCATTGGTTTGAGAGGCAGATAATGCTAGTTTAGTTTTTTTTTCTACCCATTGGATAACTTTACCATCAGCGATACTCCCCCAGGGCGTACATCCTTTACTAAGTTTTATTAATAATTCTGCTGAATTTTTTTCTGCTTGATATAGCGACGATAAAAACATGCACTCTTTATCATCTATTAAGTCCTTTACAATATTGCCTTCATTAATATCCATGCTGATAGCTGAATCTATTATAGGCTCATCTATTTCTAATAACTCTATACTGGCTTGTTGTAGTTTTTCAAGCTCAACAGCACAGTGACCATCGTTACATAGCTCTTGCAATACATGCCTAACTCCTGCTTGCGCTCTTATTAATGAATTTCTAGCAATACCTAATTTTTCAGCCAATGCATCAGCGGTTTTAAAACCAATACCTTTTATATCTAAAGCTAGTTTATAAGGATTCTCTTTTACTAAAGAAACAGCATCATTACCATAAGTTTTATAAATCCTAACGGCTCTTGCGGTACCTACTCCATTAGAGTGTAGGAATACCATAATTCTTCTTATTATTTTTTGTTCTCCCCAGGCTGAAGTAATTTGCTGTTGTCTTTTAGTGCCTATGCCTTCCAATTCAACTAGTTTCTCAGGAGTCTCCTCAATAACATCAAAAACACTATCTCCAAAAGCCCCAACTAGTTTTTTAGCAAAATGTGAACCAATACCTTTAACCATTCCAGAGCCTAAATATTTTTCAATACCATCTAAAGTAGTTGGTTGAACAACATTTAAAGTGGTGGCTTTAAATTGTAAACCATGCGTTTTATCATTAATCCATATGCCATGACATTCTACATATTCACCAGCAGTGATGCTGGGAGCATTACCTATGATGGTTATAGGGTTCCTTTGTTTTTTAACTTTAGTTCTAAGAACACAAAATCCATTGGTCTCACTATGAAAAGTTACTCTTTCTACAGTTCCTTGCAATTGCTCTACAGCAGATAGATTATTTTGAGAATTATACTTCATTGGGATATATGAAATTAGCTACCTAAGCTAATAATAACACTTATATCTTAAAAATAACCACAATATGTTCTGTATTTATTCTTTTAGCGATAAATATGACCTTTTTTATGCTCTCGCATGTCTATATATTTGTTTGTACATGGTTTTTGTTATATTGCCATCAACAATTATGTAAATGAGTTGTTTTTTGTATTTTTTTAATAAAAAACATGACATTTCAAGAATGTGAGGGAATATGTCAAAAGTTTTTAATCGCTTTTATCAATGATGAGTATCCTCCTATTCTTTGCCATAGGATTAATTATTTAAAAGACAAACAATATCAAGGGAAGTTTGATGATAATCCTGTGCACCAAAAATAAGTAACCTATAAAATATCAGCTATACTCTGACCCATTAGAATTTATCCAATAATAAATTTCAATCCAATATTGATAGAATTGGCTATGATGTTATCTTTAAATTCATTATACCCAGGAAATACACCTTTTTTGATATAATCAAAGTTTGTTGTTAGCAAAAATCTATACTCTAAAATTATAATAAATTTACGTGTGAAATTATAATCAATCCCTAGCATGCCTTGAAAAGCCATCACAGGAATAATTTTCCCCTTAACATCTTCGCTAGAATTTTTGCTCTTAACACTTTTAAACTTTGCTATATTAGCACCTAACCCAATACCTAGATAAGGATAAAAAAACTGAGTTAAATGAAAATCATAATAACCATTCAACATTATAGAAGTGCTAGCTAAGTGCCCATCATTATTGTTGTCTTCATACAGGACACTTCCATTTGATTTAGCAGTTACTTTGACACTATCAACATTTTCTCTTATATAATTAATAGCTGTTTCTAGGCGAAATCTATTAAAATATTTACCAAAATACAATTCAGCATTAAAGCCATGTTTAAATTTAACAGTTGGCTTCATTGTAACATCAAGGCCAAACATTTTCTGAGTTTGACTATCGCTTAGATTACTAATTTTTGTATAACCACTTTTGAATCCGGTATAAAATTTATCATATCTAGCAAATATCGAGTTACTAACTAGTATTGCTATTAAGCAAAATCCATATTTTATTTTGTTTATATTTTTATTCATTCCTTTATTACGTTAATGTTAGCATTAAAATTTCTGTTGGTATTTGTATTAATATTACTATTAATAACGGTATTTATTACGCTAATAATACTTTTTTCTTTATAATCAATTCCCACTTTTATCCATTTTACCTTATTGTACGTAATTTTCTTATAATCAACCCATTTAATTATACCAAGGTTTTCTGTAACATTCTCATGAGTAATACTTGTAATGCTAATCGAATTAATATCATATAAGTGCTGTACCTGTGTTTTTACCCAATTAATAAAATCTTGTTGTTTAGGATTTTCATATAAGTTACTAGCATTCACCAAAACAATTTGCCCAATAGCATAGAAAAAGTCATATCTTTTACAGGAATTTTGATTTTGTCTTTCAATTAACTGGTCATTAAAATCAAATACAAAGCTAGGAATCTTTCCTCTATAATAGGTAAGCTCTTTTTTTCCAGAATAACATATCCCAACTAACAAAAACGAGAAAATTAATATTATTAAGCTTTTACATATATTCATAAGATTATTCCTTTATTGAGTTATTTGGTATTATATTTTCATATGAAATAAATAAAAAATTTTTATTCTTTATTGATGTGATTGTTGTCTATATGGATTTATATTGAATTTATAAATCAAAATTTCAGCATCATTTTTTTACATCAATAAATGATATACCAATAGCTTTATTATAACTATCTTTGGCAAATAAATTATATGTGTACCTATATTTTTACTATCATCCATCATTAAAACTTCTAATAATGAGGTGCATTTAAACTTATCTTGATATACTTCTGATTTTTCATGGCCAAACTGAGTTGAAAAAATTTGTATCTAGGGTTTAAATTCCTGCTATATTGCCAATTAGACTGTGGTAGAGGAAATTTCTTCTCCAGAACCTCTTCTGCTACATCTGGTCTGTTTGAGGCATAGAAGGCAATCCAGAGCTATTAAATTATAATATTCTTGCCATATACACCATACTCCATCTATAATTTCCTGGTTTTATATTTACAAGCGGTTTGAACCCTTTTGCTTTGTAAAACTCATATGTCTTCAAATAATTCTCATCAGACTCACAAGGATCAAGAGTTTCAACAGTCATAGTTGATGCATGTTTTAACTCAGCATTTTTTACAGCTGATTCAACAAGTTTACCACCGAAACCTCGAGAATGATATTGTGAAAACACACCAAGCCAATAAATACTGCAATTGTTAGGATATGGAAAATCAATAGATATAAGTCCAGCATAGTTTTTACCAACCATTGCAACAAAGTTCTCTCTAGACTTTACTCCAATAGCATACTTTGCATTAATTTCAGGCTGTCCAAAATACTCAGGTAAATCTATCATAATTTCACGACATATTTTTTCAGCCATATCTGAAGATATCTTTTCTATGTTGCCCATTAATATTTTCCTTAATAACTATTATAAAATATTAATTATACGCCATATGTTACATAGTGTGATAGCTTTCAGTATCAGGGCATGAATTTTTTCATTACTTAAGCATTGATGAATTAGCTTATACTCGTTTTTATTTGTTTTTAACATTATTCTTTCTTTAAGCCTACAAATATATTTTGGTTCCTTATTTTCCTTTGGTTTATTATTGGATTTTAACAGTATTGAATTGGACAAAATATTTATATTCTATTCTAATAGCTAAAATCTTGTAATATTTCTTTAGATTTTTTAACACCCATTTTTGATGCTATCTTTAGATAATCGATACCTTTAGCTAAATCGTAGTAATTATAGTTTCTATCTATAAGTATCATTCCTCTATAGTGTATTGTCCATCTGTCATCATCCAAGACATCTACAAACATATATGAAGCACTAACACTAATATTCTTTTAAACACCATATCCTTCAGAATAAGCAACATCACATCTGTATGCTGAACATGCATGTTTATACATCATATAATTCTGTTGATGAATTATCACTGCATCTTTATATTTTTTTGCTTTCCATAGTTCTTCAGCAGTTTCATACAAAGTTGTAGATGCATCATTTTCATCAGTGGATGATGTTAAATCTATTTTAAGTTTAGACCCTTGTTTATATTTATATACCTGAGAAGCAACTATGTATAATGTGTCCATAGCAATTCTGTTGTTACAACTCTCTTTAAAAAACCTCTACAAAATCAAGCGGTTCACCACTGATACAATCATCTAATAACTAAGAACATTTCTTTTATTAAAATAAGCAGGATAAATTTCCCCATTGTAGATTATATCTTCAACAAATTCTCTATCCGTTTGCCAAATTCTCATTTTTCTATCATTCAGAGTAACGGTATCACCTTCCTTGTATGCATAGAATGGAATATCTTTCCATTGTGGAATTAATTCTTTAACAAGTCGTAATTTACTTCACCAAAACATTTCTGATCAGGAGAAGCATTAAAAGACTGTCTAACATAAGCCGGAGAAGCATACAAAGCAAGAGCACTAGTTCTTAAATCTCCTCCTAGCCACCTTCTAAATTTTTCAAAATATTAGAATAACATTAACTATGTTATACAGTATTTTTTAAAATAAAAATTTTTACTTCATATAGCTTTTTGTCTGTGGAATTCAATTTCCCATATAATTTTACGATTCTTCCCTGGACAGATTGCTCGTACAACAGTAATAGGAACCATTTCTAAATACTTAACAGTAGTCCAACCAAGAATTGGATTTTTTTGTCCACGAGCCGTAGATATTTTACAATCTTTAGATAGTAATTTTGCCTCTAAGGAGCCATTGTCCAAATCAACTATAAAGGTGTTACTTCCAACTAGTACTGGATGCAGATCTAGTGCTAAATGTAGACTAGATACATAATTATGTTCAGTAGGTGATACTAAAGTATCTTCTATACGAAGTTTTTCTCCAGGGATATAAGATATATATCTTTCTTGACTAAAAAGATTTTTCCTATCTACTTTCCCATGAATTTCAAATTCATTGTTTTTAGCCTTAATTGACCTTAGAAATGAGCCAGACATTTCTACTGTATTAACTTGGTCAATAATATCTTTCCAGGCTACTTTCTCGTATTTATTGTTTTTAGTCTCAACTGACTTTGGAGATGAGATAGGTAGTTTCTCCGAATTTATAGGAAGTATTGTGTCTTGAATCGATATTGTATTGTGAGCTGCTGAACTTAAAACATATTTACGCATACTGTCGAATTGACTAGTATACGATCCTGAATCAATAAAAATAAATCTACCAAATTCAAAAAGTTCAAAGCTAAGATCATCAGCATGTTTATGTCCTGTATTATGTGCCATTCCAGTGACAAATATCATGGACTGATCTTTATTATCAGGTATAGACCTGATAATAGCATAGCCGGAAGCAGTAAAATCTCCAATTAGAAAACATTTGTTTTTTTGTATACATGTTGGTTTAATTGTATTAAGAGATTCAAAAGAAACGTTCTCTCTAGTACCTGTACTGTCGCCGATTCTAGCTATTACTTTATTTGGGAATAGTAGCCATGGCTTTACAAGTTCAGCTTTTTCCAAAACATTATCTACACTTGATAGTTGTCGTGCTGCCTTTAATCTGGTATTTAATAGTTCAGAAATATATAAATGGTAATATGGAGCTCCTTCAGTATGTACTCCCTCTTCAGTGAATTGTTCACCAAGAATTTCTTTAAAATGTCTTTCCATAAAAGATTTTGTGTTATTACAAACAGGATTGTCAGCAGCCACCATACATAAAAGATGGAGCCCAGCTATTTGGAATATTCCGTGATTTTTTTTAGAAATCCATTTTTCTTCCTTTAATTTATTAACATGTTGTTTTATTAGAAAAAAAAGCTTTTCTTTAAGATTTTTATCAACGTTAATTATATTTCTCCGTATTACATCTAGAAAAAAAGCAAGGCGCAAAGCACGGATCCCCGTAGACATGTCTTCCCAAGAAAAGGTAGCTGATTTATTCTTAATAAAGTGATAATCGTGCCAATCCTCGACAAATACTAAAGCTTCTTCGATCAATGAAATTTCTCCCGTTTTAAAATATTCAATTAAAAACTGGTCTATCATTCGCCAACAATGAAGCTGAAATTGCCAATTTCTATTTTTGAAAGGATCAGCTCCCCAATCTAATGGTACGTCTAACGGCCAAGGAGGATGCTCCGATGTTACAAATCCTTCTGCACGTAATCTTTTCAGGCCTCCATTAAGAGAGACTATGTAAAGATCATCTGAATGAATTTGTTCTATTATTTCAGCATATATTTCTTGTATATGAAACAAAAATGATATAATAAATACAATTAGAATCTGTTTAAGAATAAGAAATTTTTTACAAATTTTATTAATCATACATTCCTATATAGATTGCATATTCACAAAACACTTTTCGGTAATATATCTGTTAGTGGCATAAATATATATAAATTTTTTACAAAACATATGAAATCTCAATCCTTTTTGATTGTTCTTTATTCACAATTTTATCAATCTGTTTAGTTTGTGTGTTGACGTATTCTTCAGCCTATTTATTTTTCTTCGCTTTATTCAAATAATTATAAAAAAGTGGTCTGCTAATCTTAAAGATTTTACAGATTTCATCAACAGTATTTTTTTATTCATCATATAATTCAATTAGCCTTTTTATTTGACGAAAATTTAATAGCGGTGGTCTACCGCCTAGTCTTCCCTTTGCTCTCGCAGCTTTTAAGTATGTTTGAGTACGTTCTTTGATAAGCAAGCATTCAAATTCAGCTAAAGCCCATAATATATGAAAGACTAATTTACCACCCCTAGTATTAGTGTCAATATTTTCCTGTAAACTATAGAAACCTATTTGCTGATCATCTAATTCATTGATGAGGTAATTGATGTTGAGATTAAACAAGTACCAAAATAAGTTGTTACGAGGAAAAAGACTTTTTAGGAAAAGGATACAATCACATGAAAAAAAATTATCAATATATACAATCGCTTTTTTATCTACTATAAGCATAAATTTACAAGCTGTTAAGGTGGTTATAGAAAATAATACTACTAGCTCTACGGTTAGTGCTCCCAGAGTTATCATAATGAATCCTAGGACAAATGAATTAGTAAGAATGAGAACAGATATTGAATTATCACTCGCCAAGGATCAAAAATATATGGAAATTTTAAATTTACATATTGGTAGAGATTACGACAAAACTAAAATCGAGTTACCAGAAATAATTAAGTATATAGACGTTCCTTTTAGAGATAAATTTGTAATTACAGTTACATATTTTATTGATGGTCAGCCATCCCGATTGGAGGGGCGATATTTGAAACAGATCCGATTACTAGTGAATCCGACACGATATTTATTAAAATTACAGATCAAGGTGTAATTCCAGTCATTTATAATATTTCTAACGAAGTAAAAGATAAAAATGGCCTTTTAATGCTAGAAACTAAGAAAGATATTATTAAAGAAAAAATAAGTGGGAACCTTAATGCTAATGATAATTTAAATAATATTTTTCGTGCATCATATCCAGAATGTATAATATTGTAGTTTTATTTTGTATCATTGTTAGCAAATTCTAATAGTTTACTAGACGTTGAGCGTTCATCGAGGGATACCCATTTTTTTTCGGATAGATCCTAAGTAATTGTTAGAAAAATGTAAAAAAAAACAACCTTTTTTCATAAAAAATGAAAAACCATATCACAAAATACAAACATTTATTAATAGTATTAATATTGCTAAAAATTTACCTTTATCCATTTTTTTCAAGTTTGTTGATGATAAATATATATGATACACTGCGCTATTCTAATTAATATTAAATAAAATATAGGCATTTATGAATAAAAATATATCTGATTATAGAGAATTAACAAATACTATTTGTGTTAAAAATATTTTGTTAGCTTTATTTTTTACTCTAGCAAATATTAACATACCAACTTGTTATTCCACTTACATAATTGGCTTTAGTGGCTTGCCTGGCTCTGGTAAATCCACTATTGCTAGGGCTGTAGCAGAAAAACTTGGTGCTCCATATTTAGGTTGGGATGAGTTTGCAGATACAGCTACGCAACCTGAAAATCCTATAGCTTGGTTCAATGATGGAGCTGATTGCTCAAAATATAAAAATCCTGACTTTAAAACAGCTCTTAGGTTATTAAAAGAAGGTAAAAGTACTAAAAATGCTAATGGAGAAATTTTACATCCATCTATATTTGTAGTTGTTGAAGTTCCTTTAGGTAGACAACATGAAGAAACTGCAAAGTATATCGACAAAATCTTCCTTATGAATACTGAACCACAAATTGCCTATATTAGACAGGTAAAACGAGATAACAACAGTAATAAAAATGTAGATATGGATTTATATAATAATGTTTTAAAACCTATGTATACATGTAAGCAAATACAGCAAACTGGAGATATTAAGATAAATGGCAAATTACGTACTATAGAACAAATTCAGTTTGTTTTAAAACATATTAGTAAAAAAAGCAATCTATAATGGTCTTGCTATATATAATCAACTTATAAGAAAATTTTTTTAGGTGAGACATATTCAATATATAATGAGATAAATATTTATGAATGATACAACATTTTTTAAGAACACTCTATTATCAGCATTTATTATTATGGCTAGTATTCCAGTATGTTATTCTACGTATGTAGTTGCTTTTAGTGGTCTGAAAGGTTCTGGAAAAACTACTCTTGCTACTGCTGTAGCTTCTAGACTAAATGCTACTCATTTATGTTGGAGTAGTTTCAGAGAAACATCTAAAGAACCTAAAAATATTCCCGATTGGTATAAAAGAGGAGCTGATTTTAACGAGTTTGAGAACAATGATTTCAAAAAAATACTTTTGGAATTAAAACAAGGAAACACGGTTAAACATTCAGTGACTGGAGAAATATTAAGACCTACAGGAATTATTATTGTTGAAGCACCATTAGGTAATGGACATTTAGAAACACGATACTTATTGGACAAAGTTATTTATTTAGATATAGATCCTAAAGATGCCTTTATTAGGCAGATAAAGCGTGATAAAGGCAAAGAAGCCGTAGATAAAGAATTAAAATATTTTAGTAGTACATTAGAACCTTTATTTACAAAATATATGCGTCAAAAAATTAAAAGTATCGGTGATTTTAGTGTTGATGCTTCCTTGAGTACTGAACAACAAGTTAAGCTAGTTTTACAATATCTATTTGGGAAACAAATATCTAAGTTATAAATTGATCATCTCCTCACCTTTAAAAAAATCCTTATTACAATTTGGGATGCAATAGCATTTAAAAGAATTAAAGAAAAAATAAAATAAACAGCAAGTAAATTACTAAAAGATAATGATAAGAATGGAAGATATCTCTACTGATGCCAGAAAGAAAGGTTATCAAGATTAACTTGTGATTTGATGTCTTCTGGAAGATGAAGGCTAAATAAATCCTTATTCTGGTACTATTTAGCAAGGAGAAAAGTTTTATCGGATAAGTAAAAATAATGCTTGATTCTTAAGAGTACATGTTTAATTTTGAATTATTGGTAATTGTTGATTATTTTCTATGAAATTGACAATAAAACACACTATGATTTTACAATACACAGCAAAATTTGTAGTATATCCATATTGATGTCATAAATTAAACGGATATACATATTATACAGGGAAATATTATGAAAAATAAATGTAGCATTTTAAAAATTTTAATTTTAACCATGTGCCTTGGCGCTGCCAATTTATATGCAGCAATTAAGCTAAATATACACTTCACAAAAGAGCCTAAAAACGTTTATATTAAATACCATGTAATTGCGCTACCTTCTGATGTCGCTAGCTTAAGTAGTGACAACCATGTATTTCACAATAGTTTTCTGGACTCTACTTTCAATAATTATCATTCTTTTAAAACTATTCTTTTTCCAACACACAATGCCAATATACAGAAACAATATTCTATAGAAGCATCATTAAGAACTGAAAATACTGAAAACATTGACTTTACTACCTCAGATTATATAAGTAACCGTATAGGAAATATTTCTATGTTAAGAGTTACAGTAAGTATTCATAAATATTATTCTCATTTTTCAATAACCAGTAATCGTTCTCCAATAGATGAGAAGACTATTGAATTTATAAATCCTGAATCTAATATTTATATAAATGCTAATATCACAAAAGCTAAAGAGATTGTACTTACAAAATACTCTGCCTATGATAGTTGTGTTGTTTTATAATAGTAACTGCTCACCGTCACAAATGACGACACTTCCAACTTCTTAGGTGCAGCTGACAAGTAGTCCGTCTTCGCAGGCCTCCATTGCAAAAATACCTCTTTTTTTATGGTGATTCTATGTAGAACTTTTTCCTAAAATATTATATATTCAAACTAGACCGCTAAAATAAATTACTATTTTAACCTCTGAATAGATATTATTATAGAACTTCCACCGAGTACCTTCATGGGTAAACATTTATTTGATAGTGCATTTATATTGCAAGTAGTAATTTATAACTCAAAAAGAGGCATAATTATACTATCTTTAGCTAATAAATATATTAATTGGAATAGTAGAGATTCATTTTGTTAATTTAAAAAATAAATTAAAAATTAAATCCAAATCTAAGTTGATAGAATATTTGCGTCAATTATTTAACATACAATTTGTGAATATAAGAAATTAACAATGTAAAAGCCACACCTATTTGGCAAAGCATTAGGAACTACGGCTGTTAATAAAGTTATTACCATCTTTTTTTAATTACTTGGTTCAAACAAATTATCTTACAGGAATCCATTAGCTGTGAAGCATCGTCGCAAAAGACGTAATAAGAAAAAACCTCAATTAATTGATCGCTACTTAGAATTGGATGAAATCTATGCTGTGCTTGATGCTATATCAGAATACCCTATCCAAAACGATAAACAACCCTTCCAAGCAACACGTGCTAGATATATAATTTTATTATTATTCTACATAAGGATCCGTATTATAGAATAAGCCATCCATCGCACGGAGAATTTTATTCAGAGAGAAGAAAACTGATTTTTCCGAATAATTAATTGGTAACAAGTATTAAATTATCTCCCCAAATACATTATATGACATTTGTTATCCCTGTTGGTTTAAGGGAACGTAGCAATAAGTTCATAATTAATTTTAATAAGAAAGGAATTATTGAGCATTACTTAGTTTCTATTGATACAAATAAAAGATAAAGATTTTTTTGATATACCTTTATCAAGGTAATAAAATTGAAACTTTATATATTTTTAAAGTCATTTTATATGCAAGGAGGGACAAATGAGAAAAACCATTGCTATATTTTTAATATTTAGTGCTAGTTCATTTCTCTATACAATTATGGCCAATTGTCCAACCATGCCTCAGTTAGCGGAAAAAATGGATGATCTAGGAAATAATAATTATAAGGTTTTAATAACCAAAATAAGTTGTAAGGAGTAAAAAAAAAATTGGGCTTGGGCGTCAAAAGGTTGGTTACAACCAACTAAAAAAATTAGTTCTATACTGTATTTAAGAAGTAAAAACCAATTCTAATTAAATTAAAAAGCTTGATTTTTACTTTAAATTGAGAGACTATGTGTATCAAGAAAAAGTGAAATTATTTTTGAAGGTCATGATGAATTTAGTAGAAGAGTTGGTTTCAATAAAAACTGATGAAGAAAATGTTTTGGATGTGCTAAAGACAGTAAATATTTCTGTTGATGCCGAGGAGCTGCTGGAGATTGAAAAACATCTAAAGAGGTTATATAAAAATAGATTAGTTGAATTATGTTGGAATAGTACTGTTGATGTTAGATTTGAGCGAGTTATTAAAGCTCCTTTGTATTTAGCAGCAATGGATTATTTTGAGGATGATAAGGATAAGATGGTAAAGATGTTGGGAATGTCGAGAATTAAGTTACTTGATGAATTAAGAGAATATTTTCGTTCTGCTTTTATTATTAAAATTCAGGCAGAGGAAAAGAGAAGTACGATGTATTTGTTGTATTTGAATTATTTTGACCAGATATATGTAGATGGTGATATTGATAGTAAGTTTGGAGATATGGTCAATCGATCTATGTATAGGGCTGTTATGGAGCATACAAAAGATAATTTAATTAGAGCTAGCAAGTTATTAGGAATTAAGACGGCTGATTTAGTTAAGAGTCTTGAACATTATTTTGGAGTTACGAGGCTTTGTGATGATAGTGATTTAAAAGTGGTTGGTTAATGCTTAAAAAAATTATTTTATTATTATTTTTTGTAGGAGTGAGTATAATATTTTATGTTAAGCAGCAGGAACGGAGAATACTAGAGCCGGTCAATAGTATTGTTGAACATGTAGAATCACAAGGTGATGGTATGGCAAAACCACCTTATGTTAAGGCAAAAAGGGTTAGAGAAGAATTATTAGAGAGAAAGGGTTCTTCTTATAAAAAGTTAAAGGAATGTTTAGATATTCAAAAAATAGCAATCAAATTACGTGGTATTAAAGATGGCGAAGTTATTAATTTAGATAGGATATGTTTACCGAGGGGAATATGATAGAAGGTTTAAACATACTGATACTCCCCATGTCTAACAGAGAGTTCTAAGAACAAGCTCACTAGCTTTTCCACCAATAACACATCAACAAAGAAGGATAGCAAATTATGATGTTAATCCTTTCAAACTCTCTCTATGCAACAATCAAATGTTATCATCAGCAATAGTATATGAGATCACCAATGCTATGCAATTAGTTACTCTTTTATCTAAATTAATATTACTCAAAAGAATTTTAAACGGAATTAGTGGTCCAAAATTCAATATTGACCTATTTTTTATAATATTTTGCACAAATTCGATGATTCTTTTACTTATCTAGAACAAATTATTATAAGACTATTAATCTAATACAAGTTTTTGTAGGACTAATATTAAATTTAGAGTGATTTTAAAAAATGCCTTGCTATGTAGCATTTGTGTTCTTGTATAGTTCTGCCGAATAAATAGTTATTAACTTAGATATTTATAGGATATGTAAAAATCAATGTCCATATTATCATATTCGAGCATTATGATGTTCCCCGACATGAGCATGACATTATATCTGCATTAGAAAGCTATGATTATGAAATTTACAATATAAATTCATTAGAACCTTACATTAAGAATAGCAACACTAAGGATTTCTTGAATACATGCTGTTATTTATGTTCAATACAAATAGGCCTAAAGAAGAAAGACATTTACCTGCTTTATATGACATGTTGACTATTAGTCCTGAAAAATTTGCTGAAAATTTAGAATCTGCCTCAGCCAGCAGTCTAGCTGATGGTGCTTTAGCTAGTGCAGCTAATATCATATTAAGCACTGCTGGTAATGAGTTATCTGGTGTGTTAAATACTGCTAGAAATTGTTTATCGTTTGCTAAGTGTCCTTATAATAGGAAGGCTTTGTCAAAATCTAATATTGAGCATAAA
>PIVX01000157.1 GCA_003353785.1 Gammaproteobacteria bacterium | reverse complement strand
GAGGTTCTCGATAAAATGGTGAATGTTAAATCACTATCTGTTTCATTGCATATAGTTAAATCTTGATAGCTGCCCGCCTGTACCCCACTAATTAAAATAATGGATATAATTAAAAAAAAGCTTTTTATTATTGTTGCATTCATTTGAGTTCCTAAATTAAGTATTTAATAACACTCTTGTCATGTTCTAAATACCAAAAACAAGATAATTGGACTTGTATCCTCAATTTAGTGACCAGCGTGGTTTGATGACTGATAAACCATACAAGACACGCAAAAACAAATCAATCATTATCTTTCTCCAAAGCGCACGTTGCGCAGCAACTTATAAGTACGCATATATCCCTGCGGAATAGAGTTGACTAATATTTGCCTAGTGATATTGGTGTAGGATTTGGCAGGTTTTTGAGTTCTTCTGTTGGATATTGAAGTGGTTAAAATGAGTGCATGGATGGTGGTTATCGTTTATGCTTGTTTTTTTGGTCTATGGTTTTTGCTTGGCTGTGTCTCTCTCCTTTTAATCTTTATTAAGGAATTTTCTTTGATATTTCGAAACAACAATTATATTTATGATACTCATGGATAAATTTTATTCATCGGTGTTAATTGAAGCTTATGATGAACTAGTTACCATCCAAGCTGATATGTTTTCAAATTCCTGAATAACTAGACATATATTTCAATACAAAAAAACAACTTCTCTTTTAGCAAAATAAAATATCAAAGAAATACGCAAATCGTTCCTTGCCTGTAAGTTTTTATGAAATCGTTGTAAGCAAAATCTATTTTTTTATCTACTGTGTATAATTTAGTCTTTTATTCTAAAATAATATTTTTTTCTACTATAATCTACCTATGAGGAATATATCTTTTTTTCTGCTTTGTATATTGTCATTTGTTTTACCATCTCATGCGCTTCTAGTAATCGTCAAAAATAATTCCACTGATAGATGTGTCAAAATAAGACACTTTTCTATTCAACAATTTTTTTATGGCCGACAGGACCAGAACGTAGCTTCCATTAACGCTAATTCTAGAAAGACGTATGTTGCCCCCCTACCAACTAATGATTTCTGTTATTTCTCTTTGTTAGGATCTTTTGGCATATTAAAAATAAAAAACACAGATATAAGATATAATCATTTTATAGTCAGCATCAAATCGCAAAGAAAACTTAGTAACTCTGATACAGTTGTAATTACTCTAGATCATAATCATACGGATGGAGCTTCTGCTACCCTAGACGTGGCGGCAAAAACAAACCCTTCTTCTATTAGCTCTCTGAAATCAAAATTAAAAACTGTTCTTAATTTCAGAAATAAAAAATCAGATAAAGACTACGATGATGAACTTCCTGCTAACTACATTCCTGCACTTATCGAAATTATTCAAGACTTTCAATCCTAATTACTTACCAATACAAAAACTAGAAAATATTTTACCAAGTAATTCATCTGAAAACATTGCCCCTGTTATTTCTCCCAAATAGTTATGAGCATATTTTAAATCTTCAGCAATAAATTCTAACGCACCTTGAGTTTGAAGTTGTTCCCAACCAGCTTGTAAATTTTTATAAGCCATCTGGATTGATTGTAAATGTCTTTTTCTAGCAATAAATAAACCTTCACTAGCATGATGTTCTTTATAACAATTATTTAGATGCTGCTTTAATTCAGCTAAGCCATCA
>PIVX01000060.1 GCA_003353785.1 Gammaproteobacteria bacterium | reverse complement strand
ATAAGATATTGTTGGACACTTTTATTAGAATGAATGACATCACTGATCCTAATGATATTACTCCTATTGGTATCTCAGATCCAAATCAATTACAAATTGCTAATAGACTTATTAGTGAACGTATTAATGAATACCAGAATGCTCTTCCTGGGATTAACGTCTCTCCTCACTAAACTGATATTAGTCAATTATAAATATTAACAAATAATATTACCTTAAGGTCAGTCTCCCAACTATGTGAAGCTATTAGCATACTTAGTATATGTATTTTTAGATAATAAATTATTTATTTTAAACATAGATCGTTTTTCATCATCGTCAAAGAAAAATCAAAAAATATACCTTTTTTTGGGAGCCATTTTTAAATCAAGGAGATAAGCACCTATTCTCTAGGTAAAAGCATCCCAGATATAAGATCGTTTTCATAATATTCATTGACGGTTGCATGAATTTTTAAGAAATACTTATCAATAATGTACTCCGTATTGTTTACAATAGTGATAGTTAAAGAAGCCACAGCTAGCTTAGTAAAAACTAAAGCAAAAAAACAGAATGTTGAAAAGTATTCTTTGTCTGGCAGAAGTCATAATAAATCTCATTCTATTTTTAGAATAATACTTGTTTGATAGGATAATACAAAATAGCTTTTCTTGTGCTAAAATACTCCTCATCATTTTATCATACGTACCGTAAAACTACTTCCTTAAAGTAAATGAGGATGTTAAACATCTACAAAATTTCTTGATAATGATACTTAATCATAACAAGTAATACTAAAGTTAAATTTACCCTAGAGAGTTTAATCATTCTATTTTTATAATTCATTCCTGATATCAATAATATTGTTAATGATGAAATAATTAATATTACCAACGATAGATATAGATGTATACTTAGACATAATAGTAATCCACCTAGCATCTGTAATATAGCTAGGATAGATACTAAAAGGCGAAAATTAATGGTATTAAATAGATGTTTTTTCATCAAATCAACAGCATGTAAAATATAAAATATTCCTAAAGAAAATTTAAATATAACTGGTAAGTAGATACTGAAAAATAAAGGTATATTAATCATTTAGAGTTCCATATTTAAAAATAGTTATAGATACCAATGAACCAAGGATAAGCCCTGCAAGACAATCAGCAAGGTAATGAGAATTAGTTAAGATTAGACTGATAATTACTACTAGACATAAGCTAATGCCTAGTAGTTTTTGTCTGGGATAGAACAAAATAATAGATGTAGCGATAACAGCTATTAAAGTAGAATGACCAGAAGGCAGGCCAGAAAAATGACTAAATGGCACAAATCCAGAAGATTGATCAGAAAAGTTATTTATTAAACCATATTTAATGTCCATTCTACCTATTATGTGTCTAACAATATTGTTAATAAAATTGGCACATATACCACTATTGAATAAATGTAAAATTAGCATGTGGATTTTCGATATTTTAATGTAAGAGTGTAATAGAATTATTATGAGGGTTGGTATTAATATGATTAAAGTAATTATATTAGGAATATAAACTAGTATATGAGCAGGAAGATTATTAACATATTTGCCATTATTAACTATCTTTGCTAGAGGAACATCTATAAAATTATATGAAAAAATTAATAAAAAAAAAACAAAAACAGAAGTTTTTTATTTTTATGAAAAAATGCTACACTGGCCATAATATTATTTATTTCCAAACAGTTTAATAAGTTTATTAACTAAACTTCATCGTAATTTTTAATATAGTCAAACTTATATTTTATTTGAGATAACATATCTAAAATAGCATAGACCTAACAGAATTAGGGCTCCATTTTGACATTTGCATGTCAAAATACTGAACATTGAGTGAATCTTAATTTAGAGTACACCGTAGTCTATTTCTGCTTTAACTTTAATATCCTTATATGCTTTTAAATTATTTTTTATTTGTATTGCATATTTTGCTATTCTATTAAGAAATTTATCAAATGTAAATTCAGTTTCCTTAATTTCAATAAATAATCTATTCTATTAGTTTAGCTACATCCTGTATTACCAATATTACTATCTCTAACAATAAATTTTCATTGTCTTTTTTAACAAAAACCTAGTATTTAATCTAATAGATACACCATAGACATTAACAGTTAGTTTTTGTAATTCCTCAAGCTTGGTTGGAAATATTTTAGTCTTAAATTCAGTCAAGCTTAGCCCTCTTTTATTAACTACATTATTAATTGCACTCCAGCCTTGAATTTTCTCAAATTCCATCCAACCGCTAAGACATTTTCGATATTTTTCAGTATTATCGTAGTCAAGGACTAATTGTTGTATCTGATAAGCATAAGATTGTTTATGAAGCTGCATAACATTAATCTCAAATAAAGCAATAAATGGTTCATGCTCACTGTATTTGTCAAAAATCTGTAAAGCCAACATCTCTTGTTGTGCTTCCTTAACTTGCATATCCTCAATCATCTGATTCACACTTGCATTAATTATGTTACACTTTTTACCAGTTTTCTGTACCTCCTGCCAAAGAACTTCATATTCTTTCTTAGCTTGTTGATATTTAGCAATATTATCAAAAAATTCTCGCTCATAATCTGGAATTTTCTCATATTCAGCATTAATAATTGCTTCTATCGTGTACACCTTGGCAAATGATTCTAAGAACTTCCAATCCAATCTTTCTTCCTGCACAAATGGACCATGTAATATACTATCTTTACAAATTACGTGAGCTAATCTGTTACGCTCAGCAATTAATCTAGTATATTCAAGATAATGCTGATGTGTTGAAAAATCACCGTTCTCTCCTAATTCCTCTTCCATTTTATTGTACATATACTCTGATTGCTCTAGAGCTGTCTTAAAGTAAGCCACGTTCATTTCAGCTTTCCTTTCAATATCACTTTCCATTTTTACCTCATATACATATTTTTTATATATTCTCTGATAATTTTATTCTATTATCAAACGATTAAAGTTCTTCTGAAGATCAAATGTAATATAAGTTATCTTTATCCAATTTAATTTTCTCAAAATTGTCACACTCAAATTCTCTCAAGAAACCATAGCTATTTTCACATTTTAATTCCAGATCTGCAAATAGGATTGTAAGAAAGACATGGGTAAATTTAATCTTTTAGCTTAACTTACTCATTTTAATAACATAAGTCTAGCAAACTAGAAAAATCGTCCTTCCGTAAAGAAGGCTTTACTATCTATTATAACAACATTTAGCTCAATCTACTTATAAGATATTAGAAACCGATTCTTCAAAGATTATTCAAAACATGATCATATGAGGTTTTTTCCGCAGCGTAGAAAGGTACGAACAATACTTTGATATCGTAACCGTACTTGACTTGCAGATCATTAGCTGTCTTTATACCAACATCAGCTATTACATCTATTGGATAATTCTGCCTAATGGAAATATTAGGAAATGCTATAGATTTTAATTTGTTTTGCACTGCAATTTCTATACAAGAACGATAGAAAGCCCCCAATTTCGAGCGTTCTAGATCACTTACCACACCTCCTGCTGCTCTACTAGGACGCTCACCCCAAATTATATATTTGGACTTTAGAGATCTACCAGGAGTTACAATAGCTTGTTCTACCTTTAATCCACTGCTATCTATAAAAGGTTGCAAATCATCCTCAATAGTACCTATTGAGCCGTGTTCTGCCTTAACCTTAATAGCATGATATATAGTCCCAGGTCCAGTAGCCCCTAAAGCAATTGCGGGACTAACTATCGCATCTACTTCTTGCTCTTCAATTCTACCATGAGGCATGACTTGTATTTGTCTATTTTGTGAAATCTTCCTCTCAGGATGCAAATAGACATCTTTCCCACCATAATTCTTATTATTAAATACATTATGAACATTAGTATCAAATATACTAATAGCCTTACATCTGGTTCCAAATATATTCGCAGCATTTACATTTTCAGTAGTCCTTGCATTATCCTGCGATTTATAGATGATCCCGCTATTAGAATCTCCACCAATAAAGCCTTTATTTTCATTATTTTTAACTAAAGCACTATTTTTAGCATAAGTTCCAATTCCTGAATTTCTACTTCCATATATTCTACCATAATTTTTATTATTCTGGGCTTGCGCTCTATTCTTAGCATTAATGAATATACCACTATTAAAATTACCAACAATATCACCATAGTTCTTATTACCTCTGACTTTTACATCGCCAGAAAAATCTTTAATAATACCGCTATTACCAAAACCAAAAAGCTTACCATAGTTTTTATTACCTATAACTAATACATTCTCTTGCCCTTCCAACAAAATACCAGAATTATAACTTCCACTAATATCTCCAAAATTCTTATTCTTAGAAACCTCAGCATAATCATATGCCTGCCCTATTATACCGGCACAATCTTTTCCATCCATTTTAGCTTTGTTTATGTTATTAATAGCTTTAACATTATCATGTATTTCATGTACTATTCCTGCTGATTTATCAGAAGCTGTCTTGGTTAACTTGCCAAAATTATAATTTCTAGCAATGATTACATCTCCATATGAGGAAAGGATCAATCCTCCATTTCTTCTCTTAGTAAGATCCCCTCTATTTATGTTATTAGTAACTTTACCCTTACCTGAGATAAGTGCAATTAAACCTGCTTGGCGATCGGCAATTATATTCGCTTCATTTTCACAATGGCTTACTTCACTCTCCCCTAGAGAGCGCCCGACAAGCCCACCACAAACTTGAGTGTTAGCTTCAGCTCTCCAAGCAGCTACTATTAAATGTGATAGCTTTGTATTCTCAATTAATTTGAATAGCCCAATAGGAGTTTCTATTGTTTTTGTTCCAATAGAGCAAGGAATATGAATAGTAGGGTCAGATGGGTCTCGTTGTGATATAACATAATTGTAAAGTTTAACTTTTTCTAATTTAACACTGGTAATATTATTCCCATTTTCAGTTACTTTCATTCCCATGATTTGTTTATTTTTTATCTTTTGTTTATAAGTCTTATGCGCTCCATTGAAATTTATATCTTTAGTAATACCAATATATCTCGCATTATCATCAGCTATAACTCGATCTAATTCTTGTTCATTACTGACAAGTTTAAATGAATGTCGCTCTTGAATTATTTTATCTACCAAGATCTCTTGAACAATATCAATGTCTCGAATAGGCATTTGAGTCATCTTTCTATGTAATATATGTGAGGCAGAGTTATTTATTTTATTACCAACAGCCGTTTGTATACCAATCCCCGCATAAAAACTAGTATTTTTAATTTTATCATGTTTGAATTCAGTACTTAATGTTAACCAATTTAATGGTTTAGACTCTAACCTCACTTGAGATCCAATTATCTTTTTAGAATTGCCTTTGAAATAATATCCTCCGATAAACAAATTGAGCTTATTCTTTGCAGAAGTTATCCCTATTTCTGTATCAATCCCACCCGAGACTGTTTCTATGATTGATGTTGTTGATGTTTCAAGATAAACATTTGATGAATTATGGGTTAATTGATTATTAAGTTTTGTAGTTCCCAGAATAAATTTATTTTTTATTATTGGAAGATAACCATTCACCCTGAATTCAAAAGATTCCCTAAGATATTCTAATCCTGATGTTAGTTGATTAACTATATTATTATGGGCTGTTTTTCTTAAGTCATAATATACATACGCACCAAATATTTGGTTATTTTTCAATAAACGGTACCCAAAACCTAAATCTCCTTCTTGCGAGGAATTACTATCTAATATTCCAATAGCACTTATAAAGAACAGTTGATTAGAACGTTGTCTTACAGGCAATAGAATGCTTAATCTACCAACATGTTTTGAGCCAGCTTTATAAAATATCTCCATTTGATCATTATATTTAGCTATGCAACCATTTGATATTAAATATAAAAATATGAATATTAGAAATCTGTATCGCATATGAAAATAGATGTATTATATATAACGGATTTGCTTTTTTATGGCATTATTGTAATTTATTTAAACATATAGGTGCATTTTTGTCAATGCTTTTAGGTAAATAGTAAAATATAGATAGGATGTGCTAATTTTAATAACGTCTTCGTTTCACTAAGATTTAGCCAGAAAATTGACCATATAGACTATAATAGTATACTTTAAAACAATAAATAACTTTATAGTTATAATATATAATAAATTGTTCTAATTTTAAATATTTTATTACAAAAAACAGGCGCTGCGTAGCAAGATAGTTGCTATTTAAGCCTTTTAGAATACTAATAACTATTAAACAAATGGTTATAGACAATGATAGTAAAGTACTATTTGTTATATCATCTAGAGTGCGAAACAATCCCAATGCTATGATTATCTCTATCTAGGACAAATGCATCATAATAATTCTGATAAAAATCATTTCAAACCAATAAGATAACTATTCCCAGTAAAATTAGACCAAAAAATATCCCCAACGATAAATTGTTAGAAGTTAAAGATTTTATTGTAACTTGTGTTAATGAATACAAGACTACACCGCAAATAATCCTCAAAATGATATAACTAATAGCCCAGGGGTTAAATAACATGATTTTATATATGGTTATGAAAAATATGCTAAATTTTTTGATCTTTGTTTTTGTACATACAAAAGTTAACAAACATCAGGTAATCTTTGTTAATTCAGCTCTTTACCTAAAGATAACCTAAATTGAATACAGACTTTTCAATCTGCGCTGGATTATTTTTCTTAGCGGCCTTTTTTGCAACTTAGTTAATGCATAATAATCCACGCGATTATCAATATTAAAGAAATTCCTGTCAGAATTCATCTTAGGTTAAACTATTAACTATATTATTATAAATAAAGCTCGCAGCGCTTGTATTTTGGGTTTTTGTAGAAGGGAAATGTTTTTTATAAGCTTTTTTTCTTTCGGATAAT
>PIVX01000007.1 GCA_003353785.1 Gammaproteobacteria bacterium | reverse complement strand
TTCGACGTTGCATTGGCAACTTCTGTGAATCAGGAACTTTTGCAAACGAGTGATCTAGTAGCAGCTTGAAGTAAGATTCAGGAATCACCTTCCTTTAGGTGGGTGAGGATGTCAATATTCGAATAAATCTCTGGAGAGTTTTTGCTATGTATGGAGAAGGCAACAAATAAATATAAATTTGTTACCAATATACTATATTTTGTAGCATCTAGGGTCATATAAGCATAAAAAGTTGTGTATTTATTTCCCATGAATGCAGTGATGGATATAATTATGCAACTAAGTGCAATTGGATAACCAACAGTACTAAATTTGGATATTTTTTTAAATTGCTCTTCTATTTTTCATATTGGGGATTTTTTTGCCATTAATGTCGGTAGGTTGTTGTTTAAACACTGGTGATATAGGAGGTAACTGTTAAATTTGATATAATATGTTGCTAATTATGGATTCTTGTAATTATATCCTATTGATTGGCATAAAAAATCTTTGTTATGATAATGTTAGTGTCATATCTGGGTTAAGATTTTAAATATTCTAGGAGTGTTATGCGTGTAAAAGCAATATTTTTAATCTTTGTATTTCTTTTTTTGTCTGGATGTGGTCCAGTTTACAGGACGTCTTACTATTATAATGAACCGGAAACACAAAGAGGGCGTGAATGTGTGGTAAAATGTCAGAAAATGCGGCAAAAATGCGAGCATTGGGCTGAACAATCTTATCAACAATGTTTAAACAGAAAATCGTTAGAAAGAATAGCGACAGCTGCTATTTCAAGAGGCGATAGGCAGTCTCCTTTTGCAAATTCATATGATAATGAATGTCGGTATGAACGAAATAAAAGATTTGAAGTCTGTCTGGAAGATTTCAATGCTTGTTTCCAGTTATGTGGTGGGGTAGTGGATTCCATAGAAGAGTGCGTAGCTAATTGTGATTAATTTTGAAGAGTAAATGTCAATATGAGTGAAAAATTTTTTGATATAGATCCGATTGAAACATCTGAATGGAAGGCTGCTCTTGATTCTGTAATTCTATATGAGGGCTCTGAAAGGGCTAAATATATTTTAAATGAACTTCAAAAACATGCTAATTTGAAAAATGTTAAGAGTCAAGATAGCCTACAAACACCATATAGAAATACTATAGGTGTAAGTGAAGAAACTGATGTTCCTATTGATTATAAATTAGAGAAAAATATTAGGGCTTATATTCGTTGGAATGCTGTGGCTATGGTAGTGAGAGCTGGTAAAAAAGCACCCGAATTAGGTGGCCATATTGCTAGCTATGCTTCTGCAGCTACTTTATATGAGATTGGTTTTAATCATTTTTTTAAAGCTCAAACTAAGGATTATTTAGGGGATTTAGTTTTTATTCAAGGACATTCATCTCCTGGTATTTATGCTCGTGCTTTTTTAGAAGACCGTCTTACTGAGGAGAATTTGGAAAACTTTAGACAAGAAGTGGATGGTAATGGTATCTCATCTTATCCTCATCCTTGGTTAATGCCGAATTTTTGGCAGTTTCCTACTGTTTCAATGGGGCTTGGACCTATACAAGCCATTTATCAGGCAAAATTTGATAAATATATGCAGAATCGTGGGCTTGTGAGTACAAACCGTAAGATTTGGGCTTTTTTAGGTGATGGTGAAATTGATGAACCTGAATCTTTATGCGCAATTAGTTTAGCTGCTCGTGAAAATTTAGATAATTTGATTTTTGTAATTAATTGTAATTTACAGAGACTAGATGGTCCTGTTCGTGGAAATAGCAAGATTATTCAAGAATTAGAAGGAATATTTTTGGGAGCAAAATGGAATGTTATTAAAGTTATTTGGGGAGATAAATGGGATAAATTGTTTGCTAAAGATTCAAAGGGTTTATTGCAAAAACGTATGGAGGAATGCGTTGATGGAGATTATCAGGCTTATAAAGGGAAGGATGGAAAATATGTTCGTAAGCATTTTTTTGGGAAATATCCTGAATTACTTGAGATGGTGAAAGGATATACTGATGAAGAAATTTGGGCTTTTAATAGAGGAGGGCATGATCCTAAAAAAGTTTATTGTGCATATGATAAAGCGATTAATCATAGTGGACAACCTACTGTTATTCTAGCTAAAACTGTTAAAGGGTTTGGTATGGGTTCTGCCGGAGAAGGACAGAATATAACTCATAATAAGAAAAAAATGTCTTCTGAAGAAATCAAAGAATTTCGTGATAGATTTAATTTACCTATATCGGATGAAGAATTGAAGAATGTTCCTTTTTATAAGCCACCTAAGGATAGTGAAGAGATTAAATATTTACATTCTAGAAGACAGAAACTTGGAGGGTATCTTCCTGTTAGAAAAGTAAATTCTCTACCATTGAGAAAATTGCCAACTTTAGATGATTTATCTTCTTTATTACAGGATACGGGAGATCGCAAAATTTCAACTACAATGGCGATTGTTAGAATACTAAGTTTATTACTTAAAGATAAGGAAATTGGTAAGATGATTGTGCCAATTACTCCTGACGAGAGTAGAACTTTTGGTATGGAAGGTTTATTTCGTCAATATGGTATATATTCAAGTAATGGTCAATTGTATACTCCTGAAGATGCCGAGCAATTGATGTTTTACAAGGAATCACAGTCTGGACAGATCTTAGAAGAAGGTTTAACAGAGGCTGGAGGTTTCTCTTCTTGGTTAGCTGCTGGTACTTCATATTGCTATAGGAATTTTCCAATGATTCCGATTTATATTTTTTACTCTATGTTTGGTTTTCAACGAATTGGTGATTTGATTTGGGCAGCTTCTGATATAAGAGCAAGAGGTTTTCTAATTGGTGCAACTGCAGGTAGAACTACTTTAGCAGGGGAAGGATTTCAGCATAATGATGGCAATAGCCAGGTAATGGCTTCACTAGTTCCTAACTGTATAAGTTACGATCCAACATTTGCTTTTGAAGTCGCAGTGATTGTTCAAGAAGGATTGAAACGCATGTATATGGATGAGGAAGATATTTTTTATTATATCACTGTAATGAATGAGAATTATCATCATCCTAAAATCCCTGAAGGGATCAATGAAGGGATAATAAAAGGAATGTATTTATATAAAGGAGAGGATTCTCCTAGTATTAACTTACTTGGTTCTGGGACTATATTGTTAGAAGTGATTAAGGCAGCGGAATATCTTTTAGCTGAATATAATATTATTGCTAATGTATGGAGTGTGACTAGTTTTACTGAACTTAAAAGAGAAGCTACTAGTGTTGAAAGATACAACAGATTAAATCCTAGCAAGAAACCTAAATTAAGCTATGTGAAAACGTGTCTACCTGAAGCAGATAGCCCAGTAATAGCTGTAACTGATTATGTTAGAGCTTATTCAGAACAGATTCGTTCAGAAATTATAGCTGATTATGTTTCTTTGGGAACTGATGGTTTTGGTAGGAGTGATACAAGATTAAAATTAAGAAAATTTTATGAAATAGACAGTAATTCAATTGTTGTTGCTGCTCTTACCTCTCTTGTAAAAACAGGTAAAGTTAGTGTTAAGACTGTTAAAGATGCTATAGATAAATTTGGTATAAGGTCAGATTCAGTAGATCCATTTAGGATATAAATTTTTTTATTAAGGTAGTTAGGTGAGTTCAAAGATATTAATTCCAGATTTAGGTGGTGTTACTGAAGCAGAAGTCGTTGAGATATTGGTTCAGGTTAGTGATCTAATTCATAAAGATCAATCTATATTAGTTTTAGAAGGTGAAAAATCCACTGTAGAAATTCCTTCTCCATCGAATGGAATTGTCAAAAATATTAAATGTAAGGTTGGAGATAAGCTTAGCTCTGGTCAAGAGGTTATGGAAATAGCAGAAGAAGAAACTCCAAATAGTGAAGTACTAACAGACAAACCTATAAAGAAGAGCACTGTCGATATTGTTTTACCAGATGTTGGAGTAACAACAGGGATAAGAGTAATTGAGGTATTGATTAATTCTGGTGATATAGTTAATGAGAATGATTCAATTCTTACTTTAGAAAGTGAAAAAGCTAGCATGGATGTTCCGGCACCTTATGCTGGTAAAATTGTTGAAGTGATTGTAGCTAAAAATTCTGAAGTACAACAAGGTAGTCTTCTTGCCAGAATAGAAATAACTCCTAAAGAAAATTCTACGGTTCCGATACCAATAGCTGAAGAAGCGCCAACGGGAGATACAGCAACATTAGTACCAGGTAGTTCTACTACAGTTGAAGAGTTTATACATAGATCAAATGTTCATGCATCTCCATCAGTTAGGCGTATTGCCAGAGAATTTGGGGTTGATTTAGCAAAAGTTAAAGGCACAGGCCGCAAAGAGAGGATTATTTTAGTAGATGTTCAAAATTATGTAAAAAGTAAATTAAAAGATCAGAAACAAGGGATTAATATTCCTGCTTTACTTGCTGTAGATCACGAGAAATTTGGCCAAGTAGAATACCAAGAACTTGCCAGAGTTAAGCAATTGACTGGGGAGCATGTTTATAAATCTTGGATTAACATTCCACACGTTACTCATTTTGATGAAGCTGATATTACCGAGCTTGAGAAGTATCGTAAGCAACGAAATTCTTCACTATCTAAAAATGGTGTCAAGCTGACCCCACTAGTTTTTATTATGAAAGCTGTTGCAGATTGTTTAAAAGAATTTCCTAGTTTTAATGCCTCTCTTGGTGAAGATAGAAAAGAACTTATTTTAAAGAAATATTTTAATATTGGAATTGCTGTAGATACTGATAAAGGTCTAGTCGTGCCAGTTATAAAAAATGTTGATAAGAAAGATATTAATGAATTATCTAAAGAACTTTTAAACATAAGTAATAAGGCGCGCGAGAAAGGTTTAACTGTTGATGAGATGTCGGGAAGCAGTTTTACAATATCTAGTTTAGGGGGTATTGGTGGGACTGGCTTTACCCCTATTGTAAATGTACCAAATGTCGCTATTCTTGGTATCTCTAAAGCAAAAATGCAGCCTATATATATTGATGGTGATTTTAAGCCTAGGCTGATTTTGCCATTTTCATTGTCTTATGATCATAGAGTGATTGATGGGGCAGAGGCAGCTAGATTTTGTAAGAATTTATCTGCTAAATTGGCTAATATTGATTATATGATCTAGTTTTATTGTGAGGAATGGTATATGAGTACAAAGGTAATTGAAGCAGAAGTAGTAGTTTTGGGCTCAGGTCCTGGTGGATATACAGCGGCTTTTAGGGCAGCAGATTTAGGTAAAAAGGTAGTGCTGATCGAACTTTATGATGTTTTGGGTGGAGTTTGTCTTAATGTAGGTTGTATTCCATCTAAAGCATTGTTACATGCTGCTAAGGTGATTGATGAATCAAATCACATGAAAAATCACGGAATTGATTTTGGTAATATTAATATTGATACTAATAAAATAGTTTCTTGGAAGGATGGTATTGTTAAGAAACTTACAACAGGTTTAAAAATGCTAGCCAAACAACGTAAGGTAGAAGTTATCCAAGGTTTTGGTAAATTTCAGAGTCCTAATGAAATTTTAGTTGAACATGATGGTGATGAAAGTAAAGTAGTAAAGTTTGAGAATGCCATAATAGCTGTAGGATCACGTCCAGTAAAATTGCCTTTTATACCTGAGGATGAAAGAATTTTTACATCAACAGGAGCTCTTAGATGTGAGTATGCTAAAGGAAGTATGTTAGTTATTGGAGGGGGCATAATAGGACTTGAGATGGCTACGGTATATTCAAGTTTAGGAGCGGATGTTACAGTAGTTGAGTTAGCTGAACAAATTATTTTGGGGGCAGATAATGATATTGTATCTCCGCTAGCCAAGATTCTGCAGAAAAAGTGTAAAAATTTATATTTAAAAACAAAAGTAGTTTCTGCTGAAGCCAAGAAAGAAGGTATTTTTGTTACTTTTGAAGATGATGATGGTAAATCTAAACAAGAGATATTTGATAGTGTTTTGGTTGCAGTAGGAAGAATTCCTAATGGTAAATTAATTGATGCTGATAAAGCAGGGGTTGAAGTTACTGAGCAAGGATTTATTAATACAAATAGTAAAATGCAGACAAATGTACCAAATATTTATGCTGTGGGAGATGTTGTTGGACATCCAATGTTGGCTCATAAAGCTATTCCAGAAGGTAAAATAGCTGCTGAGAACATATCAGGTAAGAATCATCATTTTGAGCCTAAGAGTATTCCCTCTGTTGCCTATACTGATCCTGAGGTAGCATGGGCGGGAGTTACTGAGAATGAGGCTAAAGCAGAAGGAATAAATTATTCAAAAGGTATTTTCCCATGGATGGCCAGTGGTAGATCTTTGACTCATGGTAGAGATGAGGGACTAACGAAAGTAATTTTTAACAAAGATACTAATGTAGTTATTGGTGTAGGGATAGTTGGTAGTAATGCTGGTGATTTAATTTCTGAGGCAATGCTTGCAATAGAGATGGGATGTGATGCAGAAGATATTAGCTTGACTATCCATCCACATCCAACTGTATCAGAAACGATTGTTGGTGCAACAGAAATGTATGAAGGAACAATTACAGATCTAATATCTCCTAATAAATAAATTATGGATGATAACTATATTATCCGCCATATGGGTAGCAAAGATTTAGTTGAGGCGTATCGGATTGAACAAGATAATTATTTATATCCTTGGAGTTACGCAAATTTCGCTAATAGTTTAGATTATTCTGATAGCAATTATATAATTACAAATGATAGTGGGACTATTTTAGGTTTTGTGATGTTAATAATTGTAGTGGATGAATGCCAAATAACAAATATGGCAATTGCAAAAAACCATCATCAAAAAGGCCTGGGTTATAATTTATTAAGATATGTTATTAATAGTTTACCAAGGATAGTTAAGAAAATATGGTTAGAAGTTAAGAGATCTAACACTGTAGCACAAAATCTATATAAAAAACTGTCTTTTAATATGATCGGGCTCCGTACTAATTACTATAAAATAAACACAGGTTATGAGGATGCTTTTATTTTTATGAGGAAGATTAATTAGATATGAATAGCATACCAATTAAGACATTTGCAATTATTTCCCATCCTGATGCTGGGAAGACTACATTCACGGAACAATTGTTATTACTTTCAGGAAAAATAAATACTGCAGGTAGTGTAAAAGCTAGGAAATCGTCGAAACATGTAACTTCAGATTGGATGGCACTTGAAAAGCAAAGAGGGATCTCTGTATCTACCTCGATTATGAAATTACACTATAAAAATACAGAGATTAATTTATTGGATACTCCAGGTCATGGGGATTTTTCAGAGGATACTTATAGAACGTTAACGGCTGTTGATTCAGCTCTTATGTTAATAGATAGTGCTAAAGGTGTAGAAGAACGTACGGTGAAACTTATGGAAGTCTGCCGTTTGAGAAATATACCAATTATTACTTTTATGAATAAGTTGGATAGGGATGGCAAGGAACCATTTGATCTACTAGATGAAGTAGAGAAAACTCTGGGAATACAATGTATACCTATTACTTGGCCTGTTGGGATGGGAAGTACTTTCAGAGGAGTTTATAACATTGTTGAAGATAAATTTTATTGCTATAAAAACAGTGATGTAGATATAATTGATGGTATAGATAACTCTGAATTAAAGGATCTTTTAGGTAGTGATCTAGAAGTTTTAAAAAATGATATTGAGATGATAAAAGGGGCTATTCATACTTTTGATATTAATGAATATTTGCAAGGAAATTTTACTCCTGTATATTTTGGGATAGCAATAAATTCTTTTGGGGTAAATCATATGCTAGATAGTTTTATTAAAATTGCTCCAAGCCCGCAATCTAGAGAAACTACTACTAGAGTAGTTGAGCCTTATGAAGATGTTTTTACTGGCTTTGTCTTTAAAATCCAGGCTAACATGGATCCAAAACATCATGATAGATTGGCATTTTTGAGAATAGTATCTGGAGAGTATGTTAAAGGTATGAAGTTATTCCAAGTGAGAACCGGTAAAATTTTTAGTGTTCAGAAAGCTTTAAACCTTTTTGCTCAAGAGCGTGAAGAAATTCAACATGCTAAACCAGGAGACATAATAGGTATACATAATTATGGTAGTATTAGCATTGGTGATAGTTTTACACAAGGAGAAAGAATAAATTTTGTAGGGATCCCTAATTTTGCCCCTGAATTGTTTAGAATAGTAAGATTAAATGATCCACTTAAACAGAAATCTTTATTAAAAGGATTAACCCAGCTTTCTGAAGAAGGAGCTACCCAGCTTTTTAAACCTATTAACAGTAATGATTTAATTTTAGGAGCTGTTGGTGTTTTGCAATTTGATGTGGTTGCTTATAGACTCCAGCATGAATATGGGGTTAATTGTAAATATGACGTATCCAATGTGGTTACCGCAAGGTGGGTGAATTTTATATCAATAGTTGAAGAGAAGAAATTTACTAATAAGCTATCTCAGTATTTAGCCTATGATGGTGCTGAACAATTGGTGTATTTAGCTCCTTCAAGAGCTCATTTGAGCCTGACTGTGGAGCGATGGCCTGATGTTAAATTTGATGCTATTTGTGAGCATGCTCTAAGAAATGCTTAGTTCATTGATCGATAATTCCAAGAGAGAGTATTATTTTGAGAGTTAGATCATATTTTGGTAAGAAAATATGATCTTATTTCTCCAGCTTCTGAATAAATTAAAAAACTTGATTGTTTAAGACTATATGAGTTTCACTCTCAAGTATTACAGCAGAAATTTACGCCTAAAGGTAGGTGAGGATATCAAACTAAGAGTACTATTGAAAGCAACATAGTATTAACAAAGTTCTAATAATATAGTAGTTGTAGTTCTTGTTTAGCTTTTGTTACTAAGCTTAATTTCTTATACGTGTTTGTTTATACTCTTTGTAACTCCTAAATATATGCTGCAAATGAGCAATATTAAAAAGGCAATAGCTGACATAATTGGCAAGATAGGTGAATTTATTTGTAGTATTAAATAATACTCTGCAACAGGCATAGCCACCGCCTTAAATAAGCTTGTTTTGCTGCTAGCATAAATCCGTAAGAAGCAGTACATCCAGCCAAAATATATAAAGTAATATTTAGCAATTTTTTCTTGGAATCCAATGATGCTAGTAGATAAATTATCCCTACAGCAATAAATACCAATCGTTGTGTTATACACAAAGAACAATATGGCAAAGATAAAAAATTGCCTATCAAAATAACAGCTCCAACCGCAATAAAGCAGAACAACCCCAAACAAAAGCATATACTTCTATGAGAGTGAAGATTTTTGAACATTATTAAATCATCTATCCTTGACCTTCTAATCTTGCTAAGACAAAGGAAGAGCTTAGCAAGATCTCACAGTCTATTTGGCTTTTGTTTCTTTGCTCATGTTTTCTAAGCTGCTTTTGCAGTTGCTCTCATTTTTGTTTGTTTTTTAACTGCTCGCTTATTTGGTTTCTTAGTTTTTGTAGATTTAGCTTTCTTGGCAGTGGTCGATTTTTTAGCTACTATTTTCTTTTTAGATACAACTTTTTTAGTAGTGTTTATCTTATTTTTAACTGTTGCTGCTTTTTTGGCAAGCTTTAATAATTCATTTAAGTACTGCTGCTTAGTTTTTAATAATCTTATTGATTTTTCTAAATCATCAATATTTTTATTAACTTTTTTAATATGTATAGTGAGCTTCTTTTTTGAAGTAGCAGTTTTTGCTATTTTCGAGGCTTTATTGGTTTTTTTTAGGTTGTCTTTGGCCTTTTTGAGTTCTTTACTATTTTTATCTATAGCTGATTTTACTTTTTTCTGATTTGCTTCAATTATTTTTGTAATTTGAGATTTTATTTTAGCTATATTATTTGTAGTGTCCTTTGTGTAATTTGTCATACTTACCTCATATCATTAATTATCCTAGAGAATGTAGTTGTTTAAACAATAAAAGTCAAGCTTTGTATTAATCAAATGCTATAAACTAGAGTTCTGAACTGTATATAATTATGTGTCTAATTGAAGTTATGTATTGTATCTAAAAATATATGATACGTTTATATTTTAGTATTTTTGTCATTTAGATCTTAAATATGTAAGCTAAATGTATGGTATATATTTTTCGTTTCTATTTAGGAATTTGAGTGGCTTTTTTGCCACAATGAAGAACAGGATTTAGATTTGTAGGTAAAAAAGGAATATTAAAATGCAGAATAAGAAACTATATACATCTTGTATTTTCTCTGTGGGTAGAACAACAGAAGAGTTCACACTTTTAGCAACAACGCTGTAAACCATCGTTATTAATGGCGGTGATATAAGGCGTGCTACTCAGGGGTTTGTTGCTGCTCTATATATTGTCGAATCACTTCAATAGGTGCACCACCAACAGAAGCAGCAAAATAACTCCTGCTCCATAATGCGACACTATCATCCCAGTGGGATTTCTTAAATATATCAAATTTCTTTCTAAGCATTCTACTAGATACATCTTTGAGTGAATTAACTAATGTTGCAATAGCCACTCTAGGCGGATATAAAACCAGCAAATGAACATGCTCTTTCTCACCATCAAATTCTACAAGTTCAGCATCAAATTTCTTCCATTAATTCAGGGTTGTTAAATATCTATAACTATCGGAAAACTCATAATCTGGGCGTATAGCATATTTTTGGCATCTCAAAAGGAAATATAGAAACACAAATAAGTTAAATTAAGCATAACTTCTTCAATAGACAGAATATTTTGTAAATTTCCATATTACGAGAAGATGTTGTAAAATAGCAATACAAAGGATTTATCATGATAAAATTTAAATATAGGGAAATATTCTCTCCGACTATAGATAACATTCTCGGTACCCTGCTATTTTATAATATTCCGTTATTTTTTCCCCTATACATATGGGATACTTCTATTATTTATTGGATAAATGAATCATGATGATTTCAAATACCGTAGTTTTTTTGTCTTTTGCTGGAATAATGCTTTCTGGTTTTGTTTTTATATTATATGGGTTGGCTTCGAGAAATAAATCTAATGCTAGTATAGATTATTTTTTATTATCTGATAAAAAAATGTCTGGGAAAGCTTTTGCCAATACTTTTTATGCTACTACTGTATCTTTAGCTGATGGGATTATTTTTTTCATATCTGCACATCATGAATATGGATGGCTAATGGGATTGGCCGTAGTGTTTTATACCGCTGCACAGTTATATATGTTAAATATAGTTAAGAAACTTAAAATAGATTTTAATAAAATTAGAACAGTGTCTGATTTATGGTATAGCATTTATCCAAGTAAGAAAATTGCTAGGATCATATCGGGATGCATTTTTGCATGTAGTTTGTTGTGGCTGTTTTTAGAGTTGTATATTGGATCAGTGATCTTAAGTGTGTTATTGCCAGATACTGATATTTATAAGGCAGGTTCTTTCTTTGTGCTAGGAGCTTTAGTTGTAACATATGTGAATTTTGGTGGGTATAAAGCAATTGTTAAAACTGATAAATGGCAGGTTAGTTTACTATTAATTTCAGTCTTAGTCTTAATTGGATTTGTGGCATATGTTCCATCTATAGGGGAAGCTAAAAATACTAGTATTTTTAATAAATGCTTTGGTTATACTGAGTCAGGATTTAGTTTATATATATTTTTATTTTGGGTGTGTTCCATAAATATTCTATTTTGTTTTACAAATATTCATACTTGGCAACGCATGAGTGCAGTTGTTTCTATTAATGAAGGGATAAAAGGTATAGTAAAAGGTCTTTGGAAATTTGCTTTGATATTTCTAGGGCCAATGATGTGTATAATTATTTTAGGGGCAAAAGGTTATTCATTTTCTGATATGCCTAGCTTTTTAAGTATCATTTATAAAGAAAGCGGAAATTTAAGTTTTATAGTATTTCCTGTCATTGTAGTAGGATTTTCAGCTGCTTTATTTTCTACAGCAGATACATTTTTGATAGGAGCAGCTTATACTTTATGCGATAAAAATACCTTGCTGAATAAAATTGAGGCTATTCCTGAAGACAAAAGGCACGCAACCGTACGTAAATATATATCTATTTTTACAGTACTTATAGTCTGTTGTTTGAGCATTCTATATTACATACAAGGTCAAGATATATCTAAATACATTATGCCTATTATTTATGCTCATTGGGGGTTACTGTTTGGGTTATCTGTTTTACCCATGTATGCTTTTTTTAGGATGTTAAAAAATCTACCTCCTATGCAAGCATCTCGAGCTAGTGAAAAAGTTTTATTGTTAGGAATAATACTTTGTGGTTGTGTGTTGGTTACGGGCTCTTTATATGAAATGTCTACAGGAATGATGATTTATTCCCAAATCAGTAATTTATTAGCAGTTGTTGTTATTGCTGTAAGTCTGGGTTTATCTATAAAAATAGATAATAAAAAAAGAGATATCCTAGTGTCTGCATATAGTTAAAGATGAGCAAATATAAGGTTTTCAGGAGGAATAATTATGAGTGTTTTTGAAGAAAATTTAATGAAAGGTTATACAGAACACACAAAAAGTTTTGATTATTGGTGTCAAAAGGCATCTACTATTTTGGGTAATATAACACAATGTGGTATTTTTGAATTTGATAGTTTAGGACACGGGTTCTTTCTTGCTAATAGACCAGATTATGGTGAAGACTATTTGGATAAAAAAGGTTACCTACTTGATAAAGATATCTACTATTCTAAACAATTCACACATCGATTTAAATTTGAACATGGGAACAGAAATGGAGAATTTGTATTTGAATTAAGTTGTCCACTAATAGATATAGAATACGGATTTTCTTATCGAGAGGCTGTGGACAAAGAAACAATTAGATATTATTCTTTTCATTCAGATAATTCTGAAATATGTAATAATCTTATTAATAATTTAGAAGTATTTAACAAATTTCTGGATTGTTTTAGAAAAGAGAATACAGGAATAATCAAAAAAGCTAGAGAAGATAAAGTTAATTTTGCAGAAATCAAAGAAGATTATTTTGTTGAAAAAAGAGAGATAGGGAGAACAGATAGACAAAAAATAAATTATTTTTTGCAAGACATGGGATTAATAGAAAAAGGTAAAGAAATAACATATCGAGAATGGCAATGTCTAATTCTACATAAACGAGGATATTCTGCTGAAAAAACAGGAGATACCTTAGGGATATCTCGTAGAACCGTAGAAACTCATTTTGATAATATAAAGAAAAAACTAAACGTTGATTCTAAATCAGAGTTAATTGAATATTTAAATTAGTATAACTAAAAAACCTATATTGCATTGTATATTATACACCTAAAGGATTTTTTAAATGAAAATAAAAACTATGGCATTTTTTGTAATTTTGTTTTTTATACACCATACTAGTATTGCTTATGAACTATCCTTAACTAATAACTTTAATTGCTATACAAAATTTATTATTAAGTCTTACACAAAGGTTGATGAAAAAACTAGAGAAATTGTAGTCCCTAACGGCAAAAATAATATTGTTAAAATTATAATACCTATAACCTCTGATACACATGGTGACTATATTGATGTTACTGCGATACCTCAAAACAACGTAGAGCAAGTAAATAATATAATATCTCTTTGGAGTGGAAGAGATGAAATCTGGAAAGCCTTAGGAATTAGTTCTTTGATTGGTTACTATTCTAATCCATTATTTTCTTCTTATAAAATAGATTTTACTGATTTACCTGTAACGGTAGGATTAGAGTACGATGCTACTGGTGTATTAAATGATGCAGACACCATTTATCAAGGAATGTTGGATGTGCCTCTAAATCCATTCTTGCAATATGCATTTATTTAATCGGCAGTTCAATAATAGTACCTGTAGATATTTTAGCTAAAAATAAATCTCATCTAGGTCTGATTGCCACAATAATATATATGTTACTGGTCATATAATCTTCTTATTGAAAATTTAGCTGCAATAACTTTGTGTTTATCAGTACAGATTTAATCTGGCTATCCTGGAAAACTGAGTATTTCTTCAAAAGTATACAAAATATTAAAACATAGAAAATATGCTTAGTATTTAAGAATTCCCACATGCCTATTTGACATTTTTTAGACTAGAATTAATTGAGGCAATTAATGAATTTATTATAGGTAATGAGAGTATATGAGGTTGATTAATCTAACTAGAGATAACTATCTAAAAGTGATTTGTATTATATTGGTATGTATTATCCCAGAAATTATTGCTTGGCCATTTAAACAGCACATAAATATTTTAGGGATTATCTTCTCTAGCGTTATAACTCTTGGTTTTATTGGATTCTTTTACGGGATTTTTCAGCGCTTCTGGTTTGTAATGTTATTAGCAGTTGTTAATTTTTTCTTTCTTGCTATAGCAAATCATGTCAAATTTAGCATTCTAAAAAAACCAATTTATCTTGCTGATCTGTATATAATGCACGAAGGATTGAAGATGTATGCAAAATCTATGGAGTTGTTTGATATATTTATGATTGTTGCAATAGTAACCATACTGTTTTTTGCTAGCTTTAAAGCATGGAATGTTGGGACAAGAGAAAAAAAAATCACTAAGATAAAAGTTATTTTTATAGGATCTTTATTATTTATAATTTTATTACATGCTATTCTGTTCTTGAACTCTCATCTAGTGCCTAGGGGAGTAAAGGCATATAGAAATCTAGGTGTTCCAACAAGTTTAATTTTTTTTCATATATCCTCCATGCATTTAGAAAAAATAGATTTAAATAAAGCAGTATATGTAAATACGATTCTATCAAGATTTCAGCAAAAACCGAACATTAATTTATCCAAAGAGCAGTTCCCAGATATCATATTTGTATTGTCAGAGTCCTTTTTTAATCCTGATTATTTGGAGAATATTTCTATTAAACCGGATGTCGCTCCTTTCATGTCTAAGTTGCGGGGGGAGAAACCTTTGAACTTATATTCTCCTGTGTTTGGAGGTAATACTCTTCAAGCAGAATTTGAAGCATTAACAGGAATATCTATACTCTATTTTGAGGAGTCTATTAGAATGGATGAGGCTAAAAACTATATGATAACCCGTAAAATACCATTCGCATTGCCAAATTATTTAAGGACTATAGGATATAAAACCATATATATACATCCTTATATTAAAACATTTTTTATGAGAGCACAGATGTTTGAGAATCTAGGATTTGATTCTGCTTTTTTCCAAGAGGATATGACAGATTTAGCTCTAGCAAATGAAGTATTTATTGCCGATAGTGAAATGTATGATCAAGCAAGGAAGTTCTTAGATAAAGATCAAGGAAGGCCTGTATTTATATTCATGACGTCTATACAGAATCATTTTCCTTATAATAAGAAGGAACATTATTCTAATAATTCTGGTGTAGAAAGGTTTGATATCTTTTCTGATAAACTAACAGATGAGCAACTACTACGTTTAACAAATTTTTCAAAAGGAATAAATTTAACAGATAAAGCAACAAAAAAATTTATTGAGTATTTAAAAAACAGAAATCGTCCCACACTAATAGTCTTTACCCCAGATCATTTACCAGCTTTTGATGATATATTTAATAAACTAGAATATTTCCCAAAAAACAGCATATATCTAACAAATGGATTTATATATTCTAACTATGAACTACCTAAATTGGAGTACCCGAATGAATTATCGATGTTTTTTATTTATCCATTAATACTAAGGTTGGCGAGTTTACCAACTACCTCTTGGCATAATTATATGTTAAATATGATAAATGAGTGTCCTGTTTTATATAATTGTTCTCCAGATAAGTATGCTGATCTCTATAGTATTACTAAGTATAAATTAGCAAAAGAACTATGATTCTAAAAAGTTACTCTATTATTTAATAAATAACTAAGGGTAGTTTTAGAGCTAATGTAAAATTTACTCATTTTATGTATAGCTCATTGTTATTTAAAGGAAAAGTGAGCTCTGAGTCTTACTTCAGGCTGCGACACAACCACTCGTTTGCAGAAGTTTCTGATTCACAGAGGTTGCTAAAGCGTCGTCGAAGTAGGCTAACATATGGCATGGATGATAAATATAGATATGTGAAATTTGATTAATTTTCTAAAATCATATAATATTTCTTGTTTTACATACTAATTTATAAGACCTATGCATAGAAATAAGCTAAAAAAACTACTATTGGAATATGATTCTGTATATTCAGAAGAGAATAAATACCAAGAAAGAATGATAAATTTCATGAACAATCATAAAAATTGCTTTGAAAGACATTGTGTAACAGGACATTTCACAGCTTCTTGTTGGTTAATAGATAAGTCTAATAATAGAGCATTATTAACTCATCATGCGAAATTAGATGATTGGTTTCAGCTTGGCGGGCATTGTGATGGAGAGTCAGATCCTTTGGCTGTTGCTATTAAAGAAGCTAGGGAAGAGTCAGGCATTAATAATATAAAAGCTTTATCAGATAAAATTTTTGACATAGATATCCATTTAATTCCTGAGATTAATAATGAACCTACACATTATCATTATGATGTTAGATTTATATTAAAGGTTTGCAGTGATGAACCTTTAGTAATTAATCGTGAATCAAAAGCATTAAAATGGTTTGGAAAGGATGAACAATTACCAACTGGAAGTTTATCTGTAACTAGAATGTTTGATAAATGGCTCGAATTTTAATAACTATTTAGTACTATGCTAGAGTATGTAAAGTATCGGGATGTTTAATTAAAGCAATCTTTTGTTGCTTGGTGAGTTTTTTAATTTTTTTCTCTAGACTTAAGGTTAAAGATAAGTCATTACCAATTGGCCAAGAAGCGGCTATATTTTTAGGAGGGAAACTACGCGTATATTTGCATTTTTTAGTGCCCTTGGTATGTTCTGCATATCTTTTTTTTATATTTGTTGTATAGCCTGTATAAAAGCTACCGTTAGAGCACTCTAAAATATATAAGAAATATTTGTTCATATGCCTATTTTTCTAACTTATAGTAAATTCATCATGGTTATTATAAATATTTAAGAATTTCAGAACAACTATTGGTCTCTAGCAGTTCAGAATGAGATTGTTAGACAGACCAGATAATATCTTTTAATTCTTGAACTGTATTTGCTATGAAATTTGGTTTTTCCTCTAATAGTATTTCTTTAGAGTTAAACCCCCAGGTTACTGCTATAGAATTTATGTTAGCTTCTGTACTTGCTCGTATATCTGAAACTTCATCTCCAATATAAAAAATATTTTTTGGGTCAATCTTTGTATGTTTTTGGATTTTTTTAATATAAATTTTTTTATTAAATAAACCAGTAGTTCCGATAATAAAATCGAAATATTCTAAATTATTTATCTTTAAGAATTGTTGTACTGTATATTTAGAATTAGCAGTGAGCACACCTAAATTAAAGTGACTATTATTTAAACTTATTAATAAGTTGTCAATTTCATTAAAGTATTTAAGCTCATTGACTCTAATAAGCATCTTCTTCTTAATTTTTCTGACTATTCTATAAAGCTTTAGTTTACTGTCTATACCAAGATACTTAATGAGTTCTTGGGCAGACATATTTTTAGAGGATTCAATATCTTGTTGTTTAATTTTGTTATATTTATATTTTTCGGAGAAATCATTGAAAGTCTGAATAAACAATAGCTGCGAATCACATAATACTCCATCAAAATCAAAGATGATGAGAGGTTTTGAGTATGATTTGATATTAATATTTCTATATTTTAGCATCAAGTTGATTATAAAATAAAATACCAGGAAATAATATATAGAATTTCAAATTGGTATGAAGATTACGAAAAGGCTAGTAAATAATTGATAGAATGTTACTTACTTATTCTATTTATCGTTGAAGTATAGAGAGTTCCTAACTTTTTCATTAAATTTTTATTACGAATAGAGAATGTTTAGAGTTGACAGGTATTATATAGATGATATAATTTAGATATTGAAGAGGTGCGTTTTTTAGGTAGTTAATTTGAAGACACTGTAGTCTGATGATAATTAGCGAGGGAGAAAACGCCGAAATTAATCTGAATACAGTGTTTAGATTAGTTGGCTATATAGAATGAAATTCTATAATGAGCTGTCATGTTTTAACGTGGAGCGCTTCAAAAATCTTCGAATCCTTTTCGATTTTTTTGAATACTATACGTATATTAAACTATTGGAAGGGCTATTATGATCGATACAATATTCTCATATTTAAATTTTATAGATGACATACTTTGGGGATATATATGTGTTCCAATTGTAATTATTTTAGGGCTCTACTTTACTATCTTATTTAGATTCGCTCAATTCTTAAAATTTAAACTTATTTTAAAGACTTTTGCAGAATTTACTTGTTTTAAAAAAGACAACTACAACATACGAGGAATAACACCTTTACGTGCTTTTTTTACTTCACTTGGTGGGTGTATCGGTGTTGGTAATATCATAGCTGTTTGTACAGCTGTCCAAATTGGTGGGCCTGGTGCTATATTCTGGATGTGGATAGCAGCTTTTTTTGGAATGCTAATAAAATATTCGGAAGTTTATCTAGGCATTAAATTTCGTATTGCTAATAAACTAGGTGGTTTTGATGGAGGGCCTATGTTTTATTTGCAAAAAATATTTAAGTCACGTTATATCCCCAATTTATTTGCTTTTTTAATGGTAATTTATGGAGCAGAAATTTATATTTTTAATGTGATAACAAATACCATCAGTATAAACTGGGGATTTAGTAAGTATATGGTAATTTTTATAACTCTCAGTTTAATAATATATACGAGTATTGGGGGAGTGGATCGTGTTGGGAAAATATGTAGTACTCTGATACCATTTTTTCTTGTGCTTTATACTTTAATGGCACTTACAGTATTATTTATGCATGGAGATAAAATACTATCAACGCTTCATGTAATATTTGTATCAGCTTTTAGTGGGCATGCAGCTGTTGGAGGATTTCTCGGAAGTTCTGTGCTATTGTCAATGTCCCAAGGTGTAGCAAGAGCAGCTTATAGTGGTGACATAGGTACTGGATTTGCCCCAATAATTCATGCAGAAAGTTGTGAAATTGAACCAGCAAAACAAGCAAGGTTAGCCATTTTTGGGATTTTCCTAGATACATTTTTAATATGTACATTAAGTACTTTATTATTAGTAGTAACTGATATTTGGCATCAGAATATTCCAGCATCTATGTTGATCCAGACAGTTTTAGGACAGCATTTCCCAATGATGGAAATCTTTATGCCACTTTTTATCTATCTTCTTGGTTATACAACTTTGGTTTCTTTCTTCTTTGTTGGCTTAAAATGCGCAAAGTTTTTGTTTCCAACTAAAGGGCAGATATTTTATTATTGTTTTGCAATAACTGTATTTACCATTTTTTCATTTGTTGAACCAAATTATGTTTTACTGGTTATGTCTATCGCTGGTGCATGTTTGTTGTTGATTAATGTATTTGGTATATATAGATTGAGAAAAGAAATTAGTATCTAAATATTATATAGCGTACTAATTTTTAACATATTTAAAATATTTTTCAAAAAAAATCAGGCAACACAGTTCATTGCTTAAGTTATAATAAAGCTCCAAAAAGACGAGGAGACATAACAGTATAGTTATCCAAAGATATAAGAAAATCTTAGGTAACAAATTACCTTCTATCGATTTTTATAACCAAAAAGAGAAGTTCTGATCGGTTGTAGAATTCTTAACAAGATGAATTTACAATGGACGGTTCTGCCTAGTTTCATGAATTAACCGGATAGAGCAAAGACTATATAGTTAGGAAATGCTGCCTAAATTATTTACTTATTGTTTGTATTTTATTTAGCGGGGTATGGCTCCCAACCAAGCTTTTTCATATAATAAGTGATATTCCATACATGGGTGTAACTCTTGTTTAGCGAATTCAATAATTTTCTTAAATTGAGCCATGACACTACAATGGTTCTTATTCTGGTATTTATCCATGTTTAAAGTGATGGAGAGTTAAGAATAAAACCATTAGCTTTCTTTACAAAATTTTCTAAAAAAATATTTTTATAATCAAAGAGTTATAGACACAGCGAGAACTGCTAGGTTTCTTATGCCAGTAATCGAATTATGTATCATTGGTAACTGCTAAGTAAATAAGCCAGCTAATTTAGAACATAAAGATTAAAAATGAGCAAACAGGTAAAAATATAAAAAGATTTGACATTTATTGGATAAAATGGTATTATATTGAGCATATAGTCAATAATCAATCAGGAACTCTGCCATATATGATCAATACTAAACAATTACATAAATTTATTATACCAGTAGCTAAAAAAGCAATCGTCTGTTTTTTACTAATTTTTTCTATTCAGTTTTCTCATGCTGGTAATGATTCTAACTATAGAACATATGGTGATATTGGTCGGTTTTATATACCTGCAATTGCTGGTGGAATTAGTCTTTTAAAGTCTGATTATGAAGGAATTGGATTGCTATATCTTGATTATGTAGTAACTAATATAGGTATTGAAGCTCTAAAACGTACTTTTAATGTAACTAGACCAGATGGTGGAAAATTAAGTTTTCCTTCTGGACATTCTGGTGATGCCTTTGTTGGAGCTGGATATTTACACATGCGATATGGGTTTAAATGGGCTGCTCCTGCTTATCTTGCTGCTGGTTTTGTAGCGCACTCAAGAGTATATGCCAAAAGACATAGATATATCGATGTTATTACTGGTGCAGCTATTGCTATTGCTACTAGTTATTTTACTGTTAAACCATATAAAAATATGAATGTTAGTGTTTCTCCTACTAATAATGGTGGGGCTTCTGTTGGCGTTAAGTACGCTATATAAAGATTATTTTTAACTAAAGATGTTTTAATAATAAAATAAGTCATTAATAATCTAATCTATATTTATAAAGATCATAGAAAAATGAATCTATAGTACCTCTTAGATAGTTGTAATAATAACCTGTATGTCTAGCGTTGATAAGTATGATTTTGAATTTCCTTCTTGCATAAAAATATTAGAATATGTTGCTATTGTCTTTAGCAAAAGAGATTGTTCAAAAATTTATAATTAAATTGATATAGTTTTGTGTTAGCACCATTCCAGGTACTGTTTTGCACTGTGAAACCAATAATAGCAAGTGCTCTATTTAAACGTAATAGTGGCATCACTTCTTTATAGTGAGGGACTTGACGAACACTAGCATATCCGGCTAAAAATGATTTTTTATAAGGGTTAAATTTCAACCATTCACCATGTTCCATAGGACAAAAATCATCTTCAGCAAAACTTGCTCTTGCTGAAGCCCAATCGATAATACCTTGTAAGCTACCATTAAAATATATGATGTTACCGGGTCTAAAATCACGGTGGATAATGCAAGGGCCGTCTGTAGAGGTTAATAAATCCAATGTTGATTGGTGATAGGCACGGCATTTTTTAATTAGTGAGGTTGGTAAATGATCTTTACATTCATTAATATTTTCATTAAATTTTTTAGAAAAATAAACTCGTGGATCTTGTGTTAGTTGATCTGGTTTAGTTAAATCACCAAACCCTTCTGTATTGTTAGTATGAATTTGGGCAAGTATGGCTCCTATTTTATAAGCTGATTGATTTGAAAGTTCATCTATTTTTAATAAATCCCCAGGCAAATATTCCATTAAAATAGCGCCATGGATATCATTTTTTGGTTGAATAGTTTTAATTATATTTGGCACTGGTAATATTTTAGAGAAATACTGCAGAAAATATTTTTCACGCCAATAATCGTATGGACTTTCACTTATCTTTAAGACATATTGCAAATTTGGAGGTTGTATAATTTTATATACAGTTGCAACTATTGCATCTTCATGAGTAATATGGACGAATTCTGTGTCTTCATGAAGATTTAATAGTTTTTTGTATAGGGTGATATTTCCAGAAGTCATGGTATTATCTATTAAATTTGCTTGCCCAATTTTTTTTATAATAACATAAAGATATTTCCATGCTAAAATAGAACTTTAATTTTATTATTGAAACTTTCTCAAAACTAGGATATTTTCACAGATAGTAGTTTAACATTAGTGTATCTTGTTAACCTGCTGTTTTGCAGTAGGGCAGGTGTTACCACTTCACAAATTTTATATTTTGATTATCTGATGGCAGATCCTTTCTAGAGCAGAAATCAGGCTCATGTAGATTTCTCTGATTATCAAATAAATTAATGTATTAATTTATTGGTATAATAGTTGTAATTCTATCTAAAAAAGTTTGCTTTACCCAGATATCATTATTTTTGCCAATACTATTTTTCTGTACGAGATTCTCACCGATACTATTTTTCTGTACAAGTGCTCTACCAAATATACTTCTTCCATCTTTATCGTTTGCCGTTGTTTGTGTGCGTAAGCCCCAGATAGCATGAAAAGAATATGTTTCTTTATTATCATGTCCAAGATAAAGCATGATATGTCCTTTGAACCATAATAAACTAAAGAACGGTGTTGCAGAGTTTATAATCTTCTCCTCTTTTTCTTGTGCATTAAGATGTCCAATAGGGATATTGTTTTTAACATAAGCATGTATATCAGAAGAATTTCTTGGCAGCCAATAACCAAATGCTGTAAATATATCTTTAACAAGAGCAGAGCAATCACGTTCCCCTAAAAGCCCCCCCCAGCCATATGGGTGACCATTTAGTTCATTAGAAATTTCTGCTACCGATTTTGCATTTGCAGAAATAGGCCATTTTTTTATATGATCTTTTGTAATATTTGTAGTTTTAATGGCCGCACGTCCATTTGCACTTCTGGAAGCAAATTTGACAGTATAGTTATTCTGCTCCTCTTTAAGTATAGGGAGTATAGAGCCTATTTTTAAGTGGCCTTGATAAACATTATTATGAAGAATAGGAACGGGTTCTTTTTTACTAGTGATAAAATTATTATTTTGCCAATCTTGTATAAAACTCTGATCGACAAATGCAATATCATTGTTCTTTACCCATCCATATGTTTTTTCGGAAGTTATAACTAGGCTCCATATTTTATCTTTTGATGTATGTAATACATATATAGGTGAATTGATATGTAAGTGCGACTCCTGTAAATCATCAAAGGGAGGGCCTTGGCCAGGATCTGTCCAATTAGTAAATGATGGATGGTTAGTAGGCAGAATTCTTAAGTCTATATTTCTAAGAGTAATAGCAGGTTTATTCGTGTTAAAAGGATAATTAATTTGCATATTCTCAGATAGATGTTTCGCCCATTCAGTTGAATATGGACGCTTGTTAAATCCCCATCCAGGAGTTTTAGTAAATTTTTTTATGAATTTATTTTCTTTCTCATATATTCCTTTTTTTGAAAAATGTAGTTCTGGATCATTCCATGGGGCAAAATAATTTTTCTTGAAATTAATAACCCATCGTTGTTGACGTTGAACTTGCGAAGGTATTTTTGTTTTAGTAAATGCAAAAATATCTTGCTGGCCTCTTAGTTGTTCTTTTTCTAATTCGATATCTAAAGCTATTTTACTAGAAGAGTTATCTAGGATAGCAAAAATTGCACTATTAATTAAAAATAAAATTGAAATCAGAGAAAGCTTTTTGAACTTCATATTAACTCCTAACAATAACAATTGTACGATATTACATATTATAGTTAATGTCAAACTTGAAACAAAGCTGCGAGTAAGGTACGAAAAATATAAGGTTTATATGTTCCAATTGATCAGACATATTCTCCATACAAAGAGCTAGAATTAACGCCGTGGTTATCAAAATGTCCTGTCATATGCGCATAGTGCCTCTAACTGGTATTCAACTATTGTGATTTTATGAGAGGCAAATGTGACAAGCCTAAAAGTAAGAAAAGAAGCAATATAGGAAGCATTCATTTAACACACGATGTATTTAGATTTGATAAACATGAAGACAACGTCACAAGATTATGGGTAAGAGCTAAACGTAAATCGTCGTCGGCGCAGTCTTTAGATGTTATTGGCTGTGAGTTGCTTAAAAAAAGATGTGGCTAAATATTTTCTCTAAGAAGATAATAATGCTCATGGAAGCAGGTATGCTTTAGCTACGAGTAGTTCACTTTGTTTGTTAATCCAGTCTTTGATTTTATTAACATTTTCCATACTGCTCGCTCATAGGTCAAGCCATTCTCAGCTTATTTCTCACTAGAGATTTTTTGAAGTTGTCGATGTACTTGAAAACAAAAATTTAAGGAGTTTCTAGGTTATTTTTTGGAGCTTAAATATCTATTTTCTCTAACTGGTTTTCAATATCTGTAAGTCTAGCCTGTTCTTTTACAACAATATCTTGAGGGGCTTTATTCTTAAAATCTGTTTCATTCAGTTTATATGATAATTTTTCTTTTTCTTTTTCTAATTTTTTCCTTCTATGTTTTATTCGCAATTCTTCCGCCTCTATATCTATTACCCCATCTAGAGATATATGAACTTCCATATAATCAAAGATGAATGTTACTGTATTTTTACTATTAGAGGCGTCATTCCTAAAGTCTATAGCTTTAACGTTGACTAGTTTAGTTAGTAGAAATTTATTTTTATTGAGCCTTTCTTTATTTATTGTTATTTTTGCTGGATCATTAATTATTATTACAATTTCAATTTCTTTCTTTGAAGCAATATTATTTTCTCCACGTATATTTCTGATCCCATCAATAAATCCTTGTAACCATTTTAGCTCATTTTCTTTTTCCTCGTTCAATAAATTTTCTTGGTATATTGGGAATTTGCGGAGCATGATAGATTTTTCAGTCAAGCCGAGTTTAGCAGATAAGTTCTGCCAGATTTCTTCGGTAATAAATGGGGTGATTGGGTGCATCAGACAAACTATCTTTTCTAAGGTAGTTAATAAAATATATTGGATGGTATATCTCCTATCAGCAGAGCTATCTTGATTGGCTATATCATGCTTGGCTATTTCAATATACCATGAACAGAAATCCTGCCAAATAAATTCGTGGAGTTCTTGAGCCATTAAATCGAATCGGAATACTTCATAGTAATGATGAGTGTTTTTAATTAATTTTTGTAATTTAGAATTTATCCAAATATCACTATCACTTAAATTAGAAGCTTCTGGCTCTATAGAATAATCATTTTTTTCACATTGTAAGAGCACAAACCTAGTTGCGTTCCAGAGTTTGTTACATAGGTTTCGATAGCCAAGTAGTCTATCCATGTCAAATTTTATATCTCTTCCTGTTGATGCTAATGCACAAAAATTGAATCTTAGAGCGTCAGTGCCGTGAGCTTTGATCCCATTAGGAAAATCTGTCAATGTATGAGCTTTTATGCTTGCTTGCATTTCAGGTTGCATTAGGTTACTTGTGCGTTTATCCAATAGAGCTTGTAATTCTATACCGTCAATAATATCAATAGGATCGAGAATATTACCTTTAGATTTTGACATTTTCTGTCCGTGAGAATCTCGAATTAGTCCAGTAATATAAATTTTTTTAAAAGGTATTGTATTAGTAAATTTCAAGCTGAACATTATCATTCTGGCAACCCAGAAGAAAATTATGTCAAATCCAGTTACTAATACGTCAGTTGGGAAAAACTCTTTGAGCTCTTTAGTATTATTGGGCCATCCTAATGTTGAAAATGGCCATAGAGCTGATGAAAACCAAGTATCGAGAACGTCAGGATCTTGAGTAAGTGATATGTCATCTGGTAGATTGTAATGAGACATAATATCTTCTTGGTTCTTACCTACATATATGTTTCCAGCCTCATCATACCAGGCAGGAATTCTATGTCCCCACCATAGTTGTCGGCTTATACACCAGTCTTCAATGTTATTCATCCATTGGTAATAGGTATTTTCCCAGTTTTTAGGAATAAAAATTATCTGCTCAGTTTTGACAGCATCGATAGCTGGTTTAGCTAATGGTTTAATATTGACAAACCATTGTTCAGTAAGGAATGGCTCTATAACGACTCCTGAACGATCTCCTTTTGGTACCATATGGATATGATCTGAAGTTTTAGTTATTAGCCCTTGGTTGTCTAATTGCTGTACGACAAGCTTTCTGGCTCTTTGACAATCAAGATTTTGAAATTCATTCGGAACTATTGAATTTAATTTTGCTTCTTTAGTTAAAATATTTATTTGCTCTAGATTATGTCTTTTACCAATAATGTAATCATTAAAATCATGTGCAGGGGTAATTTTCACACATCCAGTACCAAATTCTTGATCGACTTGACTGTCTGCTATTATTGGGAGCTGTCTATTAGTAAGAGGTAGGCAAACCTTTTTCCCAATGTATTGTTGATATCTTTGATCATCAGGATTAACAGCTATTGCGACGTCTCCAAATAAAGTCTCTGGTCTAGTAGTAGCAATAATTACTCCGTCATTTGAATCAACGAAAGGATATTTAATTTCCCATATTTTACCATGTACTTCTTCATTGTTTACTTCTAGATCAGAAATTGCTGTACCAAGAGCAGGATCCCAATTAACAAGTCTCTTTCCTCTATATATCAATTTTTCTCGATATAATTGAATAAAAGTATTTTGTACAGCATCTGACATATCCTGATCTAATGTAAATTTATCTCTGGACCAATCTAGCGATGCTCCTAGTCTTCTTATTTGCTTTGAAATGTTATTTCCAGAATGGTTTTTCCAGTCCCAGATTTTATCAATAAATTTTTCTCTACCTAGATCTTCTTTATGGATTCCTTTTTCTAGCAGTCTTTTTTCAACTATCATTTGAGTTGCAATGCCTGCGTGATCTGTTCCTGGTTGCCATAATGATTTTAACCCACGCATACGATGATAACGGATTAGAGCATCCATTATGGTATGTTGGAATCCATGTCCCATGTGTAAACTTCCTGTAATGTTTGGAGGAGGAATTACTATGCAGTAAGAATCTCCTACACCATTTGGTTTAAAGTAATTATTTTCCTCCCATTTGGCATACCATTTTTCTTCTATTTCTTGTGGAGAATATTTTGATGATAATGAATCTTGCATTGTTAATCAGGTTAAATTTTGTAAGTGGTTAATTTAATATTTTTATTTTTGTATATTTCGAATTTTTTGCGACTTAGCTCTTTATGCATGTTATCATTATATACAAATTCTACTATTTTTTTTGTATATTGGTTTGGTTCTATATTATTATCAGTTAAATTAATGATCACAGTAAAATTTTCTGCTGATGGTATTAAATGATTTATATAGATAGGGGAGTGAGGTATTTTGGTGTCAGATGTTGTATGTCCAATGAAGGACTCTTCTTTAAATGTCCATAGTGTATGGTCAATATCATTGGTAATATGCTGGTTTGGACAGTAAACAAAAATTTTATGTTGATTTGTGAAGGCTTTCTCAATAATTTTACATATTGTTTTTAGCGAACTACTAATATTATCGTATGATAGGACATAAAAATTAATCATAGCGCTAATTCTAACATGTATCTGATCGTTAGCACATTATCCTGTTGGAAATATTGTATACAAATTTTAATATTGAACATATAATGATAAACAATTTCTATTTTTTAGATATTACTTATTTGGTTCATGATAATTAAATTTACAATTTATGATTATAAGAAGATATTTTAATAGAGAATTAATATATACATCATTAGGTATTATAGGGATCTTACTAGTTATTTTTATTGGTCATTCTAGCCTTAAATACTTAAAGTATGTTTTAAGAGGAGTATTCCCTGTCTCTTATATAGTAGAGATGGTTATTTTAGAAATACCATATTTACTAAGCCTCTTAATACCATTAGGTTTTTATTTGTCAGCTATCATGGTGTATAGCAGGATGTATGCTGAACATGAAATGATTATTTGGCTTACTAGCGGAGTTAGTCGGATAAGACTGCTGTTTTTATCCCTAAGTAGTTCTATAATGGTATGTTTATGTGTAGCTGTTTTCTCTATTTGGTTAGGTCCTTTGAGTATCAGCTATTTAAAAAATGTTAGAACTGTTGCCAAATCTGATGTTATTTCTAAGTTATTATCTCCAGGACAGTTTTCTCTTGTCGATGGGGGAAAAAAAGTTATTTATGTTGATAATTTTACTAAGGAAGCCGATGGTAGTAATACAGCTCATGGTATATTTATAGCTGAACATCCGAGAAATCCTAGAAAAACTGGATATGACTTTGAAATTATATTAGCTAAGAATGCAAAAGTAATGAGTGAAGAAAAAACAGAAGTACAATATGCAATATTAAACGAAGGTTACAGATACTCTAATACACAAGATACTTTTCGTAGCATTAAATTTGATAGCTATATGGCAAAACTGCCAGATTTTAATACCACTTTTGATTATACAGAAAATATAATGTCAGTAGATGAATTGTTAGATATTCAAGTTGGTTCTTCAAAGCAAAAAATGGCGGAATTTCACTGGCGTATTGCTCATCCAATATCAGTAATAGTACTTATCTTGATAGCATTTAGTATAAGTAGAATAGAACCGAGAAGGGGGAGATATTCTAGAGTGTTGCCCGGCATATTATTATATATCGGATATTATAATCTATTATTTTTTGGCAGAAATGCTATTAGGGAAGGTACCATTGATATTGTTTTTGGTTTATGGTGGGTACATTCTATCCTTTTTGTGTTAGGTATTGCATTATTCAATTCTAAAAGAATAATTAAATATATTAGAATTATTAAAAAGACTAGTTGAACATGAGAATAATTTCAAAATATATAAACAAAGTAGTTATTCAGAGTTTCTTATTAATACTAATCATCTTCTGTAGTTTATTTTTTATAGTTGGTTTGGTAAGAGAGTCTTCATCAATAGGTCAGAATGAATACCACCTATTTCAGGCTGTAACGTATGTTATTTTACAAATGCCTACCAAAGTTGGTGATATGATCCCATTAATTTGCTTGTTGTCTGGTATGATGGGCTTAGGTACTTTTGCAACCAGCAATGAGTTGACAATCTTTAGAGTTTCTGGTGTGTCAGTGTATAGGATTTGTTATATTCTATTAAAGAGTGCTTTGGTAATAAGTATTGTTACTATGCTAATGCAGGAATATGTAGCTCCTAAAGCATATAGGTTATCTGAGCAGAATAAGCTACATCAGAAAAGTGGAGGTAAGGTAGTTCGTACAAAAAAAGGGATTTGGACAAGAGATGGCGATGATTATATTTTTATTGGGCGGGTATCTGGTAATAATCTAAAGAATGTATCAAAATACTCTTTTGAAGATAGGGAACTTAAAGAAATTGCTTTTGCAAGAAAAGTTATAGTTGAAGAAAATTTTTGGCGAGCTGTAAACATTAGATTTACTAAAATATCTGAAGATAAAATAACAACTAAAATAATGTCTGAATCTATCTGGAAGATCAAAATTCCTCTTAAATATATTTTGTTAGATACTGCTGAGCCTGCAAATTTGACCTTACGCGAGTTGGCAGATTATGTATTTGTATATAAAGATGCAAATAAAAGTAGTGACAGATATATTTGGGTATTTTGGGATCGCTCAGTTATTCCTTTAAAGACAATTGTTATGTTGCTTTTAGCCGTACCGATGATACTAGGCCCGTTAAGAAGTTCTAATTTAGGATTAAGAATTATTATTGGTAGTTTGGTTGGGATAACTTTTTATTTCTTTAGTATGTTTCTAGGTCCCCTTAGTATATTACTCCAAATTAATCCGTTGATAGAAGTTTTGATCCCGATATTAATATTTTCCTTGATTGGGTTACTCTTATTAAGAAGACATCGGTGATACTTAATTATAGGCTGTACGCGGAGAACCAATATGATCAAGGAGCCATTTGTTGTTAGGATATGAATATTGTTTGAATCTTCTGATTTTAGTTTTGCATCTAAGAAATTTAACAACAGCAACAATGATAGAAATTCTGACTTTGACCAATAAATGTATTAATAGTATTGTCCAATATTATGCCATTAGAATAGAATTAATCACCAACTTTCTATGCAAAGGCTTATGTATGTTACAATATCGCTTGTAGATAGAAAAGGGCACATGAAAAATTATAAATTTCTTGATGTGGCTTGGTAACTAGAAAAAGATAAAAACAATTATTTGCTGGTATTATAGGTTCATCCACGAAGGGTCTTAAATCTATACGTCTAGAATTTTGCTATGATCCAATACAGTAAGTTATTAACTTAGAATGAGAGTAAATGGCATTTTCAAATAGTCGGGTAGTATGTAGAGCAGTAAATTGATTATTATTGCTTGATCCGAGAACTTTTGTTTAGCAGAATTAGATAGGTATTAAATAAATTAAGATGCAGTTGAGTTAATATAACGATTATCACAAGTTTTACCATCATATCAGAATTCTCGGCATAGTAAATCTAAGGCTTTTATGCTATTACAGGGGATATTTGAACTTTTAGAGGTAGAAGGTTTAGAATTTTTTAAAGAAATCATTTGGAGTATTAAGTCAATTTTAATACAATAGAGATATGGTGAAGCAAAATGATATTTTATGTTGAAAAGAAATCTTAGATTAATTATTACAAATTGGTGGCCATGGATAGTCTGGTTTATTGCTGCTAGCTTCTTCTTTAGTGAGTATATTGTTAGAGTATCTCCGGGTGTTATGGCTTTGGAGCTAATGCAAGATCTCGAAGCTAATGCTTTAATTGTCGGGTTGTTGTCGGCTTGTTTTTATTATCCTTATGTTTTGCTTCAAGTACCGGTTGGCTTACTAGTGGATAAATATGGCTCTCAGAGACTTTTGTATATTATGGCAACTGTTTCTGCAATAGGGTGCATTATTTTCTCACTGTCAGATTCTATATTATCAGCCTGTTTATCAAGAGTTTTAATTGGATTTTCAGCTGCCTTTGGATTTGTTGGAGTTATTAAGCTAACTGCAACATGGCATCCAGCAAATAAATTAGGTTTAATAGTGGGACTCACTCAATCTAGTGGAATGCTAGGTGCATTTTGTGCGGTACCTTTGGCAAGTATCATGGTGATGCTTGGGTGGCGACAAGCTGTATTGTTAATGTCATTACTACTTGGTTTAATTGCTATAGTAATTAAGCTTTGGGGTCAACCGAATCCAGCTGTTACCATGAAAATAGCTGAGCAGAGACAATATTCTATGCTACAGTCCTTAATGATAGTTTTAAAGAATCCAAATTCTTGGTATAACGCTGTTTTTGTTGGCTTTTTCTTTGCTCCAACAGCAGTTTTTGGAGAAATGTGGGGACCAACTTTTCTGAGACAATGCTACGGTATGTCAGCTGAAAAAGGTGCTATGTTTAGTGGGTTTATTTTTCTTGGTTGGATTATCGGAGCACCATTTTTAGGGTGGTTGTCAGATAAATTTATGAAAAGAAAATTGTTTATGTTGGCCTCTAGTGCGTTACTTTTGGCAAGCATGTCAGTGATAATATTTGTTCCAAATTTGCCATTATTTATACTGGGGCCTTTGATACTATTATCAGGTGTTTTCAGCGGAGGAGTAGTAATTGCTTATACTTTATCTACTGAGATTAATATTCCAGCCGTCTCAGGTACTTCTCTTGCATTTGCAAATATGGCTTCTGTTATTGTTGGTGCAATATTGCTTCCAATAGTTGGATGGGTGTTGGATAATAGTGGTAATATAAGCTACATTGATAATATACCCAATTATGGGCCAGAAGCTTTTACATATGCTTTCTCTCCGCTGGTATTTGGATTGATTACGGGTATTTTGTTTGCATTTAGAATTAAGGACAATTGTAAATAGTGTTTACTAATGGGATGCATGTGTGAAACGTTCTTTTATTTTAGTAAGTAGTATTGTCGGCTTTTTAGTACTTATTACTCCATATATATTGGGTGTATTAATTGAAAAGCAACTAAATAGTGTTTTTGCCAATATTGCTAGAATAACAGATCAAAAGGATTCTTTTGTTGATGTTGATTTCTCTAGCATAAATATTAAGCGTGGCTGGTTTACTTCTAAAGTTAATGTTGATGGTAAGTTATATCCAAAAAATATTAAAGGCATAATTTTAGGAGGAATTGCTAGTGGTTTTAAGAAAACAGGGAATGCATTCAATATTGAGTTAGATATATGGCACGGGCCTTTACTCTTTATTTATAATACTGATACTAGAGATAAATTAGGTTTAGCACTGCTTGAATCTCAAATTAATTTAGATGTTAAATCATCTAGAAATAGGGTAGAAGTTATACCGATAAAAATCCAGTCTTCTATTTCTTACTCAGGAAATCTTAACCATTCTTTATTGCTGCCTGCTCATAAGCAACGTGTTAATAAGATGTTATCTTTTAAATTTTTGGATTTAGATCTGGATTTTTATCATTCTGCCGATTTTTCTGAGTATAAAATTAATTTGGATGTAGATGAATTAAAGCTTATCCATATTATTCTTGGGGAAATAGTAGTAAAAGATATTAATTTACATGAAGAGTATGCAAGGGAAGGTGAAAAATATAGTTTTAATCGTACTGTATTGGCAGATGAGATATTACTTTCTAGTATCGACGGAAGTAAATTATCAATAGATGAATTTTCTCAAGAAGTCGTGTTGTCAGTAATTCAAGATGATCTTGCTGATATTTACATATTTTTGAGTATTAATAGATTAACATCGCCTTTCGGTAAATATGGCCATTCCTCTGTAGGGTTTAATGGGGAACATTTTTATTTAAAACCAATAAAGACATTTCTTGAGAAAATATCTGATAGGGAAATAGTTTTTTCTTCAGAATTATTTTTTGATAATATAGGCAAAAGTTTAACTGATAGTAGCACAATAAAAATAAGCCCTGTTAAGTTCACATCTGGGAAAGGTGTGTTAGCTGTGAAAGGTGTTGTAAACCCTAAATATCCTTGGCCAAAAAATTTAAAATCTGTGAAAAGTATGTGGGAACTTGCTGATAGAATTAATCTCGATATGTCAGCATCAAAAGAGTTAACTCAGGAGATAGTAAAATATTTTATGATTTTAGATAAAAGGAAAGAATTACTAAGTAAAGCGGATCATTCTGATCCTAAAAAATATTTGAGATCACAGGATATAACTGTTAAAGATGAAGATGTGTTTGCACAAGTTAATGAATGGGAGAGTGCTGGATTATTAAACTTGGAAAATAAAAATTACAATGTAAAATTTAATTTTATTAATGGTGCATTCAGTTTTAACGGAAATGTTTTGTAAAGAGGTTGGTTAGATATAGTCAAAAAATATTTAACAGTAGATTTTTCTAAGCTTATTATTATTATTTGTTGTTTTATAAAACTATATTGTTTAGAAAAATCTACTGTTAAATACATCTTATAATTGGCTGGGGTGCCAGGATTCGAACCTGGGAATGCAGGGATCAAAACCCTGTGCCTTACCGCTTGGCTACACCCCATTAACGATTTTTCCTAATAAATGATCAACTTACATTTTTGCTAAGTTGATTAGAGCTGTCAATTCAATTATTATAAAAAGGTCAAAATATACGCAAATACCTACTATGTATTTATGAGTACTCTGTATAGGTAGAGGTATAAATGGTTTTAGTGCTTTAATATTTGTTCAAGCGGTTCTACGTTTATTGATACTATCAAACTATTGGTTGAAGATTTTCTAGTTGAGTATATAATTTTTGAATGGCTTACATTAACCTTATTTATAATAAACGTAGTATAGCTATTTTAGGTGGTCATTTTGTAGAATGTTTTGATAATACATTATACGGTTTCTTTGCTGTCTTATTGTCTTCTGTTTTCTTTCCTCCTATTTCTGTTGATAGTCAAATTTTAGCTTCATTTGGAGCATTTGCTGTTGGCTTTGTAGCAAGACCTTTAGGAGCTTTAATATTTGGGTTAATAGGAGATACTCAAGGGCGTCAGAAGTCTATTATATATAGCATGGCTTTGGTAAGTATCCCGACTATTATGATTGGTCTAATTCCAAGCTACTATAGTTTGGGAATATTGTCACCAATATTGCTGATAATTTGTAGACTCTTGCAAGGTATTTGTATTGGGGGTGAGTTTACAGGTATTAATATTTATAATACTGAGAATAATAATTATGATGGCTTAGGCAAAAAAACTGGTATTCTAATTGGAATAGGAGTAATGGGTGCAGTATCTGCAGCAATTCTAGGCGCAGTATTTTCTATGGACATCATGCCTTGTTGGGCTTGGAGAGTTCCATTTATTTCTGGTGGTTGTTTAGCAATTGTAATTTCTTTATTAAGAAGAAATATCCCAGAAACGGAAAGTTTTACTAATATAGCGAATAATAAAAAGATATTATCAAATCCATGGAAAGAAATTCTAACAAATCACAAGATGTCATCTTTCCTAGCAGTTACAATATCTGGTCTTACAGTAATGCCTTTATACTGTACTACAATACTTGCTAATCACATGTTTAAGGAGCTTGGATATAGTACTAGTCAAAGTTTATTACTAAATACATTTTCTATGATTATAGATGCAATGTTCATTATGGTTTATGGGCGGATGGCAGATTATTTTGGTTTTCATCGGCAGATCTTATTTGGCGTTTTGTTGACATCAATAATGGTTTTTCCAGCATTTTATTTTATCAGTGGAACAGTAGTTACTATTTATGATGTATTCGCATTTATTCTAATATTAGTTTCTGTTGGGGGAATTATCAATGGTTGTGCTATGCCTTACATGGCTGGTTTTTTTCCAATAAATTGTCGATATTCAGCTTTAGCCTTTAGTGTGACTGTAGGTCATGCCCTATTGGGGGGAACTACTCCTTTAGTATGTTCTTATTTGCAAATTATTACGGGGACTAGATTTGCTGCAGCATTTTGGTTGTTTTTTGTTGCTATTACTGCCGCAACAGGTATTTTTCTGTTTAAATATCAGTTTAGAGCAGATACAAATCGGATAGCAGCTTCTGTTTAGTAGTTATTACTTATTTTTTTGGATTGTAGGGGGGGGGGGGTAAAGTTCCAATTATTAATTATTAAACGAAGATTGTAAGTTTTGTTACTGATAAAGATTTTCTTAGGTAACTTGTATTTTGAAGATGAAACAAAACTTTTATATTCTATTTCCCAGTTATCTTGTATTATTTTTTTGTTAGCATTATTACCTGATGTGATTTTGTATTTTGAATTTGGATCGGGCAATCCTTTTAGCCAATATTGCATTGATTTAAATGGTATATACCAACCAATTTTATTATAAAGGAGTTTGTCTAAAATTTTTCCAGTTAATTTTTCTTCCGTTGTTTCGAATAAGGCTTCTTTAGCTGTTTGACGCAGTAATATTTTTCTGCTGGTCAATGTGGGGAGCAGCTTAACAGTAAAATTATGGCCTTCTTGTATCCAGATTATAGAGCTTCTCCAACCAGAGTTCTTTGTAAAACCAGAAATTTTTCCGTCTATTTTCCAATGAGTTATGGCTGTGGGAGCCAGAGTAGGTTGCTCTTGTAGAAGATTTGCTCTATATGTACACCCGAATAAATTTACAAATAAGCTAATAGTAGTTACTAATTGGTAAATATTTCTTTGAGCCATTATATGCATAGGTTATCATACTTTCTTACTAGAAAATGAGTTTTTTCTAACTAACAGAGATTTTGATATGCAAAATAATATTAAATACAGAAAAATAGTTTATCCAGGTAGCTTTGATCCGATCACTAATGGGCATACGGATCTTATAATTCGTGCATCTAAAATATTTGATGAAGTAGTAATTGCAGTAGCCGAGGTTTCTTCAAAAAAAGCTACATTTCCTGTTGAACGACGTGTAGCGTTAGTTAAAGATGTGCTAGGAGATCTAAAAAATATTAATGTTTGTTCTTTTGAAGGGTTATTAATAAATTTCTTAAGACATATAGATATTTATACAGTTCTACGTGGATTACGAGCAGTGTCTGATTTTGAATATGAGATACAGTTAGCAAGTGTTAATAGGAAGTTATTACCAGACATAGAAACTGTTTTTCTTACTCCAGCAGAGCAATTTACATATATATCCTCATCTTTAGTTAAACAGATATCAGATCTTGGAGGAGATGTATCTGATTTTGTTGCGCCTTTGGTAAAAGAGGCATTAATTGATTATATTAAAGATAGGAAATAAAATGTCTTTATATATTACAACTGAATGTATTAATTGTGATGTATGTGAAGAAGTTTGTCCTAACAAAGCTATTTCTTTTGGTGGTGAGATCTACATTATAGATCATAATTTATGTACGGAGTGTATAGGGCATAGTGATAAACCTGCTTGTATAGATATATGTCCAATAGATTGTATTAAAAAGGATCCAAAGCATGTTGAGAGTAGGGATGACCTAGAAAGGAAATTTGTAAAATTACAAGCAGTAAATGAAGTAGATTAATAATATGCGATCTGATAGTAATAATAATATCCCAAGAGCAATTTTGATTTGCGGTCTATCTTCAATTTTTGTGATGTTGCAATTTTCTTTGCAGGTTAGCCCTGGAATTATGATTCCTTCGCTGATGAAGGATTTCTCTATTGATATTGTTAAAGTTAGTATTTTATCTTCAAGCTATTTTTATACATATCTAATATTACAAGCTCCGTCCGGAGTATTGGTCGATAGATTTGGTCCTAAAAGGGTATTAGTACTCTCAATATTTTTTAGTTCTACTGCATGTTTAATGTTTTGCTTTACGAACTCTTTTTATTTAGCAATATGTATTAGAATGTTAATGGGACTAGGATCGGCACCTGCTATCTCAGTGGCTTTTGATCTTTGTGCCAGATGGCTACCTCCTAGATTATTTGCTTTGGCTATTGGGATGGTAGAAGCAGTAGCAGCATTCGGTATTGCGATTGTTCAGTATCTTCTTGGTATTATAGTAGAAAGTCATTTTGGTTGGAGAGGAGCAATATTTGTAGTATTTATCTCAGGGTTTATATTATTAATATTAGTATTGATTTTTGTAAAGGATGGTAGTAAAGCCGATAGCTGCCAAAGGCATGGTACATTATTAAAGACATTATCGTTAGTAATAAAAAAACCACAAGCTTGGTTTATAGGAGTATACTCAGGGTTAATGTTTATAGTGATCGCCGGGCTTGCATCTTTATGGTGTATCCCGTACATACAGGAGCTGTATAAGGTAAGTCTGTTGGATGCATCTATTGGTAGTTCTTCTATATTTTGTGGGGCTGCAATGGGGGCTCCTTTTTCTGGATGGTTATCAGATATTATAGGTAAACGAAAGTCTATAATGTATATTTTTTCCTTTATATCTTTATTAATATCCATATTCATTATTTATTATCCTCCTTATATTTTGTTTAATATGTATCTATTGTTGATGGCGCTAGGTTTTTTTTGTGGCTCTTATATGATCCCTTTTGCGTTAATGAGGGATATTACTAGTCATGAGGTAAGAGGAACTGCTATGGGATTCACAAATATGATGTGTATATTATTTGGCGCTCCAATTTTTCAACCAGCTGTTAGTTTATTATTATCTTATAGTGCACGGAACAATGCTCTTGTAAATGGACAAATACATTTTTCATCGAATGATTATCAATTAGCTTTTATGTTATTGCCGATTAGTTTCATTGTAAGTATATTGATATTATTTTTTGTTAAAGAGACCTATTGTGAATCTACGGATTACTCTGACGGATGACTAATAATACAATTAAAATCATGACTTATAATATGCACAAAGGATTTGGGGCTGGTAATATTTCTTTTAATATTCATGAAATGCGAGATAGTATTACTAATGAATTTCCAGATCTTTTATTTGTACAAGAAATTTTAGGAAAACATACTCGTAAAGAGAAAAGACATGATACTTGGCCAGATCAGAGTCAACCAGAATTTATTGCTGATGGAAATTGGCCATATTTTTCATACAGTAAACATGCAAAATATTTAACAGGCCATCATGGGAATGCTATTTTTAGTAAGTTTGTATTGTCGGATATTAAACATGTAACTTTATCAAAATTTCCTAGATCAAGTAGGGGGATACTCTATAGTATGGTATTTCCATTTGGTGATTCTAGACCGATACATTTAATGTGTGTCCATTTTGGGATGTTAAAAACTAATCGTAATTCTCAGATAAATAATCTAATAGAATTATTGTTGAGTTTGAATAAGGAACACGGGATTATTTTGGCTGGTGATTTTAATGATTGGCGTGTTGAAGACACGACACAGATGGAATATGCGTTGAATTTTAAAGAAGCTTATAAAAATTTTACTGGAGATTATGCTAAGACTTATCCTGCAATGAAACCATTATTAAAAAATGACCGTATTTACTATAAGGGAGTTGATTTGATAGAGGCTAAATGTTTAGACTCTAAAATTTGGAAAGGTTTATCAGATCATCTACCTCTAGTAGCAACATTCTCATTGATTTAATTCCCTACAGAATTTATAATTTCTTTATCTTTTCAGTGTTTATTCCATAATAATAATTAATTAAGAGAGTTTAAGATTAGTTATTTTTATGAATGAGGAATAATATAAACTCCTATATTTAAAGTATATTTTTTTCTTTGTCTCGGTAATTTTAAGAGATTATATCTTTGGTAAGAGATCTAAATAATAATTTGAAATTAAGTATTATTTACGTTAAGGTAACAATTTAAGAACTGATAAATTTGAGTAGGAAAAATGAGATTTGACAAGATTTTTTTAACTAAAATAACCGTATTATTAATACTAATAAGCCCAGCTATGAGAGCTGATAATATTCCATTACAAACAATGGATACTAATTCTAGAGGAACAGAAGAGAATATACAAATTGGATATGTGCAATCTTATCCATGCTTAAGAAAAATAAATGAGTCTCCATATATAGCTTTATTTGATAATGGTAAGGCGACTATTTTAGCTAAATACCACAAAAATTTAGATGAGGTTGCTACATGTTTAAGGACTCATAAGCATATAGGAGTCTTAGTAGATGGATTTACCAGTCAAACAGGTAATTTTACTTTTAATATGGTTTTATCTAAGCAACGAGCTAATTCTATCAGAAAAGAGTTGGTTAAAAGAGGCGTTGAGCCGGACAATATAATAATAAATAGTTTTGGATCAATAGTTAGTGATATTCCTGAAAATTGGCAGAGTACTCTAGAAATTTTTAATAGAAGAGTTAATTTAACTCCAATTGTAAGTAAAGATATGAATCATTTTATCAGTTCAAGAAATGAAGATACAGCTATGTCTACTGAAGATAAATTGGTGGTTTTGAAGAAGAACATTGTAAATGTTGATTATTTTACTGAAGAAAATGAAGTTTTGTATGTAAAGTATATTAAAAATATTTATATAGATTTAGAAGAAAAATTTAAAAACATGGATCCGTTATCAAAAGATAAGGTTAGATCAAGCTATGAAATAGCTAGGGACTATCTTATAAAATTACCAAAAACTGTTGCTAGACAGAAGCAAATGGCATACACAAAAATTGTGATAAAATTAGATCAATTTAACCAAAGTATGGAAAAGAATATTTATGCAATTCAAAATACCATAGATACAGTAGCAGAGCAATTAGAACAATTAACAACTATCCTTAACACTTATACAATGATTAAAGATGACTTGTATATACGTAAAATAAAAAATATTTATGTCAAACTTGGTAATAAATTTAATACTTTGACTGATACGAATAAGAGTAAAGTTAGATCTAGCTATCATAAAATGGCTTATTCTTTTAATGATCTAGAGAAAATACCTGAAGAAAAAAAACAGAAAGGATATATAAAGATAGTAACAGAAATGAACGATCTTAATTTAGAAATAGAGCAGGTTATCAATACTGATAATGAGTTATGATATTTAAAATAGATTAGAAGAAAAACTTTAATCTTAACCGATTATAAAATTATTATTTTTATGCACATAATATACGTATCTATTTGTAAGATCATACTGGTGGGCAGCCGGGAGGTAAAGTCTGTGGAGCGGTAGCAACTATGAAGCAGAAACCAAAAAATATTGCGGAGATGTTTTTGAGATCCGCTTTTCTTTTAGGTAGGTGAGGATGTCAAACTACAGTAACTTGTTTAATATTTTACATCGGTAGAGGAGATACTATCTTAAAAGAATATTATGTAACTTGGCTGCAAATTATCCATTGTTTTGCCACTAGATATTGAATAACCCAAGTTATCACGAAGTGGTTTTTCTGATTAAGGGACTCGAAAACATCTAATATTAGTGGATAAATTGTGTATCATACAAATATATTAAGATCATAGCAATAAAATATAGTCATTGGGTGGATAAACACTATTGCTGTTTTTAAAAATCAAAAATAAGTAATTATGGGTCTATATTTCGGACATAGTTATTAATTCTATTCACTAGGTTCTTTATTTTATTCAACATGTTAGCGTTTTGGCTGATTAGTGTCATCAGTGAATCTATTAAAAGATCAATAAGAATCATAATATAACTACTATGTATATGTAGTATCTTATGTCTATAATTATATCTATATACATGGGTTTAATGTTATGCCAGAAAAATATAAATTACCAAAAAATCCAGAAAAATTTTCTGAGACTTTAAATTTTGCTTGTGCAAAATTATTTGTGGATAATCAAATATCATATACAGCAAAATTGGCACTGCCTGAAGATGAAGAGCAACAATCAGATGATCAGCAACCAAAAGAGGTTCGGCAACCAGATGATCAGTATGATATAAAAATAAAAGTAAAGAATCTTGAGATATATATAGATTTTGCTAATAATCTTGATTTCATGATATCTGATGATCTTATGCAAGAGACATCAAGTGCAAAAACTAAAGATAAAATAATTTACTATTGTGATGTAGCTAAACAGTTAGCGGAGAGTAAAAATTATTTTCTTCTCAAGGTAGTTTTGGATTCATTAGTACGTTATACCGGGATAATTAAAAAACAAAAAGTAAATAATAAATTTCAGGATGTTTCTAATTATAATGACATTTATAACGCGTTACTAGAGCAAAGGAAACTTATAGAAAAGCTTCCTAGTGTAAAATACGGCTTAAAACAAGCAAGTGATGTTGATGATTTAATGTTTCCACATATAGGTCCTACCAGAGGTACACTTGATAAGTATAAAGAGAAGTCTAGATTAGACAGTAAAACTGATCAGCAAAAATCTAAAGGACTTGTTCGTTATAAACAAGATGTCAGTGGTACTTTAGGTGCTCTTAATATATGTAGAAAGAGAATTGCCTCAAAATATAAGCCGAATCTATCTGAAGAAAAAAAGACTGCAATTTTGTATATGAAGTTGATATCTAGACCACCTGATTATGAGAATAGTACTGTCAAGAAGGCATCAGAAGTCGGTGATCATATATATGCACATCGTCATTCAATAACTTCTCGTTCTAATAAAGTAGGAGCTCCTTCTACTACACTATGGTCGATAAAAAGAAAGTTGAACTCTATAAATAAATCTGTTAATAAACCTCTTAAAAAATCATCTAATAGTGAGCCGCTGGACTTGCTTGATTTGCAGGAGGTTAATAAGGAGCGGCCTATTACTAAATATATTTCTCATGTATTAAAGATAGGTCAATCAAATGAGGATGACTCGGAGGTAGATCTATTTGCGCCCTATATTAACCAAATTATGCTTGATTATAATTTAACTCCAAATGATGATCCAGAAAAATTTTTAGAAATATTTGAAAGCTATGCTGAAATGGATTTGTTATATCATGGTTCTGACTATAAACAAGATGATTTTGATAAATGGGGAGTAAAATTACAGGAGTTAAAAGAAATTGCCAAGAACAATTATCCTGAAATTCCTCTTAATGACAATACTAAGCAATATGCTAGAATGTTAATATTAGCCTTAAACAAACAGTATGAAATAAATGAATTTCCTAAACAATATAAAACCCAAAAAGCCTTAAAGAAATTAATAGAATCTCAAAATCTAAATTTGCCTATAACTAGTAGTCCTGAAAGTTTCATTAAGATGATAAATAATAAATTACTAGAATTTGAGCTAGGTAGTGATGAGCACCAACTCTATAAAGAAGGGATCAGATATTTTAATAAATCTTATGCGGAATATAATAATCATACTACAAAAGTACTAATTGATAGCTCAATTAGAGCATATAAAAAAAATTCTACAACTAAAAATTCAGACGATTATCAACCAACAACAGTTCATCAGGGTTTTGTAATGCAGAATAATCCTCTAGCAAAGCATAAAATTTCAAATCAAGATCTTAATGGAATATGTGTGGATAATGACTCTGAATATGGAGAGTCTCTAGATATCGAAGAACAATTAACAGAAATTTTAGAAGACTTAGATGGTATAAATGGTTTTACTCAATTAGCAGAACAGGAAAATTGCTATCAGAGTACTATAGAATATGATGACAATGACGAAATAACTATTTTGGTGGATAAAAGTGGTCAAGAAGCTTATATTCAGAATGATTTTAATGAGAAGGATTATAAAAGATTAGTAGATATTTTTATAAGAACGAATGATGTCACAGATCCAAACATAATTAAACCTCTTAATATTACAGGGCAAGACAGAGTACGTGCTTTAGAAATAATTAGTCAAAGTATTGACGAATACAAAGATGTAAAAGATATTGACAATTCATTAGGTTTATCTCTACACTAAATTAACTCAACTTTCGAGCTCGATACGGTATTCTCCAAGACTTGCTAAACTATTCATTTTTGCTCTATGTAATAATGCTTCTTGGGCTTTAGTTACATTTGCTTCTTTTCCTATCCAGGAGCTTATAACAGGTTCTTGGAGGGCTCTGCCATAAGAAAAAGATAATACCCAAGGTTTGTTATCACTGAATTGGTTAATTGCATTTAATCTTTCAGTCGCTTCAGTAGGTGTTTGTCCTCCAGATAGAAAGCATATAGATGGAATAGAGTAAGGAACAGAGCGTTTCAAAATTTCAAAGGTAGTTTCAGCTATTTCAGCAGTTGAACTTTGATCGTCACAGTTTTGTCCTGGCAAAACCATATTGGGCTTAAGAATAGTATACTCTAATTTAACTTTATGTTTCTGGAGATAGTGAAATAATTCTTTTAAGACTATCTCAGTTACTTCAGCACATCTTTGTAAAGAATGACTGCCGTTCATTAATATCTCTGGTTCGATAATTGGTACAATACCTTGGTTCTGGCAAATGACAGCATATCTAGCGAGCATTTCTGAATTGCTGTGTACTACGGTCTCAGAAGGAGTATCTTTTGAGATAACCATAACGTTTCTCCATTTTGCAAATCTGGCTCCTTTTTCTTTATAGTTTATTATCCTATTAGTTAAACCATCTAATCCTTCAGTAATATTTTCGTTAGGGAAATTTGGCATTTCCTTAATTCCTTTATCTACCTTTATACCAATAACGATTTCTTGTGATCTTAATATTTCAACAATTGATACATTTTTATTATCTTTTTGATCTAAGGTTTCTTCGAACAATATGATCCCATTGATATATTTACCTAAGCCTTGAGTATTTGCTAATAAGTTTCTATAGAGTCTTCGATTCTCAAAAGAATTTTCTAGATCTATGCTAGAGAGCCTTTTCCCAATAGTTCCAGTGCTTTCATCTGCTGCTAGAATTCCTTGTCCATTCTTTGACATCAGATCAATAGTTTCAGATAACATTTGGATAGACATCTTAATTTCTCCTATAATTTGGATAAATTGTACACTAAGTAACTATTAAAAACTAGGTACTGGACTTCTTAGAGTAATATTTCTCTCTTAGAATACTTTTAGGATTAAATTCTAGTGTTTTGAGAATACCAACTATTTCTTCAATCATATATGGATTGCCGCATAAATAGATCACATCATTAGAATTATCTAATTTAATATCTGAGAAAGAATTTTGGATATATCCGGTAAATTCATATTGTTTTGATAATTTGTTTTTATAACGGCTATAATATGCTCTAAATTCATAATTATTGAATTTTTCTGTTAGCTTAAGAAAATCACTAGCATACAAAAGATCATCTGGATTTTGTACACCTTGTAATATAAGGGTGGAATGATTCTGGTTGTTTAAGTTATCTGCGATTTTATTTAGCATACTTCGGTATGGAGTTATGCCTGTACCTGTGCCGATAAAAATATATCTTTTGGGCAATATATCTCTGTCTTTAAGTATTAATTTTCCATAAGGTCCTGATGCTAATACAGTGTCTGCTGGTTGGAGGTTAAATAGAAATTCTGTTCCGGGCCCATTATCAACGAAAGTTGCTGCAAAGTCTAAGTTAGTTTCATCTCCGTGAATACTTGCAATACTATAGCTTCTTTTGATAGGTTGTCCGTCTTTTTTGTTAAAGTGTAGTGAAATAAACTGGCCTGGGAGGAATGTGAATTCAGGATTATCTACTATTTGAAAGGAAAAATGTCTAACTTTGGAACTGAGCATTTTTGACTCAATGAGCTTTAGGGTGAATACAGGTTTTTGCATAATTTTACCTTATATTTAAGGAATTTGATTAAAGCATCCATATTGTAATATATGCTAGGTAAATAAACAAACAGTTGTGCCTTATCATTGATACGGTAAAACCCATCACTAATGTCGGAGGATCTAGGAATTTGGCAACCAGAGCAGCCAGAATGTAAAGGCTATGGGGTGGTAGTATTATTAGCATTACGGTGAAACAGAAACCAAACAAGGGCGCAAGGTTTTGTTAAGAGTCGCTTTTCTTTTAGCAAGGTGAGGATGTCAAATAACCTTAGTGAAATAGATTTAAGTTTATAGTTAAGAAGTTTTACACATGGATGCGGATCTATAGAAACTGTGTTAGGATTAATATTGTTGGAAATTTTGAGGGATGTATATGATAGTAAGGACTATATCTTGTTTATTGATCTTAATTAATTTTTATGGGTTTGTGTATGCGGATCAAGCTGATTCTCCGAAGACTACTAAATATCATAGTAAAAATGCACTGAAATTGTATCTAAGCCTACAGCTAGTTGCTTTGAAGGCTAATAAGACATCTGAAAATGTTGATGAACTGTATATGGCAGTGACTGCTTATCCTTCTGAAGGTAGGCCTACCCATAAAATAATACCATCTATACCAAAATATTGGTTATCTACTCATCTTAATAAAATTAAAGATCTGTCTTTATGGCAAGGTGTTTTGAAAGAAGGAAAGAATGTTACTATTCAATTATCTTTAATTGAGAAAGATCTACCTCCGTTTGATGCTGACGATCTTGTAGGTACAGTTGTTGCCAAAGTAAAAAATATTAATGGCAAATTAGAGGTTGAATGGAGCATGCCAAATAAGTCTGAAACATTAAAGAGTGTTAAAGCTGAAAATAATACTACAGTAAGACAGTTTTCGTTAGTTTCTAAAGAGGCAAATTATAGCGTTAAGTTTTCCTTTGTTGATTTAGACATAAAGCCTAGCATGAAAAAAGTTGACAAAAAATCCGATAAGTAAATATAGTATTTATTTAAGAGATTTCCCCCCCACCCGTATAATTAATGCTGGAATGGTAATGTTATCTCAGGTTCTCTTCCGTCACGATGTATTGTTCCTTTAACAATTATGTACCAATTGTTAGGAAAAATTTCATCCTCGTTAGCTGATGACGGGATTTCAAACTCTGTGATCTCATATGTTGCAAATTCGCTTATTAGTGAGGTGATACAGTGTATGGGTTCTATTTTCGTAAAATCTCTAAAAATATTGGTTATTACCATATTTAATTGCTGGGTACTATATCCATCTATATGGTGTTTTTCTAATTTGTATTTTAATACAAATCGTTTTATCTGTTTGTTGTCTATATCACATTTATAGTTGTTTTTTTCATTTAATATTACTTGAGTGCCATTAGAGAATTCTACACTAAATGAATCATATTTACTGTTCAGTTGTGCCGCGAATCCCCCAGAAAGTCTTACATCAGCAGCAAGACAATTACTTATAAATATCAGTGTTGTCGTAGCTAAAGTTAAGAGCTTTTTATTCATAACATCTCCATTTGAAAAAAATTATTAAGTTGCTAGGACAATAAAGTAAATTTTTAGTTTTGTCAATGTCAAGTTTAGTATGGATTTTCTGGGATATAAATGCAGCAAAGAACATAAAACAACAAGGCATCTTGAAATTAAAAACCGAATGTCTTTTGGTCTTAACTAGGAGATGTTTCTAAGATTGACTACTTGTCCCCAGCTGTAGGCTAGGAATTTTGGAAGCTTCGTTATTTATTACGGCGAGCAGTCACAATGATAAATAATTATCGACTAGTGACATGAATATAATTGCTTCAGGAAATTAAAAATTTGCTATTGTTCAAAATTCAGAGCTAATAGAATAACTAGCTAGATTTATATTAAATTTATTTTCGATGGTTTTCGTTCTAGTTAGTTCTTTTGCTTAGATTTGATTAAATAATACTTTTAACTTTAATTTTTAAAGTAGATCCTTATATAATAAATCTTTTAAATAATTTATTAATATTTTGTCCAATCAGTGTGAGGAGGAATACACGTAACAGATTTCCAGTTATAGTTTTTTATTGCGCCATTAGTAAAATTTATACCAGTCTTTTCAAAGCAGCTGGGGAAATACGGTAAAACTGTATCAATATCATAGGCAAATGAAGTCCTTGGGACATTGTTTGGTTTTTTTCTAACTATAACGCTTAAATTATAGCCATATACTAAAATGTTACAATCGCTACAATCAAAACCTGAAGAAACTAGCTGATATATCAAGTACCCTGCATTGAATTGTTCGATATGTTTAAAAGTAATATGATTTGTAACAAGCGGGGGAACCGTAATTGCTAGAACTCCATCCTCTTGTAAAATATCAAACATCTTTTCACAAAAAATACCCACATTTCTTTGGTGTTCAAGAATGTGAGAACAAAAAATAGCGTCATATTTAGTATCAGAAAAATCATGGTCTAAAAAATCTGCTTCTATATCTGCTTTTGGTGGTTTATTTTTATCATCATAAGACACAGGATAATATAAATCGATAGTTGTTACCTTTTTTTCCATAGCTCTCATTATATTAGTATGTTCCTGCATTCCTGCTCCAATATCTAAAATGGTTTCAATTTTATAGTCCGTAAGAAGCTTATGTACTGCCTCATAACTAAGAAAACTTTTTTCTGAAGCTATTTTTTTACCATTTTTTGTTACCTGCATTATAATATTTTGCTCTGATTTACTAATTTCTTCAGTAGTTTTTAGCTTAATCTTAGGACTGCTTTGGGAGGAAAAAAAATTTAACATTTTAATTGTCGGTGGTTATTAGATAGTACTAATAACAAGTATATTATAGTTAAAGATATAAGTAAATAACTCTTACAAACATAGCTTATATGTTTTGTTAAGCTAAATATGTTTCTAAGAAAAAAATTTGGTAAGTAATGGATTGCTTATCCCGGAGTAGTGCCGCAGTGATTTTTTAAAATTCTTTTTTTTAGGAAGGTGAGGATATCAAGCTTTGTTGAACACTGTAATTAAATAGGATAGTATTTATAATTTAATGGATAGTATTTTAATATTATATGAAGATCACCTATGAGGACTTTGCAAAAATTGAGGTGCGTTCTGGTACTATTGTAAAAGTTGATAAATTCTTAAGGGCAAAGAAACCTGCTTTCAAGCTATGGGCAGATTTTGGTGATGAGTTTGGTATTTTACAAACGTCAGCTCAAGTAACTGTTAACTATACAGAAGATAATCTTATTGGTAAATCAATTTTAGGATGTATTAATTTACCTGAGAAAAATATTGCTGGTTTTAAATCACAGTTCTTATTATTAGGTTGTGCTGATAATAATGGTATTATTTGTTTAGCAACGATTGAGCTAGAAGTTCCTAATGGGGCGAAGTTACTATAAGACTATGAACGGTAATATTCTTTGATAATTTTCCATGCTTCTTCGGCAGTTTCTACGTAATATATACAATCAAGATCTGCTTTATCTATAGTACCTATTTCTATTAAATAATCAAAATTAATAGTTTTCTTCCAGAAATATTTATTAAATAATATTATTGGCATTGATTCGAGTCTAGCATTCTGATGTAAGGTTAGAGCTTCAAAGAGTTCATCTAGAGTGCCAAATCCTCCTGGGAAAGCAATTAGAGCCTTTGCTCTTTTAAGAAGGTGAATTTTTCGTATAGAGAAATATTTGAATATAAACGTTAACTCTGGAGTATTATATCTATTAGGTTCTTCTTCAAATGGCAGTTTAATATTTAGTGACACACTAGGCTTACCTATATTATGAGCTCCTTTATTTGCTGCTTCCATAAAACCTGGGCCTCCTCCAGTAAAAATGGTATATTCCTTATCTGAGGAAGAAATTAGCTCTGCAAGTTTGGTAGCTTCATGGAGATATTTACTATATTTATATAAATTATTAACTTTTTCATATCTATTTTGAAGTTCTTGATCGTTTGGAGACTCTTTAATCTTTAATTTAATCTGAGTTAGTTCTACTTCGGCTTTTTCCTGTCTTGGAATTCTGGCACTGCCAAAAAATACAATTGCTTTTTTAATATTATTTTTTTCAAGAATAATATCTGTCTGGAGATATTCTTGTAATAGTCTAACGTGCATGGAGCTTTTACTGGAGTCAAACTCAAGAGCTGCAGAGGTTAAAAGTGATTCTTGAGCATAATATTCAGAGTTAACGTCTTCACTATCATCATCCACGAAGAATTCCAGTAAGATAAATTTAATTATATTACTACTAATGAAATTTATTAGCAAAGATATTTAATCTTCTTCATTGCAGATTTTCAAATTATTTTTTTCAGCAAAATCCATTATGGATTGATAAAGTATGGGGTTAGTATTTTTTAGTTCTGGGTCTAGTAATACACACTTATAACCACCACTTTTATTTTCAGATGGTTGTAGTAAAGGGGAGTATTTTAGTCTTTTGTTGTCATAGGTTGCCAATCTATCGCTCATTCTTAAAGCCCAGTCTTTAGGCCTGAATGTTTCTCCTTCTTTGGTTATTCCTTCTATTATTATTTTGCTTTTGTCATTTAATTTAGACATAATTAGTATAGCCTTGCGTATATGATTTACTTTATTGCTCAATTGCTGAGATAAACTGTACAATAAATCATGCCATAAGACAATTATAGCACTAAAAAAGCGATAAAGATCTTATATTTTTGTGCAATAATGGCTTAAATGTATCTAAGAATTTTGGTATATATTATCTTTATGATAATCAAGGTGTTGGGATGATATGAAAAAAGAAGCAAAAAAAGAAATAATTAGTAATGTTCACTGGTTACCAAATTTGTTAACAACAGCTAGCTTATTTTCGGCTTTTTACTCCATTATGGCAGCTTTAGATGGGTTTTATGAGGTTGCTTGTGTAACCATATTTATAGCCATGATATTTGATACTTTAGATGGTAGAGTGGCTAGAATGACTAAATCAGTTAGTGATTTTGGAGCTCAATACGATAGTTTAGCGGATGTGGTTTCTTTCGGGGTTGCCCCTGCAGCTTTAGCTTATATTTGGGCATTGAAAGATTTTGGTAGGTTTGGCTGGTTAGCTGCTTTTATATATTTGGCCTGTACAGCGTTGAGGCTTGCAAGATTTAATGCTAAGGCCAATGTATCTGATAAAAAATTTTTTCAAGGGCTTCCTTGTCCATCAGCGGCCGCAGTTGTCACTAGTCTAATTTGGGTCAGTTGTAAGTATGGTTTTAATAATATAGTGATTATCGAATTATCTCTATTGTTTATTTGTATGAGTGTTGCAGGATTAATGGTAAGCAATATTGGGTACTATAGTTTCAAAGATATTGATCTTAAAGGAAAGTCACCCTATATAATTGGGTTTTTGAATACGTTACTTTTAATAGCTGTTGCTATTGATCCCCCTTTAGTATTGTTTGTAGTATTCTTTATCTATTCATTGTCAGGTTTGATGTTTACTTTGTATAAAAAAAGTGTTCTAAAGAGAAATCGTCGCAAGAAGCATGTTAAATAGATTTGTTTTTAATAAGGGTACAACTAGAATAGGAACATTTATGCTTTTGATAGCATGGATATTATTTATGGCTATTCTAACTTATATCTTTTCTAAGTGGTTATCTTATAGCATGAATCCTAATATGAATGTTGATACTACAATTAGTCGTTCTGGTGAGCGAGTAATTATTCTTAAAGTTAATAGATATAATCATTATGTAGTATCTGGGAAAATTAATAAAGCTGACGTCAGTTTCTTAATTGATACAGGTGCCACTAGTGTTTCTGTTCCTGGACACATCGCAAAGAAGATAGGTCTAAAACGAGGAAACCCTATTCGAGTATTGACTGCGAGTGGAGAGGCTAATGCCTATTCTACAAATATTGATTCTTTATTTATCGGTGATATTGAGTTGCTTGATGTGAGGGCTACTATAGTGCCTGCCGACAATTCAGATAATGTCTTACTAGGTATGTCTGCTTTGAAGAGATTCTCATTTACTCAGGAAGATGGCATATTGACGTTGAAATTAACAGGGAAATAAATAGGTAATTTTACTCTTTCTCACCAAAGTTATTTTTAATCAAATCTTCAATATCTTGAAGCATGTCTTGTTCGTCTGGTCCTTCAACGTGAATATTTAGCTCGGTTCCTTTTTTAGCTGCTAACATCATGATCCCCATGATGCTTTTACCGTTTACGGATTTGTTTTCACTTTCTATTTTAATTGTACTTTTATACTTTGTTGTCGTATTGACAAATTTTGCTGATGCCCTGACGTGCAGGCCTAATTTATTATTTATGGTAATTTTTTTACTTAGCATATTTCCTCTTTCAGGTAATTTTCTCATAAATCCTCTTGGTTGAGTACTAATAATTTCTTCTAGAGTATGTCAACATACACCAGATTTAATATGCTTAATCATAGTTAATGGATATTTCAGTTTAGAGTAGCATATCAAAATTTTTCTGAAGTGCAACTATTGTATTACAATGTTTAAAATTTAGTTTTATTTTTCAACAAAAGATTTTTTATTGAACACTGATTTAGAGGAAATAGATATATACTAATGTAGAAAAAAGGAGTAAATGTAGAAATATTTAGTTTCTCATTTAGTTGCTAGATTATATAATTTTAGAGAGTCTTTAGCTGAACGTAAAGATTCTCTAAAATTATTATTACTAAATTTTTCTGATAAATTTGCTAAAATCTTAAGATGTTGTTCATTATCGATTTTTGGTACAATAAATCCTAGAAATAGATCCGTATTTTCCTCTGTACTAGAGGAAAATTTCATTCCATGCTCTAATTGTAATAATGCTCCATAAGCTTTATTAACTTGTGATGAACGGATATGTGGGATAGCTATTCCGTGTCCGATATAAGTACTGCCTAGTTTCTCACGCTCGATGAAATTTTCAAATAATATTTCATGATCTAGTTTATTATCAGCGGTTGCAAGCAACATACTTAAATGTCGGAATATTTTATTATGAGAATTATCAGGCTGATTGGCTAATGTTCTATCTATACTTAAAAGTTTTTTAAAAATATTCATTTATTTATTAAAATTTTGTAATGGCATCTAAAATATATTTTTATCCGTTAAGAAAAATTATAGCAATTTTACTAAAAATAGTGGTTTTTAAATCAAATAAAATGCACATAGTGGCAAAAAAGAATCAATTTGTTGAGAAAATATGATAATTATATCGTCATTCGTAAATTATTTTATTTCTTTTCGTATCTTGAGTTACGGTGTTTAAATTGGATAGTTAGTAAGTGTGGTCGTTCTCCATCATAAATGACGATGGTTTACGGCGTTGTTGCTAAATTTCTTTACAGATTATTTTGCGCGTGTTTGATGATGTGAGCCCAGCTGATTCTCTATATTTTGCTACAGTTCTTCTAGCTATATTAATTCCTTGTTCAAATAAAATTTCTTTAATTTCTGCGTCTGTTAGAGGATTAGTAGGATTTTCTATTTCAATGATTTTCTTTATTACAGCTTGGATTGATTTAGCAGAGACAACTTCACCAGTTTTAGTCGAAAGGTGGCTTGATAAAAAATATTTTAGTTCAAAAACACCTTTTGGAGTTAATAAATATTTTTCCGTTGTAATCCTTGATATAGTCGATTCATGTAAGCCTAATTCATCGGCTATAGTGCTTAAAGTTAGGGGTTTCATTGAGATATCACCATTTTCTATAAAATCTTGTTGATAAGATACAATAAAACTGGCTACTCTTAACAAAGTGGAATTTCTAATAAAAACGCTTTTTATTAGCCATCTTGCGTCTTGTAGATGTGTTCTAGCATATTCATTATCTTTAGTGTCTCCTTGATTCTGTATAATATTTATATAGTTATCATCAAGCTTAATCCGTGGTTTTGATTCTGATAGCAAATATGCTTGCCATTTATCTCCATTTTTTTTTACTACTACATCCGGAGTTATATATCTTGCTTGTTCATTAGAGAAACGTTTACCGGGTTTTGGATCTAAAGATTTAATTAGATTTAAAGCTTGAGTTAGGTTTTCTTCTGATAATTTAGTTATTTTAATTAATTTGGGACGGTTATTTTTAGCAACTAGATCTAGGTGATTGTGGATTATATTAAGTGCTATGTCGAGAAAAGGTGTCTCTTTGCTGAATTGGTGTAATTGGATTTTCAATGATTCGATCATATTGGTTGTACCACACCCTACAGGATCTAAATTTTGGATCAGTTTTAACATAGCTCCACATTCATCTAATTTGGTATCTGTTTCAGGGTAGTGTTTTTGTAAACCATCTAATATTTCTTCTAAGGAATTTTCTAAATATCCATCATCACTAATAGAATCGATAATATTGGTGGTAATAATCTGATCTTTTTCTGATAGTGGTATTAGATTGACTTGCCATTCAAGGTATGAATGTAACGATTCTTCAGTTTTATATATATTTTCAAAATCTTTATTATAATTTTCTAAATCATATGAAGATTTCAATGGTGATTTAACGGGAGAATTAGCTATGGACATTGATTCTGATGTATCGTTATGCTCAGGCATTTCTAATTGTAAGAAGGGGTTCTCTTGAGCTGCTTCTTGAATTAATTCTTGTAGCTCTATGGAGGATAATTGTAGTAATTTGATTGCTTGCTGGAGTTGAGGGGTTAATTTTAGTGATTGGCTTAAATTTAATTGGAGAGAATTTTTCATGCCATTTTCCATGTTACTAACTAAAGTTTAAACTATGAATATGGTATTTGCTGACAATTTATATAGCAATTGGATTAATATTGTTCAGTTATATTATAACTATCTGATTATTTAGATAAGCAAATTATTTAATTTTACTTTCTTTAAACAAGACGTGCTTTCGGGCTACAGGATCATATTTTTTAAGAGTGATTTTTTCTGTTTGAGTTCTTTTGTTCTTTGTGGTGGTATAAAAATATCCAGTATTAGCTGTGGAGACTAGTTTTAATTTTTCTCTTGCGTTACTTGCCATTATTATGCCTTATTTTTAATATCTTGCAGTACTTTTTCTATGCCATGTTTGTCTATGATCCGCATACCTTTTGAACTAACTCTAAGTTTGACAAATCTATTTTCAGATGGAACCCAGAACCGTTTAGTATGCAAATTTGGCAAAAATCTTCTATTGGTTTTATTGTTTGCATGCGACACATTGTGCCCTGATAAGGGTCTTTTATTGGTTACTTGACAAACTCTAGACATTACTTTTCTCTAATAATAAACATTCTAATTTATACCAGAGTCAATAAGTTGCTGCAAGTCTTTTTGTTATTATCAAACAGTTATTATTAAAAATGTATTCTGGCCTAATATCTTGTAGAAGAGTATAGTTTATTATTTGATCAAAATATTATAGACTGTGAGAAGATTAAATATTTAAATTTCTTAGCAATGCATAAAAAGATATCTCTAAAAATAATTAACGATAAAATAGGTAAAAAATTTCCTCTACCTGATTATGCTACTTCTGGTTCGGCGGCAATAGATTTATGTGCTTGTATAGATATTCCTTTATTAATTAACCCTAATGCTGTGAAGCTTATACATACGGGAATTGCTATTCATATAGCTGATCCCAATATTGCTGCTGTTATTCTTCCAAGATCTGGGTTAGGCCATAAAAATGGTATTGTATTAGGAAATTTGACGGGGTTGATTGATTCTGATTATCAAGGAGAGTTAAAAATTTCGTGCTGGAATAGGGGGCAGCAGTCATTTACTATTCAGCCAGGAGATAGAATTGCTCAGCTTATGTTTTTCCCCATATTAAAAATTAATTTCGACATAGTTGAATCTTTTTTAGAAACAGATCGTGGAGAACAAGGCTTTGGTCATACGGGTATCGGTTCTTGAATAATTGATTTTTGTATATTTATTAGGCTGTTAATACCATCGCTAGCATATTTCAGCATACTAATAAGCTGTTCCTGTGAAAATTCATTACCTTCTGCTGTTCCTTGTATTTCAACATATTTACCGTCTGCCGTCATTATAACATTCATATCTGTGTCGGCAGCGGAATCTTCTATATAATCTAGATCAAGTAATATTTCTTCTTTAACGATGCCAACAGAGATAGCGGCAATTGAGTACTTAATTGGATTGTTCCTAATAACTTTCTTTCTAAGCTGAATATCAATTAGATCTCTTAATGCAATACTGCTACCAGTAATAGATGCTGTCCTAGTACCTCCATCTGCTTGAATGACATCACAATCTATGTTGATTGTATAATCTTTAATTCTGGTTAAATCAAGAGAGCTTCTCAGACTTCTACCTATGAGTCTTTGAATTTCCTGTGTTCTACCGGTTTGTTTTCCTTTTACAGCCTCTCTTTGGGTGCGTACAATTGTTGCGCTTGGTAACATACTATATTCAGCTGAGAGCCATCCTTGTTGTGAACCTCTTAAGAATCTTGGAACACCTTCTGTTATGGTAGCATGACATAAAACTCTGGTATTACCGAACTCAATTAGAGTTGAACCGGGATTATTGTGAGTATAATTCCTGGTGATAGATACTTCTCTTAATTCTTCTGGTTTTCTATTATCAGCTCGCATTAGTGTGCTCCTTTTGTTATCCTACAGATAAGGAATTTTATGATAAATATTTTGGTTAATGCAAGTAAATAAAAAAATATTATCAATTAATAGCATGACAGGTTTTGCTAGGTATCAACATGAAGATGAGCATGGCGTGTATATTTGGGAAATAAGAACCCTTAATCATCGTTTTAGAGATATTTGCTTTGTCTTACCAGCTTTTGTCAAACAAGCTGAAATCAGCATTAGAAACAAAATTAGTAATATATTAAGTAGAGGAAAAATTGATGTTCAGTTAACATTTATACCTAATAGCCAGCAATTTTGTTCTATATCTATAAATGAAAAAATGTTAGATTCTATGAAGGATGTTGTAAATGTTATGAGCAATAAGTTCGGAGAGACTGTTCTGCCAAGCTTTGATAGTATTTTAAATTATCCTGGAGTAATTGTTCCTGATGAAAAACATACTGAAATTTTACATTCATCAATCATAAAGTCACTATCTTTAGTTTTAGATGAATTAATTCAAAGCCGTAGTAATGAAGGAGATAGGTTAAAAGAATTTCTGCAATTTAGGGTAACAAGTTTATTGTCTTTGGTAGATGATTTGGTAAACTATGAGCAACAATGGTTGGGTATCTATCGAAATAATTTACATAAGAAGGTTGCAAGCTTCGGGATAGATATTGATGAAAATCGGTTAGAACAAGAAATTGTGTTATTAGCTGATAAAATGGATATAGCTGAAGAGATATGTAGGTTGAAGCAGCATTTATTAGAGTTTCGGAATGTTCTTATATTAGGGGGCGTTGTTGGTAGAAAGCTAGATTTTATTTTACAAGAAGTATTTAGAGAAGTTAATACGATAGGTTCAAAAATGAGTATTTTACCAGTAACTAAGATTATTGTTGATATAAAAGTTATAATAGAGCAAATGCGAGAACAGGCTCAAAACATAGAGTAGATTTTAATGGAAAAAGGTACTTTCTATATTGTTGCTGCTCCTTCGGGATGTGGAAAATCTACTATAGTTAAATCTTTGGTTTCCTCAGTAGATAATTTAGTTGTATCCATTTCATATACAACTAGATCTATTGGTAAAGGTGAGAATGACGGCATAGATTATTTTTTTGTTGATGATAATAAGTTTCAGGAATTGGAAGATTCTGGTGCATTTATAGAATCAGCAAAAGTATTTGGTTATCGATATGCAACGTCAAAATATGTTTTAGATAAATTTTTAGATCAAGGTTTAGATGTAATTTTAGAGATTGATTGGCAAGGAGCTAAACAAATTAAAGAGTTAGGTTTAGATTGCATAAGTGTATATTTACTTCCTCCATCTTTTGATGAATTAAGTACAAGATTAAGAAAAAGGAATAGAGAGCCTATTGCGGTTATAAATAAGAGAATGCAAGAGGTGCCAGAACAAGTCATGCACTGTTCATATTTTGACTACATTATTGTTAATGATGATTTTAATCAGGCAGCGGTGGATTTTAAAGCTATAATTAGTGTGCACAGAATGGCTAGTAGATATCAGCGTGTTAAATATAAAAATATAATTGAAACACTATTGGCTGATTGATAATAAGGCTGTACAATGTAGCAGTAAGTAAAGTGGAGTAAAAATGGCAAGAATTACAGTTGAAGATTGTCTCGATAATGTTGAAAATAGATTTAAACTAGTGCTAATAGCAGCTAAGCGAGCCCGTGATATTAGTATAGGAGGGGTAGAACCTCTAGTACCTTTAGAAAATGATAAGCCTCCGGTTATTGCTCTTAGAGAAATAGCTGCTGGTTTGGTTGATGCTAGAGTTTTGGACGGTATTCAGCCAGAAGGTAATAAGGTTTCTACTTTAGAGAATAATGCTTTGTTACCTGATAGTGAACAAAAATTGACAATACATAGTGTAACATTGAGTTCTCATGGTACAGAAGCTAGTTCTATGCAGAGGTTGCCAGAAGTTATTCTTAAACAGGAAGTAGGTAGTCCAGCGCCATCAGCTGTGATGCAGTCAGTATTACTTAAAGATTTTTCTTTAGAAGATAAAAAAAATAATAATGCAGATGCTGCTAATGTTTCTGATAATGCAGATGTTTCTGATAATGCAGATGTTTCTGATAATGCAGATGCTGCTAATGCAGATGTTTCTGACAATGTAGATGTTTCTGATAATGCAGATGTTTCTGATAATGCAGATGTTTCTGATAATGCAGATGCTGCTAATGTTTCTGATAATGCAGATCCATCTAATGATGATGAGACTTTACCATTTGAAGATACTTTAGATAATGCTAATGATAGTCAAAAAGAAGATTGACACATTAATCTATTATTTATTTCCTTAAATACTTTGGTTGTGATCTATGGATTATTTCAAAGAGCTACAAGGTGAATTAAATAAATACTTAAATTCTACTCAGATAGATTTGATCCAAGAAGCTTACTCTTTTGCTGAAGTTGCTCATCGTAGACAATATAGGATGACCGGGGAGCCCTACATAATTCATCCAGTAAAAGCGGCTTTGATATTGGCAGAAATGCGTATGGATCATCAAACAATCATGGCTACTCTTTTACATGATGTATTAGAAGATACTAGCATTAGTAAGTCTTTTTTAACTGATAATTTTAATCAAGAAATTGCTGATTTAGTTGATGGAGTCAGTAAGCTTAAACAAATAAAATTTAATTCTAAAGCAGAAGCGCAAGCTGAGAATTTTAGAAAAATGGTAATGGCAATGGTTAAAGATATTAGGGTTATCTTAGTTAAACTTGCTGATAGATTACATAATATTAGAACATTAAGTAGTTTACCATTATATAAGCAAAAGAGAATAGCGCTGGAGACTTTAGAGATTTATGCTCCTATTGCTAACAGGCTTGGTATTCATAAAATTTATATTGAGCTTGAGGATTTGTGTTTTGAAGCATTGTATCCGATGCGGTATAGAGTGTTAAAGAATGTTAGTCAAGAAATCATCATAGCAAATAATGAGATGTTAAGGATGATTAAAGATACTATAACTAAAGCTCTTGTTAAGCATGATATAGCTGATTTTAAGATATTTAGCCGTACAAAACATCTTTACAGTACATATAAAAAAATGCTTGTAAAAAGAAATAGCTTTAAAGATATTATGGATATGTACGGGATCAGGTTAGTAGTTAATAACAAGGATTTATGTTATCGTGCTTTAGGGATAATCCATTCTTTATATAAACCTCTTAGTAAAGGATTTAAAGATTATATTGCTATCCCTAAATCTAATAGTTATCAATCATTGCATACAATTTTATTTGGGCCATTTGGCATACCAATAGAAATTCAAATAAGAACTAAAGAAATGCATAAAATTGCTGAAATTGGTATTGCCGCCCATTGGATATATAAATCAAAAAATGAAGACAAAAATAATCAAACATTTTTAGCAATGGGATGGATGAAAGAATTAGCAGAAATTGAGGATAATGCAACTAGTCCATTAGATTTTATAGAAAGTGTTAAAATAGAATTGTTCCCTGATGAGGTATATGTATTCACGCCTAACGGAGATATTGTTAAGCTTCCACAAAATGCTACACCTGTTGATTTTGCCTATTATGTGCATTCTGAGGTTGGTAATGAGTGTGTTGGCTCTAAGATCAATAAAAGGTTTGCCCCTTTAAATACAAGATTGGTTAGTGGTCAAACAGTTGAGATCATAACATCTCCAGATGGACGACCGCATGAATCATGGTTAGAGTTTGTTTGTACGAGTAGAGCAAGAAATGGCATAAGGCATTATATTCGTGATAAGCAAAAATATGAATCTGAAGCGCTTGGCAAGAGAGTGCTTGAGCAGGAATTAGCAAATTTCCAAATAGGCATTGATAACTTAGGGAAGCATAATATAAACTCTGTATTGAATGAACTGCAGCTAGAAAACATTGAATCTTTGTATCGCGAGATAGGTCTTGGTAACCAATATCCAGTATTGATCGCAAGGAAATTGACTAGGGGCACAGAATATACCGAATCCAATTTAGAACAAAAGACTTTATTGATCAAAGGAACAGAAGGAATGGTTGTACATTTCTCAGAATGTTGTTATCCAATACCTGGCGATCTGGTAATAGGACATTTACGTTCTGGACATGGCATAGACGTTCATTTAGAAACTTGTAATGCGGTAGTTAATTATAGGAGGCACCCGGAAAGCTATTTGAATCTTGCTTGGAGCAGTGAAATTGTAGGAGAATTTAAAGTTGAGATTATAGTTGAAGTTATTAACCAAAAAAGAGCATTAGCGTCTTTAGCGAGTGTAATATCTGACTCTAATTCTAATATAGACAATATAATAGTAGATCCAAGACTAGGGAGCTTTATAAGAGTATATTTAACTATAAGTGTTATAGACAGAATTCATCTTGCTTATGTGATCAAAAAGATTAAAAACCTTAAATTTGTAGTTTCTCAATCAAGAAAAAAACAATAGATAATTATGACTTCCGCTAAAGATATCTTATTGCAACCGATAACTATATTGAATGGTGTTGGGAAAGTTGTCGAACAGAAGCTTAATAAGATTGAAATATATTTGATACGAGATGTAATTTTGCATCTACCAATTAAATATCTAGATAAGACTCGTATTACTCCATTATCGGCAGTTAGAGAGCATGATCATGTTTTAGTTCAGGGAGAAATAGCTAAAGCACAGGTGATTTATACAAGAAAGAAGATGTTATTAGTAACTATTGTGGATAGGAATGGGTATATAAATTTGCGTTTTTTTAATTTTTCGGAATACCAAAAAAAAGCTATGAAAATGGGGCAGGTAATTAGATGTTTTGGTGAAGTACGCATGGGAAATGCTGGGTATGAAATTATTCATCCGGAATACTCTATAGGGGCAGAGCAAGAGGTGGAAGAGAGTTTAACACCTATTTATCCTTTAACTAGTGGTATTAGCCAGAAACTATTACAATCAATCAGTAATAAAGCTTTGGAACTATTATCTGGTTCCAGTGTATTCAACGAATTTTTATCTGATAAAATTTTAAATAAATTCTCGTTATTATCTATTACAGATTCTTTGGAGATAATACATAAACCAACTCCCAATATTGTATCAACTGAACTAGAATCTTTTACCCATCCTGCAAGATATAGATTGATTTTTGATGAATTATTAGCTTATCAACTTTCCTTACTCAAGATGAGTCGTTGTCAAGAAAAGCAAGCTGCTATTCCTATTAAATATAATAATGATAAGACTTCTATATTTATTGGAAAATTAAAATTTGATCTAACAAATGCCCAAAAATATGTTTTTCAAGAGATTCTTGAAGATTTAAATAGTACAAAGCCAATGATGAGGCTAGTGCAAGGAGATGTGGGATGTGGCAAAACAATTATTGCCGCCTTAGCAGCATTACAAGTTATTGAAGCAAATTTACAAGTTGCTATTATGTCTCCTACAGAGATTTTAGCAGAGCAGCATTATGATTCATTAACTAAAAATTTTGCAGGGTTCAATGTTAATGCAGTTCTTCTATCTGGTAGATTTAGTAAAGGAATAAAAGAGCAACGGATAAACTCTATTAAGGAAGGCACAGCAAATTTAGTAATTGGGACTCATGCACTATTTCAAGAGAAAGTTGAGTTTAATAAATTAGGCCTAATTATTATTGATGAACAACATAGGTTTGGTGTTGCTCAAAGATTAAGTTTACGTGATAAGTCAAAAAAATGTAATACTGTTCCTCATCAATTAGTTATGTCAGCCACACCTATTCCAAGAACTTTGGCAATGGCTATGTATGCTGATTTGAATATCTCTGTTGTGGATGAGATGCCGATAGGTCGTCAAGCAGTAAAGACGGTAGTTATCCCAAATAATAAACGTGATATGATAATTGATAAAATAACTAGTGTATTAAGAAAAGGACAACAGGCCTATTGGGTATGTCCGTTGATAGAAACTTCTGATGTTCTAGAGTATCAAGCTGCAATAGAGATTTTTGAAAAACTAAATTCGGAATTAACAGAATTTAAAGTAGGACTTATTCATGGTAAATTGAAAGGAGTAGACAAAGAAAATATTATTAGAGATTTTCAGCAAAAGAAAATTGATCTGCTAGTAGCAACTACGGTAATTGAGGTGGGCGTTGATATTGCAAACGCTGTTTTGATGATAATTGAAAATGCTGAACGTTTAGGGCTGTCACAACTACATCAGCTGCGAGGACGGGTAGGTAGAGGAGAGCAAGCAAGTTATTGTGTTTTGATGTATCAATCACCTTTGTCAGAGAATTCTAAAAAGAGATTAGAGATAATTCGTAATAATACTGATGGATTTATAATTGCTAAACAAGATTTGTTATTACGTGGTATTGGTGAAATGTTTGGAACTAATCAAACAGGGCTTAATAGTATGAAAATTGCTAGTTTCTCAAGAGATCATAAGGTGCTTAATAAAGTTAGATCTTTAGCAGAGCATTTGTTGGAAAAAGAACCGAACATTACTCAAAATATTATTGATAGATGGTACGATAATCGGATAAAATTTATCAAGGCCTGAATATAACCGTATTAATTATCCAAAATATGTACTTTCCCATCTTTAGTAATAACTAAAAGGTGATTTTTTCTATTTGTTAAAGAAAATGTTTTATTTATAGTATCTGGAAGAATGACACCTGTCAAAAAACCATCATTAGCAAGATTTATATATTTTAATGTAATATTTTTTATAGTTCCTTCAGTAATAAATTTAATAGGCTCTTCTTGAAGTGGTACAATTACTACTTTATCTTTCCCATCGATTGATATTTGCATCACAAATCCTTTATGATATTCGTTAATTACATATAAGTTTTTATGCTCATAAGCCTTCACTGGTGGTGTCGTTAGTTCAAACCAATTCCCAATCAAAGCTGTCAGTTGTGGTGATGGTAGGTTTACCAAATGCGAAATCGAAGTATTCCTCATAGCATGGTGTAGTACTTTATTATTATCATTTGTCTCTAAACCAGTAATAATAGGAGCTGATACACAAATTTGGACTAATATAAAAATAGATACCAGTAAATATAATTTCTTCATTACACCCGCCTCATTGCAGCAGAATTATTTAAGCCAACAGTACCATATTTAACGGCCTTATGCTACCTGACTAATAATAACGAACTACTGCTATTTAGTGTCTTTCTATAACGTCTTTGTTATATTACAAGTGCTAAAAGATTAATTTAAAGATCATGATCCAAACAGAATTTCGTAATTTATCCTGTAAATTAGAGGCAGTACGTAAGCAGAAATTTTTTAAGACTGACAGCTATCCGTTATTAATGACGATGATTTATGGCGTTGTTGCTAAATTATTTGTGTCTTTGATACTCTCCTGTGTTTTTAGACATGGAGAGTATCAGAAATCAATTCTAGATTTTTTATAGATCAATGACTCTTGATCAGAATTAATTTTGGCAAATTTGTGTTTTGCTAATATATCGTTGTAGATTTTTAGGAAATCATTACAGTTGATCTGAGCATCATGACAATTGTGTACTATAACATAACTATCTTGTAGTTGATTGCTTTTTTGTAACCAGTTAGTCATATCAATATCAGAACCCATTTTTACATTATGTTGAAAATTATATCCTATATAAGGATAATATAATGATTGCTGAATATTGTTATTTTTATATTTATTAAGTAGAAAGATATTTGCTGGTTGTGCATATGCGATCTGGGCGATAATATTACGATAGTTAATTTTCCAGAATACGATGTTATATACCTCAATATAAGGTTGAAATAATAAAATAGTAATCTCAAATAGCAATAGCATGAAATATTTCAAGTGGCTATTGTTTGCGGATGCTCTCCTGATAAAATAACACAATAGAAATCCAGATATTAAGAGAGCACCACATATATAAAGCAATAGGATATGGGTGAATGTAGTAAAGCGTATTTTATCCATCAATAAAAGTAAGTAATTATTTGTAATTCCAAGAAATGCTATTCCATATAAAATTTGTTTAGGGATACGTATAATCTGTATTAAGAACCAATTAGCTAGAATATATATAAGGGCTATTCCAGCAGTAATATATCTAAAGTTACTTTGATACATAATATAGAATAGATCTATTGGAGTATTGCTTGCACTCCAATATGAAACAATAAAAATTAGCCAAATGGTCAAAGTAAATAATATAACTAAGGCTATGGATGATTTTTCATTATATAATGTTTTTAATTTTGATAAAGAGCAAATAAATACAAATAGTAAGATTGGAAATAGGTATCCTATATTAATATGATCTGTTCCTATCAGAAATTCTTTCCAGCCTTTACCGGCTTTAAATGCGTCTAATAAAGATGTCCCATCTAAAAATAAAATTCCAGGTAGTTCTATCCAGGCTAATTTTATTTTCATTGGATAGAAAATATTTCCATAAAGCAAAATATTCTTTATATAATAATGTCCCCCTGCGAGAATTGATATTAAAGCTACCCAACAAAATAGTATCGTTGTATTTCTGACATTAATTTTGTCAATCCATGCTGTTCTTATTAAATACAATATTGAGGTGATTATTAAAACTAATATTCCAGAGTATTTTACAATTATGAATGATGAGGCTATTCCTATTATTAAAGCTAAGCTTGAGAATTTTAAATTCATCCTGCCTCGAAGAATTATATTTATATATAGCAGTATTCCACAGGCATATATCATGTCATTTTTTATTGAAACTATTCCACTAGGTATGCGAAATTGGTGATACATTGCTATTGATAATATTGCAATTAAGAATGACAATTTTCTATCTTTAATAATATGTATAGATATAGAAAAAACCAGTAATGCTTCTAGTAAGACTGCTTGCAAAGATGTGAGCCATGTATACGATAAAGATTTAGTTAAAATCAATGATGGTATATAGGCCATTTCCCAATAAAAATTATACTCTATTGGAGTTTCATAAATAGATTTCAATCCTTTTGACATCTGGATTAAAGAATATATATAGTGCCTTGAATCTTGTTCGAGAATATGGCCGATGGAATAACATATAATAGGAAAAAAAATAAATACTATCAATAGAGCAAGAAATATATATTCACTTTCTTTAGGACAATTATTATGATATTTGTGGATAACCGATGGAACTCTAACTATCAGAGCTAGTGCAGTTAACAATAAGATTGTAATCAAATAAATAAAGTCATTGTCTATATATAGTAATACCATTATTTGAGAAATAAAGGAGGCTAAAAAAAGTTTGAAAATAATTATAGACGGTAATTTACCAATGTATTCAGATATCCTAGTTTTATCGGAAATGAGTGCGGCAATAAGAAAGAGGGAGCTTTCCCAGATAATAAATTTATACATTAGTGGAATACCTATGTTTTATATGAAAAGAATTATATTTATGCTCAAATAAGTTGAAAATATTGGGATGATTTATTTGTGATGATGGAATGGATGCGCATTTTATCATTTATTAAATACTCTAAAGTAGGATAGCAGCTCTTGTTGTGACAGAAGGTTTATATACAAATAATGTAGAATGATTCATTAAGTATTCAACTAAATCTAAATGAATTACTAAAAACCTTGAGTTATCTTTAGTAGTGAATTCTATATTGTTAAGAGTCATATGTACCAATTAGTTTCAGGACTAAACATATTAGAAATATTTTACCTAATTTATTATAATAAGCAAACATAAATAAGAATAGATAATATTATTAAACGTTTATATCCTTATCTTTTTTCTGTACGATAGTTCAGAGATCTTAGTTTTTTTATTGGGTCAAAGAGATATTGTATTGGTAGTTTTTGCCACTCAATAATTTTTGTAAATGAATAATTATGCGCAGCTTTGGATGCTGGTTTCAGAAATCATATGCCACAAGGTGAGTGAGGATGTCAAAAAAGTATTGATAGGTATGCATTTTTTCTGATTGGTAAAAGGTGGGAGTAAAATTATCAAATGAGAGCAGAAGACTAGTATGAATATTTTATTGATGTATAAATATTGAATATATATAATTAAGTAGTGCTCTATGTCTAAATATTGCTATTGTCTATTTTGAAGGATGGTCTAAAATAATTTCATGGACTATAGGAAATTGACAACAGATTCTTTTCATGAGGCATTAGTATATTATAAACATCTTCAAGATAAGCCTGATGTGTCGGAATTTGAACAAAAACAGTTAGAGTTGATGTACCATGACTTTTTTAATCACTTTACTACGTGGATGGCTTATTCTAGATTTGCTGCTACTGATTTCTTGGTATATGTTAAGTCGACCCCCCTTGCTGAGATTTTAGAATTGCCTAAATCAGAATGGCCTAGGTGGATTAAGGCTAGTCTTAAAGAAAGTGTTACGGCTTAATATCTATTTTAACGATTGTTTATTTTGCAGACGTTACTATCTGCTGCAAAAATAACTTTGTCGTACGTACCGTAAAATATTTTCCTTAAGGTGGGTGGATGTTAAAGAGGTTTAAAACGCTTGTACCTGGCGATGATCCAAATTAAAACAACATATCTCTTAGTGAAAAATTTATCATAGTATGGTGTTATGAGTACCATATTAAGAAATAGAAAAGCCTATATATACTCCAATATGATTTTTAAAAAACATCAAAGTTTTTTCTAAGCATCCTGCTAGATACACCTTTGAGTGAATTAACTTGCAATAGCCACTCACGAGTGATATAAAATTAGTAAAGGAACATGATTTTTTTTATCATCAAATTTTATGAGTTCAACATTTAATTTATTGCAAACATCAATGAATACTTCTTCCATTAATTCTAGGCAATCTTTGGGCATGAATACCTGAAGTAGAACTTTTGGATGTCTCGTGGATTTCAATTCATATTTCATATCAATTAAACAGTTATTGACAATAATACTCAAGCTGTTTAATGTATCAAGGTATATTGAAATTAAAGGCGGAGGGACTGTCCGTATCTGCTAATAGAGATTTGCCTAAGACTGGCTACTTGTTAGCTGTGTCCTAGGGAGTTGGAAGCTTCGTCATTCATGACGGAGAGCAGTCACATGAGATAAGTATGATAATATCTTGTCTAAATATTAAAAGGAGTATGTGAATAAAATGATTAAAATACAGAAAAAATTTATTTTTCTATGTGCAATAATTTTTCCGTTAGCATTAATAAATACTAATGCTGTTTATGCCGATAAAATAATTATACAGAAAAAATTATTATCAAGATTAGGTAAAACAGGATATGTATTATTGGAGCTTGAAAATAGTAACATTAAGCTTGATTCTACGATTACTCAAGCACAGATACATTCTGACTCAAAAATAATAAATGTTAAAGTTTTTTGTCCTAAATACAAAATAGAAAATGATAAAGTAAAAATTATAAACCTAAAAGTAAATGAATATAATATCATTAATAGTGTTGGCAAAAACCTTAATGGTAAAATTTTAAAAGCTAATCGTAATTTTGTATTTGAGATAGGAACTTTAGGAAGCATGTATGCAATTTATATGGGACTTAGAAGTGATATAAAAAAATACTGCACAGGGTGCCTTACTACACATGGACTTAAAGCAAGTATGAAAAAAGAATACATTGAATTTTACCACTCTTAAAATTTTTGATGAATGGTTGCAGTAGCTAGTTAAATCACGTATTAACATTGTGCGTAATCATATGTACCGCAAAACCTTCTTTAAGGTGGAAGATATAAGACACTGTTTTCAATTATACTGCAACAGTACCATATTTTTGACAATCATAATAATTCACACTAACTTAATCTCGCAAGAACCGACCATCGGACAGTATCGTGATGTAAAATATGTGGAATGGCAGCATTAGCATCAAACAGTAACGAAACAAGATCACAAGAATCTGTTAAGTTTAATTTGCTCTTTTGGAATTGATTAGCTAAATATGTTTTATCAATAGGCACAGAGTATGCGATATTGTATAATCGGTAGTTATAATTACAATAGTAATAGGGGTTGTAAGTGCCTAGTAGATCAGATGATATTAGCAAATTAACAAATAAGACTATTATTACAGGAGCGGTTACTAATGTATTTTTAGCGGTGGTTAAAATTGTTAGTGGTGTTCTCGGGAATTCTCATGCATTAATTGCTGACGGCATTCATTCGTCTTCCGATTTAATTACTGATGGAATAGTTTATGTAGCCGCTAGATTTGGACAACAGGATGCTGATCAAGAACATCCCTATGGCCATAAAAAAATAGAGACACTAGCGGTTACCATTATTTCATGCTGCCTGATCCTTGTTGCTCTTGGTATAATTCATAATGGTGCTGTTGCATTGGCTGTAAAAGAAAAAGAGATGCCCCAATCTCCTGTATTATTAATTAGTATATTGTCAATTATAATAAATGAATGGTTATATAGATATACGGCAATAAATGCTAGGATATTAAAAATGGAAGTTTTAATGGCAAATGCTTGGCATCATAGAAGTGATGCTGCTTCTTCTGTGGTGGTTACTTTAGGTATATTAGGGACATTGCTAGGGTTTGAATATCTTGATGCTATTGCTGCAATGGTTGTAGGGTTAATGATAATTAAGATAGCTATGCAACTAGGATGGTTTAGCCTCAAAGAGTTGATTGATACATCTATTGAAAAGGAATTGTTGGATAAAATTGCTGAATGTATGTTAGGTGTTGAAGGAGTTGTCTCTATACATCAACTACGTGGTCGCTCAATGTCTAGAGATATTCTTTTAGATTGCCATATTATTGTTGAACCATATATAAGTGTATCAGAAGGGCACTACATAGGGCAGCAGGTAAAGTTAAGAATATTAAGAAAATTTGCTGAAATTGTTGATGTTACAATTCATATTGATCCAGAAGATGATGAATTTGTTAAAAACTCTAATAATATAAAAAGTAGATCTACAATTTTAGCTGATTTATCTAAATATTCTGTTGATCTTCCTTTCTATAATAATATTAATAAGATTATTCTGCATTATGTAGATAGTAAGATTGTGTTGGATATATATTTTAAGCATGAGGATCCTACAAAAGAATTTATTATCGATAAAGTATCAGAAGATTACTTAACGGTTTTATCAGATCTTGTATATATAAAGAATATTAATATATATAGTATGTGAAGTAATTCTGTAGTATTACTTTTAAAAGGTATTAAATATACTATAATTAATAAGAGTATTATCTTTTAGGATTATTAATGGAAACTACGACTGTAATTGCAAAAATATGGGCAATATATTTTATACTGATAAGTACATGGTGTATAGTAATGAGAGATACGGTTTTACAATTGATTAATAAAATAGTTCAAAATGACGAACATGTATTTTTGCAAGGGCTGATTACGTTAGGGTTAGGTATTGTCTTGGTGATTAATTACTCCTATTGGATTTTAGATTGGAGATTAATGATTACTATTGTTCATTGGAGCATTTTCATAAAAGGTTTATATTTATTGTTTTTCCCCGAAATTGCTATTAGATTATTTAAAAATTTCTTGCAGACTAATAAATTTATTCCAATTGTAGTTTTAAATAGTTTAATAGGGATTTATTTTGTATATTTTGGTTTTATTGTTCCTTTATAATAAGATTGAACATTATGCATGAGTATAATTATTTTCTTGTAAATATTCTGTTGAGTTAGTTGCTGTAATTATTCTGGATAAAGTATCTTTGATCATATTTATGTCGAAATTGTATTGGTCAGTTTCAGTATATAATGTACATAATATTCTTTTAAAGTCTTTTTGGGTGGTGATTTGTCCGTTGGTAATATATGGAATAAGTGTTTTTAGCATAATTGATATTACTGGAACATTCGCTACTATATATCTTGTTGTGTTATCATCTTCTAGTTTTTCTTGATCTAATAAAATAGGCTCTTGTCCAGTTAATATCCACCCTGGATTTATAGACAGTTTCTTACTGTAGTTAAGTAAAGTTGTTGTATTTAATTTACGTTTCCCTGATTCATGCTGTGCATATGTAGATTCAGCTAATTTGTTTTGCTTAGAAAAAGATCTTGCAGATCGATATCCCCTTTTTAATCTAGCTAATTTTAGCCTACTTGCAATTTCCTTTTGGTTTAGCATGTGATCTCCATGATTTGCAAACATTAGACTAATATAATAACAATAAATCAAGTATTAATTATTTTTGTGTGCAGAATGAAAGTATTTAGGCTCGATAGGTAAAAAAATTGCTTGAATCAAAATATACAAATTTGTTTGTAATATAAAAATATAATTATTCTATTTAATTTTAACTAATATTAGTAGTCAAAATAAATTACCCATTAGTCTATGACCAATAAAAACTTGTAAATTTATTTACATATTAGGACATAAAATCGTTATATATTATCTGCTTAATTATCAGTAATCAAAATTACTTGAACTAGGATGTAATATAGTTTCATTAAAAAATAAGATAATTTAATAGATTGATATTATCTCGGTATACTTTTTTATTATAATTAAGTATGAAATACATTAATAACTATATTATGAATTTTATTATCAATATTATTGTCTTTTAAATATTGTGGTTGTTGGATAAAATGGTTATAGATTCTTATACATGAGTTTAGAATATTATGTTCATTATATTTTTTATTATGACAGTGTAGAGTAGTTTTGAGTATAATTTTAGTTAGTAGGTAAATATCAATTTTAACTGGAGAGTTTTGTGATATCAAATTCTCTAAAGTATCTTCTGGGAAAGTAATGAGGGCTTCTGGTGGGTTAGCTATTGGTTGTATACATTTTTCTCCAGTCATTAACCATAAAGGATCAATTACTAGTAATTCACAATAATGGATGAGTGTATCGATACTCATCTTTCTTTTTCCTGATTCGTGTTGAGTATAAGTTGAGGCTGGTATTTGATAGTGACTAGCAAAGGCCCTTGCAGATAAAAATCCTCTTTTTATTCGTGATTTTTTTAGCCGTTTGCAGATTGAATAAATTTCCATTTTATTATTTTGAATATTCCCTGAATATGTAGCTTTAAATAGGAGAATCTAACATTTGGTACTTAGATGCGCAACCATTATAGTACAATTCCAGAAAACTAAAACCATATTATCTCTCTATAATGTATTATGCGTAATTGATGTATTATTTTGGGCATATTGCACTTGAATGAGTTGTAAAAGCATTGCATTTATATTTAGAAAATGTTTCTATAGGTAATAGAAATACTACAAATTAAATTTATTTAGAGTTATTATAAATGTTATTTAGTGTTGCTACTTGGAATGTAAACTCTGTAAAAATTCGTTTGGAACAAATTCTTAACTGGTGTTTAGATAATCCCATAGATTTAATGGTTTTGCAGGAAACTAAAAGCATAGATGAGACCTTCCCTACGGAAATTTTACGTAATTCAGGGTATGAAATCATATGTTTTGGACAGAAGCAGTATAATGGAGTTGCTATACTTGTTAAGAATGGATTAACTGATCCGGAATTTGGATTATTCAAGGATGATTCTGAGCAGAGAAGATATATTGCTTGTACAGTTGATAATATTAGAATTATTAATGTTTATGTACCAAATGGGGAAAGTTTAGAGTCTGATAAATTTGTATATAAGCTTAAATGGTTGGATACTTTACATGAAAAAATACGTGAGACTTTAACAATTTATGATCGAGTGCTAGTTATGGGAGATTTTAATATTGCTCCTACAGATCAGGATGTTTATGATCCGGAAATATGGCAAAATAGAGTTTTAGTGAGTCAAGAAGAGAGAGCAGCATTTAATGGGTTTTTGTCGTTAGGAATGAAGGATCTATTTCGTTATAAAAATCCTGATTCTTACGAGTATAGCTGGTGGAATTATCGTAATTTTGCTTATAAAAAAAACCATGGTTTAAGAATAGATCATATTTTATGCAGTGATGAGTTGGCAAAGGTTTGTAAAGCTTGTTTTATAGATCAAGAACCAAGAAAGCATACAAGACCTTCTGATCATACTATAGTTGGAGCAGTATTTGATTTATGAGTTTTACGCAAGGATTGTAAAAATTAGCTGTTAATAGGGGAATATTAAGGTATTTCTATGAGTTGACAAAGATGACAATAAGCCGTACTCTATGCCACTAAGGTAAATTGTTTAACATTTAACTAGTAATATAATCAGAGATTTTTCTTATGCAAACAGATATTCATCCTCAATATAATAGTATAAATGCTACTTGTAGTTGTGGTAACGTTATCAAGACTCATTCTACTTTAAATGCAGATATTAGTTTAGATGTATGTTCTAAATGCCATCCTTTTTATACAGGACAACAAAAGCTAGTGGATACCGCTGGTCGTATTGAAAAATTTAAAAATAAGTATAAGAAGTCGTAGACAAGTTAGAATTGTGTAATATTTCCCCAATATTTGCTTGTGAGTTAATATCTTTTTTGCATATCTTAAGGTATTAAATTAGTATTCAAATTGATGTTAAAATTCTGAATTTATCATTAAATTCAATATGTTATGTTCAGGTGGATTTCTTTTAAAGTAATTTTTTTATTAATTTTACTAGGATTAAAAGGTATTTTTGTTTATTATAAAAATCATTATTTAAGAAATGGGGTGAATTTTGAGTAAAGAAAAATTAAGACAAGCAGCTCTTGAGTACCATGCTCGTGAACCAGCTGGTAAATTAAGTATTAGTATATCTAAGCCAACAGAGAGCCAAGAAGATTTATCATTAGCTTATACACCAGGTGTTGCAGAGCCTGTATTAGCAATAGCAGAGGACCCAAGCTTAGCCAATAAATACACTGCTAAAGGTAATTTAGTTGGAGTAATTACAAATGGCTCTGCCGTGCTTGGATTAGGAAATGTTGGAGCATTAGCATCTAAACCTGTTATGGAAGGGAAAGCGGTTTTGTTTAAGAAATTTGCTGGAGTTGACGTTTTTGATATTGAAGTTGATGCTGATAATCCCCAAGATTTTATCAATACGGTAGTTCGTATAGCTCCAACATTTGGTGGAATAAATTTGGAAGATATAAAAGCTCCTGAGTGTTTTGAAATAGAACAAGCTTTAAAAGAACAGTTAAGTATCCCTGTGTTTCACGATGATCAACATGGAACTGCTATAATAATTGCTGCTGGATTGTTAAATGCTCTTGAACTACAAGAAAAAAGCTTAGGAAATATAAAAATTGTTTGCTTAGGTGCAGGAGCTGCTGGAATAGCTTCGATGCGATTATTAGTTACATTAGGAGCTAAAAAAGACAATATTTTTCTAGTAGATAGCCAAGGTGTTATTACAACAGATAGAACGGATTTAAACCCTTATAAATTTGCTTTTGCAAGAGATACTCATAAACGTAGTTTAGCGGAGGTTGTTGCAGGAGCTGATGTATTTATTGGAGTTGCTAGAGGGAATTTATTTAGTGAGGAGATGTTAGCATCTATGGCTCCAAAGCCGGTAGTTTTTGCGCTATCGAATCCTACTCCAGAGATAGATCCAGAATTGGCTAATAAGGTTAGGTCAGATTTAATAATTGCAACTGGTAGGAGTGATTTTCCTAATCAGATCAATAATGTGCTTTGTTTCCCTTATTTATTTAAAGGAGCTCTTAAAGCAAAGGCTCGCTGTATTAATGATGAAATGCTGATAGCCGCTGTGCATGCTATTAAAGATCTTGTTCATGAAGAGATCCCTGATGCTGTAAAAAAAGCGTATAACATTAAAAAAACTATATCTTTTGGAGTAGATTACTTTATTCCAAAAGCTCTTGATCCAAGATTAAGAGAATGCGTAACTAATGCTGTTGAGAGTGCAGCTTTGAATAGTAATACTATTTAAGGGACAAAGGCGTTGGAAGAAACAAATTGTTTGTATTGCAAAGAAAACTGGTATGTTAGTGTTAATAAATAAAGCTAAATTTCGGCATTTAATAGTAAATTTTAAAGAGGTGGATTTATACTATGAATAAGTTTATCCAAACAAAAATGTTTGCCTGGATTGTATGTGGTCTAGGAGCATTGTTTTATTGCTATGAATATTTTCTTAGAATTTCACCTAGCGTTATAACAGCTGATTTGATGCAGTATTTTGGAATTGGTGCTGCGACATTAGGGAATTTAGTAGCTTTTTATTACTATGCTTATACTCCATTACAGCTACCGGTGGGTGCTCTAATGGATAGATATGGCCCAAGGAAGCTATTATTTTTTGCATGTTTAATTTGTGCTTTAGGAACATATTTATTTTCTTGTAGTAGTGTTTTTTTCGTTTCGGCCTTTGGGCGCTTTTTAGTTGGTTTTGGCTCAGCATTTGCTTTTGTTGGAGTAATGAAATTAGCAACTATTTGGTTGCCTCCTGAAAGATTTGCTTTAGTTGCAGGGTTGGTAACTACTCTTGGTGTTGTAAGCGGTATGTTTGGCACTTTATGGTTAGCTAGAATATTAGAATATGGTAACTGGCACTCTATATATAGTGTTGCTGCTATCGTGGGTGTAATATTAGCGGCTTTTATTTTACTTATAATTAGGGATAAGAATCCTCGCATTCGTGATAATACAAGTAGTGAGCAGTTAAAATGGCATGTTGTTATGAATGGGTTTAAAATTATTTTATCAAATCCACAAGTTTGGTTCGCTGGGTTTTTAGGGGCGATATTATATAGCTCATTGACAGTATTTGCAGAATTATGGGCTGTTCCTTTCTTGATGGAAGCACATGATTTTACTTCTATAATGGCAGCGGAGGCTATTTCTATGGTTTATTTGGGATGGGCTGTTGGTGCACCAATAGTAGGTTGGTACTCCGATAAAATACAAAAGAGGCTATATCCTTTGTTAGGAGGGGTGATCATTGCCTTTTTGAGCTCTAGTATAGTAATATTTGTTCCTGATCTGTCTGTATTTGCTTTGTATACTTTTTTGCTTATTTATGGATTGAGTTGTTCAGCGCAAATAGTTGTATTCGCTTTAGGTAGAGAAAATAGTCCTGCTGATTGTGGTGGTTCTGCTGTTGCCATTGTTAATATGCTTGTCATGTTCAGTGGTATGTTGTTGCAACCATTAGTTGGGTGCATTTTAGATTTTATATGGTCGGGAGAATATCAAAACAATATACCTAAATATAGTATAGGGGAATATCAGACAGCCCTTTCTATCTTACCGATAACGTTAATAGCAGGTTTATTTTTAGTATTAGTTCTGAAAGAAACTCATGCTAAAATAAAGTCTTAAATAATTAATGCTACAGTAATCACTTTTGCGCCTTTCTAATTTTGTTAAAATTAGAAGTTGGTGGCCAGAGGTGGAATCGAACCACCGACACGAGGATTTTCAGTCCTCTGCTCTACCGACTGAGCTATCTGGCCAGGTTGTGTATATTAAAGCTTTAGAACGTTGTCAGGTCAAGAATTAATTCTCTCCAAATAAAAAAATTTCCATTTGTTGTTCAAGGTATTGACGTGTTTCTATTTCTATTGGGTTAAGATGGAACTCATTAATTAACATAGTCTGTTGTTGTTTCCACATTTCCCAAGCTTCATTGGATATATTTTCATATATTTTTTTACCTAGTTCACCTGGATATTTTTGTCTTGATAATCCATTAGCGTCTTTTTGTAGTTTTTGACAATATACAGTGTATTTCATAGTACCAATTTATAATATATGTGGTGATTCTAGCTGAAGAAGATAATTATTTCAATTGATAAATATTTAATCACAAAAAGATATTGTTCAGATTATCAATTTTAGGAAATTTTTAATTATATTATCAAAATAAAACTTAATCATAATTTTTAAAAATGAATATATGGTAAAATTGCGTACTGGTGGATAATTATAAAGAATTCTATTATGAGAAGAGAAATTCGTAGTTTTGTTAAGAGAAATGGTAGAATTACACCAGGTCAGAAAAAGTATGTAAGTCTATATTTAGAACAATATGAAGTTAGTTTAAATTCTGAATGTCTATTCTCACAGAGCTTTGGTAATAAAAATCCTGTCATAATAGATATTGGTTTTGGTAATGGTGATGACTTATTTTCACAGGCTTACAATAATCCTCAGTATAATTTTATTGGAATTGAAGTATATCTATCAGGGATCGGAGTATTGTTAAAAAAAATTACTGAGAATAGTTTGGTTAATTTAAGGATTATCAACGGTGATGCAGTAGAAGTATTAAATAATAATATACTTAGAAATTCCGTATCAAAAATACAACTTTTATTTCCTGATCCATGGCCTAAGAAGAAGCATCATAAACGTAGAATCATCCAACTAGAATTTGTCAATAATATATACGAGGTTTTATGTAGTGAAGGGTTTTTACATATTGTTACTGATTGTGAAAAATATGCTGAATATATTGCTGATGTCATAAAAAAATCTAATAAATTTGTAGATGAATTTTCAATTAATAATCATGGAATGAATTTTAAGAGAGAAACTACTAGATTTGAGAAAAAAGGGCTTAATAAGGGAAGCATCATTAGAGAGTTTTCTTTTGTTAAAAAATAGCCAAAATATTTTAAGAAAAATAGATACTTATGTTAGTACGCATGCTAATAGAATAGGCTTTTCTATATGACATGTTAAAGCAGTTAATTTTTTCAACAGTAGATTCTAGCACGGAGTCTAATAATATTTACTCAAAAATGTGAAACTGTGAAAATTTTCAGTCTAGATGAAGCCAAAGAAGATTATGGCAAGAATATCCCAGTTAAATCATTTAGATATTTCCGACCAAGTGTAGTAATTGTGATTGTAGAATTATTAATTTTTATTAAATCTTTTTCTATGGCTTTTGTGAATTTATTTTCAAAATTTTGAATACTTAATCCTGTTTGTCTCTGTAACAATTTCAGGGGGATATCTTTTATCAAGCGTGAATTATTTAACATAAATTCAAAAAGTCTATTTTCTTTATTAACAATTGTCTCTTTACTAATTTTTGAGGTGTTTGAGTTTAAATATGCTTTAGGTTGTCTTGTTTTTTCAATTCTCAATATAGCATCTTTGTTAGTAATTTTGCTATGTGCGCCAGCACCGATACCTATGTAGTCCCCGTAGATCCAGTAGTTAATATTATGTAGACATTCTTGCAAAGGCCGACAAAATGCAGAAATTTCATATCTTTCTAAACCATTATTGCTTAACAACTTTAAACCATTGTTTTCAATGTTTGCTAATGTAGTTTCACTTGGAAGCTTAGGGGGCTTAGAGTAAAAAACTGTATTTGGTTCAATAGTTAACTGATACCAAGATAAATGTGGAGGTTCAAATTGTAATGCTGAATGCAAATCATTCATCGCGTCTTCAGTGCTTTGATCTGGTAAACCATACATTATATCAAAGTTAAAACTGTTAAAATTGCATTTTTTTATTAGTTCTATAGCAGAATAAATATCATCTGTAGAATGAATTCTTCCTAAAGAATGTAAAAATTTGTTATTAAAACTTTGAATACCAAGTGACATTCTATTTATTCCAGCTTCAGGGTATTGTTCAAATTGTTGACTGTCTATTGCTCCTGGATTAGCTTCTAAAGTAATTTCAATGTTCTCGATAAATTCTATTTCCCCTTGGATTCGATCTAATAAATTTTTTATTAATCTTGCAGATAACAGACTAGGAGTGCCACCACCAAAAAAAATACTCTTTATTTTTCTTGCTTTGATATATTTTTTTTGTTCAATGAAATCTATATAAAGGGAATTCACATATTTTTCTTCAGGGATATTTGATTGATTATCAATTGCGTGTGAATTAAAATCACAATATGGACATTTTTTCAGGCACCAAGGTATATGAATATATAAGGATATTGGATCTTGGGATGTATGGAGCATATATTGATCTATTTAGCCATCTTTTGACTAATTTTATTTCTTCTATATGTTACAGTAAAATAGACTTTTGATAAAGTGATAGCCAAATATGAAAAAAACACTTCCTAAAATATTAAACAAGAAAATTGTGGCAGAAAGTAAGTTATTTAAAATAGAGTCGGTAGATCTAGAGTTTTCTAATGGAAATACAAGAGTATTTGAGAGGTTTCTAGGTACCAGAAATTCGGTAATGATAGTTCCAATAATTGATGAAGATACGTTATTATTGGTTAAAGAATATGCAGTTGGTACTGAAAGATATGAAATTACTTTTCCAAAAGGAATAATAGACTTAAATGAGAGCTTGCATGCAGCAGCTAATCGAGAGCTAAAAGAAGAGGTTGGTTTTGGAGCAAATAGTTTATACTTAATGAAGGAGCTAACCAGTGCTCCAGGATATGCTGCTGGTAAGATGTATATGATATTAGCTCAAAATCTTTATAGGGAGAAGCTGGCAGGAGATGAACCGGAAGACATTGAAATTATAAAGTGCAAGATCAGTGATATTGATAAATTTGTAATGCGAGAGGATTTTACCGAATCAAGAAGTATAGCAGCAATATTGCTTATTTATAAAATGTTTGCTGGAACAGATTATAAACTAGAGAAACTAATTTAAATTAAAGGAGTATTTATGTCTGATATTATAAAAATTGCTATTACAGGTGCAGGGGGGCAAATTGGTTACTCATTGCTATATAGAATAGCATCAGGGCAAATGTTTGGTCCAAACGTTAGAGTTGCAATGAATCTAATAGAACTTGAGTCTGGTCTGCAATCTTTAAAAGGGGTTGCAATGGAACTCGAAGATTGTGCTTTTGATCTTTTAGATGAGGTTTTTTGTACGTCAGATGTTGCAAAAGGTATGCGTGATGTTAATTGGGTTTTATTGGTTGGTTCAGTGCCTAGAAAAAAAGGTATGGAAAGAGCCGATCTATTAGAAATTAATGGAGGTATTTTCTCTGAACAAGCTAGAGCTATTAATGATAATGCTGCAGATGATGTTAGAATTTTAGTTGTTGGTAATCCTTGTAACACTAATGCATTGATTGCTATGAATAACGCAAAAGACATCCCAAATGATCGTTTTTATGCTATGACTATGTTAGACGAATTAAGAGCAAGAGCTCAACTGGCTAAGAAGCTAAACAGCAAGATTAGTGCAATAAGTAATGTTTGTATTTGGGGTAATCATTCAGCAACCCAATATCCTGATTTTTATCATGCAAAAGTATCTGGCGATCTAGTTACTGATGAGATAGATGATATCCAATGGCTACAGAATGATTTTATTAAAATTGTACAAACTAGAGGAGCAGAGGTTATAAAAGCCCGTGGGTTATCTTCTGCCGCGTCTGCTGCTAACGCTATAATAAAGACAGTCAGTTCATTGATAGAAGATACGAAGCAAGATGAGTTATTTTCAGTGTGTAGTTGCTCAAATGGTGATTATGGCGTTGATGAAGGATTAATTTTTTCCTTTCCTACTAAAACTGTTGCAGGAGTCACTTCTATTATTAAAGGTATCAATCATAATGAATTTGCAAATACAAAAGTTTATAGTACTCTCGAAGAGCTTAGAAGTGAAAGAGATATTGTCTATAAATTAGGCCTAGTTAAAAATTAAAAAGGCTCTATAAAAGCATGTAGGCAGTGGTATGTTTTCCCATTACTAAATTACTGGAACAATTCTAGTGGGGTGGTTTGGATTTAAACTACTTAGTTAAGTGGTTTACTGTAGAATTATCTATACGTGTCGTAAAGCACCTTTCTTCAGGTGGGGGATATCAGACACTACCTAGTTTGAAGATGGATACTTTGGGTGGGTAATTAACTGATTTCCAACAGTACAATAAAAAGTTTTAAATGTTATATGGCAATTAATGCTTTAGAAAATATAAGAAGTTATTAAGGTGTGGGTCTCGGAACAAAATTTTTCACAAAACTAATTCACCTTTGTTTAACAAAGGTGAATGATATTATAAAATAGTCTCTGCTATCCGGTTTTTCTCTTATTTATATATACTTTACGAATAGACCATTGGCCACTATTTTTAAATATATTGAAAATTATTTCTAGTTCTCCTTGTTTATACTTTGCCATAGTTCTAACTAAGGCAACGGTATGTAGACCTAGCTCATTGTTAAAATTATATGATGCATCACTATTGGTTATGGAGTAATTTTCCAGCTCTCCTAAGGTATGTATTAGACTTATATTCCTATTGCCAAAGTTTTGGAATTGTTCATTATTTTGCCATTTCTGTCCTTTCATTGTGGTAAATATTTTATTTATATAAGTGGTTGTTTGTTGTTCACGATATTTATCCAACAAAAAGGTTGAGCCTAATCCTATAAAAATACCGATTAGAGCAATAAATAACTTACTATATAAACTATTGCTTTTTGCCATTCTAAGACCTCTTAAGATTATGGAGTTATTTACTAAGAATAGTACAAGTTTAAAAAAAATCTGTTAATATTTAAAATCTGATGATTAGATGGTCAATATGTAGTATCATTTAACTTTGTTTTATTGCTATTTGTATTTATGAAGGTTGGGATTTTTAGAAAGGGTTGGATCATGTTAGTTTCAACTAAAATTATATTTATCATGTGCTTAAGAGGCATCTGGTATGGTTATAGAGGTAGACATCACGTTGTTAGTTTTAGGTTATATGATAGTGCACTTTTATTACTAGATCTAGTGCGAGCTAAAGTTGATGTCTCAGGTCAAGAAAATATTATTATTCGCCAAGATAGAAAATATATAATAATGTGTAATCATTCATCGCATTATGACATTCCCTTGTCATTGATTGCTTTTCGCGGTGCTAACATTAGAATGATTGCTAAAAAAGAATTATTTAGTATCCCATTGTTTGGTGCTGCTATGAAAGCAACAAAGACAGTTTGTATAGACAGAAAAAATCTTAAACAAGCAATTAAAGATCTTGCTTATGCTAAACAGGTAATGAGTCAGGGTTTTATAATTTGGGTGTCTCCAGAAGGTAGTAGATTACGTACTAGTGAAAATAAAGCTCTTAAAAAAGGTGGATTCATCACTGCTATACAGGCAAAAGCGATGATTATACCTATGTATATAAATGGTGCCGAGAATATACTACCGGCTAAGACTTGGGACTTTTATTTAGAACAAAAAATTTCTGTAAAAATATTACCACAGATTGATGCATCTGAGTATGCAGCTAGTAGTCTTCCAGAATTGATGGACAAATTATCTGAGGTATGGGATAAAGCTAAAGAATAAAAAGTTATTTTTTCTTAAGTATTTTTTCTTTAATAATCTTTAAATATTCTGCAATTGTTCCGAGATCCATTTCTTTTCGTCTCTGGTTTAATTCGTCTATATTACCTTCATATGGAGACAATAAAAAATTGTTATCTTTTAACATAAATTGAGTTCCATATCTTTGTTTCATATTAAATGCCAGAGCAACACGATCGTACAGATATGGATAGTGGGATTTAGCTGTTTCTGTTTTATTAATTAGATTGCTCAAGATAAATAAGCAACCGGCTTGAAAAAAAGGTTCTAGATCTGCGTGTTGTACCAATAAAAAAGCGTCATCATTGGTTTGTTTACCAAATTTTGAAATGGTTATCCAAGTATGTTGTGCTAAAATTTTTTTCATTTTAGCTGTGTTAAATGTATCTACAGCGCTGTATATTTCGAAACGAGCAGGTTCATTATCTTCTAATGGTAAATTTCTGATTTTTTGATCTAGTTTTACCATTTTGTGAATAATTTCTTTCACATACTCTACTTGGTTTAAATTACCAACGGGAAATTTTTGTTGCTGTAACAAGATTTCTTCTCTTAATAAATCAAATTTATTAGCGTAAGAGGACAATGTTAATAATAGGAATAGTGTAATTGTTAATACTAGAGTAATGTTTTTTATGATCTTATTTTGCATGATTTATAAATAGAAGTAATTTACGTTTGATATACCCATCTTACTAAAAGAAAAAGTGGCTCTTAAAAGCTCTTCGTTTTCTCACTGGGCTTCTGTTTAACTTTGGTTGCTAATGTTGCTACTCCTCAGACTTTACATCCTGACTACCGGACGGTAGGTTCTTGCATGAACGAAAACTAGATTAATGTAGATTGTCATGATTGTCAAATCCTTGTATTTACCATCATCAGTGTGAGTTTTTATGGTACGGTCGATACATTTACCGTCGAATTTGTTTTTAGTAAAATCATTTGGTGGGCCCACTAGGACTCGAACCTAGGACCAAAGGATTATGAGTCCTCTGCTCTAACCAACTGAGCTATGGGCCCGATATGGAATCGTTATTATCATGGAAGATTTTATAATGTGCAAGGATATATTATTAACATTGTATAAAAATAAGGCTTTATATTTTACTGATATTTGATTTATTAAATTGCTTGTGTTACTGGAATTATATTTATTAATAGGAATGTAGATGGATTATAGACAGCGATTATAATGCGGCAATAAAAATATCAAAAATTCTGCGCTAGCAGAACTAGGGTGAAACCAGAATATAAGACTAAAAATCATGCTCCAACAGGGGTTGGGTTATCTATGTTATAAATATATATTAGCTTTGTTCTTGATCGAGAATAAAACTTTTTAATTTTCCCGATCTAGATGGATGTCTAAGTTTACGCAGGGCTTTTGCTTCTATTTGGCGAATTCTTTCTCTGGTTACATCAAATTGTTGTCCAACTTCTTCAAGAGTATGATCAGTATTCATATCAATTCCAAATCTCATCCGTAAAACTTTAGCCTCTCTTGGAGTTAAAGATGATAATATTTCTGAAGTTGCTTCTTTTAAACCAGCAATTGTTGCGGAATCAATGGGGTTTTCAACGTTAGCATCTTCAATAAAATCTCCTAAATGAGAATCTTCATCATCTCCAATCGGAGTTTCCATCGATATAGGCTCTTTTGCTATTTTTAAAACTTTACGTACTTTATCTTCTGGCATTTCCATTCTTTCTGCTAGTTCATCTGGCTGGGGTTCTCTGCCAAATTCTTGGAGCATTTGCCTTGAAATACGATTTAATTTGTTAATAGTTTCAATCATGTGAACAGGAATTCTAATAGTTCTGGCCTGATCTGCTATTGAGCGAGTAATAGCTTGTCGGATCCACCATGTAGCGTAAGTAGAAAATTTATATCCTCTTCTATATTCGAATTTGTCGACTGCCTTCATTAAACCAATATTGCCTTCCTGAATAAGATCTAGAAACTGTAATCCTCGATTGGTATATTTTTTAGCTATTGATATTACCAAGCGTAAGTTAGCTTCAACCATTTCTTTTTTTGCTCGTCTAGCTTTTGCTTCACCCAAGGACATTTCTCTATTAATAGCTTTGACTCGTGATATTATTAATCCAGTTTGTTCTGCATGAGCAATTAACTTTCTCTGAGAACGTTTTATTTCATTTTCAAAATTTATTAATTGTTTTGAATCCCATGGTTCCGCATTATAAGAGCTAGAATTTTGGGCAGTTGTTAGTTGGTTAACCCACTCTAGATTTGTTTCATTATTTTTAAAAGATGTTATAAATAATTTTCGTGGCATTTTGGCTTTTTCTATGCAAATTTCCATTATTATTCTTTCTTGCGATCTAATAAACTCCAACAAACTTCGAGTAGAACGTATTAATTGATCTATAAGTTTAGGAATATATTTTAATTCCATAAATGCTTCTTTTAGTTTATTTTGAGCATTTTTATTAACACTACCTTTTTTTGCTTCATATTCGGAAGATTTAGCAAATGCTTGTTTTAGGTTCTCGAAATATGGGGAAACAGTTTCAAGATCTGGGCCGTTATCTCCTGTCTCATCGTCGTCATCATCATCTTCTTCTTCCTTAAAACTATTTTCTCCTTCATTCATACTACCTATATTTGAAATAGGAGCTTCTTCACCAGCTCTTAAACCAGAAATAATATCTGAAATTTTAATATCACCTTTCAAACAATTTTCATATTTTTCTAAGATGTATTGGACACAATATGGATAGTCAACAAGAGAAGTAATTACTTGTTTTACGCCTTCTTCGATCTTTTTAGCAATCTCTATCTCTCCCTCACGGGTTAAGAGTTCAACTGTTCCCATTTCTCTCATGTACATTCTAACGGGATCAGTCGTTCTGCCAGTCTCTTTTTCTACATCAGCAAGAACAGCGGCTGCTTCTTCTACTTCTTCATCATCTGAGTCATTGACATCGTTAGCCAGCATTAGCTCAGCTTCAGTGGGGGGATTTTCAAATACCTTTATCCCCATATTTTCTAAAGTACCTATGACAACATCAAAATGTTCGGTGTCAATAATATTAGGGAGAAGATCATTTATTTGTGGATAGGTTAAATAGTTTTGTTCTTTGCCTAATTTGATTAAGCGTTTTAATTGAGAGCGCTGTCGCTCGTTATCATTTATACTCATAAGAGACCAATAATTTTTATGTTAAAAACAGTCCCTGAGTATAAACCAGTAGTATTATGTTATCTACTAGTATGTAGCACTCCGTGCGCTAATATTATACAATTGTATTTTAAATTATAATTTGATTATAACCCTTTTTTCTGTTTTATCAAATTTGAGAGTAAAACTCTTTCTGCTTGCTTAGTATTATTACTATTTAATGTTTCTAAAAGCTGGTTTATTTTTATGTTATTTAGATTATCTTGCAATTTGTCTAAAAAACCTATGAATTCTATTTTTATAAATTTATCTAATGTACCAGTATCCCGTGACGCTAATTTGTTAATCAAGGCATGATGTTTATGTTCTCGCCATTTTTCTGTTATACCAGCGGTGTTAATATTTGGATTTTGATTAATAATTTCAATTAATTTGAGTAACAGTTCGTTATTAGGATATTTGCTAATTGTCGCAAAATGTTTTTCAGTGATGTGAGATTTTAAATGTGGGAATTGTATAAGTAAAGACATTAGAATGTTAATAGTTGAAGATTTATGATTGTGTTGAACTTGATGTATTGGAGTATTTTGCTCTGAGGGATTTTTTTCGAATGCTTGTAATTCATCTATGTTAACATGAACTAGCTTACTTAAATTATCAAACATTATATGTGATATTATTGAACCTGGTATGCTAGATAAAATTGGAACACACTTGGAAATTAATTTACTTTTATCAGCTGTTTCAGCCAAATTTAATTTATTGGTCATGGTTTTAAAAAATAACTGGTCAATAGGTATTGTACGTTCTAATGTGGATTTAAATACTTCAATACCTTTGTTATTAATAATACTATCTGGATCGTCTCCAGATGGCAAAAAGACAAATTTAATTTCCATATCGTTATCTAAAAGAGATAGACAAGTAGACATTGCTGTTTTTGCCGCTGACTTGCCAGCAACATCGCCATCAAAACAAAAAATAATTTTTTTTGTATAACGACATATTAGGTTCATGTGCTCTTTTTTGATCGCTGTTCCTAGAATAGCTATTGCATTTTTAATTCCATGTTGATGTAATGCAATTACGTCTAAATAGCCTTCTACAATTATTACTTGATCTAGTTTTTTATTTGATTGGATAGCTTCATATAATCCATATAATAATTTGCTTTTATGAAATATATTTGATTCAGGAGAATTTAGGTATTTAGCTTCTTCTCCATTTTTTATGGTTCGGCCACCAAAGCCTACAATCTGACCACGATGGTCACGAATAGGAAAGATTATCCTATCTCTGAAGAAGTCATATTCTTTTTTCCCAAGGTTAATTTTTATAAGTCCTGCTTGTTCTGCATCTTTTAAAGAATATTTTTTTTGAATTAATGTATTAGCAAGGTTACGCCATCCTGGGATAGCATAACCAATTCGAAAGAATTTTGCTGTAGTTCCTGTTATATTCCTGCTTTTTAAATAATTTATAGCTGGATGTTTATTATTATTACGTAATTGTTCTTCATAAAATAAACATGCTATTTTTGTAATATCATATAAATTATTTATACCGGGGCTAATGCTAGCTGTTTTTGGGATAGTCATTCCCACAGCATTAGCAAGTTTTTCAATAGCATCTAAAAATTCAATATTCTCATATTTCATGATAAAGGTTATCGCATTACCAGAAGATCTGCAGCCAAAACAGTAGAAGAACTGTTTCTGGGTATTTACTGTAAAAGAAGGAGTATTTTCTTCGTGAAAAGGGCAGTTAGCTGAGTAATTATTCCCTTGTTTTTTTAATGGAATATATTCTTCTATCAAGTTTATGATATCAGTTTTTACAATAATATCGTCAATGAAATTTTGCTCTATACGGTGATTAACCATTATGTATTCCGGAAAATAGAATTAATACGATAATTTAGCTTGTATTAATTATTTAAGGATTCTTTAATTAAAGTGCTGACTTTTGCCATATCTGCACGGCCAATTATTTTTGATTTTATTGCTCCGAGTACTTTGCCCATATCTTTGACTGATTTAGCGGAGGTTGAATCAATTGTATCTTTAATAAGTTTTTGTAATTCACTATCTGCAAGCGGAGGAGGTAAGAATTGTTGGATTATATCAATTTCATAGTTTTCCTGAGCAATCAGGTCTTGCCTATCAGCTTTTTGAAATTGCATAATTGATTCTTTTCTTTGTTTAATAAGTTTGGCAAATAGTTTAGTTAATGCTACATCATCAGTCTCTATTTTGTTATCAATTTCTATTTGTTTAATAGCTGCGGTTATCTGACGAAGTACGGCAAGCTTTTTGCTTTCTTTAGCTTTTTGGCTTGTGATTAGTAAGTTCTTTAAATTTTCTTTTATAGAGGACATATTTATTAACGTCTGCGTGCGTCACGTCTATTAAAAGATTCTCTAATTATCTTTTTAGCGTGCCTTTTTATTGCTGCTATTTTTTTTCTTTTGCGTTCTGATGTAGGTTTTTCGTAAAATTCACGTTTTCTGCATTCTGTTAGAATCCCAGCTTTTTCACAAGCACGTTTAAACTTACGCAGAGCATACTCTGGATTATCACCTTCTTTTACGCGAATATATGGCATTTATTTAAAACCCTCTTCAGTTACTGTATAAATTGTGTAATCATATGCTTTTAGGTCGTTATGAGTCAAGGGCTACATACTTTTGTATATATAGAAGTGGCGTAATTTTAAATAAATTTGGTCATAGTTTAGTCAAAAATGAAAATATTAGGGGTTGAAACATCTTGCGATGATACTGGGATTGCTATTTATGATTCTCGGTATCATACCGTAGAACATCTTCTTTATAGTCAAACTAAGTTGCATGAAGAGTTTGGTGGCATTGTGCCTGAATTAGCATCTCGTGATCATATTCGCAAAATTATGCCATTACTAACTCAACTATTACGACAAACTCAAATAGATCTTAAGAATCTAGATGGATTTGCTTATACTAAAGGCCCTGGGTTAATGGGCTCTCTGTTGGTGGGAACTACTTTTACTAAAAGCCTAGCTTGGGCTTTAGACAAGCCTAGTATTGGTATTAATCATTTAGAAGCTCATTTTATGGCAGCTATGTTACTTGAGAATCCCCCAAAATTTCCTTTTCTAGGGTTATTAGTGTCTGGAGGACACACCTTATTAGTGAATGCCATTAGTATAAGTAGATATCACATTCTTGGACAAACTCTGGATGATGCCGTCGGTGAATGCTTTGATAAGACGGCTAAGCTGTTAAAGCTTGGTTATCCAGGAGGACCAGTTATTGCAAATTTTGCAAAGTTAGGTGAAAAAGGGAGGTTTAATTTACCTAAGCCAATGGCCAAGCACGATAATTTAAATTTTAGTTTTAGTGGTTTAAAAACAAGTGTTAGAAACTTGTATGGTAAGTTATCAATAAACAATCAGGACATTAAAGATATTTGTTGTGCCTTGGAAAGTACAATAGTTGAAGTTATATCTATAAAAGTCAGAAAAGCTATCTTACAAACTGGAATGAAAAATTTTGTTTTAGCTGGTGGAGTTGCGGCAAATGTTAGTCTTAGGAAAGCACTTGCAAATATTTGTAGTGATTTGGGGGTTGATTTTTTCTGTCCTTTACAAAAATATTGTACGGATAACGGAGCTATGGTTGCTATAACAGGGTATAGATATTTACGTGATAATGTTGTGGATCAGGAACTTGGAATAAAAGTTAATCCAAGATGGCCACTGGATGAATTAAGAATGTCTAACTGACTTTATTTTTATTGCCAATTTTATTCTCTTTACCTTTGATTAACCTAACAATATTTTCTTGGTGCTTAATAATAAGCAGTAGGCTAAGTATAGTTAGTCCTATAAAATTATCATAGGAAATAAAGTAAGAAAATATAGCTACTACTATTGTACTAACAATTGATGCTAGTGACGAATATTTAAATAAAAGGATTACTAATATCCAGCTTATAAGGGCAATTATACTTAATGTTGGGGATAGAATAATTAATACGCCAAAGAAAGTAGCAATTCCTTTTCCTCCTCTAAAGTTAAAGAAAATAGGGAATATATGTCCTAATACTACCGCGATGGATATAATATTTATGAATAAGGTTTCTAGTAAAAAATATTCAGCAATAGCTATAGCGATAACACCTTTTAGAATGTCTGCAAATAAAACAACGAAAGTTACTTTTTTACTAGCAAACCTGGATATATTTGTGGCTCCGGCATTTTTAGAACCAGTTGTTCTTGGATCTGGTAATCTTAGTATCTTACACACAATGATACTAGATGATAATGAACCAATAAGATATGAAGATATAATTAAAAGTATTTCCATTAAGAATCCTTGGTTTTTTCAGATTGTATCATAATAGGTAGCGAAGGCGTGGTAAATAAAATTATTTTAGTATTAGGTTAATCGTCGTTAGTTGACAAGTTGTGTTTAATGTGTGAAGTTGTGATTTATCGAGATAAATTCTTATGGAGGTAGTGAATGATACATAAATTTTTAGGAGCAATGCTTTTAGTCGTTGGTACTAGTATTGGTGCGGCAATGCTAGCTTTACCAACAGTAGTTGCAGGTCCAGGATTTATTAATTCTTTAGGTTTATTTTTTATATGTTGGTCTTGTATGACATTTGGGGCCTTTCTTATTTTGGAAGTTAACTTATTATATCCAGAGGATAGTAATTTAATTTCAATGGCTCGAAATACCTTGGGGGTGAAATTTGGTTTTCTCACCTGGGTGGTTTATTTATTGTTACTCTATACATTATTGTCGGCATATATTTCTGCTATTGGGGACATATTATTTGATATTACTAGTAGTATTTTCATTCATCCTTTTTGGCTAGATGTTTTAATTATAGGGATGTTATTTGGTTTTTTTATTTATAAAGGAATCAAGGTAATGGATAATGTTAATAAGTTATTAATGTTAATAAAATTGATTTTATTTTTAATTTTAATAGCGAGCTTTATTGATCTGATAAAAATAGAATGGTTGTTTGAAGGAGATTTATCTAGATTACCTAATATAACTTTGGTTTTAGTGACCTCATTTGGGTTTGCCATTATAGTTCCTAGTATTAGGAAATATTTAAATAGCGATATCAAATTACTTAGAAAAGCTTTACTATTTGGCAGTTTAATTCCTCTTGGATGTTACTTGATATGGTGCTTTATTGTTTTGGGGGTGATTCCAACAGATATTCTGAATAATATTGCAAGTTCTGATCATTCTGTTGCTGAGCTGGTTAGGGCTTTTTCATTAGTGGCAAGAACTACAACCATGCGAGTATTTGCCATGGGGTTTTATACCTTATGTGTTTTAACATCTTTTTTGGGTATTTCTTTATGTTTAGCAGACTTTTTAGATGATGGAGTCAAAAATACTTTTAAGAAAAATATGCCGAGATCTTATTTGGCACTGTTTTCTTTAGTTCCACCTATGTTGGTGGCTGTTTTCTATCCTAAGGCCTTTCTAATGGGGTTTAGATATGCTGGATATTGGGTAATATATATATTAATAATATTACCTGTATTAATGGTATGGAATAGTCGCTATAGGCTTAAAACAGCAAGAGATTATCAGGTTTGGGGAGGCAAGCTCATTTTAGCTTTAGAAATGGTTCTTGCTTTATTATTTTTATTTATTGCGGCTAAATGAAAAAATTTGTATTATGATTTAAATAAATGGAGGTATCTAAAAGTGTTAAATATAAAGTTAAATAAAAAATTTGTTATTTTAATTCTCTGCATGATTAATATAGAAGCCTATTGTTCTTTCCTTAGAGTTGAAGTTCAGAATAATATAAGTAAGTCTATTGAGGGGATGATAATTATTTTGAGAGCTGGTGGCAAGGAAGTTCCTACTAAAATCGAGAAGGTTATTGAAAAAAATAGTACGGTAAGTAATTTAACTTATATTAATACAAACATTATATCTAATGTTAGGATAAACACAGTAGAAATTATTATCGATGCTAATAATCCTTCGCGGGATATGATAAATACTGTCTTAGAAAGATATATTAATATTTCATGTTTACCGATTGTATTAGATGTAATGTCTGAAATGAATCGTTTTTGCCTATCACCAAAGAAAATAACTAACGTTGAATTGTCTGATTTAGCAAATTCCATTGACGGACATATTATTCCTGTCACAAGTGAGTTTAGTAATTTAAAAATTATAATTACAAAAAATTATGCAATAGATCAATATGAGGCACAGGGTTTATTATCATCAACTGGTTTATACGTATCAGATGTTTCAGAGGATGACCTAAGATAATCCATTATTAGTAATATTTGGGTATAATTAAGAAAATTTGGTAATTGAATGACTAAAAGAAAAGATAGATTTAAGATCACACCAGCAGTACATCTCTTATTAATCAAAGAAAAACAAGTTTTGCTACAAAAAAGAAAAGATACGGGATATATGGATGGATGGTATGGTTTACCTTCTGGACATTTAGATGGCAATGAAAAGGCAACTTATGGTTTAATACGAGAAGCTCATGAGGAGATAGGTGTTAAAATTACCCCTGCATGTCTAGACTTAAAGCTAACTATGCATAGAATGGCGGGAGATACTGAATATTTGGACTGGTTTTTTATATCTGATAGTTGGATAGGTGAAATCCAAAATAAAGAACCTAACAAATGCTCTGCGTTGTCCTTTTTTTTAATGAATGATCTTCCTGATAGTACTATACCTTATATTATAAATGCTATAGAGTGTATTTCAAAAGGTGAGACATTTGTTGAGTATGGTTGGTGAAAGATTAGGATAACTATCTTAATAAATATATGGAGTGAAATAAATTGTACTTAAAAAAAATAATTAAACCTATTTTATTTATTTTATTAAACTCTATTTTTTGTGCGTTAGCTTTTTCTGTAGATTACTCATGTGAAGATCTACAATATCTTAAAGCCTTAGCTGAAAATAAGAATATAGAAGCCCAGTTTCGTCTTGGATATTGTTATCTATCTTCGGGTAAGAATAAAGATAAATCACAAGAGGCTATAGAATTAATAACCAAAAGCATTCAGAATGGAGTAGATATAAATAATGAAAATAGGAGATATCTTTTATTTTATGCTGTGAAAAACGGGAATAAAAAATTTGTTGAAATTTTAGCAAGAGCTAATGTGGATTTTGGATATAGAGATAAAGAGAATTTAACTCCTGCAATATATGCATCATCAAATGGATACTCAGATATATTAAAATTTATATATAGTAAATATTCAGGCTCACTTAAGGATAGAACAAAGGAGGGTATGACAGCAGCGTTGACCGCTGCAGCAAGAGGTCATTTAGATATACTAAAATTTATATATAGTAAGAAACCTGGTTTTTTAAAAGATAGAAATAAAGATGGTAAAACGGCGGCAATATATGCTGCTAGAAATGGTCATTTAGATGTACTAAAATTTATTCATAATAAGTATCCAAGTTCTCTTAAAGATAAAGATAAGAATGGAGTAACTCCTATAATGGAAGCATCAGCTGCAGGTAATTTAGATATATTGAAGTTTATTGTGAGTAAATATCCTGATGCTCTTAAGGATGAAGATAAGCAGGGTTTTACTCCGGCAATATATTCAGCAACATTTGGTAATTTAGATATATTGAGGTTTATTGTGAATAAATATCCTGATGCTCTTAAGGATAAATCTGCTAATAAAGAA
>PIVX01000156.1 GCA_003353785.1 Gammaproteobacteria bacterium | reverse complement strand
CTAGTAATTAAGTCACTTCCGGTCGGTTTAAAGAAGTTCTGCTGTGTGGAATGAACTAATCGTTATCGAAAACCCGGGCAGGATTTGTTTTCAGCCAAATCAGTTACTTCTTTTCCGAGTTATTGACGAAAAGTCAAAAATTAGCTCTACATGTACTTAGCTAACAATTACGTCACTTCCGGCTTAGAGAAAAGGTAAATATGCGGAATGAACTCCCCGTACCCAAAACCCGTATGGTATTCTACTTACCAGATTGTAAATGTTGTGCAGAAAGTGTTTTTCCTTGTTCCAAAGTAAGAGAGACATCAAGAGGAGGTGATTCTTTATCATCTTGTAATCGATTACGTAATATGCAAATTACAACAAGCAATACACATATCAATGCTAACAATGCCAATGGTACTGATATTATTACTGGAAAATAATTGGCTGCTGATTGGTCAGAATATTTGAGTTCTGAAATATAAACTTTTATAACTATGTACAGTACTAGACAACCCGTTCTGGCTTCGCCAGAACAACACCGAAATAATACAAATAATATATTATTTTTATTTTACATGTCTTATTTACACATCTTATCAGACGGAATGATCAAATTGCAAAGACCAAATTGTTTGCGAGTCGAACCAGGGCAGAGCAGACTGAATATCCAACTTGCAGTGACTGATTTGTTTGAGAGTCCAAGCAGAGCATACGGAATGTTCAACTTGCAGTGACTGATTTGTTTGAGAGTCCAAGCAGAGCAGAGGGAATGTCGAACTTGCAGAGTGATTGATTTGTTTGAGAACCCAAGCAGAGCAGACGGAATGTTCAACTTGCAGTGACTGATTTGTTTGAGAGCCCAAGCAGAGCAGACGGAATGTCCAACTTGCAGTGACTGATTTGTTTTAGATTTTTGAACATTAATTTAAATCAAATTTTTATCGCGTTTAACTCGGAACGTTATTAGCTTTCGATCTAAAATGGTTTGAAGCAAATTGGTTAAAGTTTCAAAAATAACTAAAATTATCGATATTTAATCGATTTTTATCGATAATCGAACAATAATCTAAATCATATTTTGTTCGCGTTAGACTCGGAACGTTATTAGCTTTCGATCTAAAAAGGTTTGAACCATTTTCGTTAACTTTTCAAAAATAACTAAAATTATCGATTTTTAATCGATTTTTATCGATAATAGAACAATAATTAAAATCAAATTTTTATCGCGTTTGACTCGGAACCTTATTAGCTTTCGATCTAAAAAGGTTTGAACCATTTTCGTTAACTTTTCAAAAATAACTAAAATTATCTATTTTTAATCGATTTTTATCGATAATAGAACAATAATTAAAATCAAATTTTTATCGCGTTTGACTCGGAACCTTATTAGCTTTCGATCTAAAAAGGTTCGAACAATTTTCATCTTTATATTTGATCTATATATTTCTATATAATATCAAGAAATCGAAAAGTCGAAATTGGACATCTAATTAGCATAAATTAGCATAAATTATGAACTTTTAAAATTTAATTTCGCTCGCATAAAATTCGGGACTTTATTAGCTCTCGATCGATGTAGGTGTCAATGTCTGCCTTCAATTTTCCGAAATATCGAAATTTAAAATAATTTAATTTGCATAATTAGCGTTATTATTAAAAGAATTTTTAATTTGTTTCTTCAAAATATAACAGAGGACTATGTCAACAAACTTTTTGTCGCTGACGGTCATAGG
>PIVX01000155.1 GCA_003353785.1 Gammaproteobacteria bacterium | reverse complement strand
ACAGGACTGATGTCGATGCCAAATGCTGTCCCTGAGTTCGACCACCACCAGACAGTACTGATGTCGATGCCGAATTGTGACGGCTTGATCTAGCCCGTTCACTGACAAGTTGATCTCTAATTTGACGTAACTCTTCAGCTAATACCTCATTTGACCTTTGGATAGCAGTGGCGACTGCAGTAGCATCAGCAACCGCACTCTCTGCCTCCATCAATCTGTGGTGCTGATTCAGAGCTGGTCCTGGACCAAGTTGTTCAGTGTATGGCATTTGTCTACCATCACTCAAGATCCCACGAGAGTTAGTTCCTATTCGATTTCTTCCTGGCTGGGCATGGTCAAGTAATTCAGGACCAATACCTAATAATAGAGTGTCATCCGTGTCACCTTCCACGTCCTGGGCATCTCCACGATCCTCTTCAGAACCGGGATCAGCCTCTGCTGAAGGGACTTGATTGGATGGGGCAAATCGTACGGTTGGGGGAGTACCAGTTATCGTTGTACGACGAAACGTCCGACGGGGCTGCAGGGGTGGTCCGAGTCCGGGCACTGGAGGCGAATGCATCAGCATCTGGTCCACACTAGTCGATTCAGCTGGTGTGGCCGGAGTAGCAGGACCACGATGACTGGTTGCCATCCTAGCCTCTGAACTCTGACCGCGGGAGGTGCCAGGCCTGACACCTTGAGTTCCAGCCGTACTGGTAGACGGACCGTTGCCGGCGCTATCGTTCCTTCGTGAAGCAATAACACTAGCTGTTAATTTAGTCTGATATTCGCGGGCCAAATTCTCTCGCATTGCCACCACTTTTCCGTTGTACTGTCGTTCCAGATTGACTCTTTGTGTACGTAAAGCTAGCAATCTGGCCTCCTGACTATCACTTAGTCGTTGTTCTAAATTTCCGACGTATCGCTCTGCTAAGCCCTGGTTATCGTACATTTGTCCGATAGTAGCAAATTGTTGGTCCACTATCTCTTGCTGTCTTTCGTAATCCGCTCGTAAAGCACCAATTTGCTCAGCCGCGTCAAACTGATTTTGTTCAGTACGGGCACGAGGAACTGGTGAATGAGGTCTTCCATCACCCTGACCCACATCAAGACGAGGTCTCTGGGGCATGCGAATTGGTGGTCTCGCTACCCAGGCCTGTCGAGCTTGGTCAAGTGGCAAGGGAGGCCATATACGTAAAGGAGCAGATGGGGCTACGGTAGTAGGCGGAGCGTCACCCTGATCAGCAGGGTCAGGAGCATTCGATGGTCCACCAGAGATATGCGGATTGCGAAACCTTCTGGGACCATCTCTAGTTGGAGCAGTGACAATTGTTTCAGAATTGGCCGTTTGTGCTTGACTAGTTTCAGTGCATGGGACCGAAGGTAGTCTGGCGGGCCTAGGCATGAGGTTTCCAAGGACGTCATCTTGGTCCTCATCCATATCATTTGATTCGTCGTTTATATTCTGGTCTCGTACCAACACAGGTCGCACCATTCTATTATTCAGTAGGAAAGCGGTTTCAGAAGTAACACGCCCCTCCGACGATAAAATAAGTCGATTTATGTGTACAGTTTGTCGCAATGACTTTGCCGAGGAGTCTCAATGACTATGGTTACGCTTCCCCTCCTTTAGAGTTGAAAACGTCCTCGTTTGGCAAGGTGAGTTCAGTGGGCTTGGATTGCGCCGAGTTAATTGGTAGAACCTCCAAGTTGTAACACAACTATTTTAGCCTATTTTAGAGTTAAG
>PIVX01000154.1 GCA_003353785.1 Gammaproteobacteria bacterium | reverse complement strand
GATCATATATAGATATGATCAAATTTCTATGTACACATATATGTAGTCGTGTGATCATATATAGATATGATCAAATTTCTATGTACACATATATGTAGTCATGTGATCATATATATATAGATATGATCAAAATTTCTATGTACAGAGATATGTAGTCATGTGATCATATATAGATATGATCAAATTTCTATGTACACATATATGTAGTCATGTGATCATATAATATAGATATGATCAAAATTAATAACGAAGACAGTATTTGTCGAAACGTCGAACCTATATACCCTTGTTTGAAAATAACCCTTTCTAGAAACAAACACCTAAAAACAATCAATAATATTTAACATTTTATTATTAACCTATTTTCCTTCCGTTAAGAGCGAAATTAAAATAAAAAAACCAGCAATCGCCATAAAATCGATATTCAACTCAAAACCATAGCAATCACCATTGATAATCATAGCAATAAACTCAAAACGTATATTTATTATCACACTCCAAAATCATTAAATTGGAGGATACAACAATTATACAGAGAATTGCACAGAGTTAGATTCAACCCCATATACGTATTTTGTCAGGCATTTTTTTTTTTTTTGGGGGGGCAAAGACTTGCGCTCAATTTTAAATAATAAATAGTTACAACCAATCACAAAATCCCATAGTTTTTATATATACCAAACAAAACACAATTATTTTGGTATATATATATATAAAGGAAAAAACACATAAAACAAACATAAAACAAACATAATACTTGTAATTGTATTTTAAATTTATTAAATTGTAAAATGATTCCTTAATGATTCATCTAATATCATTCGGCTCTTTGTTTTACGAATAACTGAATAATCATTGATACACTCATCTAATTTCCAAATATTTATGGATAATATGGATTGATTGCAAGTAATGAGAAATACAAAGTCACGACAAAGGAATGAAAAGTCATAGACAAAGCCCAGCCATATTTGCAAAAAGGGCTGAATATGGTTAAAATACTAAAATATGAACTAGCTCGATTATAGCTTTCAAATGATATGTTTATATTTATCTGCATACTCCTTATCGTTACTGAAGATAGAGTGAATTTAGGTGATAGCAGTAAGACTAAAAGCGCAACATAACATGATTCAATTTTTTTGTGGCGTTGCCATCTCATAGATAAATGTACAAAATCTCTGAGTTTTGTGTTGTTGATTTAAAAAAACAAAACTAACTGAACTAAGAAAAGCAAGCATGCCAACGAAGAAGCAAGCGATTGGAGATGTAGCAGAGGTCGGTGTATTTGTGAATCAACAAATGATATTGAAGGTGTTTCCAGCGGCGCCATTTGAAGGTGTATTTAAAGACGCTTATAAAGACTTTAAACAAGAATGCTTATCCTTTTTAAAGCAAGTGGAAGAAAAGGATGATTTAGAAGTGCGCCATTATGACATTGATTCGCCATTCACAATGTATTACAGCGAAGTGGGTGATAAAGAAGCCGTGTTTTTAATGGAAGGCGATCGCGACAATGGCTATCCTTCCACGGATACATTGCACCAAGCGGTGAAATGTTTAATTGCGAGTTTATTTGCAGGCAATAACGACGTTGGTGACAGCAATTATTTCTCCTCCATTGAAGAAGTATTTCGTACCATGGATTTAGATGGCAACGGTACCATTGATGAAGCAGAGTTTATTGCTGGTTTTGAGGTATTGGGGGTAGATTGGAAAGAGTCAAAAATCTTGAAATTAAATGCTCAG
>PIVX01000153.1 GCA_003353785.1 Gammaproteobacteria bacterium | reverse complement strand
CCCCCCGTCTCTACGAAGGAAAAAAGGCAAAAAAAAAGGGGCAAACCCCTTTTTTTTAGTTTAATTATTTGAAACAGTAAGGGGGGTATACCCCCCATAATTTATATACAATTTGTAACCATTATCTAATGCTTTTAAAAGTGGCATTAGCTGGACATATTGGATATTTTTATTTACTGTTCTAGATCGTCTAAATTAATTCCCAAAAGTTCAGCTGTAATAACTCCGAGCTTTGAGTGTCCAGCTAATGCCATTTTTTCAACGGCGGTACTGGGCTGAAGCTCGGTATATAATTCAGTAGCAGAATCCTCGCAGAATTCTGGGAACTTGTGGAAAAAGTCGTACTGTGTTTTGTAATATATTATTTCATTATCACAATTGTAATAGCTTGCCAGCGTCTCGATTAGCTCTTGTTGATCGAGTGGTAAGCATTTTTCAAGCTCTTGTAAAAGCTCAGAAACAGGTGCCGTGTGGGCACCTTCGTAGCCTAGCTTTTTGTAAGCCTTTTTAATTTGCTCTGTTAAGCGGATTTGATATTTATTCATAATTGTACGGGGTTGAAGTGGTTAAATACTAAAGAAGTATATAAGATTTAGGGCTTGTTTTGCTCTTTCTCCTTTTCCTTTATTAGTAATACTAATATAATATACTATATTGACAAATCCAAATAAAAAAACAACTTTTTTACCTTTTATTTATTGTTGATAACTTGTTAATAAATATAGGGGTATGTCCTTGTGACTGGGATGCCCTCCCTCCATTTCTACGAAGGAAAAAAGGCAAAAAAAAAGGGGGCGGACTTGCCTCCCCCTTTTTTAAGGTGAAATTATTTTAATTCGTCAAGATCTAAATTGTCTATTAAATCGATCAAAAAATCCCAAGTACATGAATTTGACTCAAGATCAGAAGCGATTATATATTTATTTATAGCTTCCTCCGCTTCTCTTTCAGAATCGGCGTGGCCGCTTTCAATCCATGCACTGCCAGCTTCTTGAGGCTTTTGGATTGCCCACGAATGACAACCATAATCGTTGCAATAAATATTTTTGTCGTCTTGGCATTCTTGAATTCTACCCCATAAATTGTTATCGTCCAAAACTTCATTGACATACTCGTCGGTAGTTAGTGAAGTAATAAATAATACGCCGTTAGAATCTATAGATTTACAATAGTAATCAGCCTCAGAACTATCGATTCGTTCGTTAGTCAGGTTAAAAAGATCTTTTATATCGCATTTTTCGATACCGTGTCCTTTTTCAAAATTTACTCTTACTGTCATAATTTGGGGGGGTTGAGGTTAAATAAAACTACAAACTTAATAAAAATACTTCGAAACTATCAGATTCGTTAATTGTTGAGCTGGTGTCTTTTAAGTTCAAATACTCGTTGTAAGACTCTAAGACCTCTTTATTCGAAGGTTCTGCGATTTGTTCGTCGTGGTTTTTATTAGGTTCCATAATTTTCAAAAGTTACAAGATTATAAAAGAATTTTTTATTGGTTCCAATTCTCTTTATCTCTATTAAAAACAAATATAATACACTATATTGACAAATGCAAATAAAAAAGCAACTTTTTTACCTTTTTTTACGATTGTCCAAATTTATACATATTTGTGTAATTGCCCTTTTGGGCGTTGGTTTGTGGGGCGAAAAGCCAAGTAAACCAAGTAAGCCAACTACCCCAAAAAACGCCTGTTACTTATGTTTGCTACGAGATTGTATCCTTATTTAAAATTGATAAATTTTATG
>PIVX01000152.1 GCA_003353785.1 Gammaproteobacteria bacterium | reverse complement strand
TTCCGTCAAACATGGCTCAGCCGCAAAAACTACATGTACCAGTTCCCGATAAATTTTGGCCACATACAGGGGAGTTGCCGCCGCTCAAATGGGATAATTGGAAGGAGGGTTTGGACGATTTTTTCGATTTAACAAACAGTTGTCAACTTGCCACTAATCAGCTAACACATGCACAAAAGAACAAACTTTTGGTTCAGTTATTGGGCACAGAGGGACAACGCATGTTTTTAAATCATCCCATGTCAAAACAAAAAGCTACTGCTACCTATCAAGAGTTCACAGCAGCAGCTAAAACGGTTTTCGGACGCCCTACAAATCCAATTCATGCACATTATGACTTTGTAAATCGTAAACAAGAAAAAAGTGAAACAATACAGCAGTACATACTGGCCTTACGATCACTTATGGTGGATTGCGATTTTACTGAGCATGCAACAATTCCTATAGAAGAATTCCATTTAGCTATACAATTAGTGTTCGGTTGTTCAAATACAGAAATTCGTCATAAATTACTTGCACAGGAAGCGATCAATTTGACAGAATTTGTGCGTATTGCCGAAGCTATGGAAACTTCAGTCAAAACGTCAGACCATATCAGTGGTAATGGGCAAATTGCTGCAGTACGATTACCAAAAAGCAAATTTCCCAAACCAGCTGATCATGGTCAAAATCGGTCAAATCGATCTGGGGGACAAAATTCAAATGCAAATGCAAGCTCAAGTTCTACAAAATGTTCAGGTTGTGGTAGAGTTGGTCATAAATACAAGGACACATCTTGTCCAGCATTTGGAAAAGAGTGTAGACACTGTAAATTTCCTCACCACTTCGAAAAATTTTGCAGAAAGAAGCAGCAGGGAGACAAGAAAACAAGAACTGTACATACTCAGCGATCTCAAAAATCAAAATGCACTGTCAAAAGTACACATACATGTCAGTTCAAGTGCTCAGTCGATTTTCAAAGAAAGAATGGTTCCTTTCACACAATTACGGCTGACGCAGACAGTTGTGCAGACATGACAGGCATCACTCAGTCACTCTACAGACAGAAATTCGTGGAATTCAAGTTGCAGCGCTACACAGGACGCATGACAAATTTTGATGGCTCAAAAGTAGCAGGTGTAGAGGGGACATTCAAAACAAAACTTCGTTTTTCCGGCCGTGAAGCAGATGTAGAGATTTTTGTTTTGCCTGACAGTTGTGGTTCAATCATCGGCAGAGACACAATACTCGCATTGGGGTTGGTCCTGGATGGTTCAGAAGGCACTGTACGTACTGTAACTAATAGGTGCGACTACCAAAATAGTGTACATACTACAGAGGCTTCAACAAGCAAACCTACAGTCAACTGTGCAGAGCCATTGAAACAATTTCCTAATCTGACAGCGCCTGGTATTGGTTTGATTCCTGACATCAAACACACAATTGTTCTTACAAAGGATGCTGTTCCTGTTGTAAGAAAACTACGCCCGATTCCACTCTATCGCAGAGAAAAAGCTTTAGAACAGGTCCAAAAGATGGAAACTGATGGAATCTGGACGAAAGTTGACCGATCCAATTGGGTACATGCATTGGTTACAGTGGACAAACCTAATGGAGGGGTTCGTATCACAACCGATTTGTCACCACTGAATAAGTATGTAGTTCCATTTCGATATCCACTACCAAACATTCAGGATCTGTATTTGAAAATCAGCAAAGCAACATACTATTCAACAATAGATATGGAGCGAGGATATTTCAATATGGAGTTGGACGAGGACAG
>PIVX01000151.1 GCA_003353785.1 Gammaproteobacteria bacterium | reverse complement strand
CGACCAACAACGATTAATTGATATATCATAAATATAATGTCTCAATTGCTTCGATATAAATATGTAAAATATGAAACATTATCAAAACGGGCCACCGAAAATTTACAAAAAATAACCAAAAAAGGTCAATTATTTGCCTAAAAAAATACATTTTTCCCTAATTCAAATGGCAAATTCCCATATTTTGCTGACCCCCACCTTTGCAAAAGCACTAAAAGAATGGGACAAGAAAAAAATTCCAGAAAAACCACACATCGGCTGGACCATTAGTCAAAGGTTACGTTTTACCTGGCCGATATGTGGTTTTTCTGCAATTTTTTTTCTTGTCCCATTCTTTTACACCACCAGAATTGAGGTCGTTTGTTTCCCCTTGTCCCATTCTTTTACACCACTGGAAGGAAAGACGAAACCCACATATCTACCGTTTTACATGCCCGAAGGGCATTTTTCCCCTGGTCCATTGTTTTTCCATCAACACGAAGTGTTGAAAAGGGAAGGTGGCAGGGCCATGTAAAATGCCGATATGTAGCGATATTATGATTTACTTTCCGCAACAAATTTCAGCAAAATCCGACCAATATTGAATATTTTATAACGATTTCCGATTCACTTTCTGGACCCCCCGAATCGGTGATTTGGGAATCGACAGACCAAATCCCACACGCACGTTTGGTTCGTCTATGTGCCACCAAAACAAATTCAGCTAAATCCGACCATTATTGAGGGTTTTATAGCCGTTTTCGTTTAACTTCGGGACCTCGCGAATCGCCGTATCGGAATCGCCTGACCAAAACAGACGTGTAAGTTGGGTTCGTATATGTGTCGGGTACCCGCAAAACAAATTTCAGTTCAATTCGACCAATACTAAAGGTTTTATGACGATTCCAGTTTTACTTCTGGACCGCGCGAATCGTCGATTCGGGAATCGTAGGACCAAAACCGATAAGTGCGATGGGTTTATGTATGTCCCCAGTACCACTGAAACAAATTTCAACTCAACCCGACCAATATTGAAGGTTTTATATCCGCTTTGGTTTCATTTCCGGACCCCGCGAATCGCCAATTCGGGAATCGGTGGACGAAAATGGACAACTGCGTTGTGTGTGGCAATGTGCCCAGTAATGCCGAAATAAATTTCAGCTCAATCCGACCAATATTGAATGTTTTATAGTCGTTTCGGTTTCATTTCCGGACCCCGCGAATCGCCGATTCGGGAATCGGCGGACCAAAATCGACTAGTGCGTTGTGTTTGACAACTTGCTCAGTACCTCCAAAACAGATTTCAGCTCGATCCGACCACTATTCGGCGTTTTATAGCCGTTTGGGTTTCATTTCGCGACCCCGCGAATCGCTTATTCGGGAAATCGAAATCGGCCAAAATTCGTTTTTCGAGTTCATCTCACCCAAGGGTACCTCCGAAAATAATTTCGCGCCGATATCTTTTATGTAGCCCGAGTTATGAAGATAAAGCATGATGCTAACACATGTTAGCCGCTAATACGGGGGTCGGATAAAAAAACCAAGCAAATTTTTGGAGTTCCCGTACCCGATAACCCTAGGGTAGGAAACGTTTCAGCGCGATTTATCCTGGGATTTTTTTGTTTCACCACTTTATTTATTTTGTTTAGCGTGACACAAGAAGAAGAAAGAAGAAGAAAGAAAGAGACACTAAACTTCTTTGCGATCCTATATCTCGGGAACGAATCGGCCGATCGGGCTAATTTTTTCTGTGGATAGTTAGAGGTCAGATGTCATTAGTTGTGCCAAGTTG
>PIVX01000150.1 GCA_003353785.1 Gammaproteobacteria bacterium | reverse complement strand
ATGCCCAAAAATGAAAAATAGAATAGAAGTCTGATAATCCCAATCAATAGACCAATAGATAAAGATAATAAATGGATTTTAGGACATAAATTCATATCAGAAGGAGAAAGAACAGATATATATATTCAGGAAGAGAAAGAAGCTAAATATTTAGGAATAACATTAAGCAAACATAAAAGAGATATGACAACACAACATAAAGTTAGATTAACAGAAATTACTAGAAAACAAACTTATAAATGTTATAAACCGGCTATTTCAACAGCTAGACCAATATATTATGGATCGAAAATTTGGAAAATTTATGTAGCACCAAAAATAATGCATGGGATAGCTGCTATAATATTTTCTAAAGAAACATTTAAAGGAGTAGAAATTCAAGAAAGACAATATATTAGAACAATCTCCCGATTACCCAAACACACTAATAGTATTATATTATATGGTGAAACTGATATACTGCCCATGATGATGGAAGCAGAGAAAAGAACTATAAATTATCTTGCACATATACAAAAATTAGATATAAATAATATAGTAAAAATTGCTTTATTAGAACAAATAGAGATATTTAATAATAATATTACTACGCAAACATGGCTGAAACATGCATATGATTGCTGTATCAAATATAATATAGACTATAATAATATACCAAAAAAACATATAGTAAAAGAAATAGTACATAATAAATGGTTAGATATTTATAAAGAGAGATTAGAACAATCACAATCTCTAGTATATTATCAGAATAAAACAAAACCAAAAATCAATTATAAATTAAATCTCCAAAAAGGAGGTGACTTTTGGCTAAAAGCCAGAAGTGGCAGTATGATACTAAACTGCAATAGAAACGAACCATGTACAAGATGTAATAATGACACTTTAGAAACTATAAAACATTTAATGTGGGAATGTGAAAACAATATATATCTAGATCATTATGAAGATAATATAAAGATTTTATGGAAATTATTACCAGACGATATGTTTGGACATAATAAACCTGACTATTATATATGTACAGATATAGAAAGAACTGCATATTTATACTTATGCACGGATTATATATTTAGTGATAATATTAACGGGCAAATTATAAATATAGTTGGTACAATAATTAAAAATGCATATAAAGACAGAAATGAAACATTAAATTATGCATTACAGAAAAATAATTAAATAATTAAATAAATAAATAGATGACTCAATGGTTCAATGGTTCAATGGTATTCAATGGTATTCCGGTCATACTCATTATCCTGATTTCCTGATGATGCCTTTGGATCTACAAAGGATGAAATAGAATCAAAAGGAACAAGAAATAGAGGGAATTACCTGGAGAACCAAGAACCAAAGAACTGATAGTAAGAAATTAGACATTTAATATAAAGATCTATTGGCCTCCTTGGTGGTTGAATTATACTCAATATCCTGATATCATAATGATGCCTTTGAAATTGAAATGATGACAAAGGATGACCCAAAATCAGAAGATACAAGAAACGGAGGAAATCACCTGGAGGACCACCAAATTCAATCAAACTATAAGAAGAGAAATATTAGACTTTAAAATTATATGTTAATATTCTGTGATAGTATCTATTTAATAATATGTGATTATTTTGTGATTTTTACAATGCCTTGTTACTTATATTATAAGTCTGCGCATTAGATAATAAATTGTACTGACCAAAAAAAATTAAATTTTTAACTGAACAGTAAAGCTGTACTCATACTGTACATAATCAGTAAGACTCGATAAGGAAGTAAAGTTA
>PIVX01000149.1 GCA_003353785.1 Gammaproteobacteria bacterium | reverse complement strand
TGCAACTCAGCATTTGTCATGCTGCATGTAATTCAGCATTTGACACGATGATTGCAGTGATGCAGACAGTTCAACGTATGACATGATGCATGCAACTCAGCATTTGTCATGGTGCATGTAATTCAGCATTTGACGTGATGATTGCAGTGATGCAGACAGTTCAACGTATGGCATGATGCATGCAAGCAAGCATTTGCCATGGTACATGCTACTCAGCATTTGTCATGGTGCACGCTATTAAAACATTTGTCATGGAACATGCAACTCACCATCTATCATGATGCAATTTAGTATTTCACACGATGCATGCAATTCAGAACTTAACATAATACAACTCTGTATTTGTCATGCAATTCACCATCTATCATGATGCAATTCAGTATTTCACATGATGCATGGAATTCAGAATTTAACATAATACAACTCTGCAGCAACTCACCATCTATCATGGTGCAATTCAGCATTTCACGTGATGCATGCAATTCAGAATTTAACATGCAACTTTGCACTTTTAGACAGCCCGTTCTGGCTTCGCCAGAACCACTAAATCTTAACGAACATTGTCCGTTTCAACTTGCAGTCCCTTATGAACCATGTCCGTTTCAACTTGCAGTCCTTTTAGAACCATGTATATTTCAACCTGCAGTACCAAACGAACCCAGTCCGTTTCAACTTGCAGTTCCAAACGAACCCTGTCCGTTAGAACTTGCAGTCAGTAACGAACCCTATCCGTTTGAACTTGCAGTCCCTAACGAACCCTGTCCGTTTCAACTTGCAGTCCCCTAGTGAGAGACAAACGATCAAAAATATTTTGCCAAAAAACTCATTGAAAATCACCTATGAAAATTCATTCAACATATATTGTCATAATTCGGCAATAAAAATTGAGCCACAACTAGAAGAAAAATCGTGATAGTCACCTTTAGACACACACATACAACACACATTAACAAAACCTAAATTGGGATTGTGAAACCAGAATTTAACTGAACCACTTTGTGTAGTTTTCGAATGTCGTCAACCAGTTTGGATAATGTTTCAAAATTGACAACTTCATATAAAAAGGACTTTATAACAAGACAACCAGACCGAGTTTAAGACTCTCTTGAGTCCCACTGTTTAGGGTTCAGTGGTAAGCTGGCTTGCCAGTGAACGTCCCCTGGTCGATGTCTAGTGAGTGTTGGTTGGACTTTGTCGACAACACTCCAAGAGGCCACTTTTTGTTACTTTTGTTTTTTTTGTGATGAAGTTGAAAATGGTCCAAAGCAGCAATATTTTGACATTCGTATTCTTACTTTACTATCCTTACCAGTGTTATGACGGAGTTTTTTTTGATGTATTATGATGCGGGGATTCCAAATCTGTCTTTAGTTTGGCGATCCGACTAACGGTTGAAGAGCTATTAACTGTTGGAGTATCCTAGGTCGCACAAACAATTCTCATGCTTGCAAACAGAATACAAACAATTCTCATGCTTGCAAACAGCGTACAATCAATTCTCATGCTTGCAAACAGCGTACAAACAATTCTCATGCTTGCAAACAGCGTACAAACAGCAAACGGCATACCAACAATTCTCATGCTTGCAAACAGCATACAAACAATTATCATGCTTGCAAACAGCATACAAACAATTCTCATGCTTGCAAACAGCATACAAACAATTCCCATGCTTGAAAACAGCATACAAACAATTCTCATGCTTGCAAACAGCATACAAACAATTCTCATGCTTGCAAACAGCATACAAACAATTCTCATGCTTGCAAACAGCATACAA
>PIVX01000021.1 GCA_003353785.1 Gammaproteobacteria bacterium | reverse complement strand
ATACTCCCTTTAAAGTAGAGGACATGATTGCTCCATTTTCCTCTTCCATCTCATCTATTCCTTTCCTAAAGTTCGGAGTTAATATAGCTGAATTACCTGACTTATTGCCATAAGCTAATTTTTTTTCAATTGATGAAACTTTGGCAACCCAAAACACAGTAATAGTTCCCGGGTTTAGGATTTAAAAATGTGCTTTGAGTGAAGCTGTTCTGCAATAGCAAAAATTCATTCTGAACAATTAGTTCATACAAAATACCGTATATTTTACTTAGCCCTGGTTGCTTGATATAATAGTATTACCCTATGGATGAACCATGGACGGATGAGTTTAGCAAGGACGCTTTTCATCCTGTGTCAGTGCAACCCATCCTTAACAAGATGACTGTCATTTCTGATGAGCAGATCCATATGAATTCTTAAACTTAACAGTTTGAACAAAGTTCAGTTAGTTAAGCAACAGTGCCCCTTTACACAGTTAAACGGATAGTCTCCACAGATTTATTTCTGAGGAGAAGGCTGCAATAACATTCAAAGACAATATCACTTTGGCTCAGATACACAAGAAATATATGACAACCTAGTCAATCAAATAAATCTAGTAAAAAAATTAATAATGCAGTTTAAACAAGACTATGAATATCCTAGATAAGAACCAAACCATTACCCATAAAGAATGGCAATGCTTAAAACTCTACAGACAACTTAAATCAGCAAGACAAACAGGAGACCTTCTTGATATATCAAGGCATACAATTGAAACACATTTTGTGAATATTAAGGAGAAGCTAAATGTTAGTACTAAAAGTAAATTAATAGGATAAACGAATTAGTTAAAATTTTGCAACACCATCAGTAAAGTTGTCGTAGGGATTTTAGATAATTTACTGTGAGATAACTCTTTTATGCAGATTTAAGTAGTTTTTAGTGTTTCTGAGGTGATATAATATAATCATATCTACAAGATAACGGACAAAAAAATAACACTAAGGAGTACACAACAATGTCATCATTAGATGAGCCTATCAAAACATACTCTTCTATTTTAAAATATATTAATGGCTATGGCATAATAGAAAACCACAAAGACAAGCATGTGATTTATTCCTATAAACTAGCTGAAGAAGATAATTATAAGCTAAATAAAGATTTAGTTTGTATTACTTCAGTAGATGAACCAATAAAAAAAGAGTTTGAACAAGAACAAACTTTAGGTTTTATCCTGCATGAAACAGAATCATTTTTTCAAAAACAATTCTTAGCAGATTGTGGTTTTTATTTAACTGAAAAATTAAATGATTCTAACGACTATAGGATTTATTTCTTTACTTCTTGCTATCCTGTTATATATGAAAAAATTGTTAACGAGCAAGAGTTAATAAAAGGATTTGTAGGATTCTTTAAAAAACATAATAGTCACATGGTTGATATATTCACACAGATTAAAAATGACTTTGACAATCAAAGAGGCAAATACTTCAAAGAACCTAATAATCTTAAATATCTATCAGACAGAGAAGATTTTTTTGCTACTCTAAACGCTTTAGATGTGTTAAAAAAAGATGTCATCTTAACTGATAATGAGTGGATAATACTCAATAGTTATAATTATGGCTCAATTCATGATATAGACATGAATCATATATTTAACATTTCTAAAGAAGAAATGAAAAATAGATTTAACCAAATAACACATAAGATATTAAAATAACGGGGAATTTTATAAGTTTTTACAATTTACGAAAATATTGTAAAAGATAAGATTAATTTACAGGGACTTGCCAAGATGAGCAAAATGAAATATAGGGAAATATTCTCTTCAAGTATAGGCAGCGGACTAGAATTTTACGATTTTATAATATTTGGGTTTTTTGCAGCTACATTTGCTCCTCTATTCTTTCCAGCAGAGAATGTGTTTTTATCTACTCTATGGAGTTATACCGCTTTTGCAATAGGTTTTGTATTTCGCCCATTTGGAGGTTTAATCTTCGGACACATGGGAGACAGAGTTGGTCGTAAGGCTGCATTAAGTTCTTCTATTATTCTTATGGGATTTAGCACCCTATTAATTGGAATATTACCTACCTATGAGCAAATAGGAGTATTTGCCCCATTACTATTGGTATTAGCTAGAATTATGCAGGGAATATCAGCAGGAGGTGAATCTCCAGGAGGAATGATTTTTGCCCTTGAACATTCACCTAATAATAAAAAGGGGTTTGCACTGTCTCTCGTATTAGCTGGCACAATGAGCGGCACACTATTAGCAACAACTATTAGTTATGCATCATCCCTGTTCCCCTCAATGTCATGGAGAGTGCCTTTTATTATAGGTTTCTTTGTATCTTTTCTTGGTAGATATATTAGAAATAAATCCGATGAAACAGATGAATTTGAACAAGCCAAACAAACAAATCAACTGGTAAAATATCCTATATTATCAGGTCTTAAAAGATATCCAAAGAATATATTTTTAATAGCCATAGCAAGCAGTTTTAGTTTTTGTGCATTTGTAGTTCATGCTATTTACTTACCATCTTATTTAAAAAAGACATCTTTATTACCCATAGATAACCAAACAATTGATTTAAGTATTATATTTGTAGTTATTGTTTCTGTGATTACAGCACCGATTGTTGGTTATATGTCAGATAAAATAGGCAAAGCTAATATTGCAAAAACAGTAATAGCACTAATGTCCATTTTCTTATTTACACTATATAGCAATCTAACTTCAATAAGTGCAAATGCATTTTTAATATGCCAATTCATTTATGCTATCCTTAATGGTTCTTTAGTAGCATCTCTAACCGTTTTCCTTATAGAATCAATTTCAGATACATCTGTTAAATATAGTAGTTATTCTTTTGCAAGTGGTATGGGAGTGATTTTTGCAGGGTTTTCTCCTATGATTGCTGCAACATTTATGCATATGCAAAATGGAAGTCTTATATTAGGTAGCTTTATATTTTTAATGGGTATATTTACTTTAGCATCTGTGCATAAGCTAGAAAATCAAATTAAAACAATAAATTTAGAGACAGCTTATGCACAAATGTGAATTTAATAATATAGGAGGAAAAGGCTATGTCATTTGAGCAAGACTACTTATCTGGATGTAAGAAATTTGAAAAAACATTTAATCTTTTTTGTGAAAAAATATTTCCTATATTAGGAAGCATAACACAATGTGGTATTGTTGAATTTGACAAAGATGGATATGGTACAGTTGTAGCTAATAGGGTAGATTTTGCTGAAGCCTATTTAGAGAAAAAAACTTATAAGTTAAATCGGTCTTATATTTTCAACGAACAGTCCGAAGATAAGATTGTTACTTACTGCTCACAACCATTAACGAGAAAAATACATAGCAAAACTGATTTATTCTATGGAAAGGAGTTTGATGTTGGGCATGGATTTTACTACATAGAAAAAACCAACAAAGGTGATGCATATAGACATTATTTTTTTGGCTCTGATGACGAAAGAGTTTATACAAAGCTCGTTAATAACGTGAGTATGGTTAAGAAATTCATCAAATATATGCAAGAATCTAATAAAGATATTTTTAACTATTGTAGAGAAAATAAATTTAATTTTTCTGATGAATTCCCAGATTATTTTGAAAAAACAAATACTGGTGCAGATGAAATATCCAGAAATAACTTAATAGAATTTTTACGAAATATTGAAAAATTAGATCGCCATACAAATATCTCAAACAGAGAATTACAATGTTTTCGTTTGTACTGTCAAGGCAAATCTGCAAATAAAATAGGAGAGAATCTTGGAATATCACGCAGAACAGTTGAAACTCATTTTGCGAATTTAAAAAGAAAATTAAATGTTAAAACAAAATCTGAATTAATCGAATATTTAAATTAGCAATTCGATATTCCATTAATTCATATGGGTGATCCGTCTAAAAAAGGTTCGTTTGTTAGATAACTTTTACAGATACGAAAAAACAAGTTAATTTATGTTTAAAAACTTATCTAAATATCAAAGTTAAAAATTAAATATCTTCAGGTGAATTTTTTAATTCCTGAGATTGCAGCCACTTTTGTATTTCAGAAATATTAGTTTGCCACTCAGATATTATTTCGCAACCATCTTCATTTACTGTTTCTCTACTCTTAATATAACTATATAAATTTTCTTCCAAAAAGGGTGAAGACAGATTGTCCATAAAAAGAAGTCGATTCTGTACATATACATCATCACCTTCACGATACATAATCCACCAGGCTACAAGAAAGGGCACTACGTGGCGACTTGGTGGGCTTTGTGCCATGATAGCCTAAATTAATAACAAAGGTAGCGAGACAATCATATTTTTGTTTAGTTAAAATATTTTTTAGTTTTCATTTACACAGTTAAAATGACATCACTTTAGATTAACTTATAACATAACACAATTTTTCTTACTATAGTCATACATTATCTTTTTTTGTCGTGAGCAATACTAACCTGAATGTTTCTGCCCATCAATTCAGCTCCATCACTCTTTAGTGCTTTTTCTGCTGAAGATTGAGAATCAAATTCAATGAAAGCAAAACCTCTAGAACGACCTGTATCACGGTCAAGAATTAATTTCACATCATTGATGCTACCAAATTGATTAAAATGACTTTCAAGATCATTTTCTTTAGCATCATACGACAAACTACTTACATATATTCTATTCTGGTTCATTTTTTCCTTATTATTAAGCTGCTTTTACAATAGCTCTAGTTGCTGTTTCTTTTTCTGCTACAGCCTTTCTCTTAGTTGATTTCTTGGCTATTACTTTCTTTTTAGCTGCTACCTTTTTACCGGATGCTGCTTTGATAGATTTTCTAGCTAGTGCAGATAAATCTTTTAGATATTGCTGTTTTGCTTTTAATAACCCTAATGATTTTTCTGAAGCTGCAATATCTTTACTAAGCATCTTAATCGTTGATGTTAGTTTTTTCTTTGAAGCTACGTCTTTTATTGATTTTAGGTTTTTGTTACCTTTTTTCAGAATTTCCTTAGCCTTCTTTAGTTCTTTAACATTTTTATCTATAGCTGATTTTACCTTCTTCTGCCCTGCTGCAATATTTTTAGTAATTTGAGTTTTAATTTTAGCTATATTGTTTGTAGTATCCTTTACAGTGTTCATAATTGCCTCTCCAATTTAATTTTAACTAAACTTAGCCAATTTTATACTGTTTGTCAAATTTATATTTCTATTTTTCTATTTATTGATTTTGTGTTTTCTATTTCTGTATACTACTACTTCTTTGAAAACGTAGTAGGTAAAAATATATAATTTTTTACCTACGCTCTTTCGAACTCATTCAATTTTCTTCACCACAAGTAATTTGTTTTTTTCAGATATTACCTGTACCTTTGTTCCAATAAACAAATCCTCTCCTGTAACTCTCCATAAAGTATCACCTATCCTAACCTTTCCTACACCATTAACTATTGCAACATCGATAACACCTGTTTCTCCAACCAAGCGTTTTACCCTATTATTCAAATCAGGATTATCTGTCTTAGCTAATGATCCTCTTTGGTATTTCCACCACAAGATACCGCTAACAATTGACCAAACTGAAAACAGCATACATTGATTAAAATATGAAAGACTCGAAAATAAAAAACAAGTCAATCCAACTATAAGAGCTCCTATACTTAACCATAGAAAAAAGCCAATCCCTAATGACATCTCTATGGTTAGCAAAACCACTCCTAGTGTTATCCAATGAACATATGACCACTCAAATAGTTCAAACATATTATTTCTCACCAACAGTTTTATTTGTACCAAATGATTCTTTAGCTATTTCTGCTATACCAGCAATAGAACCAATCATTGAAGTTGCCTCCATAGGCAATAACATTATCTTTTGGTTATTCGATGCAGCTATCTTGCCTAATGCATCAATATATTTTTGGGCAACAAAATAATTTATAGCTTGTATATCACCACTAGCTATAGCATTTGAAACTTTTAATGTCGCATTTGCTTCAGCTTCGGCTAATCTTTCCCTGGCCTCTGCTTCTCTGAATGCTGCTTCTTTTTTACCTTCAGCATTTAATATTTGCCCTTGCTTTAACCCTTCTGCTTTCAATATTTCTGCTTGACGCAAGCCTTCAGCCTCTAAGATATTTGCTCTCTTTTCTCGCTCAGATTTCATTTGCCTCGCCATAGACTCAACTAAATCTGCTGGAGGTGAAACTTCTTTAATCTCAATTCTAGTAACTTTTACCCCCCATGGATTGGTCGCCTCGTCAATAACATGCAATAATTTTGAATTAATTTGTTCTCTCTTAGAAAGCATTTCATCTAAATCTAAATCTCCTAATACAGTTCTTATATTAGTCATCGTCAAATTACTAATAGCATAATCTAAGTTATTAACCTCATAAATAGCCTGTGCCGCATTAATAATTTGGAAAAATATAACAGCATCAACTTTAACCATAGCATTATCTTTGCTAATAATTTCCTGCGAAGGTATATCTAGTACACACTCCTTCATATTCAGCTTAGAACCGACTCTATCTACAAATGGAATAATGATATTTAGTCCTGGCTTTAATGTGTTCGTATATTTACCAAATCTCTCTATTGTCCACTCTGAACCTTGAGGCACAAATTTTATCCCCAAATATAAAGTTACACCCGTTAATACTAAAAGAGCTATCAAAAATTCAAACATTTTTTCTCCTATCTTTATTTATTTATATTTCAACAACATTCTACACAGTTCACTTTAAATTTAAAACTCGAGAAAAATTATACAAGTTACTCTAACCAGGGCAAATACCCCCTTTGATTATCACTGAATATGCGATACAATAGTGTCTGAGTAACAATTAGCATTCTTCTCGTTCCAAAAGACTTGCGACTGGGCGCTAATTTAACCTACTGCATTTCGATATATTTTCTCACTTAAGATAGTAAGGTTAGTATATCCATAAAGCAATTTTAGTAGGTTTATTTTATCTGTGATTTGTAACTCTTCAGGAGGTATATCTAGTAATTATCTAACTAATACATGTTATATGTCACGGATGTTCCGGAAGAACCAATTTCTTATTCCTGAACTCACATATTCTATTGTCATCTCTTAGTAAGTGCTTTATTAGTGACTGCATACACTGTGTCTACATTCACGTTTAGAATCTTATATCCATAGAGAAATGTTTCTTGCCTTATGATGTTCTCATACGTGTTCCACTGATAGCTCGCCTTACCACGACCACCACCATGATTAGGATGCTTATTAACACAGTTTTCATTGTAATAGCTTTCTGTCCCCGAACGATGTGGAATGCTTATCTTACGAACAGATGCTTTATAAACTTGTATAGTAAAAGATGCATAATTTCCTAGTTGTGTTATTTCAATAGACTTATCCTTGTTCATTTCTAGTGCCTGAGTTATATAATAAGGCGTTCCCTGTAAATCGTTATAGGGATAGGCCTTTATTTTTAATACTAGAAGCTGTTTAGTATATTGTGTATAACCATTCTCTCTTGGAAAGAGCTGATTCATCCGCTTATTATCTGAATCAATGGACGCTTCAAAATTTGAGATAAAGTGTAAGGTTATTTTTTTATTTTCTATTCTCTTATTATTATTCACAGAGTTACCAAACTGTGGTGATAACTCTTGCCTTCTATTGCCATTCATATTTGTTATATCACTAGATTTAAGATTATTACTCTTAAGCTGTTGTCGTGATTGAATATCTTTATTCTTAAGGTGCTGTGTTAAGTCTTCGTTATTTTTGTTTTCATTCTCATCAAACATTGATTTCTTGGTAAGATTTTTTATACTGAATCTAGTATTAAAATACTTTAGACACTGTGGCAAATTTCCATTAGATAATAGCTCGCCACAATTATTAACGCTTACTGTCCCATTTGCATGAAAAATAATGTGATAAACTTCGTCTTGACTTAGAGAAATTGTCTTATTTAACTTGTTTTTTATAAAACCCACTTGTATGGGCACACTTTTTTCTTCACTGCTAAAAACAATTAATGTTGTTGTAAAACTAAATTTGCCTGAGCCAGAGGAGGTATATAGCACCTTGCCTTGTACTCCTGGCTCAAATTTAGCCATAGCAAGTTTTGCTATCTTATCATTGGCAAAAACTACTTGCATTTGATGGATAACATCCACTGGAGTGTTATTAGTAACTATAACACTACCACCAAACGTCGTTAATGGAAATTGCAGATATACTAAAGCTGCGAATAATGATATAAATTTTAATAATTTAGTGAGTGATTGCTTCATGTTGTGCCCAAAATATCCCATGCAGGCTGGTAATATATCATTATGCACGGGGAAAAACAACTATGTGGTGGCCGGTGTCATAATCCAACCGACTCTATTTCAATATAATTTTTCGCCTAATATAGTAAATTAGTATGTCCATAAATATAATTATGTTTACTGCTATAATTTATATATGTCATCTAAATATACTATTATTAAATAGAATATTTTATAAATAATAATATTAAAGATTTATCAATAAATGCCAAATTATATAGATACAATGCGCAATCCCTTATTTCGTAAAATAGAAGAACAAAATCTCGGGCTAGAGAGATTACTTAATATAAAAATGGAAAATATAGACCGAAATAATATTGCAACCTTCCATGAAATAGGCCAAGGAAATACTGCAGAAGAAATTATTAGAGGTTCCAAAGAACGAGGGGGAGCCTCTATTGGTTACACTAGGCATTTACCACCTGAGACGACTTATTTAATCATACTAAGTCTTTATGACCAATTAAAAAAAGCTGGCTATGATATGACACAACTACCACCACCAGGGCAAGGATATAAAATACATTTTTGTGAAAACAATGAAGCTATTTACAGAAAGGGGCAAGTACCTATAAGCATTATAGAGAAAAATAAAGAACCCATAAATCCATCTATTTATGGATATTATCCAGCGGCAGAGCAAATACCAATTGCTGAAAAATTTAGAGAATTCTGCAACTCTAAAACTACAACTATGTTGCTTCCTGTAAGTCAATGCTCGGTTCAATTTCCAGAACAAAATCATTTGCTTTTAATGCGATTTGAAAAAAATGGTAATTTTATTAATGTTGAGGTTACTGATAGTGTAGGTAGAGATCATATAGAAACACAAGCACAGCTTAACGAAGCCATGAGCTCTCGTTATATGGCGATAATAGATACCATGTTAAAAGATACAGGATATAGTATAGAGTCACAGATATACAGACAGGCGCAGATTGTACCATTTTCGCAGCATATAGTTATGTGAATACATTATTAAGCGAGAATGGGTTTCCTAATATTGTGATCCCCACTATGGAGGAGATTGGGATTTTAAGAGAAGGAATAACTGCGTGTTTTATAGGTGAATGTCAAAAAAAAATTATTGGCAATACGGAGTAGACCGCTTGAACTATGTGCAGGAAAAATCTATACGAAAAAAAATAGTTCGACAACAAATAATCGAAATCAAGGAATCAGATAGACATCAAAAAACACTTTTACCAAAAGTAAATATTAATTATGGCGATATAGCAAATGTATTAAATAAATATAGCAAATTTGGTAAATATTATAGAAAAAGAAGATCATTCATAAAGAAAATATTTTCTCCGCATGGACGTTCTTCAAGAAAGACAATGATTAAAGAACTAGATTCCACACTTAGTAATTTTATTAAGTACAAAAACTCAGATACATACGAGAATCTTAATAATACTTTAGAAAAAATTAAAAATGAACTGAAAAAAGAGTCTAGTTCATATAAATTTGGGAGTAGTAAACTATTAAAAATAGTTGACGAAATTCAAGATAATATTAAAACTGATAAAAATTATTTAGGTTGCCATCTCCTAAATAAAACCGGGTTGTAGTATTAACATCGATGATGAACTAAAAACCGAGGTAAGACATATTGAAGTAACCTGTTACAAAAAGAAGACTCCTGATAAGGGGGGCTATGACAATACGTCTTTGTTTTGAGCCTAAAACCTATATAGGATTTATACATAGCTTTACACCCACCTCTATGGAAGACAATATTAAAAAGCTATCATTGCCGTCAGTAATATCTAATCCCTTAAAACGTATTGCTAGTGGAACATGTGTAACAGACGATGTCCATATGTACTTAGATTTAAAGTCTGGTTCATTTAAAGTGTATAATATTAATAATAAATTGATAGCTCCTATACGGGGCGAAGAGGTTACTCTGGAAATCAGCTCTAACGCTTACGGGAAAGAACAAACATTAAGTTAATGCCAAGTATACCACCTTTGCTCTAATTAGGATCTAATCTTATTGCGCACTTAATTAGTTAGTTAGCAATTTACTAAAGAGAAATTTTAATGGGTTTTTATTACAGATGCTTAGGATGAATACTTCCTTGACGGAAGTTAAGATCTTTCCCTGACTTAAAATAAGCTTTATATTTATATGGCATGTGTTACTTCCTCCGTGGATGATATTTTTGACAGTCTAAGTAATTCGTAATACTAATGAAAGCGTACAGGTTTTAGTTAAGCAATAACGCCGCAGGTAATATTTTATAAAAGAGTCTATTTCTAAAAGAAATTTTTCCTCACAGAATGTACTGAATATGTCAGGTGAAACTAACATTAGTTCATATTTAGGATCTTAAATATTAGATCAAAAAATTAAAATTTTTTAGCATATATTCAGTAATTAAAATAGGCTTGATTTTTGTGTAAATTCATGATAAATTGGCAAGCGGAATTAATACTACTAAACACGGTAGAATATATTTGTCATAGAGATGTGACAAAAAAATTTTGCCTGAAGTTTGAGTAAGTACTTTTTAGAGCAAGCGAAATTGAGGTTATGAGTAGTAAAATAAAATCAACTGAACTTAGGAGTATGTTATATATTCAATCAGCATAATCACATTTATAAAGGAGAACACAACTTGTAGTCCTAATTATATAGACTGTTTGCAACTTCAACACATGGAGGAACTTAAATAAATTTATTTTTAGAATAATAGTTTAAAAACAACACAAAAGGAGAAAAAAATGATAAAGACTACATTAAAAATCTGTTTTCTATTTATATCAATTGTAAATACTTTTGCTTTTAACGAAGTTGTGTTTAACTTAAATTTCGATGAATGTAATACTAAACGCATAAAAAAATATAGAGATTATTTAAAGATATTAATTGAATTCAATAATTGCAAAATTTTAAAAAGTCCAGAATATAGCATTATTCAAGATGGTATAGAAATAGGTGATATTACTGAAAATAAAGATATAAAAATTATATTTAAAAAAAATAAAGCCCCTACTACCTTCCGTGTGTATGCTCGTTCAAGTAATAACCTTCAATTTATAGGTTTTTTTGAAAATAAAAAATCTAAAATATACATAAATTTAAACAATAAAATGTTCTGGCCAGCTAAAACAAAGAAACTATTCTATAATTTTATAGATGATGATGTCATTAGTGCTAAAAAGCATCGAAAGACATCTAGAAGATCAAAAATAACAAAGAATGATACCTCGGGAGAAAATCCTCTAGAAGAAGGACAAATTCAAGAAAATTGCTCTAGTACGAGGTAAGCCGGAATCATTGCCATTCTAATATATGTGATTCATAGACATGGTTTCAACTAATTTGTTACTATAAGGCTATGGATAGACAAATTAAAGCTAGGTTGACATGGGTTAAACGCTATAATGAATCAGGAGTTCAGAGCTTATCAGACCAAAGAAGAAGACCTCATAACTCTCCAAATAAGAAAATTAACCAGCAAATAATTAAATGGATTTCTTATTCACGTGTTCAGAGAAATTTAGGAGCAAGAAGAATACAATCAGAATTGCTTAGATTAAATGAATGTAAATTATCTTTAGCAACTATTCATAAAATATTAAAAAATTTGGATGTGAGTTGTACATGAAAAAATTTCTAATTATTAGTTTTATATTATTTATACAAAATATTGCACATGCAGTTATTGGGATCTCGATAAAAAATCATTCCCAAATAGCGGTCGAAGTGATCCTAAGAGCCACAGATAAAAATAATAATATTATTGCTGTTTATCAATCTAAAGTTTTAGAAAAAACAAATGATACTGTTGTCATTATTAAAAACCCCAAAATAGTACAAAAAATACTTGCGGGACAGTATGTTCTCAAATGTGAATATACAGCTATAGAATTCAATCTATCAAGCATAAGTGATTTTTTGCGCATAAGAGAACAAACGATAGGAATAATGGATAGATATTTATATACAAAAATGTTTGATATAGATTTTAGTGATAGTCTAGGAGATCCTGAAACAAGAATTTTGCAGTTAAATCTATTCCCCACTAAAGACAAAGAAATAATTGCGGTAGAAGGACTTTGGTATAATGGTGAAAACAAGAAAAATGGTGACAACATGGCAAAAGCATTTTCATCCTCTTTCAAATCGGACGGTCATACTATATACTCTAAAGAAAATGCTATTAATATTTATAATTCGTATTTTGATTATAAATATGAAGTGGCAGATATCCCAGAGGGTTGCAATATTCTATGAACAATTATATTAAAATTAAGCATACGAGAAAAACAAAGCCTAGCACTTCAAGTGAATTTCATAATGCTTTAATAGATGCTATATCTGTATTAGGTACAAATGACTTTGAGGAGTGGTATGATGCTGCGAATACCAATTAATTTAATAACGAACACCACTTAGGGAAGCGCTATAATACCAAATTCTATCATAATTCTTGCAACAATTTGTTCCTATATTTGAATACCATATCTTGAGGGTAGTAAAATTTAAAATATTTTCTTTACTCATATTTAGTAAATAACCTCTCAAAATCTTACTAAATACCTGATGAGTAAAAAATAACATGTCTTGATTTTTATATTTTTCTATAAATTGTTTTGCTCTACCATAAACTATTTTATAGGACTCTCCACTACCATAAATATTATAATCCCACCTGTTTTCTGCTCTTGCCTGGAGCTCCTTGGAAAATTAGCGCTCTATTTCTTCATTTGTTAGGCCTTCCAAAATACCAAAACCATGCCTATAATTCATTTTCTTGTGTGCCTATTTGGTATGTATCTCGGTTTACCTCGGAGTAGTGATGGACAATAAGTAAGCCTAGGATAATTACAATACAAAGGCTTACTGTATAACACAATGGCATTATTGTTCCGTCATAATAACTACTGGAAACATTAACAACAACAGCAGCAGCAAGTAAACGAAAGCTTGTTATTAAACTGGCAGTAACTCCTTTAATTTCTGGGAGTATTTCCATAGCTTCTCCAAAACATGGTCCAATGAGGTTTCCAGCACCATAGCTATACAGAATCATACCTGGAGTCAACCAAAGTGGATCATTTGGTTTCAGTAAACATGCAATCACAAATATCATACCTCCGATAACACAAAGCGATAAGCCAAAAATTTTTACATTGTTTATCCCAAATCGTTGAATAGATGAATTAGCGAGTAGGCTAGCCATCACAAAAGAAAGCAATAAAAATACTTGATAATAAGGAAAGACCTTTTCACTAACACCAAGTTCAACAACAAAAAGAACTGCAATACCAGATAAAAAAGCTAAATAACCAGCAAAAAGCAAACCAACTACTATCGTTAACCGGATGAAAGGCCAACACGTTAGTGCATGTAAAAATGAGTTCTTAATCTTCTTTAGAGAAAAATCTTGACGTTTATCCAAAGGCAATGATTCTGGGAGAAATATAAAAGTTGCTAGTAAGCTTATACCAACAAGAATTACAATAACTATAAAATTGGCTCTAAAACCATACACCGCATTTAAGTATGCCCCAAACAATGGGGCACTAGCCATTATGACTGGCAATATGACATTAAGATTATTTGTCATTGCAATGGCTCTTTTAGGTCTAAAGACATCAAACAACACTGTAGAACCCAATGTAAAACATCCCCCTGCACCTAAGCCTTGTAAAAACCTGCCAACTAACATCAATTCAAAATCAAAAACAAATATTGTTATTAAACTTCCAAACAGAAAGAGTCCTAATGCAGATAAAAGCGGAAAGCGTCGTCCCAAAGTATCTGAAATCGGGCCATATAAAGGACCAGATAAGCAGATCCCAATAAAATTCCAAGAAAGTAGTTGTTGAATTCTACTTTCTGAGACTCCAAAGAAAGTAATCATATCTGGAAAAGCAGGCAGATATATATCCGTCTCAATACAAGCAGCCAAAAATATAATTAAAATTATAATAAACCATTTAAGTTCATGTTTATTCATTAGAAAATATCCACATAAAAAAATCTATCAACATCGTTATACTAGTATCTGTATAGAAATCTATTTAGCTTGGTATAAAGGCAATGTACAAATAGGTATAACTATTTTAAACATCAAATATCTTCAATAGTGTAAGGAGTATTAAATTACCATGGTCACACGCTAGCATAAATTGTTATATACAGTCAAGAAAATCTTATTTTGTACATAATATTATAGCTGAGTTAGGTCGTAATGATCCTTGTCCTTGCGGATCTTCACTCTCCTTTTAAGAAATATTGTTTAACTAGCAAAAAATTCAATGGTAGTATGCGCAAACATTATTATCGCTAGTAGATAGTCGTAAAATTAATACCGTATTTGGATATTTAGGTTTCATATGAACATAAGCTATTGTCTCTAACAAACTTAGATAATTTTCTAAAGAGATATATTCTTCAAATTCTTCTTTTTCATTCCTCATTGACATTATTATTTCTTCTTGTTCATTAGTAACAAAATTTCTTGGCGTAATGAAATCTGTTTTCTATATTTATAGAACATCTAAGTCAACTTATTTTTTAATATTTTCTAGCAAATGTACATTGAAAAAATCCTTTTTATTTCGAATAGTAATTTTTACTACTTGTAACTGTTTTTTGTTATAAGAATTATTTACTTCATATCAACATCGGATGGATTGCCTTTTGATAAATGCACCTGGCCATGTATTTTCAATACCTTATTATCCTTAAATTCAAAATAAGATATCACCTCTACTTCAATATCATTCCCTTGAATATTTTTTCCTTTTGCAGAATATATAATAAATATCTCATCAGATTGTGCAAGATAATTTATGTATTTAAATTCCATCGATTCAATGTTTTTCTTTTGTTCCGCCACATGATTGATATATTCATTGCGGTTCATGATCACTCTATTAATACATTGAGTATAATCATCGTGAAAAAATTTTTCTATTACTGATTTTGTATTTTGATTTTTGTCATATAACATATTCCAAATCTGAAATATATGCTCTAGATGATTTTCCACATTTTACCTCCACCTTCTTAATTAAAAACCCCATTATATATAACTGGATTCTTCTATTTAAAAAATATATTTCTCACTTTATATTTATAATAACTTTTTTTTCATATCCTTGTCCCCCAAGTTTTACACCACCTGTAAAACTAAAACCTAACCTGGCTAAAACTCTATCTAAGCTAATTTTCTCCATGCTTAAAATGTAACATTGCAATAAGCACATATATTAAAATTCCATTTAAAACTACGTGTATTGGAAAAACAATAATCAACCCGGGTATTAATCAAAGAAATACAAAGATAGCATTAGATGATTTTTTGAGAAAAAAAGGATTGGGTAAATCGATAGATGTTTTAGAGTCTTCAATTCCGCATAGATAACCACAAGAGTACACGATTACAAAAGCATAAAAAAATTCTGTCAAGACTGTGTGTAAATATATCTGAACCTCTGGCAGCGGTTAAGCCATTATACATACTGAAAAGGACAGACAAAGCTATGTTTTATAAATTGTATCAACAGTGGGTTGCATGACATAAGGAGGCGGTTTATTACATTTAAATAGTTTATTTTTAAGCTGATGCTCAAGATCACAGAGATGCCATTAAGCTCTAGCTCTAAACTTCCAGATAATTAGCTGCCATAGTCTCAGAGATGATGCCTGGCATAGTTCTGGTGCTATTACTGGTAAATATATCGATTACTGAAAAAACTATAGATTTATATTTTTCTTAAATTCAGCAATATATTCTTTATTATCTAGAAATCTTACAGCATAATAAGTCTGAGGCACTGCTTTTCTCCAAGTATCCCGCATAGCGCTATGTAATGAGTCATATGTATCCCAGGCTACTTTTTGCTTTAAACCGTAGGCATGAGTTCCTTTATTACTTGCTCTCTCATTATCATTTTCTGTTTTATAGCTAGCTTCAAACCATTTGTCATGCATGTCATAAAACTCATTTGGAGACCATGTTGTATGGTCTGTAACATTATTATAAACTTTTATTGAATCTAATAATCTTCTTTCTTTTCTCTTTAACTTAGCATCACTATGACTATTCCAGAATGCTGCCCTACCAGTGTCTTTCCAATGTTTATCTCTAGATTGTTTCAATTTTGAACGATGTTGTTTTTTCTCCCTATCCCATATCTGCTCTCTTAATACACCACATTCCTTGGTAGTAGGCATTACATCAGCACCATCTCTTATCATCTGTTCAGTAGTTAATCCGTCAGCCCCTTCTCTTAATACCCAAGGCTTTAATCCATCCTTTAGCATCTGCTTTGTATTCACTCCACCTTGTCTAAGCTTAGCTGGTGTAATGTCATACTTAAGCAGCATAGTGTGAGAATTTAATGGCAAGCCTGCTTTATCTACCCCTTTGTTTCTGATTTCCGATGGCAGTACATCTTGCTCTATCATCTGAGCCGGGGTTATATCACTATCTATCAACTGTTGCACAGAATAGTTTGCATCTATCAACTCTCTTGCTTTTATTTTGGCATGAGCAAATTCAGATGGAGCAACATTGTTGCTTGCAAGTGCTTTTAGTGATTGCTTTCTAGCGGCTTGGTCATTGCTGGTAGATAATTTCTTAATAAGACTGTTAACTTTTGTTTTTTTATCGTTATTGTTATAACCATTATTCAGTTTATCGTCATTTTTATTTTTAGATTTTGCTGAATCATCTTTATTATCTTGGCTTTTAGTTTTCTGTTTAGGAATTGCTGTAGCTGGTATGCCAAATTCATCTGTTAATTTCTGCTTAGATATGCCTTTATTAATTCCAAGTTGAGCTGCTTCTTTTGATGTTAATGCTTGGCTTGCCATGGCTTTATCAAATGAAACATCATCAGATTGAGCTGCTTTCTTAATATCATTTTCATTTACTTTATATTTGCTTTGTATTTCATCTTTCTTGATTCCCTGCTTGATAGCTTTTTTAGCTTTTTGCTCAGGAGTTAAAGCATTACTTTGATGGGCTTCGTCAATAGTAATATCATCAGACTCTGCTACCTGTTGAATAGTATTTTCAGATATTTTATATTTAGAGGTCATTTCACTTTTCTTGACTCCTTGCTTAATAGCTTTCTTAGCTTTTTGCTCAGGAGTTAAAGCATCACTTTTGTGAGCTTCATCAAGAGTAATATTATTAGATTCTGCTACCTGCTGGATAGTATTTTCAGATATTTTATATTTAGAGGTCATTTCATTTTTCTTGATTCCTTGCTTAATAGCTTTTTTAGCTTTCTGCTCAGGAGTTAAAGCATCACTTTTGTGAGCTTCATCAAGGGTAATATCATTAGATTCTGCTGCTTGCTTAATGGTATCTTCAGGAATATTATGTTTACTAATCATCTTATCTTTCTTGACACCCTGCTTTATCCCCGCCTTAGATAATTCTACCCCATTTAATCCTTGACTCTTTGCCTCACCCATTGTTACTAAACCATCACATGTGTTTTTATATAAATCTGCTTTCCCTGCCTTAACTCTAATATTGGCAACAGTTTTCCTAAACTCTGGATGCAATGTTTTATCCATAATTTTTGGATTGATATTTGATATTTTATATTTTTTTAAGATTTCTACAGATGGTTTGTCGTTATTATTACTGCCAACATACATGATTTTTTCTTCATCTAATATTGCAATATCAGCTATTAATTTGCCATTTAACTTTGCATTATTAATTGCTTCAACATCTTCAATCCCATAAGGAACATCTGAATCAATAACAGTGGTTGGTGTTATTGCTTTCTTAGGTAAAACAAAAGGTACAAAACCTGTCCTCGCATCTTCCAACACAATGAACGGTGCGGCTTCTTTTACTGCTGTTATAGCATCGATATCTCTTATAGGTAACTGAGTCATTTTTTTATTCAGAGATAAGAAGGTGTTACTGTTAGTGGAGGAATTGAAATCCCAGCTTAATTTAAATCCTAAATAACTGGTATGACCTATTTTTTTGTCAATATTACTTTCAGCTTCTATAGAACACCAGTGAGTAAATGAGTAATTAGTCCTTATTCTTACCCCTGTTACAGAATCCACGTCTTTATTATTAAAATAGAAAAATGCTAAGAATCCTTCTAGTTTAGGATATATTGGTAAAGAACCACCTGCTTCAAGGTCGAATCCGTATAAAGCAATTTCAGCTAAATTTTGTTGTGATTTCTTAAAAATAGTTTTGTTACGTTGCTGATTATATTTAGCTTGGTAAATATTTCTAACACCCAAATCATGTGATTTACCAAAAGGAATATAAACATTACCACGGAATTCTAGATATTTAGATAGAGCTTCTAACCCTATAGTTGTTTGCTGAATTAGATTATTATTTTCAGTTTTTCTAGCATCATAAAAACCATATCCACCTAATATCCAATTCTTGTTTATAAACGCTCTATGTCCTAACCCAAAATTACCTTCAATATGTTTAGCAGAGTCTTTTAAACCGATAACAGTGATAAAAGATACATAGTTGTTCATTTGTTGGAATATAGGTAAAACAAATCCACCACGTAATATGTTACGTTTAGCTTCTTTTTTAGAGCTGTACCCTAACTTCCCAGTTAACTCTACTCTTGGAGTATACTTAGGAGATATTTTACCGGAAGATTCTGCTTGAACATTTTGCTGCAATGCTATGATAAATACTGATATAAAAAATAATGTAGAAATTTGAGAAGTTATAAATTTGTTCATGTAAATTCACGGAAATTACTAATAATCGTCCGTAAATTAGTTTTAATATTAATCTTTATTGTTCTATATTAACACATCAAATAATTAAGGTCAATAATTTGTCGTTAAATGTGATATTTATACAAACAAGAAAGATAGATCTATCGCTTATTCTAATATAATCTACAAATTTGGTTAAAACTGAGAAATCATAAGATATTGATAATATGAAGATTATTACTATAAACAAGATAAAATTGAAAGTTTTTGTAGTGATTTACTGCCTTATTAATCGAAGGCTTACGTCATTTGATGTGACTTGGCGTAAAAAGCTTGGTTGGAAACCGAGGAGAGCCTGAATATTTGGTATTAGGATTTTAACTCATCATTCATCTTTTGAGCATAGTTGTGCCATTTATCCGCTAAAATTGTATATTTTTTGATTTCTCTAGCAATATCACTCAATTTTATTTTCTAAATGGAGACTTTGCAATCAATTTAATAGGTATCAACTTCATTAATAAAACTAATAATTTATTTCTAAAGCCACAGATGACGCTAGTTTTTCTTTTTAACATAGCTCTAAACCCAATTAAAGCAACATCCTCAGCCGACATCATAAACATTTTATTAATTTTAGGAATGGCTTTATTAGCATCCCTAAAAAAATCACTCCTAGTAGCACCGGGGGACACAACTACTGCACTTATATTGTTCCATTTAGAACTTAGCTCTATATTTAAAGATTTAACAAATGACATAATAAAACTTTTGCTTGCATTATAAACAGAAGATCCTGGAAGTGCTTTATAACCAACAATTGATCCTATGTGTACAATGTAGTATTGAGTGCCGGAATTTTTTGCCTGATTAATAAACTTATGTGTAAGAACCACAGGATTATAAGTATTTATAATCATCATATCTTTTTGTCTATCTATCGGCATTTCTCCGAATATACCATAACATCCTATTCCAGCATTACTGATTAAAATGTTCATTTCTAAATTCAGTATTTGTACTTGTTCAAATATTTCATTAGCGGCATTTTGTTTACTAAGATCACACTTAATAATATAACATTTCACAGTAAATTTTTTTACTACTAACTTCTGCAATTCTTCTAGATCATCTTTATTGCGTGCTACAATTACTAAATTACATTTTTTCGAAGCTAATAATATTGAATACGCCCTACCAATTCCTCTAGAGGCACCAGTCACCAAAGCCCACTTATTTGTCAACCCACACATCTATCTAGTTATTTCTATCAGGATACACAAAGCCATCCCAGGTAGGCTGTTCACAACCAGATAATAAACCTAATATAAGTAGCAATATACCTCCAAGCAACATAGTAACCCCTCCAAAAATCCTGTTATTAAATACTATATACATTGTACGAGTATATAATACATATACAAGCTAATTTTATATAATATGTTGAACCAGGCAGTCATATAATAGTGGATAGCACAGGACTAAAAATTTATGGTAGAGACGAATGAGATCAGGAAAAATATAATGTATCAGCCAGAAAAATATGTAAGATGCTTTGTTCTTTTAAAGGAAAAATTAACTTCATCCAAGGTTATTTATTATCAGTTGGATTTAGTAAGACATTTATTCCTTACACTAGAAAAAAAAGGCCTCATGGTAAATCAAGTTATAGCTTTATAAAGAAAATAATGATTTTTGTAGATTTTTTAGTGGACTCCTCCTGCATACCAATAAGATTCATGTCAGCACTTGGCATATTTACAGCATTTTCTGGTCTAATATACTCCCTGATTATTGTTTACGCATGGTTTTCTAATCAAACTCCAGCACCAGGTTGGGCTCCAATCATGATTATAATAATGATTATTGGAGGAATTATAATGACTATGCTTGGAATATTGGGCGAGTATATATGGCGTATTTACAATAATAGTAAGAATTATCCAGCATTTATTGTAGATGAAGAGGAGTCATCTGATAAGTGTAGAGATGACCGATAGTTCCTATGTTATAAATTGCTGGCTTGCTGTTTAGGAGTTTGAAAAGCACCTAAACGGGGTAAACCGAAATCATTGCCATTCAGTTTTAATGGTTCTAAATTTTCTTCACTATTAATTGAGTCTAAAATCTCCTGCAAATTATTTTCATTTAAGTTTTATTTTCATTTAATTTAATAAAGGTATTGCAAAATTTTTCGCAATATGAAAAGCATTTATCTATTTTTTATGTTTTTCACAAATAATACTTAAATTATTTTGATTTAAAATACCTTTTTTTGTGATATCAATTATAATCACCCTATTCCACCTATACTGAGTACCATTATATTCAGTATAGGTTTATAAAGGCTTGATGAAGTCTAGATAAGTTATTATTTTTTGTGGCAACTGAAACTATTTTATAAGGTATATTAGCTAAGCTTGGGAAACAAGGCTCGACTTTATCTTTCAGCCCATGATATTGTTGAATATAATCCGGGAAAAAACCTATGCCCTCATATTGGTTTACGTAATGGGCAATCCCCAGCCAAGAAGGTATAATGAAAGCAATTTCTAGTTCTTTATTAAATTTTTGTTGATATTTTTTTTTCAGTTTTTGAGTCTCAGGAAAATCTCCAGATAATATAAATTTTTCAGCTTCAATGGGTATTATAGATTTTTCTTTCCGATAGGATTTAAAATATCCTCTATGCAGTATTTTTGTTTTAAAATATCCTAACGCCATATTTTCTAATATAATCCCTGTTTCTAAAGTCTGTTTTTGTATTTTTTTTAAGATTTGATCTGGCATTAAAACTTGTATTTTTATTTCAACATTTGGATATAGCTGATTAAATTTCTGCAAATAAGGTTGTAAATATGTGGTAACAAGCCCAGCTGTTGTTCCAATATTGAGTTCACCAGTTAAATTGGTTTTTTGATCTTCAATTTGATTCTCAAACACTTCCCAAGCTTGAAATAAAGCATGCTGTTGTTTAAAAAAATATTTCCCAAAATGTGTTAATTCTAATTTTTTCCTTTGGTGTTGAACCAATTCCCTATTTAATCCAACTTCTAGTTTATGAATCGCTTGACTAACCGTAGATTGTGTCACAAAATTTTTTTTTGCACTTTTTGAGACGCTTTCTAGCAATACAGCATCATAAAAATATCTGAGATGCAAGAAACTAAATTTTTTCATAAAATTACCCATATCTAGAGTATACCAGATGCCCTATTATTAATAAAATTAATAATAATATTAAAATAAGTAATTTTACTAATGTAAATTTCACCGCTAATCTTGCCCTTATATTATCTTGTTTGGAGTGAAAAATGCGTTATGAAAAATTATTTATTTGCTTAATAAGTGCTTTATGGATCTTTACTACAGCAGTGCGAGCTCTCCCTGTATCAGTTTCCAATCTGTATCAATATGCAGATGCTTTAAATATTGAAGGCGGCATTATTCCTAGTCAAAAAAAATTTCCCAATCAGATCTGGGCTAATCTAGCGATTGTTTTAGATAGACCTACTATTACAGGTGAGACATTAGATGCTATTTCCAATAAAAATAATTATAAGCTAAAAGAAGCCTCCATTCTAGAATATGATGAACACAAAGTTAATCTAGCCTACTCTGCTGTGTTAGACTATTATATTAATAATACACGGAGGCTTTCCAAAAAAAATAACGTGCAAATCCCAAAATTGGTAATCTATATTCATAGACTAAGTTCTGCTCCTGCCCATTTAAATTTAATAGAAAAACTTCTATCACCCTATATTAAATCTCAAGCATTAGTTAAACTTCCTGCTTGTAATCCTAACCCAAATTATTTATCCAGCTATTTTTATAAAAAAAATGATATATTAGTTGAGTTTAGAAAAGGATATCAAGGAAAATATTTATCTCAGGACAGAAAAACAGATGTAATTCTAAGTCTTAGTTTAGCTGCTGGGTTAAATCCTAATTTATCCTCTGGAAGTTTACTTGTCCCAGAATATTTCATTCCTTATAAAGTTCAGAATAGTGATGTTAAAATTAATAAAAAATATCATATAGACAATCATTTAAAAAAAGCATTGATAAATGTCATTAACAATCATAGTGAAGCATTAAAAAACAAGCTTCGGCATGTTGTTTCAGAAAATAAACAGAAAATAAATTTTACAAATGAAATTTTAAAATTATCTGACTTTCATAATGTTACTCTTTTAGAGGCAGACGGAATGTTTTATCCAAATAGTTAGTTTTACTGATAGCTTTTCCTTTATTTGGAAATAGTAGCCACGAGATCATAGCATGAATTTTTTCTAAAATACTATTTGCACTTCTTGATAGTATTTTGTTGCTCTTAATTTTTTATTATTTTGAAACTGATTTTAATCATAACCTCCATTTTGCCGCAATTAATCCAGGAGTCATGCCTTTTCTATAAACATAGATGGATTATTAAGGGCTTACAATAAATTTATGTGCACATCTTTATTCTACGCGATAATTTTCTAATGAGCCAAATATACTCTACACATAACTAAATTTAAATTCCCAATGGGGGTTATGGAAACTATTATTTTTTAACAACTATATAATCGTGGATAACAAAAATATTTTCCTTCAAAAACAAAATTCTTTGAAGCCATGACACAACATTCAGGGCTAGCTAATATTGCTGTATAATCTTCTTTTCCTAAGAATTTGTCTGGACAAAACTCAAATACTATTTTTCCAAAAATCTCTGGAATAGACTTAAGAACACTAGCAAGATCACAATTATTTGGGCTAACTATTTCTTTTATATACAGAGTGTTACTCACTATATCAAAAACAATTAATGCATTTAACTCTTCCGAATAATGTAATTTCCTGTAAAGGGTATTCATAATAAAAAGAGTTGTTCTATTTTTACCCAAAACACTAATCTGATTTGATAACTGCACACGAGTAGCAAACATACTATATACTAATCTTAAATCATCAGAATTATCTAAGCATAATGTTCTCAAATCTATTTTTTTTTCGTGTAAGATAGAATGAACATCTTTATTAAAAACGAAATTATATTCTGGAAGCATCGTTTTGTACGGATAATTTTTATATAAATAAGGTTTATCTGTGAATAATATAGATGAATTAAAATTGTTGTCTATGAAATCCATCACTTCTTTCATAAGATACTTAAAATAACCTTCCCCGCGACGTTCTTTTTTTACGCAGACCGCATGAATTGCTGCAGTATGATGTTTTTTCTTGTTTAACTCTATCTCAATTGGTAATACTCCAATATGCGCAATAATTTCACCTTTTTCTTCCACTACAAATGGTACTGATACTTTCCTCCAAGAAGCTCCATATTTCACAGATTTTAATGCAAGTTCCTTACATCCAGGAAATACTTCAGCAATTAAATACATACATCTTGCAAATAATCTAGGATCTTTAAAATAATCTCCAATCATAAGGTAGCCATTTCCTAATAGTTAATTAATCTATACAGAAGAATATACATTACGTGTGATTATAATTAAACTGATTTTGATGAAATTACCCTGCCCAAATCCCCAACCCGTAATTCTCTTTGTCTCTAAATGGAATATCACAGTTTCCTTTGGATTTCTTGTAATATTTTTAAGTTTTAAATAATAGACAGGAGAGCAGTGCTTTATGTATAATGAATTTAGTTAGCCGCTACTTATAGGGATGAAATAGATGAATAGAATGTTCTCAAGCACTAATTCCATTTTTTTATTTCTTTTAACTATCTTCTGTACATCAAGTTTTTGGATTACAAGTATAGCTCAAGTCAGACAGTCTCTACAAAACTCTGGCTTAACCCCAAGTGAAAATTCTTATATGATTGCCTTGGGACAAATGCCTCAAAAAATAATCTTAGATGGAAAAAGGTATATAGCAGGAGGTGGACAGGAAAGATATTATATGCCACACGCACAATTTTTAGAGATAACAGGAAATAAAAGTATATATGCTTGTTCTTCATCTAGACATTAATCAGATATTCTATTATATAAGGATAAATGGGCATTAAGGAAAGAATAAAATGACCGATAAGGATTATAATAAAAACAGAGGTTATTTATTCTGTTTGATATTAGCTGTGCTTAATATTTCCCAAGCATCAATTGTAGAAATATATTTTAATAATTTAACTGATAAAACCATACGTTATACTTTAACAAAGATTAATACCGTCTATTTAGGACATAGTAAATGTACAATTGTAAAACCTAGAAAAGCATCCAGTGTATATATAGAACTTACAAATGCTGACATGAGAAGCAAAGGCTATCTAGATATAAAAATAGAAGAATTGTTAGGCACTCAAAATAACTTTTCTCGGGCAGTTATGGTTAGCGTACACTTTGCCAGAAAACAACTTATAAGTACTAATATTTATAACTATGAAACTCTGTCCTGCATTTTATCTCCAACAAATTCCTTTTACCATAGAGACAGTGAATATAAAATATATCTGAATTTTAAGTATTGCCGTGTTGAGCCAACAGCAGCTCCATATGCTCATAAGCAAATACAGATATATTATAGAGGTAGAGAAGAAATGATAAGTCACAAATGTTTAATTATTTAAAATTCATGAGCCTAAATGCTAAATAATACCATATATGATTTTAATGCACGCTTTATACGTAACCAGTTTATCGCTTGATATGAGAATTTTCTATTGCTAGTTGTTTTGAACTAGGTGATGGTATTTCTATTTCTTTCCCCAAATTCATTAACAGAGATTCTAAAACATCTTTCCCTAATTTGAATGTTCTCAGTTGCTTGTTTACTTCAATAGCTTTCTTGGCCTGCAGTATCACAGTTTTTAATCTTTCTAAATTGTTCTGGCTTGGTTCTTCCAAAAAAACATTTATTGTTTTTTCTATTTCTTCAGAAATTATTTTGTACGATTTTTTTTTGCCAAACGATTTTTTTAGAATTCCTCTTCTTTCATTATAAATTTTTTGAAAATTTTTATATTTCTTGAGGTGGCTGTGGATTTTATTTAATTTTTCAGGCATGAAGATATTTTCAGCAACAACTTGTTCAGTAGCATCTAACATATCAAGCTGATCATATAACGACATTCTAAATTCACTAGGCGCCAACCTATTATGCTCATCATATTGCACATACTTATGCAGAACGGCGCTTATTAGCTCATATACTTTCATATTATATTGTTGAGGATTCTGTGAAAAAATTTTTGCGATCTCCTCTCTTAAGAATTTTGCTGTATTTAATTCTTCTTCCTTCCTAGCAAGATATTTCTTTCTTCTACTTATTCTCTTGATAAATATTTTACGAGCTACTTTATCCGTCTTTTTAATATATTCATCAAGTGCACCAAGTATATTACTATTAAATCCAGACATATCATCAAAAGCTTTAACAATTTTTTTTTCAGTTTTGCTTGACATTATTGCAGATCTAATATTTTGTTTAGATTTAGTTTTAGGTATTGGAGGAGGATGTAAGTGAGGCAAAAGATTTAACGATTGTAGGTCTTTTGATAAATCATCTAAAGTCTCCAAACTCTGTTCTACAAAACTTAAAACTGCATTTTTCGCTAGATCAATGTTAGTCTGATTACTATCAATAATTTCATCTTTTGAATATAATTTACCAATTTTAAAAAAATTCTCCTCCACAGAATGCAATGTTGTTGCTGAAATAATAACAGAAAGCAATATTTTTATATTTTCATCATCACTATCTCTATGCTTATAAAAAAAATTAGCAAAAAAATCTCGCTCTTCTCTCCCCACCAATGGATTTTCATCATTAAAAGAATAGGCCTTTGATAACAAGTTACTAAAATACACAAAAATATTTGTTTGACTATCACACTCCGGAAAAAGTTTAATAAGTTGTTCTTTGCTAATCTTATTAGCTGCCGCAATTGCTAATTCATTAATTGTTTGATCTATATCATATTCTTGTTTAATTTCGCTAATTTTTTGCTTGACAATATCCTCAGTTATAATCCAATCGTCTTCTTCTAATTTTAGCAGTCTTATACTACTCAGAATATTACGAATTGTATTCCTTTTAAAAATATTCATAATTATAAAATTTAAATACTAATATAATTAATCATAGAAAATAAAATCTTATTTAGAAAACTAATTTACTAGCATGAGTATAAATTTACCGTTAAAACTAAAATATAACATGGTCTAAATACACCGTACTTTTTTATGTTCTCCATCATGAATAAAATTCATGCTCTTAGGCTAGTTAAGTGCAAACATGAATGATACATATCCCACCGGTTATGTAGTACAACCAAATTTGAAAAAAAACAACAGCAAGGCAAGAAATTCATTGGTAAATTTGTTGCTCATATACCCGACATAGGTTTTCGTATGAAATTTTAATCTTTAGCTTTATCGAAACTGAATGTAAAAAAGCATAGGATTATACCAAAAAAGCAGAATAATCTATATTTATAACATATTTGTTGCAAAAAATGGCGAAAAATACTGGGCTTGTGATAAAGGTACTCTCCAAAATAAATATAGAGCTGAGATATGTTTAAAAAAATAATTGATTTTCAATTGATATCTCGATAGAAGGCTCGTTATGATGATTAAGCTTGCTTTAATGCAGTCGGCATTATTGTTTTTAGGTTTATTAACTTGTCTGCTTGCTTTATGGGTTTTTACCAATTTACGATCTAGTAAAGGCTATTTAAAATTTGTAATTACTCTTATGTCTATAAATTTGTTGTAAGCTTCTTTTTGATTCCCACTTCAACGGTTGAATAGTTGTTGTTTTTAATATAGATTGTAAATACTCAACTACCTCTTCACTTGAAAATGCTTGCAGAGCTCTAATTAACTTCCATAAAATTAAATGATTTCTTTTATATAGCTTTGTTAATTTAAATATGTAATCTTTAGCATAGGTGTTCTTTTGATAATATGATATATACCCTATTGCATCTATTCCTTCAGATAATTGTTTAATATTATTGATGTCAAGTTTTTCTAATAAAACAGGTATAGCAGCATTTCCTATTTTACAAATAGTTCTCGCTACAATATCCCTTGGAAGAGGATAGTTAGACTTCTTAAATGGTTGAGTTGGCAATAGAACGTGTTGATTATTACCAATCACACCTAAAAAAGGAGTGCATTTTTCTGCACTAAGTCTTCCTAAATCTCCCAACGCCTCCGATATTGCAATACGCGGATATAGTTTTTTTTCAATCAATAATGTATTAATTAATTGGTCAATGAAATCTGAAGCCTCACTCTTTTTTACTATAAGTTTTGCGGCAATAGTCCTGTGTGTAGCCAAATTAGAGTTTAAAAAAGCTATAATTTCATCGTCTAGTAAATACTCATAATTTATAACATCATCATCAGCAACAAACCCCCTAGACTCCATGACTTGATAATTATTTTTTTTCATGAGATTTTCTTTGAATTTTATCTTTTCTATATTGAAATCATCTATGATTTTGTTAAACAATATATTTTCTTATTGATAACGTGTCAATAGATTTCGAAATATATCGGCCCAAAAAACACATTCAGCAATTTCAAACTGTAGGCTTTTGCACATTCGGGCACATTCTTTAAAATCTAAAAACTCCTTGGAAAGCTCATATTTTCACCACCTGTAAAACTAAAATCTAAACTGACTAAAACTACATCTGGACTAAATTTAGCCCTGATTAAAATATAACATTGCACTAAGCACATGTATTTTCTAAAGAACTCATCTTTGTTGACTAGGTTACTCACAGATTTTGTGAATAAGTATTTTTGCGCCCAAGTATTGACAATAGGAAAATCACTAACCTCTTGACATATCTATCAATTCCCAGCAACACAACTTTTACCCTAAAAAAGAATAATCTGTTAGTTGTTTCATTCTTAACAATTTTTTTCTTATCTAAACTAGACTTTTTTCGCAATAAATACCCTTAATTAACCCTTTTAAAATCATCCTTAATCACATTTGTATTTGGCTCAAAATTATAACGATTTTCGCCAAATTTTAGCTTTTTTCCTGGTTGCGGATAATATATCTCAGTAACCTATTTACCATTGATGTTGCATGTAACTGAAATAAATTTAATCAATGAATCACCAACATTGCTCGCATTGTAGTTAGCCATCTCTATATTTCTTTGCGAATATCTGTTGATTGTTCTCCCCAAGTTGATATTTGACCATAGTTTCGTTTTTTTCAGAACATAATACTAACCATATAGTTGGATTGTCATTTTTCATACAAATTTCCTGATCAAAATAATTTACATATAGTTGTATTTGTCCTAAATCTCCATGAGTAAGTTTTTTTGTTTTCAGATCTATAATAACGTAATATTTTAAAATGGTATGTCAGTACAAAAATAATTACTGTTATTCACTAATACCTTTATGATTGTTTCGATATTTCTTGTGTTTTTCAGTATCTAATATTGATTTAAATTCAAGACACTGCTTGATTAAGAATTTGCTAAATATAACATATGAGCCATTGTTTCTGTAACTCTTTTTTAAATTTAAACTAATAACCAGGAGAAGAGGATAGAACGATTAGGCAACACTTCGTAGATTCTTGTTAGTTGACTCCCCGTGTGAATATTTAATTTTACTAATTTAGTTGTTGTTTCTTTTTTGCTCATAGACTATTATTATTGTATGTATTACGAAAAGCAAGCTAGAATCCTCTTTGAGCAAGCTATAGAATGCCTTGAGGCTCTTAAAGTTAAAGGTAGTGTCTCTATTGTTGAAACTACCATGCTTTGTTTGCTATGTAAAAAATTTGAGGATAATTTTGAGCGTTGGCTTAGTTGTGTCGCTACATCTGATGAAGATTTAAGAGCTGCTGCAAGCACATATCAGGAGTATATAAAATCGACACCTCTCAATGAAATGCTAGAACTATCCCATGGGAAACGCTTTAGTTGGATTAAGGAATATTTGACTAGAATCAAAGAACATCATTAATAGCTTCTATAGGTGAACCAACAAAACATCTTGATTTATTTATTTCAATTAAACTAATATTGAACGGAGCAAATGACACGTTACATCATTATTTATATCCGCATACGCAAAATCTTTTTCCATTTTTTCTATTGTTCTTAAATAATTTATATTGCGCATCCATTTTCCATGATATTTTAGCCCAAGCAACGCCACAGATAATGTACAAATACTAGGACAAAGAACATAAAAAACAGAATAAATTTTGCAGATTTTTTTGCTCTCCTAAATGGCGACTCTATATATTTATAACTGAGCCATGCTACAAAAATCATAATCAGAAAAATAAAAATTCCTGATTTTAATGTGACACCATAATACCCATAGTGATAAAATGCTAACAACGGCCAGTGCCACAAGTATAGTGAATAAGATATCTTTCCTACACTTGTAAAAAATTTTATCAAAAGAAGATTTGCTAAAAATCCTCTTTTTCTATAATGACCAGACAGTATTAGCATTGCGGGCCAAAAGTCGGTAAAATAGCTAGATATCCCGGGGAAATATTATCTTGAGAAATCCTATTAATAGAATAAATTATTAAACCAAGCCCTAAGAATGACATTGTAGATAATAAAATTCTAGGTAATTTGCTATAGATGTATTTAAATATTACTGCAGAAATAACAATCCCAATAATGAATTTTCCAATTCCTGCCGGTAACATATAGTACGTAAATTTTGGTGACACATAATAAAAAAACTCTGCAAAATAAAAACATAATATTGTAACTATTGTTAATATCAGAAAAAAATAATTAATATGCCTAAATATAGGAACAAATAAAGACCACAACATATAAAATTGCTCTTCAACTCCAAGCGTCCACAAAGGTAAAAAAGGGGATTTCATTACTCTCTGGAGCAAAATAGCTTGTATCTAAATACAAAAAAAAATACATTTGCTGCAGCAAACAACGACCAAATAGATGAAAAAGCGACTAATTTTGCATCTTGTAGCAATAATAGTTGATTAATACAAGAAGAATAATTACTACATATAAAGCCGGAAGTATTCTTTTAATTATCCGAATATAGAAATTTTTTAAAGAGAATTTATTTTGTTGCATTAATTTAAATGTTTGGAGAGAAATTAAATAACCTGAAATAACAAAAAATATATCAACGCCTAAAAAACCTCCAGGCAATAAAGATTTATTTATATGGGAAACAACAATTGACAATACAGCTATACACCGTAATCCACTATATCATTACGGTATTATATTATTTCTTCATATTTTGATAACTTTATCATATACTTAGATTAAGACATTTAATAGAAATTTATACTTGTATTTAAATTAAATACTCCCCAAATATTGAAATTGCTATTTTTTTCTTGTTTATGTATAAACAAGTTCTTAACTATAAACTATTTGCATAATGAATGGAACATAGATACACGGGAGCATAATACACAATCATGACGGTGAAATTATTTATTCGAAGAAACTAACAACCAGTTGATTCTATGTTTTTATATTTTCTATAAGTTTCTCACAATCAGGAAAGTTGTGTGAAATACATAATATATCTGTCCAAAAAGGCTCTGTATGCGCAATCTTGTTAGCAAAGCTTTCATGGTTATCTTTTGTTATTTCGTAAAAATCACCTGAATGT
>PIVX01000148.1 GCA_003353785.1 Gammaproteobacteria bacterium | reverse complement strand
TTTCACTCATGTATCTTGTCTAAATCAACAACTATACAGGATTCTGTTCTATCAATAATATATTCACTATCAGACATCTTCCCTGGGAAACTGTCAATAAACAGTAAATTATATCTTTTAAAATTAATCTTAGAATCTCTTATAGTAGATAATATATCTCCTTTATTTTTTATCAAAGAATCCGCTACAGCAACACCAGAAGGCAACCTGTTTAATAGGAATGAATTGTGCATAGGAAATAGAACCACACTTCTTTCATGTGACAGACGATTATAACCAATAAATGCAGCTGTTTGATTAACGGATAAATGTTTCATCTTCATTACTTGACAGCCAGAAACTTCATTATAATAGATATTACCTAGCTGCTCTGCAAGAAATAATCCACTATTAATAGAGCCATACAAGAATGTTATCATAAGGAAAAATTGCAACTTCCTTATTGATGATAGTTTCCATATCAAAATAATGCAGAGCAGATGCAATATAATAAAATATAGATGAGTACTACTATAGTGCGCAGCATTTCCCCATGATTCAGCATCACAATAATAAATAATATTAACTAATTTGGTATGATTTGCTAAAAAAGAGCATATCCCAAATATAACAATTACAGTTGTTAATATTGTTTTCTCTACTTTATCAAAAGGATCTTTTAATATGAAAAATGTACTTAATAAAGGAGCTAAAGAAAAATAGATATAACGACTCATCATATATTTTCCAATATGAGTATGATAACCTTCTGTAATCATGAATAATGTGTACTGTGCGTAAGATGCTAAAAATCCTAAAAATATAAAAATCATCATATATAAAATATGATGATTTTTATATTTCCAAGATTTTCTAAAAAGAACTAATCCCAAGCCAATAACTGTAGAGTAATTAAAAAATATGGTTCCCATATCACCTATCAATCTTTGAACAAAATCATAAGGCTTATTATATATTTGATTGAAAAATAAACTAATCGCAAACCGTGAAGGCATATAACTTCTAGTATAATGATGGCTGGAAAATATTAACCATTCATACAAATGATAAAATAAAAATACTCCAGATATAATACCAATAACCCTAATGAAAAATAGTAATTTATTACCAGAGCTTAACAAACAATACACCTCAAACCCCAACAAAAGAAGCAACAGAGGTATGCCTATAGTATAAAATTTTATTGAAACACAAGTGCAAAAAGCAAAAATACTTCCTAATAATAATGAAAATAATAAATGCTTAAATATCTCTATAATGGTAATAGCATTTGAATTTTTACTAAAATCAACTACCCATATAGAATAACTAATTAAACACAGAATAAGCATTAAATATGATGGGAATATAATAGATTCTGTCATTGCATGCCCAGCCCACGTATGACCTCCTATTGTTAACGATAATATTAAGCTAACCAGTGCATAACGCTGACTAACAAATTTCCTTGCAAGAGAATAAGTAAGCATGCTTCCTAGAAAAACCAGGAATACATTAATAACTTTAAGCGCTACAAAATAATTATTCTTAAATTTAAAAGCATTACCAATAACCCATTGATAAATCTGTTGATGTAACAATAGAGAGTCCTGGAGGCTATAATAAATAATTCTTGCGTCATGCAGATAGCTATATTCATCCCATCCCCACTCAGGAACATTAATTATAAGTAACAATCTAAAAATAACTAATGATACAATAGCAAATATAAAAAATAAGAGTTCATTTGCTTTAAGTAGTTCTTTTATATTCATTTTGTATTGTATAGATTATCGTTGAATATCATAT
>PIVX01000147.1 GCA_003353785.1 Gammaproteobacteria bacterium | reverse complement strand
ATAAAGTGTGTTACCGAAGGACTAGCATTAGCAGGGGTAGGGCATAACATTTCAGCTAATTTACCTATTTCATAACGTAACCTCTCAGGCTCACTTTCATCCAGGAAATCTAGAACATTCTCTAGATAAAAAAATGAAGCTATGATTGGATGCGGAATTTTAAATAAGATGACAGACCTTGGGATGCCTGAAAGTTATAAAATTTCTTAAATTCTTACAAATACCATAACCACTAGGGTTAGGAAACAAAGCCGCTAAAGCATAGGAGTAGTTCACATAAGATAGTTAGATACGAGATAAGTGATGAGAACTGACTATAATTTTCTTGCATTTGGATGTAGACGGTGCCGATTCTGCCAATAGTGTTAATCCTACTATTGTTTACAGTGACTACTACAGAAATATTCTAAGATAAATGCTATATTATGATTAATTCGAATTATGGAAAAGGAATAACCATGCTATCTACTATAAACAAAAATGAGTATGCATATGGTTTTTTCATCACGTATTAAATTAATTTGTATTATAAATAGGATTCTACTACTATTTATAATTTATTTTACAGATCCTATATATGCATGTCATATATTATTATGTAATAATAGTTTGTATAAGTTGGTTGTATCAGGAGATATTTTTTTTGGTATAAAGCAGCATCAAACACACACTATATCAGTTGTTAATGCATACTCAAAAGCTATAGTAAACTACGGTATTTCACAAGATACTTGCATTACAGTTATAGATTTGCGAAAAAAAAATAATAAATTAATAGATTATGCTGGATTGAGGCTAAATAAACTTTCTATTTTAGTAGATACATCACGATCCAACATCTTAAAAAGAGAAACTTACATCGATTTTTTATTACAAGCAGGAGATGCAAGAATGAATAGTACTATATCTATTAACCTTGCTTCATTTTGTCCTAGCAATATTAATAAAAATGTGGTATTTCTTAGCTATTCTCATAAAAGCAGTAACAATGCAGTAGAACCTCACCATTTAAAGTCCAAAAGCATATCCTTCATGCATAAAGGAAACTTACAATCTATAAATGAAAAGTATCCATTCAGTTATATCTAAATCATATTTGCCGTGTGAAATAAAGTTCATCAATAGCATAATGATACTTGTATATAAGTATCAAACGTTATAGGGTATGTGTTTTGGTAGAGATAATGGTTTGGGTATATGTGCGTTTCCAGATAAAAAAACTCATGAGATTTTCAAAAACATTTATGGGGATGAGATTCTAGGAGATACGAATGATGCAGCAGAATATAGTAAAATTATTTACGAGGAAAACTCTAATCTAAGAGAACAGTTACTTAATAATTATTCCCAATAGAATAATTAAATTGTTAAATCTATAATGACCATTTCGATTATTTAAGAAAAGCTTATCTGTTATATTTCTTAATATTTTTCATCTCTAATGAAGTTTTTAGATGCTCTGCATCGTATTTAAGTTCACTTTCTGAGAAATCTGAGTGAGTTATTGTAATGTTTTGATTTTTTTTAATAGTAATTAGTAATTTTAGATGTGCATTGTTGTCTCTGACATAATTAAAAATAGCGCTCCTTAAAGAAAATTCTGTAAGTTTAGTTTGCCGAGTTATACCATTACTTAGAAATTGTTCTTTAGTTATTACAATATTGAATATATTGAATTCTGCGGAGATACTATCATTCATGTGTTTCATATTCAAATTATTATATATATCCATTGCATATTCTAAAAAACTTATTTTAAGCATAATTTTTGACTGAAAGTAAGGTGCAACTTCTAATTTGT
>PIVX01000146.1 GCA_003353785.1 Gammaproteobacteria bacterium | reverse complement strand
ACATATCTCAAAAGTGTATATATCTCAAAACTGTTTTTTAAATGCGGGCGACCCGTGTGGTTGTCCATGTGATCATACATATATGTATGATCACATGCACTTGAGGTACATGAGCAAAAAAACAAAAAAAAAAAAGCTCTGTAGTTATCCTTATGAATTTGATCATAAAAAAAGCTATGATCCCATATTCTGTACGTAAAACATCACTCAAAAATCCCATATATACGTATGATCTTATATTCTGTACGTATGATCCCATATATAACATCGAAATTCCAAACTCCTCACTCAAACTCCATGACGAAGTCATGTCGAGTTTAATTCTAGCGACTAGATCACAGTCGATCACAGTTATTACGCGTGGCAGCATTTTGGATACGATTATTGGTGATTATATTACAATTGATAGTTATTTTCTATTTATTGGTATTGCATTACATTGACGTGTTCGGAGTCCGTGGATTTTGTATTTGTTTAGGACTTATTTTTAGGACCTGGACATCATACACATCATTGGTTATTTTATTATTTTATGGTTATTTTGTTTTCAGTGCACCCGCAGCAGTACCTTGTGAACAGAAATTATTATTTTATGGTTATTTTTTTTTAGGCGCACCCGAAGCTCGTACCCCGTGCATAGAAATTATTTTTTTTGGTTATTTTTTATGGTTATTTTAGGTGCAGCCGTTGCCGTACCTCGTGCATAGAAATTATTATTTTGGTTATTTTTTATGGTTATTTTATTTTAGGTGCAGCCGCTGCCGTACCCAGTGCATAGAAATTATTTTTTTTTTTTTTGGTTATTTTTTATGGTTATTTTTTAGGTGCAGCCGCTGCCGTACCTCGTACATAGGAATTATTATTTTGGTTATTTTTTATGGTTATTTTATTTTAGGCGCCCCCCGAAGCCGTACCTCGTGCATATAAATTATTTTTTTTTTTTGGTTATTTTTTACGGTTATTTTATTATAGACCTGCAGCAGCAACTCGTGCGCAGAATTTTTTTTAGTTATTTTATTTTATGGTATGAGTGAGTGTTATTTATTTATTTTTCTTTTTATTTTATTATGTATTTGCTTTCATTTGTTTGATTATAAGATATTATTTGATGTAGGAGACTCCCTCTAAATTATTGTAATTTAGAATTTTGTGGCGTTGTGATTAATATCTAGTCTCTCTGCATCATATAATAATAATTAAGCAAACTTAAGCATTTTTAAAACAGCGACCAAGCTTTAAAAGTATTGTTTTATTTTTTTGTTTTGTTTTTTTTGTTGTTTTTTATAATTTTTTTTATAAATTGTTATCTCAACAATTTACATATACAAATAAAACAAATACTAATTGACATGCAAAAACCAATTTTTTTTTATTTTTTTCTTTCTTACATTCTCTTTTCTTTATTTTATCGACAGCAATTATGAGAGGAAAAATATGTGAATTTTATGCATATTTTTTGATTATTATTATTTTTTGATTTGTTGCGACTGTGAAAATATATATTGTTTGCAATTTTATTTGGATTTTTGTTATCTGTGTTTTTTGTATTATATTTTGCAGGAGTTTCTGCACATATCAAAATAATTTGTGTTAAGAAAAACATTATTTTATGATTGTTGGTCTCTGCACCTTCTTTTGTGCGGTTTATTTATTTTTCCAGACCATATTTTATGATTATTTATATTGTTTTTTATTATTTTATTCTGTTATTTGGTTTTATGCTATTGTTTATTTATTGTTATGTTTGTGGTATGGTTGGGGGGAAGTGTTGGCCGTTAAATCCTTTCTGGAGACAAGCCGAAAAAGATGCTAGCCCC
>PIVX01000020.1 GCA_003353785.1 Gammaproteobacteria bacterium | reverse complement strand
GGACGAGAGAGTTTGGTTGTTGGTATAGAGGAATGAGTATAGCTGGCCGTACTATACTTCTACGATTTCCGATTTTACCTTCAGTTTGAAGTCTTGGACTGTATTTACGATTCCCTGATCCTGCATAGACAAGAACTGGTACTAAGAAAATTATCACCAGCACTTGTTTTAACAAAAATTTTCTTTTATTTTTGTTACTCAGAAAATGATTTAACAATCCATTGCTAAAAGTTATTTCCATTATATTTCTATCACTTCATATTAAACATGACACAAAAATTTATGTCTTTAGCTTTAACTTTAGTTATATAGAGAGGCAAAGCAAGCTTGTGAGAATATGCAGGAGAATGTTAGATTTATAAAAATATAGCAGAGTATTAGTACATTAAACCATGGTTTTATTTAATATTTAACTGATCTCCTACATACTAAATAACATATGTTTTTAGTGTTATATTATAAATATTTTAAATGCACAAAATGATAATAATATATCTTACATACCTCCACACAAATATATTTATTAGTATTGAACAAAAAGAAGATACTTTTCATTCCAATCTCACGTTAGTCGGATTATAATAAAAATCAATACATTTATGGGTTAACTGTGCCAAAATAATTTATGCTAGATTCTACTTCTTTCGATAAAATTCCCGTTGATTGTGCCATTTCCTTATTAGGTAAAACTATCAGAGTATTATATCGAGATACATGGTTATCTGCTCTGATTATTGAAACAGAAGCTTATGATATAAACGAACAAGCTAGCCATGCATCTCTAGGATTCTCAGAAAAAAAAAGAGCCCTATTTATGCAACCAGGCACCATTTATATGTATTATGCAAGAGGAAAAGATTCTTTAAATATAAGCTGTAGAGGAGCAGGTAATGCTGTATTAATAAAATCAGGATATCCTCATAACTGTTCTAAAGAGGCAATAAAAATAATGCAAGTTAATAACCCCATTAATAATAAATTAAGAAAACCTTCATTACTATGCTCTGGACAGACCTTACTTTGTAAATCATTAAATATTAAAGTAACAGATTGGGATCAAAAAAAATTTTGCAGAAATTCTTTCTATATAGCAAAGAAGGGAGCCCATCCAAAGCAAATTATTCAAACCAAAAGATTAGGAATCCCAAAAGGCAGAGACGAACATTTGATGTATAGATTTATTCATATGGATTATTCTAAATATTGTACCAACAATCCCTTAAGCAAAAAAAATCTTATAAAAGAAAAAAATTATTATATAATTGATTTATAATTTCAGAATACCAAATTTTTTATTATCACTTTATTTGTTAAATATATAAATCTGGATAAAGATTATTGATATTAGGATCAGATAAATATTTAGAGAAATCTTTAACACCGATAGAAAGAAGCACTTCTTCATCTATAAAAAATTTACCAGTATCTTTTAACTTTGTTAAAATAGCACATGCTGCATCTGCCATTATTTCTGGAGATCTGCTGGCTTTGAACACATCCTCGCTAAAATTAAATTTAATTGCCGAAGTAGCTATCGTAGTTTTAGGCCACAACGAATTTACTCTTATACCGTACTTATCAAATTCTGCTGACATACCTAATGTACAAAAACTCATGCTGTACTTTGAAATTGTATAACCCAAATAATTTATAAACCATTTAGGATCCATATTTATAGGAGGTGAAATCGTTAGTATATTAGGAATCGTTGACTTTTGTAAATATGGCAAAGCAAGTTTTGACATTATAAAAGTGGCTCGTGTATTTACCGAATGCATTAGATCCCATTTTTTTATCGATAATTCGGAAGTATCATATAGACATAATGCTGAGGCATTATTAATACATATATCTATCCCTCCAAACTTCTTCACAGTTTTATTAATAATATTAGTGATTTGTTTCTCTTCTCTAACATCAGCTTGTACAGGTAATGGTGTACCTCCTAGTGAAGAAACTTCTTCTGATACTGAATAGATTGTTCCTGGTAATTTTTCATGTTTTTCGGCAGTCTTACCAATTATGACAACATTTGCCTCCTTTCTAGCAAAGTTAAGAGCCATTGCACGACCAATTCCCCGTGTAGAGCCTGTGATAATTATAGTTTTCCCTTTCAACATATTGATATATATTATATTAAAATCTGTTTAGATACTATAATCCAAATTTTTGACCATCAAGATTAATTATTTCAGAATCGTTACCAAGATATTTTTCTTGTGCTTCAGACATTTCTATTTTACAATTATCACATTCTAAAAGCAAATTTTCTAATTCTCCTTCTATATTTTTAAAAGATGTTATACATTCTGTTAGTCGGTTATCTGCTTCTTTACGACCAGTATAGGAATTGCTTTTTGTAAGCAAATTTAAACCAGGTATTCTAGAAGACATTTATCGTCTCCATTTCCAATTTTAGACTAGCCATCTTTCTCGCAAAATCTACTTTTAGGTGCCTCTCATCAGGATGCTCAGATACCACACGATGAATTCCAATTATAATAGCTAAAAAGGTGTTAAAAGAATCTGTTAGAGATGTCTCTTTATTAATATCTATATCTAATATCGAAAAAATTTCTTCACTTTCCGTCAGACTATTAAAAAAATCATTTAGAAACCATTCTGGTGACACCGTTTCCACAGAGTTATTTTTATTTAGTTCCCCAAAAGACAGTACTAGTGTAGCTTCAGTTATACTTATAGATATATCATGTAATAGTAATTTTAGTTTTTTATTATGTAAACTTTTCTTATATGCTTCTTTAATGAAAAAAACAAATCCTGTTAACTGATTATTCTCATCTCTGACATATAAATCTTCTAACATTTTTAAAACATTGTTTTTTTTATCTTTTAAACTATCCACGGAATTCTGTTCAAAATTTTTCTGTTCATCCTCTAATTTAGAAAAATATTCCTTTAGTTTACCCATCTTTAATAAAGTATCTTTTTTATCATTATTTAACTTATCAATTGCATGCCGACTATTAGTTAACTTATTTTTCAATTCCTGCATTTTATGGATAATTTTATTATTAATAGAGTCTGATTCTTTTTTAGAGACTAATTTCTGCTCAAGTTCATTTACAGTAAGCAAATTTTCTTTTAATTTTATCTCCAACCTATTAATATTTTTCTCCACTGTTTTAGAGAGATTTGTTAGATATATATACCGAACCATCATTAAATAGCTTTTTCTTTCAAACGTTTTTACATTACGATCTGCACAATAAGAAATAAGCACCTCCTGATCATCAGACATAATTGGAGTTCTTGCTTTATCACGTAATAAAATACCAACCATAGCATCCATATAAGAAGATCCTCTGTCTAAAACAAGATCAGATAGATTATGACGCAACTGATTTTTATATCTCTGGAATAATGACATTTTATTAAAACAATTCTTTTACTTATTTAAGAGTAGCACTTTTAAAAATAACAGCTACCAAAATTAGGTTATAAATCGTTAATATTTATTGTCCTAGTTTTAACCATTATAATTTAATGGTATTGCCAAAATAAATAGATGTATTTAACATACAGAAAATCCTAACCCCTTTATAAAAACATATGCTTACAAACAATAAATTACCAGTAAAATTATTATACATCTTTTTATTAATATCTATCGTTCTCGCATTACTTTTTTTAAGCAATTGTCAAAAAAATCAAGAAACTTTGTTTCATTTAGAAAAAACTTCTTTTGCTAATTTACCAGGATGGGAAGAAGATAATATAGAAGATATAATCCCTGTATTCACAGAATCTTGCAAAATCACTGTGGAGAAAGACATTAACTATCCATACCTCCCATACTATAATCATAAAAGACTCAAAGAGACATGCCAGTATTTCCTAGAATCTAAATTTCTTACACCAAAAGAGTTCAGAAATTTCATACAGACTAAATTTGTTCCATATAAAGTAATCTCAAAATCAGAAAGCTTATTTACCGGATATTATGCTCCTGTAGTTCAAGGCTCCTTTATTAAAACCAATAGATACAAATTCCCAGTTTATACAAGACCTGATGATCTAGTTACAGTCCCTGATCTTAGTATTTTCATACCTGAAAAAGCATTCTTTAAACGTAGAATATCAGGAAAAATTGTAGAAAGGAGATTAGTGCCTTATTTTACTAGGGAGAAAATTGAAAATGGTGCCATCGCTAAGAAAAATCTAGAAATAATCTGGCTAGATAATAAGATAGACTTATTTTTCTTACAAATACAGGGCAGCGGTCTTGTTGAACTACCCAACGGTTCACGATTAACACTTAGTTACAATGGAACAAACGGCCATAAATATACTCCAATCGGGAAATACTTAATTGAAATAGGAGCAATAAGTAAAAAAGCCATCTCAATGCAATCCATCAGAAATTGGCTAGAAAACAATCCAGAGAAAATTACTGAGGTACTAAATAAAAATAAATCCTACGTGTTTTCAGAAATATTAAAAGATAATAGGGTATACGGCAGCCAAAAAACTAAACTGCAAGCAGGACGTAGCGTCGCAATAGATTTGCAATATTTCCCTCTTGGATCACCCGTCTGGATAGATACTAAAAATCCAACTAAGCATAATTCTCCAATGCAATTTTTAGCCATGACACAAGATACAGGTGGTGCAATAAAAGGTTCTATCAGAGCAGATATTTTTTGTGGTTATGGGAAAAAAGCATCCGAATTAGCTGGAAAATTAAAAGAGAGAGGAGCTTTTTACATTTTATTGCCTAAAAAAAGCTAAAAATTACCTACAGAGTGCTAACTGCCTGTATTTTGGGCAATATTTATTCACAATACCACTTTTTTGGTGTATAATTAATATATAGTAGTGTTTTTTTACGAGGAATAAAATGGCAAACTATCAAATTAATCCATTAGTACAATCAGATATCCTAATAAAAAATAAAGTTCTGAAAAATACATACTTTTTGTTAAGTCTATCATTATTGTTCAGTGCAATAACAGCATATGGAACTATAATTTTCAACCTTAACCTTAACCCAAATCTGCTTGTTTTTTTCTTAGGTACCTATGGGCTAATGTTTTTAGTGCATGCCCTTAGAAACAGTGCATTAGGTATAGTTGCTGTGTTTATGTTCACCGGCTTTATGGGTTATACTTTAGCTCCTTTATTAAATACTATTTTAAGTTTAGGTAATGGAGGCAATATAATTATAATGTCTTTATTCTCAACTGGTATTATGTTTCTTGGACTATCGGGTCACGTCTTAGTATCTAAAAAAGACTACAGTTATTTAGGAGGCATGTTGTTTATAGGAATAATGACTGCTATGTTATCAATGCTTGCAGCTATGTTATTTAATATCCCAGCCCTACATTTAGCAGTTTCTGGAGCTTTCGTTCTCATTTCTTCCGGAATGATATTATTTCAAACAAGTCAAATTATTAATGGAGGAGAAAGAAATTATCTAATAGCTACCATAGGATTATATGTATCTCTATATAATCTTTTCGTAAGCCTATTACACATTTTTTCTGCATTCAGCGGGAATAGAGACTAGTATCAAAAATAAATGTATTTTTTGCAATTCTTTCTGAGAAATATTATTATTAATATTTTTTAATTAACCATTCATACAATCTTAAAAAAATTATTTTATTTAATAATATTATCATACCTAAAATCACAAACTTGACGCTATTGAATTGATGACTAATACTTGGTACATGGGAGACTTATCAAAATTAATAGCAAAAAACAAGATATGGGCTAAACAAAAAAAAGCTATAGATCCAGACTTCTTTGTTGAATTAGCTAAAGGACAATCACCGCAATATTTATGGATAGGATGCTCCGACAGCAGAGTTGCTCCTGCAACTTTATCAGGACTAGATCAAGGAGATATTTTTGTCACTAGAAATATTTCAAATTTAATGATACACACAGATCTTAATTCGTTATCAGTTCTACAATATGCCATTGAAGTATTAAAGGTAAGTGATATTATAGTATGTGGACATTACGGGTGCGGTGGAATTAATGCAGCTATGGGAGTAACTCCTTTTGGTTTAACAGATAATTGGTTAAGAAATATTAAAGATGTATTTCTTCAGCATAAAGCAGAATTATACGAAATACAAGATCCAATAGAAAGAGCTAATAGATTAGTTGAACTAAATGTTTATAAACAAGTATATAATACTTGTTATACTAATACGGTCCAAGCCGCATGGGTAAACAAAAAAAACCTAACTGTACATGGGTGTGTTTTTGAGCTCAGTACAGGACTACTTAAAAAATTGGACTGTTCCGTTTCTTCTATAGAACAAATAGATAGTATATATAAAATTGATATATGATTAAAGTTTTAGAAAAATAATGCTTTTTGCCAAAAAGATTAACAATATATATGAATAGAAATTATTAAATTTTTCCTATTAATAATATATTGTGTACCCATTGCATAATAAACACTATATATAGTAGTGTCCAGAGTAACAACTTACTATTACAGATCCACTCATAGCTCTTCTACCAGTAAATAATATTATTTAAATACATTTATGTGCAATGATTGTTTTGTTTTGAATAAAATATTACTTATTTTCTTTTTTTTATGCAGTAATAAAATATATTCATATAAATTGTTGCGTTATTCTACAAAGCATAATAAATTAAAGGTGAACATTATAAATGGACTTTTATATGGAGAAGAATATGGAATATTCTAAACTGTTAGCTACTACAAAACTAATATTAGCAATACAATCACCCACATTAGAAGAATGCTGCGCAGATGGCTATAATGCATCGTTAAGCAATTCTTTAGATGATAATCCTTTTGTGAAAGGCACAACCAACTTTCACCATTGGCAAGAAGGGTGGTGGCATGGATTTCATAAAGGAAAATTTACTGAAAAGAACCAGCTAGGTATTAACAACTTTGCGTCTGCTAGTAATGACCGCTCTCTTAATGAAAAAAATTTGTTAAAGACAGCAACTAACTCTAGATTAAAATAATTCAAGTATATAAAATTGTTTATTTTACATGTTTAGCTAGTGAACCTATACTATCTTATATCCGCGGTTCTTTTAGTGATCTTAAATGGTTTTTTTGTTGCCGCAGAGTTTAGCATAGTTAAATTAAGAGGTACCAAAATAAAAATTTTACAAGATAGCTATGGCTATCGAGGTAAAATTACCAGCTTAATCCATAACCAGCAAGATATTTATTTATCTGCATGTCAACTTGGTATTACCCTCACATCCTTAGCTTTAGGATGGATTGGCGAACCAGCCTTCGCTAATATGACAAAACCTATATTAGAATTCTTACAAATTAATTCTGACACAATAAGATCAACTATATCTATTGGTTTTGGTTTTTCTATGATCACCTTTTTACACATCGTTGTAGGAGAGATATCCCCAAAATCAATAGCAATTAGATCTGCAGAAAATATCGCACTCTGGACTTCTATTCCTTTATATTATTTCCACAAGATAATGTTTCCTATTATATTTATGTTAAATAAAAGCTCACTTCTTTTCCTCAAAATGGTTGGTTACAAGACAGAATATTCATCTGTTATTAATTATTCAAGAGATGAGATCAAACTAATATTAGATTCATCTATAGACGATAAAAATCATGGAGAATATGAGCTTATTGGCAACACCTTAGAGTTTGCTGAATTGATTGTGGCTGATCTAATGCATTCAGATGATGATATCATAGGACTAAATGCAGATCAGAATTTAGTAGAAGCTTTAGAGTTAATTTTTACAAAGCAATATAGTAGATACCCTATTTATAAAGATAAAAAAAATAATATTATTGGTATAGTACACGTCAAAAATATCCTACCAATTATAAACTCTAATAAAGATATAAAGACCATCAGAATATCTGAATTCATGCGTCCTATTTTAAAAGTTCCGTATAACTACTCAATACAAGACATGTTTGAAAAATTCAACGAAGGATATTCACATTTTGCTATAGTTACTAATGAAATAAATGAACTTATTGGATTTGTCACCTTAGACAACATTATTAGTGCCTTACTAGGTAATATAAGTGATGAATTTAATAAAGTAAGGTCAAACTGGATAACACTTCAGAATGGTACATTTTTAATGAAAGGAAGCACTCCAATATATTCTCTTGAGAAAGCACTAGATATATCCATACCTAACATTAAGAACAAAACTATTAGTGGGCTTATAACTCAGGAATTAGAGAGAATCCCTAAAGAAAAAGAACATATTTACTTTAAGAGTTTTTCTTTAGTGATAAAAAAAATGCGCGGACCCTACATTTTATTAGTAAAAGTGATCCCTAAAGAAAATTTTAGATAGGTTATATTTTATTCAAAAATACATAATTACCAATTGGTATTAATTCTTTGTCTTTTTTATATAAATGTCTAATTTCTTTTAGAATAAATGAAAGCATTTCATCTTCATCTTCAGCCTTACACCATATTTTACATTCAATGTGAAAACTAGATTCCTTAACTTGTTTGACATAGAACTTCGATTCAAGAGCTTGTTCTACCAACTTACACTCTTTTATAATAGAATCCAGATCCTCCAAAAACTTATCAGTATCTGACAATATATTTAACTCAAATTTTAGAGTCCTTCTTTGAATTTCAGGTTTTGATAAATTAACTATATCAGCTTTCAAAACATTTTCATTTGGAATTCTCATATACTGTTGGCTAGAAGTTTTTATTTTTATAGATAACAAATCTATTGACATTAACTCCCCTTTATTCTTACCCACCTGTATTTTATCTCCTATCTCCACAGCTCCCTCAATAATGATAAATATACCACTGATAAAATTAGATACTACTGTTTTAGAAGCGAAACCTATAGCAACAGTCAAAAATCCTGCTGTACCCAACAAAATAGATAAATCAAGACCAATCTGCTGTAAAGATAAAGCCAAAAATAATAAAAAAACAAGATAGAAAACAAACTTCTTAATCAATATTATCTGCTGCTTTGCCAGCAACTTACTAAAAATAGTATATAAAGAATTAGATAGAAAATTGGCTAGGAAATAACCTATAGATATAAAAATAAACGCAAAAATCCAATTTAGCAATTCACTCTGACCCATCTGAACCTATAACATATAAAAAAAGCAAAATATATACTAACTTACTACATACTTCTTGTATATGAATAAATACCAAAATATAAATTCTACAGAAATTCAAACAATAACTAATATTATACATTTTGATAGACATTTATTATAATTTTTTGTAGTATCTAAATTGATCTGACATTTAATGTTTTACACATTATAATCGATGTGTATTATGTAAAATTTTTATTTTTTTATAGTTTTGGAGGTGTACCTGATGTTTGGTTTAATTAAGCATTATCTTAGTAAGATTTTTCCCAGATCTAAATCTGCTAATACTCTATATGTGGGTAATCTTATTTATTCTGCAACAAAATCCGACTTGAACGATGCCTTTGGAAAATTTGGGACTATCGAAAATACAAGAATAATTCGAGATAATCGTACCAGAAAATCTAAAGGGTACGGGTTTGTTACATATAAGTCTGCAAAATGTGCTTCCGCAGCTTTATCTATGGAAGGTTGTTCCATAAAAGGTAGACCAATAAGAGTAAGATTAGCCAATTCAAAATCTAGCTAATAAAAAACTTCTAAAGCAGACCCAAGGAAAATTTACCAGATTTCGATACCATATCAGCAAACCAGGGTAATTCAAACACTAGTTCAACATCTACACTAAGAACATTTTTTAGAGTATTTGCCTTCTTTTTAACATCTTCAAGTATTACCAATCCATAGAAACTTCCAAGAGCTGTTACAGTCATTTTTTTAAGTACATTACTGCCTATCATCAGAATTATCCTTAAATTAACAGCCATGAACTCATCCTAAACCAATTATATCTACAGAAATATCAACCCATAACATATTTTCAGTTCATTTCATACGTCTTCTAAACTAACAAGAGAGGAACTCTTCTCTCTTGTTAGTTTCTTCTTCATAATTATATTCTAAGAGAATCAGCATCTTTACCGCTCTATCCTGGCTAAATTACCTTTTATAACAACGGTAAAATTTCTGCCAAGAATTTGCTGTAATTTTATTTAGGCCTTAAATTGTTCAATTGTGCGATTAATGTATTGTTTTAGTTGATACGATTTTATTTAAATTATTTATAAAACTTACCAAATATTAACATTTGTATCTCGATTTAACCAACATATTAATGTTAATATTATAATATGAACAACTGGTCAGAACAAAAAAATACTAAGTTATTATTTGCATTCCTCTTAGGCACAATCATTGGGTTTTTCAACATTCCCATTCTAATAGAAATTTGCCAATTCATTACTGAAATATTCATAAGAATATTCAAGCTAATAAGCATGCCTATTTTATTTCTATCAATAATGTGTTGTTTCTCTAGAATAGAGAGTATTAATAATTTTAAACGAGTTGGTAAAAAAACTATATATCTTACTGTTCTTACCACCACAATTGCATCAGCTATAGCTTTATGCCTATATATTATAATTTCTCCAGCTAATACTATACCAAAAGCTGATACAGAAAATCTTATATCTCAACATAGTTTTGCATATTCTAATTATTTATTAAACGCCATACCAAGCGGTATATTTAATCCTTTTGTTGAATACAATTTATTAGCAGTATTATTCATTGCTGTATTAATAGGAATAGCTATACATAAATTACCATCAGAAGAAAAACTTTTTTTTCACAAATGTGCTGATAATTTCTTTATGTTATTTATGAAAATAACAGAATTTATAATCTTTTTACTGCCAATAGCTTTAATTGCATTTGTAGCAACAATGATAAAAAATCTTACATCCGACTCTAATATAGCTGTTTTACTACTTTATCTAACCTGTATTATTGCAGCAAATCTTATACAAGGTATTATTATTCTACCTAGTATTCTATATTTTAAAAATATTTCTCCCTTGAAAGTATATAAAGCAACTAGGCCAGCTCTAGCGCTAGCTTTCTTTACAAAATCATCTGCCTCAGCATTGCCAGCTTCAATAAGTTACTCCATAAATAACTTAAAAATAGACCCTCAAATAGCCAGATTTACTTTGCCTCTTTGCACTACCATCAATATGAATGCATGCGCCGCATTTATCTTAATTACCATATTATTTGCTTTAGAAAGTAATGGTATATCTTTAAATATTAATATTATTGGAGGGGTCTTTCTATTTTCTATCTTCGCAGCAATAGGTAATGCTAGTGTTCCAATGGGTTGTTATTTTATGGCAACTAGTTTTTTAGTATCAATGAAAATACCTCTAGATATAATGACCATTATTTTACCTTTTTATATTGTACTAGATATGCTGGAAACAGCTATTAATGTTTGGTCAGATATTTGCATTACTAGCATAGTTCATAAAGAGAACGAATATACCCAATAATAATATGCTGTTTTAATACGCTATATATACTTGCCTTTATCCAATTTAAACACATCAATAGTTAAATAGTGTCATTCTTTAAAAAAATGTTTATGCAACAGATAAGATCGTGAGATTACTTCTGCTAAGAGGCTGATGTCGATTATCATAAAAACACGCTCTAAATTGTTTAATGAGCTACTCGTTGAAAAATCTAGATTAAAATATTAAGATGTCCACAATGTGGTTCCCCAATATTTCGTTCATAAGGCAAAAACATTACGAGAAAAAATACTCTCTGTTGAAGAATTTATTGCTAAGTTTATTTCCCATATCCCTGATATTGGTTTTCGTACAATTAGATACTGCGGGTTTTTTTCTAACAGATGTCGTACTAAGAACTTAACCAATCATCCCTACAAATATAAAATTTTTTGTTTATTAATTATCCGATTACTTTACTAATATTGATCACATTGAAGTTTAGGTAATACATGTAAAATATTTTCTTGAGCAATATTTAGCATATTAGCATTATCAATATCAATCCAAAATTTATCCGTATTGATTGTATTAACTTGACAATTTAGAGCCAACAATCTAACCGCATCTGTAAGACTATATTTATTTTCAAATGTTGTTTCAATAAGTTTACTAAAGAGTATTCGAGTACATAAAAAAATGCCCGTATCAAAACCATTAAATTTTGACAAACCTTTACCAATATCATACAGTTTATTATCTCTTGATTTTACTTTAGTTACATCTTCAATATCAACAAATTTATTTTCAAGATCATTATCTATAACTAATACCATTTCTTCACTCTTAAGTGAGTATCTATTTAAATCATTTAATATTCTAAAATCAAAAATATGATCAGCCATTAGCAATAAAAAGATTTTTTCAGGGATACATCTAGCTTTTAACACAGATAACCCATTCCCCTTGCGCCATTCTTCATTAACTATTGGGATAATAGTGATATTGAGTTTTTTTTCTAATGTCTTGAGAGACCTACACATTACCCTCTGATTAAATCCAACAACAACATACACTTTGGTTATTCTCGCAAGTATTAAGGCTAATATTACATGTTCAATAATGGGGATCCCTAGTATGGGAATAAGAGGTTTATTTATCCCCATATCTTGTAATCGACTTCCAGCACCAGCAGCAATAATGACACAGCAATTTGAATTCATTTATTTAGTGTTAAGAAATCTTTTAATTTCTGATATGCAATATTATCTGTGAATTGCTTAGGTGGATGTTTATAATAATAAGCGGAAGGAGCTTCTAAAATACCATATTCCTTACGATCTATGGCTAATTTCGCACATCTTATTGAATCAATAACAACACCAGCCGAGTTAGGTGAATCCTCTACCGAGAGACGCAGCTCTAAATTCATGGGAATACCGCCAAATAATTTGCCCTCCAAACGGATAAAGCTTAGCTTATTATCTTTTTGCCAAGAAACATAATCGCTAGGACCAATATGGATATTTTCATCTACTAACCTTGTTTTTGTAACAGATTGAACAGATTCTGTTTTAGATTCTTTCTTTGATAATAAACGACTGTGATCCATCATGTTAAGAAAATCTGTATTACCCCCCGTATTAAGTTGATAAGTCTTTAATAATTCAACCCCTCTTTTAGCAAATAAATCTGTTAAAGCCCTATGTACAATAGTGGCTCCTAGTTGGGATTTGATATCATCACCTATTATAGGAAGCTTTGCTTGCTCAAATTTTTTAACCCATACACCAGTTGGATCACTTGCAATAAAAACAGGGATATTATTAATAAATGCTAGTCCTGCATGTAGTGCACATTCAGCATAGAATTTAGTAGCTTGTTCTGAACCAACTGGAAGGTAATTAATTAATATTTCTGCACCTGAATCTTGTAATTTTTCTATAATTTCTGCTTGGTTAACTTCCTGTTCATCAGATAAAACAAAACTATTACCAGAATCATATTGTTTCATGTGTTGGGGAAACCCATCTAGTACCTTTCCCATTTGCACAACGACCTTAGAACTTCCTAGTTCAGAAACAAATTTAGTAGTACAATTTGGAGGAGAAAAAATTGCCGTATGTAAATCTTTCCCAACTTTTCGTTGATCAATGTCAACAGCATAAACAACTTCGATATCTTCTGGTTTATAATTACCTATATACTCGTGCAATACTCCTACTGTTTCATAAGAAGCTTTTGCTTTACAATAATGTATACCTTGTACTAAAGAACTAGCACAATTCCCAATTCCTATAATTGCTATTTTTATTCTCAAAACATTTTATCCTCATACTTGGAAAATAAAGATTGTACCAGTTGTTGATTTAATTTACTAATCTTTGTATAGTCTATATAATAGTAATCATTATAAATGAATGTCCTTGTTTTTTCATATCTAAATGAATTATAACATCCAAATAAGTGAATTTTTTCTGCGTTCTTCTAGTAAAGTTACCTATGAAGGAAAGAAAATTATTATCCAAAAAGGTTTAGTTCCAGGATATTTTTTATTTGGTCCATATAGCTATTTAGAATCAGGCAATTACACTCTAGAGTATTATATCACAGGGTTATCTAAACGAATGTTTTTGGACTATATTGTTTTTCAATGTCCAGAGGCTGATAATGCTTTTACCGAAATAATAGAAATTGCTGAGAACAAGGTTATTCTAAAAAGCAAATTGGAGTTTTTTTCGGTCTCATATAAAGTTCAATTTATACTTACCTGTCAGAAAATTATTAAGCATGAGATCACAATAAATAAAATATTGATTAAAAAACAGAAATCTGAAGATTTCATGTCTGTGTTGAGTAATTTAAAACCATATCTTACAGATATAGTTAGCACTACCATGTCACATTGCTTTAATAAAAAATTTAACAACACAGTTCTAAAAAAATTAGAATTAATCGATCATAAAATCAGTAACTCAGGAAATAGGATCCCTGTTTTATTTATTACTAGTTGTACAGGACGTTTCCATAATTCTATTTACAAAATTTTTGAGAATTCTTATTTTTCTCCTAAAATTGGCTTAATTCCTTCAAGACTTCCTATTATTAAAGAACACTCCAGAAATCTATTCCCAAAAGAAATAACTAAGGATGCTCTAAAAAATATAATCTCTTATGCAGAGAAACAATCTGATATTTTTCAATCACAAGGTTTCAATGTAGAATATTGCTTTGAAAAAAACACTGGTGAATTAATTTTTAATCCCTCGGGTGCTGATATTGTATTTGTTGTTGATTTAATTGAGAATGATAAATATATAGATTCACTATCCTCATTACTACCAGATAGTTTGATATGTATTCTACCCTATGGGTATCCTTGGTCAAAAAACATATTTGTTCCGAACGGATTAGAGCCATTTTTAGAAACGCATATTTCTGATAATAATTGGATATATTTTTGTAATGGTAAAGATATGGCAAGAGAATTAAAAAAACATGTCAGCCAAGAAGCTTTAGTTCTTAGCTGCAAATTTCCAAGACAAGATGAATTTAATACTAAAACTTCCGATAATAATCTTTATAAAATAAAAAATAAGTTTGAATACTCAGTCGCCTGGACACCTCACCATTCTATCCCAAATATATTAACACCTCCTGCAAAGCAATTTTCTACTTTTTTAATCTACAAAGATTTATTAGCAAATTTAGTTAATACTTACTCTAATATTCTTTGGATATTTAGACCACATCCAATGCTTAAGATAAATTTACAGTTAGGAGAACTAGAACAGTACATTACTGAACTGGAATCTAATAATGATAATTTTATATATTATCCAGATAATTCATATATGAACATATTTGATATATCAGATGGATTAATCACTGACATTTCATCTACCTATTTTGATTATTTCCCGTCACTTAAACCAATTTTACTGTGTCGCTCTACTGGACAAGAAGCGGTAGAATTAGAATATTTCTTTAATGCTGCCTACCAAACAAATAATACTGAAGATTTTACTAATTTTGTAAATAGCAGAATTATTGACAAACTAGATCCAAAATATACAATTAGAAAGCTTGCATCTAAACAATACTACCCTAACAATAACGGTTATAGAACTGCAGCAGAATTTATTTACAAAACTGTTACAGAAAACATCCCTTCTGTTTATCACAGCAGTTTGTCACCAAAAAGAAGTTAAAATGCTAAGCAAGATCTTTAGATCTATCATTTCTTATATTATACCTCTTTAGTATATTTTTATTACGTTGTTTTGCAAGATTATAATCAATAATTATTGTACTACTATCGAATAACTTTATTTCAAGATATTTCTTTTTAATACCTTTCTCTACTACCTGAATAAAGTGCTTCAAATCAGATATTTCTACATTATTTACAGATATAACAACAGAATCGCGAATATACTGGTAACCCAAATTAACAACATCGGGTAAAACTTTACTTAATACTACAATCTCCTTACGTTTATCATCAACCTCGCCCTGCCTATAATAATAGGTCAATAAAGGAGGAGCACGTACCGCCCATTTATCTACTCCAAATGATTGCAAATAATTTGCTGACAATGGCTGCAAAACAAGCCCACTAAATATATAATATGTTGGCGATTTACCATACTGTACATCCTGTACAAGATTATCTAGATCATTTTTACCCTCAAGTTTAACTTTAAGATTTACTTCCTTACTATCTCTTAGCACTTTAAAATCGAGAACATCCCCAACAAAGGTTCTTGATATTAAATAATCTGCTCTTACTCTTTGATTATCCTTTAATACAACAGTTCCATTGTTACTAATATTAATTCTGTCAATAGACAAAATTATATCATTTTGCTTTAGGATCGGATTCTTTTTTAAACTCCGACTAAGCTTACTTATCAATACTCCTGAGTGACGAGACTCCATATTATATTTCTCTCTAATTGAGGGATTCTCCATAATTTGAACCCTGACTCCTAGCGCTGGAAATCCTTTATAAGGTTTTGTCTTCATATCGACAAGAAAATGTTCTAACACCTGAATAGGAATCATATAACCGATATTCTGCCCAAATGTATAGCCTTGCGTAGCTACTCCTACTACTTTATCGTATTTACCTATAACTGGCCCCCCACTATTACCATGATTAATAGGAGCATCAATTTGCGCTAATAACAAGAGCTGACCACTGTGACTATACTCTTTAACTTCTATTCTAGAAACAATACCTTGAGTAAGTGAAACCTCATCTCCACCAATGGGAAAACCATATACATTTACCTTTTCTCCAACATCTAACGAGTTTCCTCTTGACAATGGTATTGAACCTTGCATAAATTTTTCATTCTGTATACTCAATATAGCTAGATCACAATCATGATCTACTAATTCAACCTCAGCTTGATAAGGAGTAACATCATCCGCTCTTCTAACCTCAATATACACACTATCAGAAATAATATGGGCATTTGTTAGTATTTTATTATTTTCTAAAATGAATCCTGTGCCCACTTTCTCAAATTGTTGCGGAGCAAGCCAAGGTGATTTGTAATTATATGCATTACTAGTGGTATTAATTCTTACTAAAGATTTATTAATATTATTATGAATAGCAAAACAAACGTTAACATAAAATAAAACAAAATAACAAAATAATTTTAGATACATACTCTATAAACCAAGCTTAAAAATTTTATCTAGAGTAACGTATAAACATTACCACACACCATATTTTAAAATAGCTTTTATACTACACAAATATTCTTAGAAACAAAATGTAAATATCCCTTAAACTATAACAGGTTTTGAAGAGCGGTTCACATAATCGTGTAAAATAAGCTCATGATGGTATATACCGCATTCATGTTAAAATAAAAATTTACCATTGGGGAATCAATAATGATGTTTGCCACGAGTAATACGATTTGCTTGTTTGCCCTCATTCCCAAGACTTTCTATAAACTGCACCTCAGTCCCAATCTCAAGTTTTTCAAATGTAGGGTTTACTACATTAGATGAAGAGAAATAATATTCTTCGCCATTATGTTCGATAAAACCAAATTTTTCATCGGGGAACAATTTAATAACTATTCCTAACAAAGCTTGATCATGAGTTTTTACATCTCCTCTTTGCTTAGCAGTAAAGCTATTAAGTTGCCTTCTAAGAGCATTAAACGCGTCTCTAACAGCAACATATACATCCTCATCAACTGCATGGTTAACAGCTAATTCAGTTCCTGGGACAGTTACATCAATACGAGCATTATACAATTTTCCTTGATGTTTATGTTTTTGAGACTGATCTATAACAATACTGCATTGCATTATTTTATTACAATAAGAATACAGCTTATCAGCTTTTTTGATAATATAAGCCTCTAAAGCTTCTGAATGAGGAATATCACGAATAGTAATTCTAGGTACAAAAGCCATATTCACCTCCAACTTTACATTTCCCTTCCATGTACTAATTATAGTACATGTACTAGTATAATAAAATTCCAATCAACAAGATACATTTAATAATATTCTTATTAACAACAGATTACATATAATTAAAGGCTGAATGACATAAACTAAAGAGGTTTTGTAAAAATTATTGTATACTGAATACCATGGATAAAAAAGTTCATTTCAAACAACTGCCTATAGAGAAACTTGTTAGAGGTAAATTTCAACCAAGAATGCATTTTAGTGAAGAAGCTATAGCAGAGCTCGGGAATTCCATAAAGAACAATGGCATCTTACAACCTATTGTAGTAAGACCGATTTCTAGAAAATCACTTTATGAGATCGTTGCAGGAGAAAGACGATGGAGAGCAGCACAAAAAATAGGCTTAACCAAAGTAGACTGTTTAATAAATACTTATACCGATCAACAAGCAGCGGCCGCAGCTGCAGTAGAAAACTTAAACCGAACTGATTTAAACCCCATTGAAGAAGCGCAAGCATATCAACAATTAATAGATAATTTTGAATATAGCCATGAAGAAATAGCTGCCACTATGGGAAAATCAAGAACAAAAATCACTAATAGTCTAAGGCTACTTTCTTTAGACAAACCCATTACAAAAATGATAATCGACGGATTAATCTCAGAAAGTCATGGTAAAATAATAGCTGGTTTAGAAAAAAACAAACAATGTAAAATAGCATTTGAATGTATAGAAAACCACTTAAGTGTTAGACAATTAGAAAATTTCATCAAAAAAACCACCCTTGCTAAAGAGAATTGTAAAAAAGAAAATACTGTAGAGACTGCAAATTTAGAGAATAGACTTTCAGAACATATAGGATGTCCTATAAAAATATTTCATAAAAATGGTAAAGGAAACATAACAATTTTTTTTCATAATCTTGATATACTAGATGGTATCTTGGATAAAATAAAATTTAATGATAATGTATAAATAGTCTGTGAATTTTTATAATTATTGCCTTACATGCCTTGTGAAATTAGGAACTGGAAGATTTTTTGTTCTAAATGGATTAATATCTATCCCCCCTCTTCTAGTATATTTTGCAAGAACAGATAGAGCCGATGGCCTACATTGGCGCATTATATCCATAAATATACGCTCCACACAATGTTCATGAAATTCACAATGCTCACGATAGGAAATTATATATTTTAGTAAGCTGCCTTTATCAATTTCATTACCAATATAAGATATTTGGATACTTGCCCAATCAGGTTGATTGGTTACTAAACAATTTGATTTTAATAAATTTGAGTACAATTTTTCTTTGGTTTTTTTATTACCTATTTTAAGAATACTAGGATTCGGTAGATAATCAGTAACTTTTATCTCTTCTTTATCTATGCACTTCCCTTCCATCAATTCCAATCTCTTACTATAAATATAATCTTCAGAAAGTAGACATAAATCGACAACAACCGGAGCACCTGCTGCAAGAGATAAGTCTTTTTGTATAGTATCTTTAACTATTGCTACATCTGCAAATTTAGTTTGATTAAAAGAATTTAAATATAACTTTAATGATTTAGACTCCACAAGGTATTCTGAATCACAAGTAAAAATAAATTTACCTATAGCAACAACAGGTTTGCCGCTTTGTTGCAACCAAGAAATCTCATAAGCATTCCAAACATCTAAACCTGCAAATGGTAATGAGAGAGAATCATCAATATCAAATCCCTTACGATTTAGACATCTTTTAATTGAAAATAAAAAATCTGGGTTATACGTGCCTGAATACTGAATTTTTGCCCCCAGATAAGATTGCTTACTAATATTCATATAAATTAAAGTCTTTTCATTTAATTATAAAGTAGTATAAAATATATATTCTATACTAGAGTGGCAATATGAACATAAAAATCCAGCCGTGTATGTAGGTTAAAGTCTTACAAAGAATTGAGAGATTGTCCCTATTGCTCTAGCATTAGCCCCTGTTGTACAATTGGGAAACAAAAGTGATTTTAACTTTGTCTACCAGTGAGGAGAAATTAATATGGACATTCCGAATCAACACCCTCAAGCAACCTCGATCAATACAAAAAATACTCTTCGTGAACATGTACTAGAAGCTATTGATTTGTATTTCAACAACATAAAGGATAACGGCCCTTTAGGGTTACACACCTTAGTTATTGAAGAAGTAGAAGCTGCTATGTATGAGGCAGCCATGAAATTTACAAAAGGAAATCAAGTACAAGCAGCAAAAGTTCTTGGAGTCGCCAGAGGGACTTTAAGAACCAAGTTGAAACAATATTTCGGCACAACTCAGGTTGGAGGATTATATCATAAATATACTGTGAAATCTCTTACACCTACACAACAACCGCTAACCTCATAAGCTTAATTTAAGTATCTTTCTAAGCATCCCAACCTCACGCCAAGCTAACCGTGGGGTTGGGAATCCTCTTAAATAAATGATATAAGTGAATTATTATGACATTAGAGGAAATTGCTAAAATATTAACGATTGATGAAAAATATCATGCTTTACCAATTAAAAATTTCCAGATTGATTCCCGTTTAATAGAGCCTGGAGATATTTTTATTGCTATCAAAGACAAAAGAGATGGGCATGATTTTCTTAATCACGCTGAGAGTAAAGGAGCTATAGCTGCCATTGTGTCTCAGGAAATTAAATCTAGTTCATTACCACTTATGTATGTTCCTGACAGTCTAGAGGCATTAACAAAAATAGCTAGCCATTGCCGACAAAAATTCAAAGGCTATTTAATTGCAATTACTGGTTCAACTGGGAAAACTACTGTTAAAGAAATGATTGCAAATATTTTAAAACTTGACAGTAAAACGCTGTACTCACATAAAAGCTTTAATAACCACTTAGGAGTTCCTTTAACCTTATGCAGATTAAATAATAGTTATAAATTTGCTGTGATAGAATTGGGAGCAAATCACTTAGGTGAAATAAAAAAATTATCTAATTTAACATCTCCTAATATGGCCATAATAAACAACATATCAGAAGCACATATAGCCGAATTTGGAAGTTTTCAGAACATAATATTGGCAAAATCAGAAATTTTCTCAGGTGTTAAACCAAAAGGCATAGGAATTATAAACCAACAAACAAAAGAAATAACTGAGCAACTTAAACAAGCCGCTTCACACTTAGAGGTTGTTTCCTTTAGCCTAAAAGAGGGAGACATTCATGCTGAAAACATAAATACAACCGAGAAAGCCAGTTCGTTCTCGGCATTTGTTCATGGAGAGAAAATAGATAATATTTGGTTAAATATGCCAGGGATTCATAATATAGAAAATGCCTTATCTTCTATTTGTGCTACTTATAAGTTAGTATCTAAAAAAAATATTATTAAAGGGTTAAAATCAGCACAATCAATACCAGGCAGACTAAAATCTATTGAATTATCTAATAACATACAAATTATTGATGACACTTACAACGCTAGTCCAAATTCCGTAACTAATGCTATTAAATACTTATCTACATTAATAGGTAAAAAAATTCTTGTTTTAGGAGAAATGTCTGAGCTTGGCAATAGATCAGAGTATCATCATGCTCAAATGGGATTGCTTGCCAAATCTCTAGGAATAGATCAAGTCTATACATTTGGCGAGGCTGCTAAAATTGTATGTTCAAATTTTGGAGATAACAGCAAACATTTCTCATCACAAGATGCCTTAAAAGATTATCTTATACACCACATTCATGATAACACACACATTCTTATAAAAGGTTCTAGAAAAACAAAAATGGAGAATATCTCCTCCTCATTAGTGCAGTATTTTTCGTAAAGTATAATAATCCTTAGTTTATTTTAATATGTGACTTTTACAGGATAATCTATTAATCTGAATAATAAAGACTTTAGATAATGCAGCATAATGAAACTCTTAAAATATATATGTACGACCTTTGCCTTATATGGTTTATATTAACAAATATCCTACCTCTCTAAAAAAAGGTGAATCTTAACAATACCTCGCGATCTTGCTAGGCTGCTGCTTCACAGTAGTGCCAATGCTTCTCTTTACAAATTTTATATTTCGACTGCCTGAACTCCCCATAGGTCTTGTGCGACAAAAATTATATTCAGGCAGATTGCCCTCTGATTGCTAAACCCTTATATTCCCTGCCATCAGAGCAAGATTCTACAGCATAGTTAATAAAACAATTGCTAACTCATTATAAATATAAAAACAAATCTCTATTTATAATTCAAAGTTACATATTTATTACATAGAAAATTTCATCAATGACAGAACCAGCAATACAGTATCATGAAGTATATAGTCTAAATGCTAACAAAAATCTCCATATTTGGTAATTATTAATTAATGTTCTACGTGTAACATACGCTCCTGTAAATGTCACATTTAGCTTACAATCAATAGGTTAAGTTAGGTTAAGTGACTTAACCTTTAGCCAATTCAATCTAGTTGCTTATATCTTAAGATTTTTTGCATAATACTTGATCTAATTATACAACTCTGTACCCCTTCCAGTAAAGGATGATCTCTTCTAACATTGATAGTGGCCATATCTATACGTTCACGCAAAGATATTGGTAGTTGTATAACTTCTGGCTCTGTAAGAAGGGACATTTCATTTGCGATTAATACATAATCAATGAAGTTTGGTAAAGCTAGTAACTCATCAATGGCTTCTGCAATCCATTTACTTTTTCCACGCAAGCCATAACCCTCTTGAACTATCCTTTTAAGCATCTCTTGCCGTACTCCATGCGGTAGTCTTACTGTTGTTCTTGCATTCTTTCTCATTTTTGGACTTCAAGCTTAGCAATAAAAGACTTAAATGCTTTGGAAATCTCAGAATTGTTTCTCCAATCTAGATTTTCAAAACAATTAGCATGTTCTGCACACAAATTATCTTTTAAAAGTATATCTGTAATTTTTTTTATAACATCGGAACTCTTACAAAAACCTAGGTTTATAGTTTTAAAATTTGCACCTTTAGAAACATTACCTCTAAGAACACTGTTGGTATGAGATTTTAGCTTTTTTGTTCGTATCATTGCTTGAAGGTGTTTCAAAGAAGCCCCAGATATACAAAGAGTATATACCTCTTTAAAAACGTCTTTATCATTAATATTTGCTAATAATGCTGCTTTCTCAAGATTGTTTATTTTTCCACCTTGTATTGAGTCTCTCAGATCTTGAGAACAAAATACTACAGCAAAATAATTCATTGCATGTGGAAGAGAACAACCTAATAAATTTTTAATAAATGTCGCATTCACTTTTAGATCTGGCGTCTCCTTTTGCTGAGCTTCTATTATTAAGTTTATATTGGTAATCCTTTCCCATAGAGTCAAATCAGACCTTTCTAGATTCTCCATCCATTGCAATAATCTTAAACTAGTATCAAGAGGTCTAGATTCTAAAACCTTAGCATGGATATCTGAATTTCCTGCCAATAATGAAGCCAATACTCTTCTTTCTCCCATTATTAATCTATAGTGTGTCTTATATTTATAAATCCAAACAGGATTTAATATGCCTTGCTTAATTATGGAATTCTTTAAACTTTCAAGACTATCAATTTCTCGCCTCTTTTTATCATATAAATAATCATTATGTTCAAGGCCTGATATAATATCATCTTTCTGTATCAAAAAAGTCCTGGGGTTACATGGATCTAATTCAATTAGATCAATAGGCACAATCTCATGCCTAAGTACGCCCATGTTGTTACTTGCAACTTTAACAGTTTGGCTTAAGCTGTTTGTCAAAGTTTTCGATATACCGAATTTCTTCCTTTTAGTCATTTGGAAATACCTTTTTATAAATAAAATCGCATACTTTCATAGCTTCTTCTCTAGCAACATTTTTGTCAGATAAATTAAAAATAGAGTCTGAATTAGATTCTTCTGCATCAAACTCTGCATATATTGATCTTAATTTAAGTTTATCTTCCATAACATAATCACCAATAAATTCTGCTTGCCTAAGCTCATTCAATAAATCTTTATGTAAATTTACATCTCTAATCTTATTTGGCAATATGCCGATTAATTCAAGAGGATAACTCTTGTCCCTTTGTAAAGCTTCTTGTTTCCATAATTGAAGCATTCCATAAATCCCATGAATAGAATTTTGTTCCATCTGCGATGGTATTACTATATGGGATGCAGCTTTAACAGCACTAACAGTTAATGGTCCTTTTGATGGGGCAGTATCAATCAATACAATATCATAGGCTTCTTGTAAAGTGGGATCACTTATAAATAAATGTAATTGATGGTGTACCTTGTTTCTTACCTCTGATTTTCTAACCGCTTCTGCTTCAAGCAATTTCATTGCATATCCGGGAGCAATATCTAATAAATTAAGATGGGTAGAATACGGCAATACAGATTCGCCATAGAATATATCAGCTATACTGCTTCTTCCGTTCCATTCCGGATTAATTTTTTTTTCTTCAGTATAACTAGGATGAATAGGGGGCATTTTACCTTGTGATTCAACAGGATCTATTTCCATATCTAAAAATTTGTGAGAGAAATTACATTGAGGATCTAAGTCTATTGCAAGAACTCTTTTTTTCTTAATGATTGTTAGATACTCAGCCAAAAGAATACTTGTTTTTGTTTTTCCATCTCCACCTTTATTTGTTGCTGCTACTATTATTTTAGTCACTGTGTATCAATCTCCTCTTTTATTAGTTATATCATAACCAATGCTTTATTGTAAGTTATTTTTAATTTGATGTTATGTTTTATTTATGGTAAAAAACAAATTAGCTAAAAGCTTTTTATCTAATAACTAGCTGTTTATTGTTTATATGTTTATATACGTTTAAATAATTTAACTTATTGGAAAATATAGCTTTTTTTGTATGTAATGTGACTTATACAGGACTTCATGTGACATTTACAGGAGAAGATAGTGACATTTGCAGTAATAATGTGTGTCTTATACAGGGATTATGTGACTTATACAGGAATATTTTATAGTGAAGGATTTTATGGACAAAGTAGTAAAGAACAATAAAAAATCTGTAGGTGAAAATGCTTGTGAGCTTAAAAAGCATATTGGAACTATTCAAAGCTCTAACCCTCTAAGTCTTGTACAGAGAAAAATCAGCAATGCTTTATTGTACAATGCTTATCATAAATTGTTAGAGCAGGAAGAACATAATATAGAAATAAAACATTTGTGTAGATTGATAGGTTATGATAGTAACGATTATAAATTAATTAAGGATGGTTTAAGAAAATTATTGTCTACAGTTATAGAATGGAATTTATTAAAATCTGGAGAAGGTAAAGAAGAGGTATGGTCGGCAAGTTCGATGCTTGCTAGTGTTAGTATAAATGGAGCTAAATGCGTATATTCCTATAGTGCTCGCTTAAAAGAATTGTTATATATGCCTAGTATGTATGCTAGAGTAGATATGGAGATCCAATCTAAATTTAAGTCTGCTTATGCACTTGCTTTGTATGAGAATTGTATTCGATACCAAAACTTACCTTATTCTGGCTGGTTTACAATAGAAATTTTTAGGAAGCTAATGGGAGTTGATGTAAAGAAATATAAGATATTCCGTGATTTTAAAAGAAGAATTATAGATAGAGCGGTAGAAGAAGTTAATTTACATTCAAGTCTGGTAATTAGTCCGGAAATGCGTAAGGTTGCAAGGAAAGTTGTATCTATTCGATTTAAAATTGATAAAAAAGAAAAAGATTTGCAAAATTTTCCTAATACAAGAGAAAAACTGTTTGTTATGTTGACTGGGGATTGGGGCTTTTCGGTAGAAATGGCTTCAAAAACTTTAGAAAATTTTAGTAGGGATTATATTCTAGATAAAGTTAGAATAATAACTTCTAATACTAGTTTCAAAAATGGTAAAATTAAATCAAAGTCAGCTTATTTGCTTAAGGTCTTAGAACAAGATTGTAAAAAGGATGTGGCTAAGCAATCAATGTATAAAGATTATTTACCAGATAGTAAAGATCGAGATCTAGTTAGTAAAATGTCACAGGAGTATAACAAGTGTATAGAAAAATTTATTAATAATTCTCAATATAAAACGATCATTTATGATTTTGAAACGTATTTACGAGAAGAACATCCAAAAGTTCTATGGAGATATTATAAAAAAGATATGTTTGAGCATAAAGCTATAAAATCTGAACTTATTCAGTACTTGCAACGAAAATTTCCTAGCATTCTTGAAGAACTACAATAAATTTATACTTAATTTAGTTGGTTTTGTAATTTCAAAATGAAATAGATGTACTAAATTTCACCTTAAATAAAAAACTAGTTTGCAAATAAAGTAATTTTTTTGGTATTCTTATAATAATGGATTTAAAATACGTTTTCGCTCTGATATGTATAGGATGACTGAATGATCAAATTTTTTTCACTACTTACTTTGGTATTATTTTCTTCTTGCTTTGCAGAATGCCCTTTATCTTCTGCAGAAATTTTAGTGATGAACGATTCTCCTTATAAGCTTCGTTTGGAGACTAAAGAAGAAGAAACGTGTAAGCTACATTTTATAGCTGACGTGCTCCCAGCAACAAAGAAAAAATATTTTTGTATCTTGCATGATTATTTGTTAAAAGTAACAACTTATTACAAAGATAAGAGAATGGCGATATTAGCAACGGATACATGGAACGACATAACTATTCTTGCAAGTGGAGACTCTTTTGACGTTAAGGTTAAACATTTTAGAGGAGGAGAAAGTTTAATCAAATTCTCCAGGGAAAAAGACGTGCAATGGCATCATCATGAACATGATTCAAAAAAGCATGATACTAGAAACAAAGATCACTCTACAGAGTCTTTATTAGATTAATATAATGAAGTGTTATTTATCTAATGAAAATTACACAATTGGTTTGTAAAAAACTTAGAATGATTCACGTTTATGTACGAGCATTTTGTCATTCATGTCTTAAAATCTTGTACTAATGGTGGAGAATGTAGTACATGTCTTTGATAATTAGAATAATCTATATGAATTTTCTGTTTGTGTATGTAAGAACATACTGTCGTGCAGTTGGGGTGTAAAGTCTGTGGAGTGGCGGCATTATGCTATGAAATAGGTAACTAAACAAGATCGCAAAAGCTACTTTTCTTTTAGCACAGTAAAGCATATCAAATGTCTCAGATGATTAGAAATCCCATGTATTGTTAATACATCTTTAATTTTCTAGCAGTTGTATGCACCCCTAAAAAGATAATATATAAGCAAATTTATTAGTACGATGTTGTATTTGTGAGATTACATATATCTAGTAATAAAAAACCGTCAATTCGAGTTTGTTATATCATAATAAATAATGAGAAATACTTTAACTGCTTGAATAAATGTACTTAATTTTGGCAAAAGGAACCATATAACCATAATGGTTGATATTAATCCATAATTGTGGGATAATATACAATAAGTTATAAATAAAGACAGTCAGTAAATAATTGTTATACCGGAGTGAATAATGGAAACTATTAATATTAATCCAAATAGTCAAGAAATAGCTACAGTGGCTATAGAAGAGCAGAAATGCTTAAGAAAGTGTATTTTAGAAGCAATAGATAGTTATTTCAATTCGGTTGGTGATTCTATTGAACTTGATAAAAATACTTTAGTTGTAGGTGAGGTTGAGTCAGCTATGTATGAAGGCATTATGAGATATACACGTGGTAATCAATCTAAAGCAGCTAAGGTTTTAGGGGTAAGTAGAGGAACTTTACGAACAAAGCTAATGCATTATTTTAGTACTACTCATGTTGGTGGTATTTATAGAGTTTAGTATTTTAATACTGATACTATTTCTCGGATAGACTCTTATAAGACCATATGTACTTGGTCTTAATGAACATGGCGAGTATAACTTGATTGATAGTAATTCTTAACATGTACAAGAATTAATTAACCTGGGTTTCGTTTAAGAAATATAAACCTATTGCAAAGAAGCCCCATTATGCTCTAATCAAGTTGTCGAACGATAACGATGAATTAGCAGCTCAATGGGCTTCAATGTTTATTCCTTTTTATTTTAGAATTTGCAATGCATTATTAATTTGTTTTTTTGACAGAATATACTTTGTTGTACCTATAACATTTTGTTCCGAGTATATGGTATACTTACTGCTATTGGTAGGGTGTGTTTACACCAGCAATGCTTATACTGAATTGCCTAAAGCTTTAAAAATATATGATGGTATAAATAATGCAGCAGCTTTCTTATTCTTATGTTTTTGTTCTAATAACAGTATTTTCTACAGTTATAACCCAACTATCATTTAAAAAGCTAGCAAATTCTTTTCAACACGTAGAAATAAATAGCTTAATAAATTGTGCTTTTTCATTATTTTTTAATCATTATTTTTTAATAGGGGTTACTTTTTCTTTTTTATCTATAGTATCATGGATTATTGCATTGAAGAATATTTCTTTGAGTCAGGCTTACCCTTGTATGAGTCTTACATTCCCATTGGTGTTATTGGTCGCATCATTATTTTTTGGAGAAGAAATAAGTATAGCTAAGTGTATTGGAACTATCTTTATTGTAATAGGGCTTATTTTTATATTCAAGTGATACATTGACATGAGATATATTCCAGCAGCTATTACGCCTATTAAAGTCTTAGATATTATTAGAGCTATTTATCGCTCATTTTTACATAAAAGTACTAAACGCTTCGAAGGGCAGTTAGCAAAATTTTTTGATGCACAAGAAGTTTTTACTTTTGGTTCGTTAATGCGAGCAAATTATGCCTGTTTTAAAGCTATAAGCCAAAATAGTAATCGTAGATATGTAATTCTTCCAAGATACTCTTGTCCCAGCTTTATTCATGGAGTTTTAGCTGCTGGCTTGCAAGTTAAATATTGTGATAATGATCCGCAAACGATGAATTACGATACAGTCATGCTTAAAGAAATTATAGATAAAGATATTTTATGTGTAGTAACAGCAAATCTTTTTGGTTTAACGAACCCAATTGATGAAATTTTAAGCTATTGTAATAAGTATGAGGTATATGTCATTGAAGGTGTCGACTATGGTATTGGAACAAAATATAAGGGTAAACTTATTGGAAAATATGGGCATGCATCCATATTAAATTTTCAAGAAGGTAAGGCAATCCCAATATGTGGTGGTGCGATCGTTAGTAACACAAAAATAATAACAGAGTATTTCAACAAAGAACGTGGCAAACTTTATCCGAACTACATTACTATGATAGGATTTTGTATTTTTTCAAAACCTACGATGTACTGGTTCTTCAATAAGATAATTGCTTTACTTGGACTTAAAAAGGCACAATTTTCCATGGAAGATACTATCCGAAATACTCAAACTGAGAATGATTTCAAGTTCAATAATTATAAATATACAAGAGCAATATCTGACTTTCAAGGTGCTCTGGGTTCTATAGTCTTTACTAGGTTAGAGCAAGATCTTGATACTCGTACAAAAAATGCTAGCAAATTGTCCCAAGAGTTACAAAAGATTGACGGTATTGTGATGGTTCCGACCATTGCTGGTGTTGAGAAAGTACATTATATTAGACTGCCTATTCTAGTTAAAAATAACAAAAGAAATACTCTACAGATTAAGCTTAATCGTGCAGGAATTGAAGCTAGTCCAATGTATATAGAAAAAGGGATGGTAATTGATAAAGAGAAATACCCTGGTGCACATCAACTGGCAATGGAGTTATTAACTATTCCATGCCACCCATATGTTAACAATGGTGATTTAAACCAGATTGTAAAAATTATTCACAGTGTGATGCAGAAGAAGAAATAGATGTATTTATTTCATAATAGTATTATTACACGAATACGCAAAATATATTTTGCAAAATTATTAAATTTTTGTCGGAATAAAAAAGATCATAAAATCTTAGATTATGGTTGTGGTCCTGGAGATTTTTTAGATGTTGCTCAACAGAAAGGACTTATCTGTCATGGAGTTGATTCATCTGCATGTTCAGTAGATATGGCACGAGCAAGAGGATTCGATGTTGTTCTTGCTGATTCTAGTAATCTACCATATGAAGAAAACTATTTCGACATGATAATACTTCAATCAGTTATAGAACATATTGAAAATCCTATTAGTGCTCTTCATGATCTAGTTAAACATCTTGCAGATGATGGCATTATTATCATTTCTGCTCCTACGCCTAGCTCTACGTTTTGGGATGATCCTACCCATGTCAGACCATATACCCCAAAATCATTTATGATTTTAGGTGAAATTCTTAAATTAGAGGTTATTAAAATAACTTATATTTTTGCATTTTTGATGGGATTATCTATAAAATCATCTCTTATTTATAAACTAATGAATTTAATTCCCTTACCTCTGGGTAGTAATTTGGTAGCAGTCTATCGTAAAGTAAAGAGTCAAAATGAATAATCTAGCCGTATTTGATTTTGACGGCACTATTACCAACAAAGATACTTTTAATGACTTCATTATCTTTAGTTATGGACGACTTAAATTTTACGTAGCTATGTTGTTTATCTCCCCAGTTATAATCTTATATCTAATTGGCATTGTAAAAAATGATATCCCTAAAAGTATAATATGGCGTCTCTTTTTCTCTGCTATGCCATTGAAAAAATTTACCCAATTATGTATAAATTATGCAGAACAAAGGTTACCTCTATTAATTAAGTCTACAGCAACAGAACGAATTAAGTGGCATTTAGCTAAGAATGATACTGTTATAATTAATAGCGCATCCATTGCTAACTGGATCACGCCTTGGGCAGACAAGCATGGTATAACTCAGGTAATAGCAACCACGATTGCAATAGATAATGATCTATTAACTGGTAAATTTGCTACGCCATGCTGTTACGGTAAGCAAAAAGTTACTCGCTTAGAACAAATGTTTTCTGCGAATACATATAAGAAACTGTATGTTTATGGTGATAGCAAAGGGGATAGAGCTTTATTAAACATAGCAGATTATGCTTTTTATAAAAAATTTAATATGCCATACGAAGTAATTATCACTGATGGTTTATGGCGTAAAAGTTTGAGTGCTATCCGTGCGCTTGGTAAAGTCGGGCATCAAGTATCTGTTGTCGGAGATTCTATTTTTACTACAGGTTTTTGGAGTAGTTTCACCAAAAAAAGAATATTATCTCCTACTGCACAAGAGAATATTAATAAATTTCATGATAACATCGTAAACTATTTACAGAATAGGCATAGCGCTAACTTGCCTGTGCTATTGCCGATGGAAGAAGCAACACTCAAATGGCTTTCTGCTCATAGAGATATGCTTAAGAATCATGCACAATTTTTAATTCCTCCAGATTCATCACTACATATTGCTTTAGATAAATGCCGTACTATTAAGCTGGCAGACAAGCTAAATTTAGCTGTACCGATTACCAAATTTTCAGACAATATCGCAGAATTCCTGCATGCTTTGAGTCAATTGACAGCAAAAAATCAACTAGCAGAATATATGGTTAAACCAGTTAATGGGAGTGGCTCATCAGGTATTGTCTATCTAAGTGAGAATAAGCAATTAAATTGGCATGAGCATTGGCAAACTTACGGTAATCTGCTTATTCAGGAACGTCTTGATACTACAGGTATCGGCATAGGAGTATCTATTTTAATGGATAACAATAACCGTTGTGTTGCTAATTTTATTCATAAAAGATTACAACAATATCCAAATTCTGGTGGACCAAGTACCAATCGTATTGGTATTTATAATGATAATCTTCTACAAGATTCTATTAAGTTATTAACGGCACTTAATTGGGTTGGTGTAGCTATGGTAGAATGGAAAATAGATATTAAAACACAAAAGCCTAAATTGATGGAAATCAACCCAAGATTTTGGGGTAGTCTTGAACTTGCAGTGCGTTCAGGCGTTAATTTTCCAGTTCTTTATGCTGATTTAGCTAGAGGAGAACAAGTAGTAAGTGTTACTGAATATCGTACAGATACTGAATGTAGATGGATGGTTCCAGGTGATATTTTACGCTATATGACACAAGTTCCTCGTCAAAGAGAATCATTGTTTAAATTCTTTAAAGGATTGCCTAGCAGTGCTGAGGAATGGGATTGGCAAGATTTGAGTGGCACATTTGCAGCTGTTCTTTGTCCTGCATTTTCTGTGATAAAACCAAAATATTGGAAATACCTAAGAAGATAATATGTATGCAAAAATTAGCACCTAAATTGATAAAATTTGCTGTTTTCATCTTTGCCAATCAGGATGATGGGTTGGTGTATATGGCAAAAATAATTGCTTAAAATAATGGTACTAAGTGGTAGCTATAACTTCAGGTGCCTTAGATGGTAAATCACGCCCAGATAGAAACAACAACAGTTAAAAATTTCATCAGGAACTCAAATTATAAGTGTCCTTAGTGGATGACACCATACTTATTGAATTAATAGTTAGGATTCAATTTTGATAAAACCTACATAAATGATATGATATTCAACGATAATCTATACAATACAAAATGAATATAAAAGAACTACTTAAAGCAAATGAACTCTTATTTTTTATATTTGCTATTGTATCATTAGTTATTTTTAGATTGTTAC
>PIVX01000145.1 GCA_003353785.1 Gammaproteobacteria bacterium | reverse complement strand
GATGAATATTTCTTTTTTTGATTATCGTCTGGTGTAACAGCAGGCTGAATAGCAGCTCCTACGTAAGTAAGAGTATGAGAGACAGTTATAAGAGCGACAATTAGTCTTCTAAAAAACATTAGAATTAGTACCTAAAATTTTAAATTCGTCCGTGAGAAATATTTAAGATTGTAGGAATGATAAGAAAATCAATGGCTTTACATAAAAATGTTAATTTTTATGTAAGAATTAGTTGCTATTAATCTTATCGACGATACTGGAGCCGTCAACTCTGGTATCGTGCCTACTAGTAATAGGAAATTCAAATATAAAGCTTTATTGTTAATTCCTAGGCATATTATATATTATCAAATCAGTCGAGTCAATATTTCTACAGTTGTATTTTAAAGAAAGAATTTTACTTTATTTTTCAACATATTGTATAACCCAAATATTTTCCAAGAACTAGCGTCTTCCTGATATTCGTTTTGAAGATACAAGAAGTTATGTCAAAATTGAGTCTAACAAGTACGAATACTGTGTTTTAAGGTGTTATATTAATCAGTTACTAGAATATCTCATGAATTGCCCCCACTGTGAATCGAAAAACATCTATGAATGTAAAAGAAAAACTCAATTAGGTTATAAGCAATATCGTTGTAGGTCATGTTTCAGACAATATAACGAAAGAACAGAAACTAAATTTAATTATATAGAATATCCAAATGAGATAATTATATTAGCAATTCATCATTACTATAGATTTAAAGTAAGTCTAGATGATGTTACTGAACTGATGTCTATCCGTGGAATTAATCTAAATCATCAAACTATCCATCATTGGTCACAAATTTTTGGAATTGAACTAGGATTAAAGTTACGTGAAAGACGTAAGGGGAAATCTGAACAAGCTTTGATACGAGGTACGCAACCTATTAGGCCAGGGAGAAAGATAGAGCCCTATTTATTCACCTGTCGCCACTATTTTTTGAGGTGTTACAGTCATGCAACATTTGTAAAGTTCCTATAACTGAAACCAAGTTGCTAAAAATTAGAGATTATAGTGACTAAGAGCCGCCTCATTTCTGGTAACCTATAACAAATTAACTATAGTGCCATTTTTTGAAATGAGGCAGTGAAATAATTACATTATTATTATTTCTTGTCCCCTAAGTTTATTTTTATACGCTTTCCGAAACGCACCCATAACATACCTTCTCCAAAAAAGTCTTTACAAAAAGCTGCATTTCCTCGGAAAAAATCACTGTTAAAATAAGCATTTAGTAGATTTCTAACCTCATCCCAGCTTTTTGTATTAATGCAGTTATTAATTCGTCTTGTCATTGACATTTTTTGATCCCAAGTATTCAGGACGCTTCTTGGCAGGATTTCTAGAATTTTTATAAGTTCTTGACTTGATAATAAATCAAATATGTAAAAAGGGCCGAATGCATTCACATAAAGTCCCAACTTACCTATATTATCAGCGTTAAGAATTAATCTTCTCTTTGCTTCTGCAGTCCGGTATATTCTTCTTAAATCTTGGAGTCCTGTAACATTTTGTGATATTTCTAAATTATAATTAGTTTGTTGGCTTGCTGCAGCAACATTACCCATATCATTATTATCTAGAAATGAACAAGAAAGACCACTACGTGGCGACTTAGTGGCCTTGCAATATTTGATGCCTAAATAAAGCACAATTTAGCCCCTGAGTCACACAACATGCTTTCATGATGGTAGAATTCTGCTTATTTTGGCATTATTTTGTGGAGCATACATATACAATTAAACAGATTTTTACAGAAAATGGGGCTTGGTGGGTTTTTCAACAAAAACATGACTTACTAGAAGCTATTCCACTTGC
>PIVX01000019.1 GCA_003353785.1 Gammaproteobacteria bacterium | reverse complement strand
TATGGGTGACTGATGAAGATGGTAAACAAAAAAGAGTATTAGTTAAGGAAGATAAAGTATCTCAAAAAGATAAGATTAAAAAAGCTAATAAAAAACCAACTAAGATCCAAAAAATTGTAGATAGAAGACTGCTTTATGCAGATGATGAAGATGATGACGTTCATAGTAGTCTTCAGAAAACTGATGCTGCAGCAGAAATAAGAAAAGCAAGAGAAGAAAGAAAGCGTAAAGCAGACGCAGCTGCTAAAGAACGTCTCTTAAAAGGAGATAACAACCCAGTCAAGGTAGAAACGGAAGAAGATCCGGCAGAAGTTAGGAAGAAGATGCATGCATTATTGAAAGAGAAGCTTGGTAAAAAAGCCCCAGTAAATAAAAAAGATGAAAAGAAAAAAGTGGTAGTACATACAGGTAAAGCATATTCATGGGATGGTGCATTAGAATCTTTAGAAGGAAAACCTCCTAGGCTTAAAAAAATGTTGTTCAACAGTACAATTCGAAGTGAGGCAAGGGTAACAAATGTAGAATTATTAGATTATGACAAAAATACAGCAGAAAATGATAAAAATCCTTTAGTAGTAGCAGAAATTCAAAGACGTAAAATAGGTAGGTTTGAAGATCAGCAAGCAGCTCAAAATAGAATATTAGCTCAGCAAAATGCAGAGAGAGATAAATTAAGAAAAGCTAAAGCAGATCTGAGAGGGAAAACAGGAGATGAGTTAGAAACAATGATGAGAGAGGGTAAAAATCCTATGCTCATTATCAAAGAGAAGCAAAGAAGGTTAGCAGCTAAAAATGCTCCTAAAAAAGCTAAGCCAGGATTAGGTGGTGGAAGAATGAATTTCTTACAGTCCATTCAAAAAGGTAAAAAATTAAATAAGACTAAAAATAAACGGAAGAAACCTAAGAAGAAAAAAGCTCTTAGTTTGATAGAGCAGATACAACAAAAACAAAAACAAATGAAAAAAGCAAGTCCAGAAGCAAATATGGCTAGGGATTTAATATTAGGTACAACTAATTTTGAAGAGCCAAAAAAAGAATATGAAAATCTTAACTATGAAGCAGTGATGAAAATAGTTAATGATAAATATAAAGACGATAATAATGTAGGCAATGTTAGGAATGTTTATCAAGACTATCAGGATATTTGGAGTTAAGAGCCTGTTAGTAGTTTTGTGTAAAAGCCATAAGATTAAATTATTATTATCATTCATGCAGTAAAATCTAGTACTGATGATGGATGATATAAGCCATGTCTTGCAAAAACAAACAAGGTTGCGGGGCTTGTTAAGGATAGCAAGGAGCAGATGTCAACAAATACAATTATTACTAGCTCGTAGCAGCCACCCAAGATAGGAGAGTATCATCCTAAGTGTGTAACCATCTAGAAAGTCAGCATTAAAAGTCTATTTTACTAATTTCTCATGAACAGAATAATATTGCAACAATAGACTGTAGCTAAAAGCATTTATTAGAGCCTATAGAAATACCAAACTAAATTTTCCAATAAATTATAGCAACATGCATAATGCGGTATGGCTGTGTATTAGCGAACTATCAAAGACATAGAATTATATTAGAATACTAATAGTTAAATTAGCACCCAATTGCCACGTAGTGTCTCCCTTGTAAGCTTTAATTGCCCTTGATGATTAATTTGTAGGCAATTATGTTAATGTATGTTACAATGGTATGTATAATATGGTTAATATGGCAAAATACAAACATTTCTTATCTCACATACTGGTTTATACATTACTATTACCTTTAACTATCTATTCTGCTACAGAAAACTATAAGAAATATAGTCCAAGAATTCAAATGGAAGGCAAAATAGGTAATAGAAGAGGAATAGTGCGTCCAGCTGCTTTAATTCCTCTATACGAACATTCAAATTCCATCATTCATTTATCATTAATAGGAATGTCTGATACCAGAAAGGCTCTTGAAGGAAACTTTGGGATTGGTATTCGTCATTTGATTAGAAACAATATTTTTGGTTTATATGGTTTCTATGATATCAGAAGTTCATCAAAGAATAACACCATTCACCAGACTACCATAGGTGCTGAATGGTTTAGGGAATTCTTTGAATTTAGGGTCAATGTATATCTGCCAAAGAAACAAGAATTTCAAACTTCTCCAGAAAGAAAAACTTCTCATTATCATAAATCAGGTTCGACACTAGATGTTGAATTACTGTCGTCTAAAGAGGTGGAGCAGGCACTTCCAGGATTTGATATAGATATTGGTACACAATTACCACGCTTTCCAGATTTGACCATTAGAGCTGCATATTTTCGCTTTGCTAGCTCTGATAAATATATTGAAACCAGAAATGGAGTAAGAGGAGTAATCGCTTACCAACTCTTTGATTTCTTGCAATTAGATGCTGAAGTAAGTTATGACAACCAACGAAAAACCGTGTTTTTTGGAGGTATCACTGTAGGATATAACTTCGATAAGAGTGCTAAAAAACATATAAGACTAACTAGACTTGAAAAGAAAATGAATATTATTCCCATTCGTGATATCGATGCTGTTATGGCCATAGGGCAGCCAGGAAAGGTAGTTGCTACATTGAAACTTCCAAATGTAGTAAAGGGCAATAAAGTAGTATTTGTTGCGGATCTTGATGGTGGAAAAGTAACCATGGTTGAAATAAGTAACGGAGAGATAATAGAAGTAAGAGATGCGAGTTTCACCTCAGAAGATTCGAAAATAACACAAAAACTTAAAAAACTTGCTGGAAAAAACATATCAAAAGAAAAACATGTATTATTTCTTTTCATCGAAGGTGGGCGGATATTTAATCTTAAGAAATTCAATCCTAATATGAGTATATCTGCTAAAGATGATATGGTCAGTGATGAAAGAGAGGTGCGAGTGCTAGGATTATTAAATGGTGTTTCAGGTGCTGACATTAAGCATCCGAGTAAGATTGTTACAGATCCGGATAAAGAGAAGGCATTAAAAGACTTGCAAGATGCTAAAGATAGAATTAAAGCCTTGCAAGATGCTAAAGATAAAATTGAGGGATTAAACAAAAAATTGAAAGATGAATCAAAACGTTTTAAGAATAAATCTACTAAGAAGAAAGAACAATTAGATAAACAACTACAAAAAGCTAAACAAAATTGTGAGAACAAAAAAATAGAATATGATAAATCTCAGCAGCAGCATCAAAGTGAAAAAAATCAATTAACATCTGAGTTAAAAAAATCTGAAAAAGACTATGCTGATGGACAACAGAAAGTATCAGAGCTTGAGCGTAATTTTAAACAGAAGAAGAAGGAGTTACAGGAGGAAGTTGCTAATAAGGAGAAAGAATTAGAAGAAAAAATAAAAACAGCAAAGAGGGAAACTGAATTAGTGCAGCAAAAATTGGAGACGGCTAGAAAAAAATCTGTTAATCAAGTTAGTGATTTGGAAAAAGATTTGAAAAATGCACAGGAAGTATCTAGTTTGGCACAGCAAAATCTGGATGTTGCCAGGAAAAAACATACTAAAGAAGTTGATAAGCTCAACGAAGAACATACTATTAGAGAGCAACAACTACAGGATTCACTAGGAGATTCCAAGAAGGTTCATAGAAAATTAAGTCAGGAATTGAAAAAACATAAACAGAAATCTGCACTCGCCCAACAAGGCTTGGAAAAAGCGCAGAAAGAACGTGATAATATTCAATCTGAATTGAAGGAAGCCAAACAGAAAGCTAAGTCTGTCGAGAAAGACTTACAGGAAAAGCTGCGTAAGTCTGCAACATGCGTAGATAAACTTACTGACAAGATATCTAGTTATGATACATATGTAGATGAGTTAGAGGATGATTTGGAGTACACTAAGGATGATTTAGAGGATGCTAAGAATGAGTTAGAGAATGCTAAGAATGATTTAGAGAATACTAGAGCGTTTATGGAGCTTGAGGTAAATAATAGATTAGAAAAAGAGATAGAATCTGCTTTAGAGGAGCAAAAAGCGGAGCTAGAGGATCTAACAGATGAAATAAATATTATTGATAATGAGCTTCAAGAAAGTCAAAAGAAAGTTATAGAAATAGTGGAGTATGCAGGAGCTCTAGAGAATAAATTAGAAAATGTTAAGGAAACTGCATTAAGAAAAGAAAAAGATTTCGCGAAACAATTAAAGAAAGTTAATAAGCAGCATGAAGAAGCAATGCAATCATATGGAGACGTAGCAAGTGATTTACAGTTGGAGATGCAAGGTCGTAAGTTTTTTGAATCTCAAGTAACTGACCTTCAATCTAAAATTTCAGAAATGGAACTAGCTGCTAGTGGTTCTATTGATGTTGTGGAGAAGAGAAAATTGGAGCGTGATAAGAATGAGATGGAAGAACAATTACTAGAAGAACAACTTAAAGTAAATCAATCGCTTGGTAGAGAGAAGGTTTTAGTTGATAAAGTAGATCGTTTGCAAAATAACTTATCTGAATATAAACGAAATTATACAAACTTGAGCCAGAAGTTTGACACGCTGTGCGATGATGTAGAAGAAGATGTTTATAAAATGAAAATGAAAATGGCTACTTTAGAATATAATGAGAGGGAATTGACAAAGACAGTACAGGATTATGAAGCTAGTCTATTAAAAGAGGAGAGTAAAGGAATAGAATTATCTAAGCAGTATGAACAATTACAATTGGAAAATAAGAAACTTAAAATGAAGCAGTCTAATAGTTTTTCTGCAATAAATTTTTCTAATAATAAATCCAAATATATAAACAAAGCTATGAATAAAAGAAAAAGACATAGTTCATTCTCTGCTGGAGATGGAGACGCTATAAGAAGAGTTTTAGGCACTATCAAGGAAGAGTAATCCTAGTGTGTAAACACCTAGAAAGTTAGTATTAAAAACCTTCTTTACCAAAAATATCTTCCTCTATCTGTGCTTATCCTATTAAATCATCTAATACTTCATCTGATATATTTATATGTAAATTATCTATAAAATGAGCAATATTCTAACATCATTGTCTAGTTAAAATATTTTTAGTTTCATTTACACATCAAGTATGTCAAGAAGCGAAGAAGTATAGTGTTTCTCTGTTATTGTGCGAGAAAGTAGATTTTAAAGTCAAATATTTTAATATATATAGTATTGAAATAAATTTTATAGCAAGAAATTAAACGTAGTATTAAATTAGATTACTTTATAAATTAATGTCTTATATACTTTATTGTTCATTATGTATCCCTAATTCTGTTTAAGTAATTTTAGTTTAAACTTACTGTATATATTTTATTTGATGCTATACTTTTGATTATAATGATTTTTAAATTGATCTATTGACTAAAGGAAATATTAAGAATGAAAAGGATCTTCTTACTATTTAGTTGTGCTTTATTAGTAAATATATGTAATGGAGCACAACATTTTCGTGCTAGTACCTTATTAGGTCAGATAACACCAAATGATGGGGTTATTTATAAAATCCATGTAATAGGAGATATAAAGATACATCATATCAAAAGTGATATAGATCCAACCGTAGCTTTTACTGGCAATGATGCTGATTTAGAAAATATTGAAATTGAAAAAGACGATGGTTTAATAACGATTAGTATGTCTAAAGCATATAATTCTGTTGCTACAATATTCTTGATAGTTAATACAAAAAATGTTCACTCAATGAATAACAATGGAGTAATTACCTTTTATTCGAAGAGAACTAGTCGTAATATAATAAATAATAGTACCAATATTTCAATGAATGCTTATGAAATAGGAAGCAACATTACTCCCAATGATGGTATTGTGTATAAGATCAAAGTAATAGGTGATATAGAATTACATCGTATCAAAAGTGATACAGATCCAACAATATCTTTTACTGGGAATGATGCTGATTTAGAGAATATAAAGGTTGATAAGAAAGGTGAATTAATAGTTGTTAGTAAACCAAAATTTTATAAAAGTATTGCTCCTACCCTTATGATAGTTAATACAAAAAATGTTCACTCAATGAATGACAATGGAGTAACTACCTTTTATATGAAGAGAACTAGTCGTAAGAAAAAAAATAATGATTATAAAAAAAATAATACCAATATTCCAATGAATGCTTATGAAATAGGGAACAACATTACTCCTAATGATGGTGTTGCGTATAAGATCAAAGTAATAGGTGATATAGAATTACATCGTATCAATAGTGATACAGATCCAACAATATCTTTTACTGGGAATGATGCTGATTTAGAGAATATAAAGATTGATAAGAAAGGTGCACTAATAGTTATTAGTAAACCAAAATTTTATAAAAGTATTGCTCCTAGCCTTTTGATAGTTAATACGAAAAATATACATTCAATAAACTATCAAGGTATAACTATAGTGTACGCTAATAATTTTGGATGGGGTAATGATTCCGAACTCATGAAAAATAATTTAGTATATGCTGATGACTTACTAGGTCTTAAGCTTCCTAATAACATTGTGATCCGTGAAATTAAAGTGCATGGAGATATGGGTTTAAAATTGGTTCACAATAAAGAAGATCCAGTTGTTGCATTTAAAGGTAATCCAGTTGAGTTACGTGATGTCAAAATCGATAGAGACGATGATCTAATTACTATCACTAAGCCAACAAAAACTAATTCTATTACGCCAATATATTTAGTAATAAATACTAGGGATTTACATTCAATCTATTATCAAGGTTCAGCTACTATTTATTCTAATACAAAAAAAGTGCTAAATTTAGAATTGGAATCTAAAAAAATGATCAGTGTCTTAGGCTCAATCAACATTAGAAATCTTAATCTGCATGGCGAAGGGGGAGTGTATTTTAATAAATTAAACAGCAATGATTTAAGTATTAATATACAAGATTCAATATTTGCTATTATCGAAGGAAAGGTAAAACTGACGAAGTTAAATATGTCAGACTGTGCATGGTTAAAATTATTTTGGAATGACGGTGAATATTTAAAAATTACCGGGACAGATAAAGCATTTGCTCAAATAGCTGGTCGTGTTTCAACTATAGATATAGACATAAATGAATATGCACATTTTAATGGTAGATTTTTGAGAACAGATATAGCGTATGTAAAGACTTATGATGATGCTAGAGTAGATATTCAAGCAAAATCAGTTAGAAATACTTTAGCTGAGGATAGTAGTAATATTTATACTTACAATGCGCCTAAAATAAAATTTGATAATATGATAACTAGTGGTTCAGTAATGGATAGATAGAATGTCATATTTATTGCTGAGAAATTATTTTAAAACATAATCTTTAATTTATACTCAAAAGTTATGTTGGTAGATATAACCGAAGATATAAATTCCTATGGTTGTACTGTTATGCCAGATACTTCTCGACGTTCAATCAAATAAAAAAATATAAAATTATTCAAAAGAATAAGCAATATCAAAATGTAGAGACACTACAATAGCTTCAACGATTTTTGTAGAACAGTTTTTTCATCAACGGTGGGAGTAACTAACGCTACAACCATGGGTGTCGTGGTTAAATAGTACTGAATTTGCTTATTCATTTTCGATCTTTAGTACACTTTCAGATTACCAGATAACTTTGGCAATTTGTTACTGGAGAAATTTGCAATGTATCTATCCTAATAACCATATTCAATTGAGCCAATAGTTTTCTGGGTTTGGTATGTAATAACTGGTATTTCTTAATATACTACTGCAAGATGGTATTATGTTGAGCTTGCGGTTAACAGGTTTAACTAGTACTATATAGGTACTAATAAATTACTTTTATGATTATGTTAAGAATTAGCAAATTGGCTGACTATAGCTCTGTTATTATGACTCATTTAGCCGCAAGTGGTGTGAGATTAACTGCTAAACAAATAGCTATTAGCACAAAAATATCACACCCAACTGTTACTAAATTGCTTAAAATATTATCAAAAACGGATTTTCTAAGTTCTACGGTAGGTAATCAAGGAGGTTATAAATTAGCTAAGCCTGCTGAGCAGATCACTTTACTGGATATTATAAATTCTATTGAAGGTGACTTTTACTTAACTGAATGTAGTAAAAATATTGTAATTTGTAACATTTATAACAATTGTCAAATTAGTAAACATTGGAAGGCTATTAACTCTTTTATTAAAGACACTTTACAAGGTGTTGCCTTATCAGATTTAATATTAGATAGAAAATCGATAAGTTAATCAATATAAGACTAACAAATTTAGGGTAATAATGGCTAATGAGCAAGTAGCAAAGATATTAGACAAGAACTATCAACATGGATTTGTTACGGAAATTGATTCTGATACATTGCACAAAGGGTTAAATGAAGATGTAATAAAATTCATTTCTAGTAAGAAAAAAGAACCAGAATTTTTACTTACCAGGCGTTTAAAGGCTTTTCAACATTGGCTTACTTTAGAAGAGCCAAGTTGGCAGAGCGTGCATTATCCGAAGATTAATTATCAAGATATTATCTATTATTCGGCTCCTAAATCGGTAAAGGAAGGTTATAAGAGTTTAGATGAAGTTGATCCAAAGCTATTAGAAACTTACAATAAACTAGGAATTCCATTACATGAACAGAAAATTTTAGCTGGAGTAGCAGTTGATGCAGTTTTTGATAGTGTGTCAGTAGCTACAACTTTTAAGGAAAAATTAAAGGAAGCAGGAGTAATATTTTGTCCATTCTCCGAAGCAGCCCAAGAATATCCTGAGTTAATTGAACAGTATTTAGGTAGTGTTGTACCTATATCAGATAATTATTTTGCGTGTCTGAATTCTGCAGTTTTTAGTGATGGTTCATTTGTGTATATACCAAAAGGGGTGCGTTGTCCAATGGAGCTGTCTACTTATTTTAGAATTAATGAAGCGAATACTGGTCAGTTTGAACGTACTTTAATTATTGCTGATGAGGGTAGTTATGTAAGTTATTTGGAGGGTTGTACAGCACCCATGCGTGATGAAAATCAGTTACATGCAGCTGTAGTTGAGCTTGTGGCTCATCAAGATGCTGAGATTAAATATTCTACGGTACAAAATTGGTATCCTGGAGATGAAAATGGAGTGGGGGGAATTTATAATTTTGTTACTAAACGCGGTGTGTGTAAAGGCGCAAGAGCTAAAATTTCTTGGACACAAATTGAGACAGGATCTGCTATCACTTGGAAATATCCTAGTGTAATTTTAAAAGGAGATGGCTCTATTGGAGAATTTTATTCAGTAGCATTGACCAATAATTTACAGCAAGCAGATACAGGAACCAAAATGATTCATCTGGGAAAAAATACAACAAGCACAATAATATCTAAAGGTATTTCTGCAGGTAAATCAAATAATACTTATCGTGGTCTTGTTAGAGTTTCTCCAAATGCAAAAAATGCTAGAAATTATACTCAATGTGATTCTTTGTTGATGGGCGATCAATGTAATGCTAATACATACCCATACGTAGAGGTTAATAACTCTACTGCAACTGTTGAACATGAGGCGACTACATCAAGAATAGGAGAGGAGCAATTGTTTTATTGTAGACAGCGAGGGATTGATCAAGAAGAAGCTGTTGCTATGATTGTAAATGGTTTTTGTAAAGAAGTATTCAAAGAACTACCAATGGAATTTGCTGTTGAAGCTCATAGGCTATTGGCTGTGAGTCTAGAAGGAGCTGTAGGTTAAAAGAGGTATTATATATGTTAGAAATAAAAAATTTGCATGTAGAAGTTAAAAATCAAAAGATTTTGCACGGGATAGACTTGTGTATTAAGCCAGGTGAGGTACATGCTATAATGGGACCAAATGGTTCTGGTAAGAGTACGTTAACTAATATCTTAGCCGGTAAAGATGGCTATACAATCACTAATGGAACAATTACATATTTGGGTGAGGATTTATTAGAAATGAGCATAGAGGAAAGGGCTCATCTCGGAATATTTGTGGCTTTTCAGTATCCAATTGCACTTCCTGGGGTAAGCAATGTTAATTTTATGAAAGCTGCTGTTAATGCAAATAGAAAAGCTCGTGATCAGAAAATGCTAGATGCGATGGATTTTTTAAAGCTAGTTAAAGAAAAATTAAATATAATCAAAATGGATGAAGAGTTTTTATATAGATCTGTTAATGATGGGTTTTCTGGGGGTGAAAAGAAAAGAAATGAAGTATTACAGATGGCATTGCTTGAGCCAACTTTATGTATCTTAGATGAAACTGATTCAGGTCTAGATATTGACGCATTAAAAGTTGTTGCAAATGCAGTTAATACATTGCGGGATAAAAAACGTTCTTTTTTAGTAATAACCCATTATCAACGCTTATTAAATCATATCATTCCTGATCATGTTCATGTTTTGCAAGATGGTGTAATTGTTAGAACTGGAGATCAAAGTTTAGCATTTGAGTTAGATAAGAAGGGTTATCAGTGGTTACAACAATAGGTAATGTATCTATAGGACACTATTTAGAACAATTTTCTAAGGTACATGACTCTTTGCCTGGAGATGCTTTGCTTAGTAAAATGCGCTTACATGCAATGCAGAATTTTGTAAAAAATGGATTTCCTGATCGTAAGGATGAACAGTGGAAATATACTTCTTTATACTCCTTAGCTGAAAAAAAATTCCAGATTGTTAGTAGTCAAAGAGCAGTTTCTTTAGATATTAAGCCTCTTACTGATTGGTATATTTTTTTGGATGAGCCTAATAATTATCAACTACCAGATGGGATTATTTTACATAAATTTTCAGATGGTTTACAAAATCCAAATATTATAAAATATTTAAATAAGTCCACAGTTACTCACCCCAATCCTTTGCTAGATTTTAATTTAGCTTTAATGTCACAGGGGTATATTATTGAAGTTAATGAAAATACCAGGCTTACTGCTCCCATTCATATAATTTGTGGCTCATCATTAAATGGGGTTACCACTAATATTAGAAATATTCTGATTGTAAAAGAGAACGCAGAAGTGTCTTTTATTGAACATTATATTGGAGATAATCAATATTTTAATAATATTACTACAGAAATATTTTTGAGTAGGAATGCTAAGTGTTGTATTGATAGCATTCAAGAAGAAAGTGCTGATGGATATCATATAGCTGATCTATTTGTTAACCAGCAAGACAATAGTCATTTCTCATGGAATAGTTTTTCTTTTGGTGGACTAATGGCTAGAAACTATGTTGAGATTGAATTAAATTCAGGTGCAGAATGTAATTTGCAAGGGATATCTGTTTTAACAACTGAACAACATGTTGATCATAATATTTTGATTACACATTTAGGCTCTAATAGTAGTAGCTCTGAAGAATTTAAAGGAGTTTATGCTGGTAAAGCACATGGTGTTTTTAGAGGAGATATTAGAGTTAATAAGGAAGTAAAAAATATTATTAGCAAGCAACTTAATAAAAATATTTTATTGTCTGATTCTGCTAAAGTGAGTACCCAGCCACGCTTGGAAATTTATAATAATGATGTCCAGTGTTCTCATGGTGCAACAGTTGGCCAGCTTGATAAGGAAACTTTATTTTATTTGCAAACACGTGGTTTATCAGAAGATAGTGCTCGCAGAATATTAATAATTGCATTTGTGCAATCTATTTTAGAAAATGTTAATAGTAAAGAAGTTGCAGACTATCTGGAATTAAAATTAGATAAAATTTTATTAGATATATAAGTTATGTTTGAACAGAATAAAATAAGACTAGAATTTCCTATTTTGGGGAGTAGTGTAAATGGTAATCAATTAGTTTACCTAGATAATGCTGCAACTACTCAAAAACCTCTACAGGTGATTCATAAGATCTCTGAGTATTATGAGAATAATAATGCAAATGTTCATAGAGGGGTACATTTTCTTAGTACTAAAGCAACTAATTTATATGAAGATGCACGTAGAAAACTTCAGCAATATATTAATGCTAAGAGTTCTGATGAAATAGTATTCTGTCGTGGAACAACGGAAGCTATTAACTTGGTAGCAAATTCATTTCTACGAACTAGACTTAATAGTGGTGATGAAATTATTATTTCTGCTATGGAACATCATTCAAATATTGTTCCATGGCAGATCGTTGCTAATTCGGTTGGTGCAACAATCAAAGTGATCCCGATTAATAAACAAGGTGAGCTTGTTATTGAGGATTTACCCAAATTACTTTGCAAGAAAACAAAACTTGTAGCAGTTAGTCATATTTCAAATGCATTGGGAACGATAAATCCGATTAAGAAAATCATTGATATTTGTCATGCTAAAAATGTTCCTGTATTAGTTGATGGAGCTCAAGCAACACCACATCAGCTAGTGAATGTTACTGATTTGGACTGTGATTTTTATGCGTTCTCTGGGCATAAGATGTATGGACCAACTGGAATAGGTGTGCTTTTTGCCAAGAAAGAACACTTAGAAAGCATGCCTCCCTATCAAGGAGGGGGTGAAATGATCAAAATGGTTTCTTTTACTGAAACTGAATATAATGATATCCCATATAAATTTGAAGCGGGAACTCCTAATATTGCAGGAGCAATAGGTTTGGGTACAGCAGTTGAATTTTTAGATGATTTAGGCCTTGAACAAATTGAACTCTATGAGAAACAATTATTAGAGTATTTAACAGCTAAAATTTCTATGTTAGCAGGAATTAATATAATAGGCACTGCTAAACAAAAAACAGGGATATTATCTTTTACTTTAGATAATATTCATGCCCATGATGTTGCCACTATTTTAGATGATGATGGTATTGCAATACGAGCAGGGCATCATTGTGCTATGCCTATTATGAGTTATTTTAATGTTGCGGCAACATCTAGAATATCTCTTAGTTTTTATAATACTGAAGAAGATGTTGATAAATGTATTAGTGCTCTTCAAAAAGTTAGGAAAATATTTGCATGAATTTGACTAGCTTATACCAAGAAGTGATTTTGGATCATAATAGAAACCCTTGTAATTTTGGTATTTTGGCTGATGCTACTAATGTTGCTAATGGTCATAATCCATTGTGCGGAGATGAGTTAAAAATTTATTTAAGAATGAGTGATGATAATACTGTAGAAAAAATTAATTTTACTGGTAGAGGGTGTGCTATTTGTATGGCTTCTGCTTCACTACTTACAGAGAATGTAATTGGTAAATCTACTAAAGAAATTCAAGATATATTCCAACGTGTACATGTTATGTTGACTAAAGGAAAGATTGATGATGATCTTGGTAAACTTACAGTGCTTGGTGGAGCTGCAAATTATCCATCCAGGGTAAAATGTGCGATACTTGCTTGGCGTACTTTAGTAGCAGCTTTAGAAAATGTTGTGGATAGTGTTACTACAGAGTGAAATGAATAGTTGGCAGTCAAATTCTTCTTTAGCTGATTTAACTGCAAGAGCAGAGATTATACATAAAATAAGAAATTTTTTTGTTACTAAAGATATATTAGAGGTTGAAACGCCTGTACTATCATCAACAACCAATCCAGATCCAAATACTGGGAGTTTTCAAGTATCTGCTAGTTCTAAACTATACTTACAAACATCTCCAGAATTTTATATGAAAAGACTATTAGCAAGTCATAGCAATGATATTTTTCAAATATGTAAAGCTTTTAGACAAGATGAATCTAGTAAAAATCACCAACGAGAATTTACCATGCTTGAATGGTATAGAGTAGGGATGAGTTATCACCAATTGATGGATGAAGTATATGAACTGGTATCTTTATTTATTGACCATCCAATGGTGAAAATAGAGTATAGAGAATTATTTATTAAGTATATTGGGGTTGATCCTTTTATTGCTACAAAAGCAGAATGTGAAGAAATTGCTAATAGATATAATTTAAATATCAATGATCCAGATTCGTTAGCTGTAGATCTTTGGCTAGATCTTTTTTTAAGTCAACTTATTGAGCCAAAGCTCCCAAAAGGGATAGTATTTGTTTATGACTATAAACCATCGCAGGCTTCTCTTGCAAAAATTAGAGCAGGAAAGGTGGCGGAAAGATTTGAGTTGTATATAGATGGTATAGAAATAGCAAATGGATTTAGTGAATTAACAGATCCAGATGAACAACTAATCAGGTTTAACCAAGACAACTTAATTAGGAAGCAAAGAAAATTAGAACAAGTAGGCATTGACAGTGGATTTATTAGTTCATTAAATTATCTACCTGAATGTAGTGGGGTTGCTCTTGGTATTGATAGATTAGTGAAGATCTGTCTTAAGAAGCAAGAAATCCAGCAGATCATGAGTTTTGCTAGCTAATTATATTGGTGAATTCTTTCTGTGGAGCAAGCTTATTCTAAGCAAGCGAGATAACCCTAACGTTATTAGTTCAAATCCATATCGACTTGGCAATAAGAAATAATTGAAGAAATAGATAAAAAAATCACACCAAATTTAACTAGCACTGAATCATTGATCTTAAAATAATAGACAATGTTTATTTTCAAATTATACAAACTAAGTTTTATTTTGTCTTTAGAGATTGCAGGTTACTAGAGCTATCTCATAGTGGCTTTCCCTTGATAAAGATGGTAGATTACGATGTTAAGGAATAATATAAGTATGGCAAAATGGACTATTTTAAAGAATTGATAATATTAATACCATACTTGCTTGTTGCTACACTAGTTACTATTTTATTGTTATCTATTATTAAAATTTTTTTTCTTAATGAGGCGAGCATTCGTATAGGAATACCCGGAGATTATACTCCTTTTGCTTTTTATAAAGGCAGTCAACTATTGGGGTTTGATATTGATTTACTCGAAAATAAAGTATGTCCCTTCGGCAAAAAAATTGTTTATGTAAAAACAACTTGGCAAGACATGTCTGCTGATTTAACAAATGGAAGATTTGATATGGCTGCTGGAGGTATAAGCATGACAGAAGAAAGAAAGAATAATTTTAGTTTTTCACCTCCAACAACATATAGTAGTAAAATAGTTCTAACTCGTTGTGATAAAGTAAGTCAATATGTTGGAAGTAATGGCGATTTAGATTGGAGTAAAATAGATAATTGTAATACGCGTATAATTGTTAACCCAGGGGGCACCAACCAAATATTTGTTATACAAAATATTAAACATGCTAAAATTATCGTGAATCAAGATAATATTAGTATTTTCCATAAAATTAAAATGGGAAGTGCTGATATTATGATTACTGATAATATTGAAGCGTTACACTTAGCTAGAAAAAAGAATAAACTAAGTGCCATTAATCAACCAATTACCGGTGATAAAGAAAATTTATACATTGGTTTTATGATCCCTAAAAAGAAAATATTACTAAAACGTCATATGACAAATTGGATGAGGCGTTTACATAAAAAAGGTCAGTATAAGCTAGTTTGTAGAAAATGGGACATTACTAACATAAATATTTTCTAGAGCGCTTGTTATAGATTATGATTTTGGAATAATTGCTAAAAATCATTTTTCAAACTTTAGTAAGAACAGCTCAAGCAAAAACGCAAAAATTTTAGAGATGAAATTTTATAAATATCCTATTTCCAGTCGCAAGAGAAAACATCTAGAGGACCGACTATTTAAAATTTCAACTATAGAACTGGTTTTTTAAGTTGAGACTAATATCTCTATTACAACATTTTCAAAATTATTTTAAAAATAATTTTGAAAATGGTAATGAGTAAATAGGATAAGCACCACCATATAGTATTCAAATAAAGTATTATAACTTTCGTAATTTGATATTATTAGTGGATTACACTTCAAAAGAATTTATGCAACAAATTGTTGCATATTTTCAAATCCTATGTGTTAATAAATTAAGAATATATTCTTTTCAGAAGAATTTCTAAGATCTACTTTCTTTTATCGTGAGCTACACTAACTTTAATATTTCTTCCCATCAATTCAGAGCCATCATCCTTTAGAGCTTTCTCAACGGAAGCTTGCGAATCAAACTCAATAAAGGCAAAACCTCTAGAGCGCCCTGTATCACGATCTTTGATAAGATTAATAGATTGGATGCTACCAAATTGACTAAAGTGATTTTCAAGATCTTCCTCTTTAGCATCATAAGATAGGCTACTTACATATATTTTTGTTTGACTCATTCTTTCTCCTGTGGGGTTATTATCTGAACTGTTATTTTGATTATTTCTCGACTATTAATATTTATCTTGGTTTTTATTATTTCATTTTATAAAAAAAGCTTGCGGCTTTACCAAAATAAGCCACAAATCCTCTAGTTAACCATGAGGATATAAGCTTACCCCAACGATTATATAACATAGATTTTAGATAATCAATGAGACACTTAATGTTATTGGTTCTTGTCTCTTAAATTTAATCACAATATATGATTAAATAGAGTGGATAGTACTGGATGGAGGTAAATATTCTGGTGATGTGAGTGTTAGATTGAGCAAATTATCCTTAATTTTATTCATATAGGGCCTGGTGGTCCTTCGATCTTATTAATCAATTGGCTTATATTTACAAGGTTAGTCAGAATAAAGGTATCCATAATTTTTTTATGCTGAATATTTGAGCATTATTTACACAACAATGATATAAACGATCGGAAATAATCAGGGACTAGTTCTTTGAATGTCTTCTAAGGTTTGTATTTAATAGATATTTTCTACTAGAAGTAATTTCTTAAAGTTGATATGGCTTTATTTTCTAGTTGGCGAATACGTTCTGCTGAGATACTATATTTTTTTGCCAGATCTTGGAGAGTAGCTTTTTTGGTTTGTAACCAACGTTTTTGGATTATTTCTTGGCTTCTAAGATCTAATTTATTAAATGCTAATTGTAATTTATCCATATTGTTTTGCTGAAATTGTTCAGCTTCCAGTTTTTTACATGGATCGGGCGTATTACTGGCTAAATAATCAGCATTATTAGGAATATAACCCTTATCAGAATCATCTTGAGAGTTTTCAAATGATGTATCTGGTGCATTTAAACGTTGTTCCATTAGCACTACTTCTTCTGGTTTTACTCCCAAATCATTCGCTACAGTATTTATTTCTTCTTGAGTGAACCAGCCAAGTCTCTTTTTCATAGAGCGTAAATTAAAAAATAACTTACGTTGTGCTTTCGTTGTTGCAATTTTAACGATTTTCCAGTTTTTTATAACAAACTCATGGATCTCGGATTTAATCCAATGAACAGCAAATGATACTAGTCTTACTCCTTTACTAGGATCGAATTTTTTGACAGCTTTCATTAGGCCTATATTACCTTCCTGGATCAGGTCTGATAATGCTAAACCATACCCAGAATAACCTCGAGCTATCCTAACAACATATCTAAGATGTGATACAATGAGTTTTCTAGCTGACTCTAAGTCATTGTTTTCATATAACTTAGTTGCTAACTCATGTTCCTCACTAGCAGACAATAAAGGGATGCTATAGGCGTACCGGATATAAGCATCTAGACTTCCTACAGGAGTAGGAAAGTAGCTAGTTGATAATGCTTTAATATTACTACTCATACCCACCATTTTAACATAAAAAAGCCTAAAAAAGCTACCTGGATAGTATTTGCTATGAAATTAAGTGTTATCTACTATATATTTACTGTTATATATTTGAGTGGTATTTGCTAAATTTGACTGTTTTTATACAAATGTAAAAAAATAGTCAAGGAAATAAAAAATTCATTTTATCAATTTAAGCATGATGAGATGTTTCTAATAGGTTGATCTTGGTTTCCACCATTTGTATATTTTTTTGATGTTTAGTCTTTAGGGCTGTGTAATTAATATGTTCTGTCACATTTTTTGCAATGGCTTGGGATAATTTATATTGATGAATAGCTTGTTTAACTTGTTTATTAACCTCATACGCTTGGCCTAATAAGTAGTGAGATCTGGCTATTAAATGGTGCTTTTCTCCAAACGTTTTCTTAGTTATTTCTAAACTAGAGATATAGTGTTCTACCGCTAGATTCTGATTTGTTTCACTTATAGTTGGCCAAGGAGCTGATGGTGGTAAGCATGTGTTAGCAAGAATGGTATGTAAGCGTTTTTTATAGTGTTTATGTTGAATTTTATAAGCAGTTTCCTTTAATTTGAGGGCGGTATCATAATTTCCTAGAGTTTCTTCCACTAACCCAAGACCATTTAGCGCGCTTGCTAATCTGATATGGTATGGATCTTGATAATGATATTTTTTGATATCTACGGTTTTTTTAAATAATTCTTTTGCACGATGATAATTACCTATAATATACTCAGTTCTACTTAAATTGTTCAATGTATATGATAATGTAATATGTTTTGGATCTTGGTAATGGGCTTCTTTTATTGCCAATGATTGTTGATATACCTGTTTGGCAGCTGCATAATTACCTAAATAATATTCGGTGACCCCAAGATGACTGAGTACATCAGCTAATTGTATGTGGTTAGGATCTTTATAATAATTTTTTGTTAACTTTACGGCATTTGCAGCCAAGGTCTTGGCTTTTTGAAATTTTCCAAGTCTACAGTAAGCAAAACTCATATTAGCAGATAATTCAGCTAATGAGATGTGATTTGCATTTTTATAAAAAGACTTTCTTATATTAAAAGATTTATCATATAACGAGATAGCAGCATGGTAATTTCCAAGTCTTGATTGTATTCTCCCTAGTGTATGTGAAGCATTAGCGAGACCTACAGATTGTTCAGGATTTTTAGAATAACTAGTATGTATATCTAATGCCCGATGACAATATTTTTTTCCTTCTTGATATGAACCAACACGCCAGCAAATATCTCCTAACGCATTTAAGGTATCTGCTAATTCAATGTTACTCTCTGATTTGTAAAAAGACTCTTTATTTTTGAGAGAATCAAGATATAGATTTTTTGCTAGGGTATATAGTCCGAAATATTCGGAGATTTTTCCATATGTATTTAATAAAAATATTTTATTTTTACTAGTTTTAAGATATTTAGATAATGTTGGAATGTGTAATAACCATAATTTTGGTTGTACCCAGGTATTTTTGTCATAGATATCAAAAGACTTTGCTTGTTGAATAGCCATGTTGGTTGCTTTTTTAATCCATGTGGGATCTTCTCCTGCTTTTAATTTAATAACTTCTTGTAGTAGTCGGTGCACTCTAAAGGAGCTATTAGGGGTATTTAAAGTTATTAAAGAATATGTTTGTAATTCTTTAATAACTTTATTTCTCATAGATATTTCTGTGAATAGGTCAATATTTATTTTATCTGGCTCTAGATAGCTAGAAATATATAATATTTCTTTTGCAGAGCTACTTAATTTTTCTAATGTAACAGAGAAAATCATCCATAGAGTTGTCGTGTAATCATTATCATATTTAAGCGGTGTATTGAGATATTTCTGCTGCTCTTTTGTATAGAGAGTTATATAATCTTTAATGTTTGTATTTTGTTGAATATATCCTAATGCTTGTCCTAAAGCTAAAGGAAAATATTGTAATAGTTTATTTAGTTTTGCAATATCTTCTTCTTTTGAATTTGGTAGGTATTTTTTTGTAAAATGTTTTGCTTCTTCAGGAGTAAAAATATCTAATATGAGTGAATTATTTTTCCAATTCTGATTTCTTGAAGTAATCAATATATGTAGTTTGTTATATTTATTTGCTCGTTTTTGTAATCCACCAAGATATTCATGGATATTGTTTTTGTTAGGAACATTATCTAGCACAAAAAGGATATTTTTTTTATAGCTGGTATTAAATATTTGTCCATGAACTATTTTTCTAAGTTGTTTTGGCTTTAGTCCATGAATATTGATCCCTAGTTTATCTGCAATATCATTATATGTATTATTGATGGTGTTGGCACTTTCGGCAGCTATCCAAACAACATGATCATAATCTTTATTTTCTAAAGATCGATATGCATATTCCGTGGCTAGTTGAGTTTTACCTATTCCACCAATTCCTAGTATTGATTGAGATATTATACCAATATTAGATTCTGATAATTTTTTTTTGACTTGGTTAAGTGCCCCTATGCGTCCAGTAAAAATCTTATTTCTAAATGGTAGGTTATAGCTTGTTATCTTATTATTCTCTGTGAAAATATCATAAACATTTTCAGTTAGGTAGGTTTTAGAAAAAACAAATGCAGCTAGGGCCAACATCAATATGAAAGCAACAAATTGAACTATTTTATTTTCAAAAATGATACGAATATTAAACAATTAAAATCCCTTTAATTTCCCACAATTCGAATTGTAACATGATATGCTGCTTGTAAAAAAATGAATAGGACATATAATTATCATTTATTTTCACTCTGGAAAAAAAATATGCAGAATGTAGTGTTTAGAACTCAGAAAGGTAATTTTGGTGGTGTAGGATTTATTATTCTAAATAGGCCAGAAAAAATGAATGCAATTAGTTATGCCATGTTTATGGATATAACAAAGCAATTGCTTGAATGGCGAGATACTACCAGTATCCAGTGTGTTGTTATTGAATCGTCTAGTTCAGAATGTTTCTGTGCTGGAGGAGATTTACAGGAATTATTTATTAGAAGAGAGCAAACAGATCTTCTAACAAAGTATTTTTTCGATGAGTATAGGTTAATTAAATTGCTCAGTGAATATCCAAAGCCGATTATCTCGATTTTAGATGGCTATACGATGGGTGGAGGTGTAGGCCTTGGTATGCATGTAAAATATCCTTTTATTACTCAAAAATTTATTTTTGCGATGCCGGAAACTTTAATTGGTTTATTTCCAGATGTAGGAGGGAGATATTTATTAGCAAATTTGCCATGCCATGTTGGGTTTTATTTAGCTCTTACCAGCAGTAAGATCGATTGTCAGCAAGCAGAACAAATTGGACTAATTAATTATAAAATAGATTGCCATCCAAAAGACTTTAAAAACCAGCTCTTAAAATCTAATACGATTGAAGAATTAGAGTCATTCTGTCAAACCTTTCAAGTAAGTGATTCGCATCAGCATTTTGATGAAATTAATAAGATTGATAAAATTTTCTCTAAAGATAATATGGAAGATATTATTAGTGAATTACATACCGATAACAGTGTATGGTCGCAACAAGTATTACAAGTTCTGTCTAGATGTTCTCCCTTAAGTTTAAAAATCACCTTAATGGCTATGGGGATAGCTAAAGATCAGAAGCTAGAAGATTGCTTATTTACTGATTATCGCATAGTTAATAGGATGCTTATGAACCCAGATTTTTTTGAAGGAGTGCGTGCTAAAATAATAGATAAGGACAGTGCCCCAGTTTGGACTAGAAATGTTCTAGAACAAATTTCTCAACAGGATGTTTTTAGTTTTTTTGCTCCTCTAGAGAGAGAAATAGTTTGGATTTAATTGTTTTTATCATCCGTGCCGTAAAACCTATTCCTTCAGGTGGAGGATATAAGGTACTCGTCTAGTTAGGTGTCTCTTGAGATCTAATATATTCTTTGATGAGCTCTAAGGGTGCACTACCAGCAAAGTAACCGGGAGATCATAAAGCATTCCCCCAAAAACATTGAATCAGGAACTTTTGCAAACGAGTGATCTAGTAGCAGACCTGAAGTAAGATTAAGGAATCACCTTCCTTTCGGTAGGTGAGGATGTCAAAGTATTCCTGATGCAATAACAAATTATATATGAGTAAAAAATTTATCTATTTTTCTTATCTTGCCTTTTTCTTATCTTGAGCTATGCTAACACGTATATTTCTATTATTAAGTTGTTCGCCATTACTCTTAAGTGCCTGTTCGGCTGATGCCTGAGAATCAAAATCCATAAAAGCAAATCCTTTTGAACGTCCTGTTGCACGATCATAAATAATATTTGTTTCTTTAATTGCACCAAATTGGCCAAAATGTTTTTCTAAATCTTCCTCAGTTATGTCATAGGATAGACTACCAATATATATTTTTGTTTGACTCATATTCTCCATACCTAGCAATTATTTTGCATTTTCATTAGTAACAGTCGGTACTCTAGCATATTTATATTGATATGTCTTAAAATTTGTGTAATAAAATTAAATGGAAACTGCTAATTGAGAAATTTCTAATAGTATGAACTATTGATATTGTCATTCTTAAGGAACTCACCTGAAATAGAAATATCATAGCTGTTTGTTATAATTTTTCAGGAGTTATTTGCCGAAAGGTGGGTGAGGTATCAAATATGAATGTGGTATTTTATCATTCGTACTGTAAATTCTAGTACTGAAGGTGGAAGATATAAGACATGTGTTTGACAATCGAAGTGGTCTACATTAGCATGGTTTACGTTTGCGAAGACTTGCCGTCGGGTGAACTGGATGTAAAATTTATGGAGGCTTGGGGGATAGTGCTGCCGCGAAACAGTAACCTATTTTATGCAAGCGTGGTTGTCAAGGAAATAAATTATGCTTAATTTTAATAAGAAGATATTAATATTAGGATTTTTTTTAAATTTTTTTCTTTCAGAGATATGTGCTTTAGATAGAACAGCATCTCGTGAAAACCCATGGAAAAATTATTATACAGAAACGCTTAAGGAGCCAGTGGATGAGTTCGTATCAAAAGCTTTTGAACTTGTCCAGCAAGAAACAATAACTCCTTTGGTTATACTTAATTTGGGTATTGGCTCAGGAAGCAATATACAAGATATCCTTAAACAAGATGTAGAGGTACATGCATATGATGCAGTCCCAGAGTCGATAGAAATATTAAATAAAAGGTTTAGACTATATATCAATAATAAACTCCATCTGCATCAAGTATTCTTTGAAGATCTTCATTCCTTACCAAAAGCTGATATGATTATCGCATGGCGTAGTCTTTCTTTTATGGAAAAAGATAAATTTTTTAATTTTTGGAAAAATATAAACATATCATTGAAGTCTTCAGGTATTTTTGTTGGAACTTTTTTTGGCAAAAAACATTATCTTAATCGTAGCCCTAAACGTCCGCAGTTATTTAGGATGTCTAGTAAAGAAGTAACAGATCTTTTTAAAAATTTTAAGATTTTATATTTATATAAAGAAATTAAATATAATAAAAATTTATCGAAATCTAGAGGTGTTGATAGCTATTCAGATATTTATAAAATTATTGCAAAAAGGATATAACAATTTGTTATTCTTACTAAGAAATAGATAAAGATGTTTTGCTAAGGAAGTTATTATATGTATGTAAAGTTATTTTTTAATCGATTTTTGCTATTAGGTTTTATATTTTATGTTGTTATGGCTAGTGCTGAACAAATCACGCCTAAATTGTGGCAAGTAATCAAGAATGCACCATCGAATTCTCTTAGCAAAAGAATTGATTATTTTGGTAAGTTATTTATTGGCCTACCATATGGAAGCATAGATTATCAGAAACCTAAGAAGATTAGTACGTTAAAAGAGATTGAAGAATATTTGTTTAAACCTGAATATAAGGTTGAATTTACCAAGTTTGATTGTGTCATTTTTGTTGAAACAGTTCTAGCTTTGTCTATAACCAAGAATTCAAAATCCTTACAGGGTTTTGAAAAATCTTTTACTAAAAATCTTCAGGCCATTCGTTATATTCAGGGTAAGGATGCTTATATATATAGAAATCATTTTCAGAGTATTGACTGGAATGTCAATAACTCATGGTTAGTTAAAGATATTACCAGTAATTTTCCAATTCCTAAGCATATAGCTAGGTGTAATATCAATAAACCAGAATGGTTGTTTAAAAATTCTTCATGGAAGGAGTTTTTAAATGAAGAATCAAAATCTGATGCTAATGACAAGAAAAGAGATATTCTAGCTATTTTGCAAAAATATGGGGTAGATTATGCTACAAAGGAATCGGAAGTCAAATATTTAAGCATACAAGATATTGTTAAAAATGCCGAGAAAATTTATGGTGGCTTCCCGGAGGTTGCAATTATTAATATTGTACGTCCTAACTGGGATATAAAAAAAATTATTGGAACAAATTTAAATATTTCGCATGTTGGCTTTGTCATTAAGAAAAATAGTAATTTAATATTTAGGCATGCATCTTCTAAAGGTGGTGTTAAAGAGTTATTATTAGTTGATTATTTACAACGGTTTATTGATAGTTCAACAATAAAAGGTATCAATGTGTTAGCGTTGTCACCTCAAGATATTGTTAAACATTGATATCCTCACCCATCTTTCGGCGTATGATTCCTAACTTTTGCTACATTTAGCTCACCATTATTTATATGATCGCAGTTAAGGAATTCAAATTTAAAACCATTTCTATTGCTTATTATTCAGTATGGCTAAAGATATCTTTAATGCCTTATTTCAAATGAAACGAGAATATCCTGTAAACTGTTCTAATTTTGACAATTGTTCTTAACTGGGTTTTATCTTGAATTTGTAAACGCGCAGACACTTCATAGGTATATTCTCTTCATAGTTTATGACGACTATAACTAATACTTAGAACTAGCAGACAGTAAGTGCCTTATCTCCACCACCTGAACGAAGAGGTTTTACGGTACGGATGATAAAGAATGATGAGCTTGTTTTACTGTAAAAAAGATTGTTAGTGCCAAATTGATCATTGATTGGCATTGTCCAAATTGTAATACACACCACGATTGGGATTAAATGCAGCATATACTAAAATTAAAGGTCAAGGGTCTGTCAGTTTTTGCCAATGGAGGCTTGCCAAAGACTAACTATTTGTTGGCTGGAGCTGAAGAAGTTGGCAGCTTCGTCATTTATGACGGAGGGTAGTTACTGAGTAGGATGAAGACAGCGTAAAAAACTATTAAAGGTATTGGCAGTATAGTAATTATTGTAGTAAGATATCTTATAAATCATTAATAAATTCCTTGTTCTTATGGAGTTTGGTACATATTATCTTATTTGTGCAGGTGTCATTGGTTTTATAATGGCATGTGGTGTTGGTGCTAACGATGTTGCCAATGCTATTGGAACTTCAGTTGGAGCAAAAGCTCTTAGTATTCGGCAGGCGATCATCATCGCATCAATCTTTGAGGGGTTAGGGGCTATGCTTGCCGGTGGTGAAGTCACAAGTACCATTAGAAGCCAGATAATAGATCCTGTATTTATAGAGGGCAATCAAGAGATCTTAATTCACGGAATGCTAGCTTCTTCTTTAAGTGCCGGCATTTGGCTATTAATTGCTTCATATAAAGGTTGGCCGGTATCAACAACCCATACATTGATTGGAGCGATAATAGGGTTTGGTAGTTTTACTTTAGGCCTAGATGCTGTTTCTTGGGGTAAAATTATTGATATAGTTATTAGTTGGGTGATAACACCGTTAATAGCTGGGATCATTGCTTATATCGTGTTTTATACGATCCAATTAACTATTCTAAATAGGAGGAATCCTCTAAAGTACGCTAAAAAATTCTTACCGTTTTATGTTGGTACTGCAGCAATGATCACAATTTATTCGACTCTTAGTAAGGGTTTGAATCATTTGGGAATGGATTTAATAGTTTTATATGAGGTAATTTTAACTATATTTTTGTCTGCGATGATAGCATTTGTGTCTTCATTTATGTTGAAGAAAATAGAAATTCCTTCAGAAGATCAGATATCATACGATTATCGTCAAGTCGAAAAATATTTTGGCATGTTAATGGTATTAACAGCTTGTTCTATGGCTTTTGCGCATGGTGCTAATGATGTTGCTAACGCAATAGGCCCATTAGCAGTAGTAGTTGATATGGTTAATAATACTCCTTCTTATCATACTATGCCTTTTTGGATATTATTAGTTGGTGCTTTTGGAATAATAGTTGGTTTAGTAAGTTACGGATATAAGATTATTGCCACTATTGGCGAGAGCATAACGGTGTTGACACCAAGTCGTGGCTTCTCAGCTGAAATTTCTGCTGCATCTACAGTTATTGTAGCCTCAGCTATAGGCTTGCCTGTTTCTACTACTCAAACTTTAGTAGGGGCTATCTTAGGTGTTGGCCTAGCTGGAGGAATAGGAGCCATTAATTTAAGAGTTATTCGTAATATCTTTTTATCATGGTTGATCACTCTTCCAGCAGGAGCCATCATATCAATAATTCTATATTACATAATTTCTTATTCTATGGTTTATCTTGGCTAATATTAATTTTTACAATTTAAGTATTTAGATTCTTTTAACCATTTCTCATTAGGGTAATAAGAAAACATCACTGTTCCATTTTTAATTTCTTTAATTACAGGTGTAGCGAACTTAGGATTAAGAGCTGGGCATCCCCAACTTCTACCAATACGACCATGTTCTCTAGCGAAAGACTCAGTAACATAATTAGCAGCATGTACGACAACTCTTCTTTGATGAGCATTTGAATTAAAACCCTCTTCTTGGCCAAATAATTCTAGGGATAGTCCATGTTTACCAAAGTAAGTATCTCCAGTAACGAACACACCGATACTTGATTGCAAGCTTTGTGGCTTATTAGAAAATGTGAAAGTAAAATTATTACCAGAATTTCTGCCGTGTGAAGCACAAATAGAATAGATCACTTTGTCTTTGTCTAAATCTAGCACCCAAAATCTTTTCTTAGTTGATGGTAAAGAATAATCTAGAATTGTCAGTTTATTCTTTTTATTAAGCCCCTTTTTCTTTATACATTCATTAGCCGTTAAAGCTAGCTCTAATACCTTTGGAGAAAGGCCCGGTGCTTGCTTTAAAATGTTTTTATATTCAGTTACATCATATGACGCAAAACTGCCAAGCGGTAAAAGGATGGCAAATATCCAGAAATGGAAATTCTTTATGGTAAATATATGTGTTTTCATTGGTTAGTACCCCCGTGTAATTAATTGTGGATATCCAGTAAATCTATCATTAATCGTATATGCAGAATCCCAATCTACCAATATGTTTTTTTGCTTATTAGCATTGCTAATAACTTGATGTATGGAATCAAATTTAGGATTCTCTGGTAATTGATCTCCAAAAGGCATATGTGATTCTAGGTATAGATCTTTTCTATACCAACTTGCTTTATACGGTTGATTTATAATACGTACAGGATCTTTTTCCTCAGCCATATGAAATAGCTGGTCAATATCTTCGGGGTACATTCTTATACAACCAGAACTACTTCTTTTCCCGACAGAATATGGTTTATTAGTACCATGGATCAAGTATCCTGGCAGACTTAATTTCATTGCAAATTCCCCAAGAGGGTTATTTGGTCCGGCTTCTACTATATCTGGTAAAAATACTCCTTTACTAGCCATGTGTTCTTTAATAGATTCTGGGACGTACCATTTTGGATCAACTTTCTTTTCTATTATTCTGGCTTTTGCTGTAGGTGTTTGCCATCCTTGTCGACCCACACCTATTGGGAAAGTCATGACTACATCGCTATTTGTAGGATAGTAATATAAACGCATTTCTGGAAGATTAATAATGATCCCTTTTCTTGCTGTATCTGGTAAAATAAAAGAGCTTGGAATAATTATTTTACTCCAAGCTTTAGGTTTCCATGGATTGATGTGCTGATTGGCTCTTATTATTTCTTCGTACCCCATGTTGTGTTTTCTCGCTAATTCTCTCAAAGATTGTCCTGGCTCAAGAAAAACGGTATAAACCTCACCAACGATATTTGTTGAGTTATTTGGTAAATTAAAAGTTAATGCTTGAACGCAAGATACAGCTAGGAGTATAGTACTAATTAAAGAACCTATAATATAATTGTAAATATTTGCGTTACTTGTAACGATACTTACTCTGTATATATTCATTACTATTACCTAGTTGTTTACCTTTCCAACATAAAGAATGCTGCAAGAACAATGCCATTAGTTTTATCAATTAAATTTGTGCTAATTTAGATAAGAAACAATAGGTTATTTACTGATTGTGCCGTTAACTTCTGTAATATTAAACGATCGTGCCCGAAGAACCTTGATTTGAAATCAACACTGTAGATTTTTGCACGTTTGCATCTGACAAGTAATATATCTGCATTGGCTGACAATTATCGCTAACTCCAGCATGTATAGCTTCTATATATCCTACATATTATCAAATCCTTTATAACATCCATAGGCTTACTAAGACTATTGCTAACCGCATCTCTTCCATGTTCCAAACAGCTATAGATGGAGAATGAAGTAAAGAGCTGTTAAAATTGATATTAAGTTAGAACTGAAGTATGTGTTATTAAGGAGATATGGTGGCAAAATTATATTTTTATTATTCTGCAATGAACGCTGGGAAGAGTACGGTTCTGTTGCAATCAAGCTATAATTATAAAGAGCGTGGCATGTGTACTTTGTTATACACTCCTTCTATTGATAATAGATATAAAGAAGGTGAGATCCATTCTAGAATTGGCTTAAAAGCTAACGCTGAAAGATTTGATAAAAATCAGGATTTATTTCTGGCTGTTGAGCAACAACTAAATGCTAGTTCAGTAAAAATTGATTGTGTGTTAGTTGATGAGGCTCAATTTCTAACTAAGGAACAAGTCAAACAGTTAACTAATATTACAGATAAACTTAATATTCCAGTAATAGCATATGGTTTACGTACAGATTATATGGGAGAACCTTTTGAAGGTGCCCTATATTTATTGTCTTGGGCAGAAGAAATCACTGAAATTAAAACAATTTGCCATTGTGGTCGTAAAGCGATTATGAATATGCGTATAGATCAAGATGGTAAAAAAATTGACTTTGGTTCACAGGTTCATATTGGTGGTAATGAGTCATATGTCTCTACATGTCGTTTGCATTTTAAACAAGGTGACTCAGGACAGCAAAATTTATAATCTTTATATAAATATGTGATAAATTAAATTTCATAAATATTGGGATTTTGCTAAAATACTTTTTCTAAGCGAACATCATTGGGAGAATATTATGGAAAATACTGCTGCTATATCTAATAAATTTACTTTAGCAAGATTAGAGTTAAATTCATTCAAAGCATGGCTGGTTTGTTTATCTTCATCATTATTTTTCTTTTATGACTTTATGCAAATGATGATGTGTAATTCTTTAAGTGAAGTATTGATCATGGATTTTGGTATAGAAGCTAAAGGGCTTGGGATTTTAGCTTCATCTTTTTTATTATCTGATGTGCTTTTTCTATTTCCTGCAGGAATTATTATTGATAGAGTTTCTACTAGAAAAATAACACTTGTGATGCTTTCATTATCCATAATAGGGGCTTTGGGTTTGGCACTAACTAGTTCTTTTAAAATGGCTTGTTTATTTAGATTCATAGCTGGTATTGCTCATGCTTTTTGTTTTTTATGCTGTGTATCTTTTGCTACGAGATGGTTTTCACCAAACCGCCAAGCTTTTGTAATTGGCTTGATTGTTACTACTGCCATGTGCGGAGGGCTTGTAGCCCAAACACCTCTGTCTTTGTTGTCTGACTATTTAGGATGGAGGAATGCAATGCTAGTAAATGTTGGTTTAGGGATATTAGTACTAGTTTTAGTTTATTCAGTTATTCAAGATAATCCGATTGAGACATCGGCAGAACATAAAAAATATAGGGAAAATTTATCTCAGATGGGTTTTTGGCAGAGCTTAACCAAAACAGTGGCTAATTCACAAAATTGGTTACTTGGGCTATATACTGGTTTAATGAATTTACCTATTATGGTTATGGGAGGATTATTAGCAGTTTTATATCTAACAACTGTATTTGGTTTAAGCAAAACAGATGCTACTCTTGTCAGCAGTATGATATTTTTAGGCACAATTTTTGGGGCTCCTATCTGTGGTAAATTTTCTGACATTTTAGAAAAAAGACGTCTTCCAATGGTGGTAGGATGTCTATTTTCAATAGTTTTATTATTTGTCATTATGTATGGAGAGTATTGGTCATTTAATACGTTAATGATTTTATTTTTTCTATTAGGATTTTTTACTAGTACACAAGTTCTTAGTTATCCGGCTATTAATGAAAGTAATCCGCAATCTATTTCTTCAACCGCAATGGGATTTGCGGCAGTCATGATTATGGGGCTTGGCGGAGGCATGCAATATTTATCTGGAACTTTGCTGGATATGGCTTGGAATGGCAGTATGTCTGGTTCAGTGCCATTGTATACTAAAGAAAATTTCTTGTTTGCTATGTCGATGTTACCACTCGGATTAATTTTATCTTTATTAATAGTTTTATTGATTAGAGAAACTAATTGTAAATCTATCAATAAGTAGGAACTAATTTTTAATATTTAGGAATTTCAAAATACATATTTGATGTTTCTTAGTCTGAATTTAAAATGTCCTGGTTCACCCTCAGGGAAAAGGTTTCCTGGCTATAAGACTAGTACAAAACGCAATGGTTGCGCTCTATGCTAGATTATGTGGCTTAATCTATCTAATCAATGTCCAAATGGGAGAACGCAAGAACTGTTAGTACAACAGTTAAGTGCGCATATATTCTTACGGAATAGAATTGGCTAATATTTACCCAGCGCTATTGATGGAGAATTTGGCAGGTTTTTGAGTTCTTCTGTTGGCTGTTGAAGTGGTTAATATGAGTACATGGATGGTGGTTATCGTTTAGGGTTGTTTTTTTGGTTTAGAGTTTTTATTTGGCTAGGTCTCTCCCCTAGAAAATTTCTTAATTTTCTAGGGGATGCTCCCTCAGGAGCTAAGGACATAATCAGAAGTTAAGTAACCACGGTAATTCCAAGAGACCCATTATTTTTGTTCGATAAGTACCTTGTACTGTTCATCATCGTCGTCATCAAAACATGGAAAAGAAAAGTCTAATTGAACCTCAGAGATTTGGTCTTTTACTTCAAAAGCGTAATTGGTAAACTCTTTATCTAATACAGCTTTCTGATCTCTAGTCTTTTCCACCCTTTTGTATACATCTTTAGGAACTCCACCCTTATGATATGTGATACTGGACCTTGTGAAATAAATCTCTTCTATTATTATTACTTGTTTATAATGTCTAAATCCACTTTCAGATTTTATGGATTTCTTTGCATTAAAAAATACCGCATGTGTTTCTCCTTTGTTTTTATCATAATTAAAATTTTGGTTTATAACAATATTAAACTCTTGGTTTTCACAAGTAAGAACGTATTTTTTCATAGCTTTGTTATATCTGTGAAATTCAATATGCCCTTTAACTCTAAGAGGAAATTCTTCGTTGCAGTGAAATTTCACAGTCCCTTTTTTGAGTTTGTTATATTCTATGCCTTGTTCATTATTTGCAAATTTTTTCATAAGCAATAAAACCACATTTGGCATATTTTTATTTAAACCAGAGGAATCAACCATTTTTTTAACTGCATATATCTCTTGTCGGTTATTTAAAGATTCTTTTATTTTTTCAGATGGAATTTTTATTGAGCTTTCAATTAAGATATCTCCTTCTTCGTTCACTATACAATATTCTCCATTCTTTTTAATTTCAACATACAGTTCAAAACTATCTTGCTCCTTATAATTCACATCAACATAAAAGGTTTCGATTGGAGCGCGGTAATTAAAGTCATCTCCTGTAGATGAATATGAGATACTGATTTTCCAAGGGGCATCTGTCCAATTACGGGGCTTTATCTTTATCTCCCCATCTCGCCATATAGAACGTTCCTTTAGTGAATGTCCCTTTATTGAATTTGGTCCAAGACGCAGCGCACCTTCACGGGAGCCCACCCCAATGGACAAATATAAGTCACTATTATTTTCTGCCATTACTTTTATTTCTCCAGCAGAAACAAAAGACGTGCTGACAAACATGAAAATCATCAAAATACTGCAAATTAGCTTCATTATATTTATCCTCAAGTTTAAAATCTTACACCATACATTATTTTTTGCACATATCTAATATTTTTTTACCGAGAAACATAAAATTCACACAAATTTTTGAGTTCTTCATGTTGGATATTGAAAAAGTGGTTAATATGAGTACATGGATGGTGGTTATCGTTTATGCGTGTTTTTTTTGGTTTAGAGCTTTTGCTTGAATACGTTATCTCCCCTTTTAGTCTCTCTCGCATCCCCGACATTTGTTAGTTTGTGAGGTGTTATATCTTACTTTGCATCTTTGCAATTCACTTTTCAGCATATCTGCAAACCCATGCGGAAAGCTGAAAGAGCCTTCCTCTCTCCAACTGAAATATCCTTCTAATAATGCCGGATATTTTTTCATGTTGCGAAATGCCGCATTCAAATTTTTTTCATCGTCGCATCCATGTATAAGATTTTGCCACATCTCTTTTGGGAGCATACCCTTTTCGGAGAAATAATATTCGTGTGCATATAAATTAAAATATCTTCTTACCCAGGCTTTCCCATCTCCTGTTAAATTACAAAAATGAGTTTTTTCATTATTGCTAATCTTTTCAGGCATGTCATTGTACCAATCATCATAAACTTTATTGAAATACTTGAAATTGTCGAATTTCTTAAACTCGTTTGTTTGCGAAATTTGATACCATAATATTGAAACAGATACGATAGAAAGGATAAGTCCTAATTTTGTAGGCAAAAATCTCTAATTTTTTTTATAAAGACAAGCATCCTTTTATTGTAGACTCTATTTAATATTTTAGTTTATATGCAACTGCAAACCGACAGGGTTGTAAAATCTCTTAAGACTGTGTCTGTTAATTCTAATGTTGGTACAATCTGTTAGGAAAACGGAGCAAATTTGTGGCAAGAATTTTTGTATTCAGATGTTAAAAAGAATCTCCAGCAATACAAGAAAAAAGGGTATAAAGTTCTAATTTTACACCTTAAGACAATTCGCTAGCCACAGCATTTCTTTTACTTGCTAAAAGCAAAACTATATTTTAGGATTACTTCGATGCTATCAGTTAAATTCATATTAGCATCAGCGGTATTATTCCGCATTATAGGCGTGACTGGCAGGAACTACAATTCCCACCAGCCACTAAACACAACTAACTCAAATATTGAAGGAGAGTTAATTATGTCTAAGATAATTTTACATAAATACGCGTTTAAAGTCTTTGCCGATTTGAATAATTTGTTGAATTAATTTACTTAATTTTAAACAGAGAGATTCAAAATGGCACAGGTACATCTGCGTTCCCTGCTTGCTCGTATTTCAGAGCAAGAATATCCACTAGGTAA
>PIVX01000144.1 GCA_003353785.1 Gammaproteobacteria bacterium | reverse complement strand
CCGGACACATTATAATATAAAAGTTAACGCAAAATTGATGTCCACCATGTCGGCCCGCGACACTCGAACTAATATTCTCGAGCTCGATTTTGTAAATCAGCCATTGACGAAATTAATAATAAATTCAATTAAAAACTCAACAAAATATAAATTTCAAATTCATGGATTTTTAGATCATCTATATATTATGGGACATTCGCCAAATTTTATTGTAGTTGAGCAAAAATGTTTGAATAACTGCTTGCAAACCGATGAAGACTGCTTAAGCAAATATAAAGAAAGATTAAGATGGAAGACTATCTTCGTACGTCGTGGGATTGGTATATGGAGAGTGACAGGCACTATGCATATTAAAGAAGTGTATAAATTTAATTAATTTATCTTAGCTCTCGTACTTGTATCCTTGCACTTTCTCTTTCAGTCTCATCGAAATACTGCTAAACTATACCAAATCAATATAAAAGTTAAATTTTTATTATTTTTTTACTAAATTCAAGAGGTAATTTTGTACTAAATTTTACAAAAATTCATAACATTAAATTACAAAATATTAGAAATATATCAAAAAATTAAACACTATACCAAACAAAATATTGAAAATTTACTAAAAGTTAAATTTGTAATTCCTTTTTTTATTAAATTCTGTAAAATTATTTAGTCTAATTGAAATACCTCATATTCACTGCAAAGCATCAGTAATGTATTTGAATTTAAATTATGTTTTGCTAAAGATCCAATGCCTGCAATGCACATTTTTGGATCGCTATTCGAATTCTTTAATTGTATAAATATATCTGCTAATTTGTGAGTATAATTTATTTCAAAATTGTTCGGGAAATGATAAATATCAAATTCATGCATTTTATATTGCACAGGAATGGATAGTATTGAGGTATTTAGTAATATACTGAAACTTATTTTGCGTGAAACATAAAAAGCGACGATATCGTCGGTATTAGTTTTAATAATTGCCAAAAAAATATTTTTACTGTGTCGCACGTCATGAAATTTAAGTGTTTGGTGAAATTTAATATTCATTACAGTAGGTATTAATTGATTTAATGTATACTGAATAATATTCATATGATTTAAACTTAGTATTTTTGATATCATCATTATTTTGCCATAAAAACCTAATACAATCATGGCCAAATAATATGGCATTTGTAAATCATAAATTTCCTCCATTTTCAAGCGAATGTATCCAATAATTAATTTATTAAAATTATCTTGTTGCGATGTACCTTGATTGCTATACTCAACCGATGTGTTTGTATAATTAATTATATCGTCCATATCATTCACAAATTGACTCTCAACAATTTTACTATAAAATTTTTCTACAGCAACGTATTCAAATATTGACTCTTGTTGCGCACTCACTGGTAATAACCTATTATTTCTATATGCTGTATCAAATACATACAAAAGATGATTTATGGGCCGTCTAAAATACCATGGTCGACTGCCAAAATGACTGCAATCTTGTCCATAAAGCTCCTGGAGTTTCAATTGTCTTTGCTTAGTTTTCTTAACACCTCCAAAATTGGATGGTTTGTATTCTAAATGAGTATAGTTTCTCGTATAAAAGTGAGTCAAGGTCAATTGTCTCGCATGCAGATTCATCATTTACTTTGCAAAGTTTTTGTAGTTTAGTTCAGTAACAGTGTTCAAACAGAATCGATACAACTCGAATTTAATATTAGCTCATAGAATCATTGTTGTGTCTTATAGACTAATATTATTTTATTAAATTTCTACATAAAATTATTAAATATTAGCGGTTAATTTAGTAGTTTCTCATATCCCATTGTCATATCCCAACTTTGAGTTTGTCATATCCCGTGCGAACCTTAC
>PIVX01000143.1 GCA_003353785.1 Gammaproteobacteria bacterium | reverse complement strand
TTAATTGTCCTTAATAACCTATTTTATTAGATGAAATATCACAATAACGTTGATACAATTCAGTAATTCTTGCAACAGCTGACATCACCAATCAAAAACAAACATTTAATATCTACTAACTGCCTCGCACTTACTAAATTTAAGTGGTCAAATGTATAGAAACGAGTTCCTATATAAACTATAACTTTCTAACAAATCTAGACTTGAGATCATATTTTTTGGTCATATATGGTGTATGATTTTTTGTGGTGATGACAGATGACCGATGTATGGTCATATATATATGATCAAATTTCTCTGTACGGATATATGATTGACGACTACATCACCAGAAGAATTTTGATGAATACTTGAATGCTTTTATTGTATAAGATATATGGTCATGGTTTTGGTGGGTAATCAGTAATAATTTCTTGTGTAACATGATGATGATGTAACGAAGAATAAAAATGATTTTATGTTGATTTGTCATTAAAAATGGAATTGAATTTGAACTTGAAAATCAAGAACTTCATAGCCCTATTGGAATTGTATTCTATCGGTGCTAATACAGATGGACAACAGGGAAAGAGATGAATAACAAAAGATATAACAAAAATAAAAACATTTAAAAAAGAAATAATAAATATTGTTGGGTGCAGCATATATTTTATTTGATGATAAAACATATGAATGTAGCGGTTATAATAAAATGGTGTATTAGGTCTTGGACAGTATAATAATAAATGATGTATTTTTTTAAAGGAGAGGGGAAAACAATGCTTTGTAACTTGTGTTAATTAAAGTCGGGGCTAGCATCTTTTTCTGCGTGTCTCCTGAAAGGATTTAACGGCCAACACTTCCCCCAACAATACCACAACATAACAATAAATAACAATAACAAATAATAAAAAACCAAATAAAAGAATAAAATATTATCTTAATCACATAATCACCTATTAATACTGTCATAATGCCATACTTACCTATTAATATTGCCATAATCACATAATCACCTATTAATACTGTCATAATGCCATAATTATCTATTAATATTGCCATAATCACAAAATCACATATTAATACTATTATAATCACATAATTCACCTATCAATACTTTTATTTCACAATATTTTCCATCTTATCTCTTCCTTTTCACCTAAACTACTAAACTCAGAGTACAAGAAATTAAACAAAGCAAAGTAAAGCAAAAAATCCCTCTACATTATGAACAAAGCTATTATGACATTTGCTTTACTTATTACCACAAACACTGCAATAACCACAAACATTGCAAGTAGACATTGTGCTGGAGATTGGATATCAACTCATGGTGTGAGAACTAGAAGACCTTGGAAAGATATGTGGTGTGATAAAAATTGTGAACTCAGCACACAACCTGGTATTTGGTGTCAGCACAATTGTAAATGTGTCCCTTCACCAACTGCATCTCTAACAACTGCATCACCACCCATTGCATCACCACCCATTGCATCACCACCCATTGCATCACCACCCATTGCATCACCACCCATTGCATCACCAACCACTGCTTCAACAGTATCATGTGTATCAATTAGCAGACGATCATCACATGGTTGGTGTGCTGCCAATTGTTATACTCATGGTACAGGTGAATTACACCCAGCATGTGATCCAAGTAATAGAAAAGATGAATGGCTGTGCAATTGCCAGTAAAATAGTTTTATTGTTTTTGTTTTCAGTGAGGATGTATGACAATTGTCCTCTGGTGTTTTTAATTTTAATTGTCCTTAATAACCTATTTTATTAGATGAAATATCACAATAACGTTGATACAATTCAGTAATTCTTGCAACAGCTGACATCACCAATCAAAAACAAACATTTAATATCTACTAA
>PIVX01000059.1 GCA_003353785.1 Gammaproteobacteria bacterium | reverse complement strand
GAAAGAAGCTTGCTTACTACTAGTGAAATATCTAGTTTTGGCAAGAAAATTATTATTGCTTTTATTAATGATGAGTGCCCGCCTATTCTTTGCCGTAGGATTAATTATTTAGAAGATAAGCAATATCAAGGTAAGTTTGATGATAATCCTTTGCATTAAAATGTTGATAGTGCCGAATATCCTAAAAAGTACGAGGCGCAGTTTTGACAGAACCAGAAATTGAAGTACTCACATCTTCATCATCACAATAATAAGATTTAGTTTATTATAAATTTTCTTGATATCTCGGCTTAATTCCTACACTATACAGTTTGGCATCTACAAGATCTTGATGAGAAAGACTACTATTTCTATATATAGATTTGATGTTACTTTTTTGTTGAATTATTGCAGGCTTTACACTAACAATAAACAGATTATTATCATTAACTAAAAACTCTGTTTTATGAATTTGTGTGAGTGTGGCATACATATAACCAATGGACTTTGAAAGATATGTGGTTGTATCAGCAGAAGCATCATAGTAAGTCCATGTTATTTGTCTTTTATTATTTTTTACTTTACCTCTAATCTTTTTATGAGATTTATGTCTTTTATATGAGGCTTTTTTATATATTGCATCTGCAAATTGTTGTTGCTTTTTATTTTTTTCATGTTGTCCGGTACCACATGATTTCATTGCTTCAAATTCGTTATGAACATCGACAACTAGCTTGAAGGGTTTTCTATTAAGAGGTATGCGTTGCTGAGCTTTTGTGTTTTGATCGCATCTAACAGCTATATTTTCAATTAATCCACCATTTCTATCATATGCCTCTATGAAGAGAATTACGCCTTCATTTGCTTCATTTTTAAAATCAATACCGATAGGGAACTCTTTTTTCTTCTGAGTAGGTGTTGTTTTATGTTCATCTGATTTGTGTTCGTCAAAACGAGGTTTTCTTTGAGAATCATTTTTATTATTATCTTTACTTCTGTTTATATTTTGTTTATGTGTAAGCTTGCTTAATATATTTTTATTATTATTTCTTCTAGCTATTGCTATAACTGTATCGCCATTGCCATTAGTAATTTTAATATCTTCACTATTTAAGTGTTCCAATAACTTATTAACCACTAACAAACTGTTGGTTTCTACCGCTATATGTAAAGATGTATTTCCTGTTTTAGGAGAAAGAGACATTATTGTCGTCTTGTTAACTACATTAAGTTTTGACAAAAAATTAAAATGAGACTCTAAAGACGCAATTTTATAATTCCTCACTATAGCTCTAAGTAATCTAGCTAACTCGTCTTGACAATCCAAATTGCTTCTGACAGCAAGTTGCATAGCAGATAATTTTATATATTTTTTTTGGTCTATTAGTTTATGAATATCACCAGGTTTTGCATAACAAAATGAGCCTGATGTTAACAGCACAAAAACAAAAATTTTACATAAAATTTGGATTAACATTGTATTCTCCCACTTTTCTAGTTTACTATGAATTTTCTTCGATAAAAATATTTAGTATCAGAACTTATAATATACTTATGAAAATAAAATTGCCACAAAATTTATCTTTTTTGATATTTAATAAACCAGTAGGGAAGTTTGATGATAATCCTTTGCAGAAAGGGTGAAACCTATAGGTGTACATGAGCTTTTTCACCATCAAATGAAGAGCAATGGCTCGGCCGAGAATTACCTGTTTTTAAAATTCATCGGAATTATTTGGCATCCCTCGATAGGGAAGCTGTCTTCCAGGTGATTATTAAGTATTTTGTATTGAACCGGTTTATTATCACTAGTTTGCGCCTCAACGTCAACAGTATAGAAATATTTGTGCCATTCTTTGTCCTTGCTAGTAGTCATCTGCTTTTTTATTTCATCGCTATCAAAAACTACCCGCAAAGGATGTTGATGTATTTGCTCAATTAACCCTCTACACCCAGTTTTCTTTGCATCATTAAAATTCGTTTGTTCCCATCTAAATAACATTTTATTAAAAATATGCGTTGCCCCATCGCTTGTTAGTTCGATAATATTGTTTTTCATTTCTCGAGCTTCTGTTCCATTAAAATTCATAGTAAAATAAATATCACCGGTTGTAATGTTTTGCGCCGATACATTTAGGGTGTCTTTAGAATTCTCCACTAAACTATAAACTTTCCCCGCGTCTTTTAAGCTTTGATTGTCAGGGGTTGGCAAATGATACTCAGTTTTTATTTTCTCAATCTCCTCGGGATTAATTTTTTTGCAATACTGCATGATTAAATATATATTATGGCAAAATTCGATAATGTTGTTTGTCTGGGATATTAACGGCATAATACTAACAGCAGATAAAGTGACTAAATCTATTATGATGCTTCCTTTTTTTATTTCTTGCACCAATAATTTCGCTTTTTTATCGTTTCTAGTAAAATTATTATAAAGATTTGCAATAGAGTTTAATCCGGCAGACAAATCCGTTAAGCAAATAGGAGTGTCTCGGTCTATTCTGATAACTAGTTTAGCTTCATCCATTTTTAATGATCCATTTCTTTGAGATAGAACTATACTACTATCCAAGCCTGCAAAGCTCAATTTATTCTTAAGTTTATTCATTAACAAGCTCTTTTTCAACAAAAAGTGTATTACCCGATCACCGCGTGATAATTTATTCTTTGTGTATGTTTTTGCACCTGCCAACTGAAATATTTTGCTTGTTTGAACCACATTTTTTCACATAAAATGAAGAGAATTAATTACTAAAAAATAATTAATTTTGTGGCAAAATCAACACCATCTTGCAAGTTTTTTTTTACAAAGGATATGAAATTTCAAAGCCCTTTGCTTGCTCTTTCTTCATGATTTTATTAATTTGTTTAGATTGTGCATTGATGCACTGTTCAGCCTGTTTTGATATTTCTTGAACCGCCTCTTTGTCTAGCTCAGATGTTAAATCAGGTTGCTGCTCAATAACTCTAGCTAAATGTAATATATCTCCTCTGTTGCTTACAATTTTCTTTGTGGCTTCACTATCAAAGAAGTCCGGGAGTACATCTCGTTCTCTTTCTACTGTGTCTTTTAATTGTTGATATTGAGTTATTAAATCATCTTGTAATTCAATCTCAGCAGACTTGTTAATAGATGCTTCCATACTATTTGCTTTAGCCAATATTAATGCTTCAGGATTAGCTTGGATTTCTCTTGCCACTGCTTTTGATAATTGTTGGAGATTTTTTTCTTCTAATTTTATAGTACTGCTGTTATTGTTAATTTTTTGAAGTTGATTATAAACATCTATCAATTCATCAGCTTGGTTTTGCTCTTTGTTAAATATCTCGACTACTTTTGTTTTAACCTCACTAATTTGTTTAGCTCCTAGCTTTTTAGCTTGCCTAATTTTGCCCTGCTCATATTGATTAACCTTTTCTGAAAACTCAATTGATAAATCTTTGTCTGGCTCTAAAATGCTGATGGTCTTTGCTATACAATTCTGTTGTTGCTGTAAGCCTTGGGTTGCTTTCATTTCGGCATTCATGGATAGCCCTGATTTCATAGCCTTAAGCTGCTCTTGTTCAAGGCGTTCATATTCCCGTCCTAACATTTTGGTTATTGAATCTACCTTTTGGTTATCAATTTGTGATAATTTAGAATTATCTATGATAATTTGATAGGCTTCCAATTCTGTTTGAACATCTTTGTTGTTAGTTTTCTTAGCGATTTCTTGGACATGCTCTAAATCCTTATCGATGCTGTTGACGGTATTATTATTGTAGTTCTCTATTATCTTTGCTCTGAATATCTCTATTTCATTTTCAATATTCTTGTCTTGGATAGTTATAAACTCTGAAGATAGCTTGATTGGTTTGCCATAAGTCTCAGAGCTTAGTTTTTGTAGATCTGTTAATTTTTCTGGATAATCTTCAATATCAAATTCTTTTTGACTGATAGCTGATTTATTGAGTAAATCATTAACTACATTCCAGTCTTGTTGCTTATCAAATTCAATCCAACCCTTGATGCATTGTTTGTAATCATCTGTGTTATCGTAATGAGCTATTAGGTTATTCATTTGATAGGTATATGACTCCTTGTGGAGTTCATCTTTATTAACATCAAGCAAGTCAAAGAAAGTTTCATGGGCTAGCTGCTCTTGGAAAATGTTATGAGCTAGTTTCTGACGCTGAATTTCCATTAGCTGCATTTGTTCAATTTTAGTATTGATACTTGAGTTAATTCCATCTGTCTGTTTACTTGCTGTTGCTATCTCCTGCCATATATCATCATACTCATGTTTGAGCCTTACATATCTGGCAATATTATCAAAATATGGTTTTTCATCATCTGGAAGTTTTTCATATTCTGAGCTTATTACCGAATCTATTGAATGTTCTTTAGCTAATGATTCTATTTGTTTCCAGTTTAAATGTTCTTCTTTAATAAACGGTCGATGCAATACACTATCTTCATTAATGATAAAAGCTAGCTGATTACGTTCGCCAACTATATTTTTATATGCAATGTTGTGATGATGATTAGAAAAATCATTGTCGCCAACATCAGCCCTGATGCTATTATGTAGATATTCTACTTGTTCCGATGCTGCTTTAAAGTGAGCGATATTTAGCTCTGCTCTTTTCTCGGCATCACTTACCATTACCTTGCCATCAACATGACGCTCAATATATTGTCTTGATAATCCTGCTTGACCAGCAAATACCTTATGTTCATCCCAAGCAGTTAATATCATTTTGGCTAACTGATTACGTTTGGCTTTAACGTCCTTGAATTTGTTCCAGTCCTTATCTTCCCAAACCTCTTTGTTGTTTTGCTTACATCTTGTCGCTATTTCGGTGAATATAGCTTGAGCTTCAATTGATGATTCTACATAGTCTTTGATTCTATCAAAGTAATGTTGATTCTCTTTGCTAATACTATAATCATCTACTAATTCTTTTAATGGATTTCTGCCAATGGTTTTGATGATATGGTCAAAGTCTTTAAAGTCTTCATGGCTAGCATATAGCTGTAAATCAAACTGATGTCTTGTACCAAGAACATTAGCATTTCTTGCATTCATGTGAGGTTGAAGATATCCGTAACTTCTTTTTGCTGTATTACCCTGGTTCTTATGTACTGTTAGCGCATAACCATGCTTGAATTTCCTATAGCAATTGGTATCAACTCCAATCAATCTACCACTATCCAAATAGACATACATAGTGCTGCCAGAAAAACTATCAATTGTGCCAAGAGAGCCGTTCTTTATCCCTACCCCTTCTCCCTTGATTGTTTTAATATCTTTTTCCTTGTTTTGATTCTGCAAAAATACAATTCTGTCATCTATAGCATATTCATAATGGTCAATCACTCTTACCTTTTCTCTTAATGCCCCATATCCAATTAACTTATTCCTAACGGCTGCATTCAAACTATCTGTTGCCTCATTGGTATATGCCATTATCAATTGGTCTTCAAATTCTAGTCCATGTTTCTTTTTATCTTTGAAATAATCATCTACCATTTTATCTATTGTAGAATCTTTAGTCGCTCCCATATGTAGATGACCTCGCTGCATATATTCATTGAAGCCATCACGAATATTAAGATCTCCTAGTTTACGTGAAGCTTCTTTCATCCAGTCAATTTTTTGCCGAACAATTTCATCAACCTGCGCTGCCCCTACTTTATCAATGATCCCTCTAAATGCACCGCCAGCACAAATTGCTTCAATTTGATTAGTATCTCCAATATCTCTAATAGTCGCACCTGCTTCAACTACCTTTCCCTTAATCGTTGCTAGTTGTTGAGTGCTTAACAGACCTGCTTCATCTACTAGAATTATATCTTTATTGGTTAGAGTATATTTTGCTAAAGAATCCATTAGTTTTTGATTCCTTCTTCTTTGCCCATCACCAATTAAAGTACTATGCCTGGCCTTGGCTTCCGCTAAACTTTTCCAAGCTTTCAAATGGGCATCAATAGTATATGATTGAATATTTAAAGCTTCCCCTATGCTTTCAGCTACTTTCCCAGTTGGTGACATGGCTATTACATTAAAGCCTGCCAGAGTGTAAGCTTCGGCCACTGGTTTTAGCAAAGTTGTTTTTCCTACACCTGGACGACCAATGACACAAGCAACCCCAGTATCAGCAACACAATGAATGGCTGCTGCTCTTTGAGCTTCATTAAGATAACTATATTTTTCATCCAGCAATTTAATAAATTCTTCCTTGTCCAACCCAGAGCCAGTTGCCTTGGCTAGCTTTTCCACTGACTCAAATAATATTCTTTCTTTTTCTACATACTCTCTTGAGGCATATCTAATATCACCCTTGATGTCTTCACCAACAATTACTAAGCTATCGTCTTTCAGTGCTTTGCTAATCATCCTTTCAAATTTTTCTTCAACTCCACTCATGAGAATTTCATTGTTCAATAATCGTTTTTGGGCAAGAGAGCGGATGTCATGAACAGTGAATGTGGCATTATGTAAAGTCACTTCTTTAATTAATAGCTGTGGTTTTTTATAGTACAGCTCACAGTTTTTTAATTGAGCATCTCTATTGTTTTGAAGAACCCTGGATTTCTCCCCAAGGATTTGACCATAACTGCCCACATGCTCTGTTGGCTCAGTGTCCAATCCTAAATCCTTAAAGCTTCGGTGAGTCACCCTTTTATCAATTCCATGAATTTCATAATGAGTATTTAGCTTGCTCGCCCAAGCTTCACGGATGGTGTACAAAAATTTCTTCTGTTTGAATTCGATTACTTTATCACCAAACCGGTCTTCTAGAATTTCTCTTGTTGTGCCCATGATATGCAAATGTGGATTACCATCATCCCAGTGGATATTCACATCTACAATCATCCCTCTTAGACATAACTCCTCATTTACAAAATTCCGAACAAGCTCAATATTTTGCTCCAAGGTTAATTCTTTGGGTAAAGCTATATTCAAATCAACATCTAATCTGGCATCTTTTCTATTTTCCGCGAGCTCACATAATGACCACAATTCACTTGCTGCTTTGTCCGGATTTTTTTCTTGAAGTGCCAAAATATCTTGCACCCATTCTGGTGCATCCTCAGGTGCTATGATTTCTGAAAACAGTACATCTTGCTTTTTGCTGTAGTCATACCACTTACCCGTACTCTTATCATATAGCCTGGTTCCCCTTCTATAGGATGCTGCCTTGACCATGTTTTGATTTGCTTTTCGAGAGTGATATTTGAGCGATAGATGGTATAAAGCCATAATTTATCTTACACCTCAAAGAGGTGTAACGCAAGAACTGTTGGTACAACAGTTAAGTGCGCATATATCCCTACGGAATAGAGTTGGCTAATATTTGCCTAGTGCTGTTGATGGAGAATTTGGCGGGTTTTTGAGTTCTTCTGTTGGATGTTGAAATGGTTAATATGAGTGCATGGATGATGGTTATCGTTTAGGGTTATTTTTTTGTTTAGAGTTTTTATTTGGCTAGGTCTCTCCCCTTTTAGTTTCTTCCACATCCCCTCGACAACCACACTTCGATTAAACAATCCTAGAGAATTTTAGCAAAACCTGGTGTTTGTCTTAGCGGTAATTTAAAAACTTGGCGAATTTCATGGCAAGTATATATAGCCATATCACTATATAAATTTGGAGTTCCATTACCATCATATATTCTATCATTTACATACCAA
>PIVX01000142.1 GCA_003353785.1 Gammaproteobacteria bacterium | reverse complement strand
TATTGCTTTGATTCAATGAATTACGTAATCGATCGATTGTATTTGTTATTTTTAAATGATCAGATTGTAATACATTAATTTCCTTTTTTACAGATTTACCGGATTTTGTAAAGTATGATTTCTTTTTATTAAACTGATTGAATTTTTTATCATCAATAGGTGTGCGGTCTTCGTAATACGTTGCACGGCAGTCTTCAATCACATGATTAGTGCGTTCACAACGGGTACAAAATTTGCCAGTATTCTTATTCAATTTTGTGCCATCAATGTGCCAGTTGGCATAACATTGCATCTCTCTATGGCCTAATTTACCGCATCGATAACATCGTATATTATAACTATTACCATTTAAGCGTTGCCGTTTCGGATTTGGTTCATTTTTATCTGGATTTCGTATCCGTTTTGGTCGGCGTGCATACGGTTTAAATGGCGTTTGTGGTTTAAATGGCATTTTTGGTTTCGGTTTACGTGTTTCCGTGGCAACACGTTTATATATTTCAAAATCAGATGGTGTCGGCTTGTAAGTGGTGTATTCATATGCTGCCATACCGTCGTACATTGGTGATATTAAATCAAATTTAATTTTTCCAAACATTGTCTCCCAATCGGCGGTAGTAACTGGATTCGTTTTGGCAATATAATTACAAGTTAATTTATTTAATAAACCATCATTTTTATACTTCTTGGAATAATTTTTTCTAATAAATATTCCTTTTAATGCATCTATCTGTACTTCTTGTGATATGGTTTTGATCCTATTTGGCATACTGCGCCCTTTATTAATCAATCTAATACTCTTTAATATCTTTTTTAATTTTGTTTTATATCTTTGATAAACTATAATAGGGCTTTCATTATGGCGCTGAATGTCGGATTTTAATTTCTGGACAAACTCATATTTCAATGGTGGAGGCGGATATTTATCAAGCATCCATTTAAACAAATTCTTCACTGTTTCTGTGGATGGTTCATTTGCCTTTGCCACGTTTTGATTATTTTCATCATCCTCATCTGACGACGGTTCAGTCTCATCGCCATACTCCAACATGAATAACGTTTGTATTTCGACATCCAATGAATTAAATATTCGCGCAAAGCACACATTTTCGTCCTTAAAACAATTTACTTTTAGGAATAATTTGGCAGCAAAGATATATTTTAATGTATCCCGTGGATTACCCGTAAAACGTGTCGTAAATGATTCTGGATTTGACATTTCCAACATACGGGATGCCACAGTTACTTCTTTTTGTTTCACACTCATTATGATCTCTGTTTATTTAGGTATCAATGTTATTATGCTTTATTTCAATCAAGCAGTGAAAATATGCATCATTCAATTCGGATCTCTACATTTATTAATTATGAAATGTGAGGTCGAATGAAGAGTAGTTTGCAGTTGTTTATTGTGCTTTGGTTTATTTAAAATCAAGCAGTGAACGTTATTTATTATGCTTTATATCAAGCAGTGAACATTATTTTATTATGCTTCGAATGAAGCAGTGAACGTTGTTTTATTATGCTTCGAATGAAGCAGTGAACATTGTTTTATTATATTCGAATGTGATTAAAATAAATGATATATTAATATCAATATATTGGATATCCTTAAATGTAAATATCATGCATATGTACGAAAAGGGCCCTTTTGTATTTAATAACGTATTTGTAATTTACCTGTTTATTAATTAAATGTATTTAAATTAATTATGTTTATTCTTGATTATAAATTATTAAATTAATCTAGCTCTTGATTCGCTCCTTTTTGAAAGAAAAGTAATTCTCTACAAATAGTAGGTCACACCCTCCAATTATAATTTCGTTTATAGGCGTTGTTAGAAAGTCAGAGTTTAGGTAAGGTAAGATTTTAGTTTAAACAATAAAA
>PIVX01000141.1 GCA_003353785.1 Gammaproteobacteria bacterium | reverse complement strand
CATTCTGAATATTAGACAGGCTACTTTCGAAATTATTGAAAGAGCTAGAAGTCTTAGATAAACTAGCTATAGCCATATTTACCTCATCTTCAAGTACCTTTATTTGTGCTAATGCAGTCGTTATTAATTGTAATTTTTTCTCTATATCTGAATTGTCTGTTACATCAGATGACAGTGAAATATTTTCTTTCACAGGCTGTTCGTCATCTAAATTTTCAACTTCACTTATACTATTAAGTGGTATCTGTTGCTCTGAAGTATTGATTTCTGAGGTTTTTTTGCCCACCAAATTAATCAGAGTAATTAAATCCACTGGTATTGTTAAAACCTTAGTGGCGGTGTATCCTTGAATGTCTTTTTGATACTTTAGTAAGTTCTTCTGCAATTTCCTTTTTTTATCTAGTTTACTCAAACGTCCGTGGAGAAGAGAAATTTGCTTTTGTACTATTCCATATGCTTCTTCTTTAACTGTTCTACGTAGATTATTCAATTCATATGTTGAAATTGTCCTACGAGTCAGAGCATTTTCTAAATTTTTTACTGCGGCCTGGAAGGTCGCCACGTTGTATGGTTCTAATAGCTGCTGAGATGAATTATTTAACATTGCGGCTTCAAATTCTTTAGCAGCCTTTAGTGACTTATTAATTTTTTCTACTTGATTTTTTTTTGAAATTATTTGTATTGTTTGTCTATAGCTCTCAAGTTTATCAGATAGTTCAACTAATTGATTTAACCTAGGTAGTTTAACTAAGTTAGAAGTAATATTGAATTCATTTTCATCTACTAATAAAAAATCTTTGAGCAATGTATCTAACAAAACAATATCCTGGCGAAGTTTTATTTCCACGCCATTATAACGGGGCGAGGTTTTTGTTTTTCTTAAGATTTCATCCATTTCTTTTTTTAATATAGACATTATCTCCTTTGTAATATATTTATATGACGTTTTTATTGCATCATCCATTTCTTCGTCAGTATCAAAAAATTCTTTGTCTTTGTGCCATGAAAAATCATTTAACTGATTTATTTCTTGTCGCAAATTTTGAACTGCTATATGGGAGTACTTATTGTTTTTTGAGAGATAGTAACTCTCCCATGCTGCCTCTATTCTTTGACTAAAAGTGCTAGCTTGATTAACTATATTCATTATAAGGATTTTTTGAGCATTATTCGGCATAATAATAACTAATTTTAAATTAATATAACCAATAATATAACTATAGTAGAGCTGCGCTAATAATTTCTAGCAATACACAAGAGAAGCATCTCGATATTTAGGAATTTCAATGTTAATTGCTTGATTATTGGGACGAATTATCAATAACATAGGATTATAGTAATAATGGTTAATTCTGACGAAATAATTATTACTTCTTTGCAAAATAGATGGGTTATGTATTTTGATAGAGATAATGATTTGGGTATATGTGCATTTCCAGATAAAAAAACTCATGAGATTTTCAAAAATATTTATGGGGATGAAATTCTAGGAGATGCGAATGATGCAGCAGAATATAGTAAAATTATTTACGAGGAAAATTCCAAGCTGAGAGAACAGTTACTTAATAATTATTCGCAATAAAATAATTAAATTGTTAATTTTATTATCATTTCATATTCTAATTTCAAATATTAAGTTCAGATTAAATCCAATCAGATGTTTATTGTTGCATTGTTTATAATTGATAGATATTATGTTATTTATCTAAACACAAAAGTACAACAATGTATCAAAGAGGGAGCTTTATGAGTAAATATTTACGTTCTTGTTTAAAACTAATTTTAACTTTATACATATTCCAACCAGTTTTTGGTGGGAAGATTTATTATATTTATAGTACCAATAATAAGCCAATTAAAAATCAAAGAATAAATCCAGGTAAATTAC
>PIVX01000140.1 GCA_003353785.1 Gammaproteobacteria bacterium | reverse complement strand
ACTTGATGTCAAGTCAAATGTATTTCACAGTTGTGATCTCATTCCATTTGCAGTTTTCTCTTACTTGTTGTCAAGTCAAATGCATTTCACAGTTGTGATCTCATTCCTTTTGTAGTCTTCTCTTACTTGATGTCAAGTCAAATGCATTTCACACGTGTGTTCTCATTCGTTTTTGCAGTTTTTCTCTTACTTGTTGTCAAGCCAAATGCATTTCACACTTGTGATCTCATTCCTTTTGCAGTTTTCTCTTACTTATTGTCGATTCAAATGCGTTTCACAGTTGCGATCTCATGCAGTTTTCTCTTACTTGTTGTCAAGTCAAATGCCTTTCACACTTGTGATCTCATTCCTTTTGCAGTTTTCTCTTACTTGTTGTCAAGTCAAATGCATTTCACAGTTGTGATCTCATTCCATTTGCAGTTTTCACTTACTTGTTGTCAAGTCAAATGCCTTTCACAGTTGTGATCTCATTCCTTTTGCAGTTTTCTCTTACTTGTTGTCAAGTCAAATGTATTTCACAGTTGTGTTCTCATTCCTTTTGCAGTTTTCTCTTACTTGTTGTCAAGTCAAATGCATTTCACAGTTGTGATCTCATTCCTTTTGCAGTTTTCTCTTACTTGTTGTCAAGTCAAATGTATTTCACGGTTGTGATCTCATTCCTTTTGCAGTTTACTTGTTGTCAAGTCAAATGCATTTCACAGTTGTGATCTCATTCCTTTTGCAGTTTTCTCTTACTTATTGTCAAGTCAAATGTATTTCACAGTTGTGGTCTCATTCCTTTTTGCAGTTTTCTCTTACTTGTTGTCAAGTCAAATGTATTTCACAGTTGTGTTCTCATTCCTTTTGCAGTTTTCTCTTACTTGATAGCAAGTCAAATGTATTTCACACGTGTGTTCTCATTCGTTTTGCAGTTTTCACTTACTTGATGTCAAGCCAAATGCATTTCACACTTGTGATCTCATTCCATTTGCAGTTTTCTCTTACTTGTTGTCAAGTCAAATGCATTTCACAGTTGTGATCTCATTCCTTTTTGCAGTTTTCTCTTACTTGATGTCAAGTCAAATGTATTTCACAGTTGTGTTCTCATTCCTTTTGCAGTTTTCTCTTACTTGATAGCAAGTCAAATGTATTTCACAGTTGTGTTCTCATTCGTTTTTACAGTTTTCTCTTACTTGATAGCAAGTCAAATGTATTTCACAGTTGTGTTCTCATTCGTTTTTGCAGTTTTCTCTTACTTGATGTCAAACCAAATGCATTTCACACTTGTGATCTCATTCCATTTGCAGTTTTCTCTTACTTGTTGTCAAGTCAAATGCATTTCACAGTTGTGATCTCATTCCATTTGCAGTTTTCTCTTACTTGTTGTCAAGTCAAATGTATTTCACAGTTGTGATCTCATTCCATTTGCAGTTTTCTCTTACTTGTTGTCAAGTCAAATGCATTTCACAGTTGTGATCTCATTCCATTTGTAGTTTTCTCTTACTTGTTGTCAAGTCAAATGCATTTCACAATTGTGATCTCATTCCATTTACAGTTTTCTCTTACTTGATGTCAAGTCAAATGCATTTCACATGTGTGTGTGTGTGTGTGTGTGTTCTCATTCCATTTGCAGTTTTCTCTTACTTGATGCCAAGTCAAATGTATTTCACAGTTGTGATCTCATTCCTTTTGCAGTTTTCTCTTACTTGATGTCAAGTCAAATGTATTTCACAAATGTCTGACTCGTTAGTTTCTGTCGGTCCGCGCCAGACGTCTCTACGATCAAAACGAGATCGACCGCGTTATAGTGAAATGTTGTCAGTGGCTAGTTTTGCTTCTGTCTCGCATGCGATAAACCTTTGGTTAGATGGGGTTGTTTTTAACCCAGATCAGAAGGTACGCCTCCTGATCGCCTCT
>PIVX01000018.1 GCA_003353785.1 Gammaproteobacteria bacterium | reverse complement strand
TAGAACAATAAAATTCACATAGTTTATTAACTCCAATACTATAGCCATTTGTGTAATAAAGGCCGATAGAACTATCTTAATCATGATAGTTGCTGGCATTTTACCAATATATTCTGATAATTTAAGCTTATCTGCAATAACTGTAGATAAGAAGAAGAACGATAGCTCCCAAAAACAAAACCAGTACATTCTAATCTCCTTGCAGAAGCAACATTACTGCAATAGGGAGCATAATAAGCCCTAATACCATTGTTAAAGTTATAAGCTTATTAAAGAAAATAATAGAATATATCGTTAATATAGAAATTGTAAAAGCTGTAGTAAGACTATATGCTACAGCTATCGATAATTTTTTTAATGCAATATAGTAAAAAATAAAAGCTAGTCCATAAAGCAGTAAAGCTAAAGCTACATATATATAAAGTTCTATTTCTGTGCTTCTGTTCAAGATCGATGTTTTCAGTAATATTCCAGCAGAGGCATTAAGGATCCCTGTACAAAAAATAGCAATTAGGGGAATAAAAGGTATGTTCATTATTTTTACTCCCAAGTAAGCATCAACACAACAATAGGGATCATAATAAATCCCAGTAACGTTGTTAAAGTTATAGACTTATTTAAGAATATAACAGAACGTAATGTTAATAAGAAAATTGTCGTGGCTGTACCGAGACTATATGCTATAGCTATCGATAATTTTTTTAATGAAATATAGTAAAAAATAAAAGCTAGTCCATAAAATAATACACCCAGAATTATATATTTATAAAGTTGCAATGCTCTACTTTTATTTATAACTGATGTTTTTAACGATACCCCCGCACAAAAATTAAAAAATCCAGAAAGAAAAACAGCAATAAATGAGATAACATATGTATTCATGCTAACTTCTCAAGCTTTTTTACTATAAGTAAAAGCATAATGTTCATACCAATACGTATTCCACTCAAAATATTTATCCTTACTTAAACATAGCTCGCTTTTCTTTAGCATTTCTACCAATTGTGTTGGTGGTATATGATGGATCCATTCTCTGGCTATAACAAGATCATGTAACTGGTTAGCCGCTTTTCTCCACCACGAATTGACTCCCATATCTTTAATAATTAATGTTCCATTATCTGCAAGTAGTTTTACGTATCTTTCGACAAAACTTATTACTTCTATACTGGGTACATGATGCAAGACATCGATCATTACTATAGCATCAAATTTAGTACTATTCGTAAATAATTCTGCTTCTGAAGAAATAAATTTTGCGGTTCCAGAGATATGCATCTTTTGTGTCGCAAAAGCTTTCTTTGCATTAGATATACTATTTGAATTAAGATCAATTCCTGTGGCATTAGAAATTTTATTATATTGCAATGCTAATAAAGAAAAAAAACCATTTCCACAACCAACATCCAGCATTGAGTCTACATCATCTGGTATTAATTCTAGTAAATCTTTAAATGGGCAAATAAAAGGACGATATTTTTGTAACAGCCTTGATTTTATAGAACAATCCTTATACCACAATTCTGCCCACTTAGTGAATTCATAGTTGCTTAATGCAGTTTTTTTCATAATTCTTAATCAGCATAATCTATTTCTATAAAATTTACTTAACTATCCCAATAGTGAGAAAGCTAAATAATTTCCGCTATTGCTTTAACAATAATATCTACAACTGTTCTTTGTTTTATCTTTTTATATTGTCTTAATTTATCTTCACAAAATTCTATTGTATCAGATATTATTAGTTCATCTAAATCTGAATCATTAATTTGCTCTATAGCAGATCCAGATAATACAGCATGAGTAGCATACGCCCTTACTGAACGAGCATGATTCTTTTTTAGCGCTTTTGCTGCGGAACATAATGTATTACCAGAATCCACAATGTCATCGATAATAAGACAATCTTTATCTGCAGCACAACCTATAATATCAAGTGTAGAAACACTTGATTTACTATGACGTTTTTTATTAATTACAACAAACTCTGCATCCGGAAAATACTCAGCAACACTTCTGGCTCTTTTGATCCCACCAATATCAGGAGACACAATAGCATACTGAGAAGTACTCGATAAATCTTTAAGATCTGTTAGTACAGTATTATTATTATATATATCATCTATTGGAATACTAAAATTCCCTTGAATTTCATTAGAATGCATCGCAATCGTCAAAATTCTAGAAATTCCAGCACTCTGTAATAAATCAGCAATTAACTTAGATGAAATAGGTTCTCTTGGATATATAAAACTACGATTTTGTCTCATATAACCCATGTAAGGAATAACAGCTATAATATTTCTTGCAGAACCTCTACGCAAAGCATCTGAAATTAGGCATAGTTCCATCAAATTATCATTTACTGGAGGAGATATAGATTGAAATATAAAAACTTCCTTTGAACTGACATTCTCAAAAATTTTAACATTTATTTCACCATCTAAATGGTTCAATATATCGGAACGCCCCATTTTAAGTTTAAGTTTATTTGCTACTTTTGTGGCAATTGATTTACTAGATCGCCCAGGAAAAATCATTTTTATTCAGTTTTTTATTTAATAATACAGTTAAAGATGCTCCGCGCTTGGTATGGTGACTTATAGGACAAGTTATGTCAAGTATTAGCTAAATTTTACTTAAAACCTTCTTGTCAATTCATTTGAAAGAAACCTTTAACAAAGGGATTGACTAAAAAAATGTGATAAATGAATTATATAAAGCCATAAAATTACAAATTAGTCCTGACGCATTTTTTCCGTCATAGCCATTGGAGTAGGATAAGAAAACACAATTATATAAGAAGATACTACAAATGTGATAATAGTGGTTGCTTGTACCAAATAGTTAGCAACTTCACCTATTATGGTAAATCCTGCTGCAAGACTTGCCACCAATAAAGAGAATTCACTTGCCTGCCCAAGACGTAAACCTACTTCATTTGATACTTGTTTAGTTTCGCCTATTCTTCGTAATAAAAATGTATAAACTAAAGGTTTTACTATTAGCAAAGTAATTGAGAGTATAATAGCAGGTAAAAGTACAATACCAAGAAAATCAAAGTTAAATCCGGCACCAACAGAAAAGAAGAACATTACTAAAAAGAAATCTCTAAGTGGTTTCAAACTTTCTGCAATATACAGAGAAATTGGACTAGATGCCAGAGCAACACCTGCAATGAAAGCTCCTATTTCTTCTGATAAACCTAGATAACCCGCTAAATGCGATAACCCTAAACACCATCCAATTGACAGTATAAAAATATACTCTTGGATCTGATCAAATCTAGTAAATAACGGCAAAAGAACATATCTTTCTACTATAAATGCGAATACTATCAATCCTGGTAACGAAACAATCACTAGTCCTGTATCAACATATGAGAATCCATCTTGAGACCCGTGCAGTAATAATAATACTACACTAGCCAATATATCTTGCATTAATAAAACGCTTATCATAACTTCACCAGTATGTTGGTGATGTAATATTGTAGTAGGAAGCAATTTCAACCCAATAATTGTACTTGAAAACATTAAGGAAGCACCTATTACTATCCCTTCTATTCTGGTGAAATCAAAATAAATTGAGACACTATAGCCTATTAATATGAAAATTAAAGAACTGATCAAACCAACCCAGGTAACCTTACTCAACGTATGTACCAAATTTTGAGGTTGTAAATGTAATCCTAATAGGAACAATAGAAACATTATACCTACCTCACCAATTTGCATAATTAATTCTGGATCAGTAACTAGCATAAGCCCCCAAGAACCACATAAGGCTCCCAGTACCATATAAGCAACAAGCAAGGACTGACGAGTAAACAAAGCTATCGTAGACAGTAAAGCAGTCCCGGAAAATATAACAAACATTATGAATAAAATTTTATCTGTATGTACCATAATATAACAATTTTATTTTTTATATTTAAAGATCATAATTTATCTATACAATTAGTAATTACTATATTATGCCAAATTTATTTACACAGTTCTAGACCTAAATACTATTTAGAAATTACATCAATTTCTAAATGTAAGCCAACTGTTAAAATTATTTTCATAATTTAGGATAATTAGTTATCAAAAGCTTTTAATAAGCTTCATATAAAACAGCCATGAAAACACGCTAAACCATTCATAAATACTAGTATATTACTTAATATTCTAAAGAAATACCATTTTTACCGATATTTATTATTATTTACAATTAATTTTTAACATTCATTTCCTTGATATCAAATAAATAGGTAATTATTTGTTTAGTAATGCATTCTTACGGTATTCTATATCTTTCTGGTATCTTTACGATCTTTCTACTTACATATTCATGCATAACTTAAGCATGAAGAATTTACTATTATATATTTATCTAAAATAAATTGATTAATCGATAGGAATGATAAAAAACAAAACTTAAGAATTTATAAATAAAGTTTATATCAGATAATGTTTGGATAAACCTAAACCCGAATAAGTTAGTACCAGCATTATCTGATATTCATCTAAATATTACTTTATTAAATAAATCTATAAATGTTATAGGGTTAACCGTTACTCCATTTAACTTAATGCCAAGATGTAAATGCGGTGCTGTAACTCTTCCAGTATTGCCAGATAATCCTAGTACTTGATTTTTTTCAACTAAATCACCCTCTCTTACCTTAAATTCACTCAAGTGAGAATAACTAGAAAATATATTACTACCATGATCAACAATAATTACGTTGCCACCATAAAATAAATTTTTGGTTAATCGTACGACCCCTCTATTTATTGGTTTAACTTTTGTGCCAACTGGAGCACGAAAATCTACTCCACTATGATGTGAACTTTTCTTGCCATTAAAGATTCTCTTTACTCCAAATGGACTTGTGATAACCGATGTTAGAGGTTTATTAAATTTTTCATTCCAATGTACTATTTCATGTGGGTTACCAAATATTTGCTCCTTTAGCATATTTTTTTCATCAGCAGCTCTTTTTCTATCTAAGTTATTTAAAATAACTCTCTTACCATCAACTTTAAGTTTTGAAGATGGATAATCGCCTTCTTGTACAATAATATAATATTTTTTAGTAAATTTTTTGTTATTTCTTTCCCACGAAATATCTATGGGATATTTTCCTTGTTGTATATCATAATTTACACCGATAAAACCAATGAACTGATTTTTGGGAATAACCATCAAAGATATTTTATGTTGCTGAAATTTTACCATTATATTTTTGATATTTTTGTCCGATATACTAACTTTAAAATAAGAGACTCCTCCATTAATAATATATTTACTGCCCAACACTAAATTTACTGAAGAATGAGCACCTAAAATAATGAATATTAAATAACAACATAGTACAAGTAATAAATTAGATTTTTTTTTCATAATATTTTAACAAAGCCCCTCTAAAATTATATCTAACTCAACAAATAATTGACTTTCTTTTTCCACATGCTAATAATACGCAAATAAGATTTCAACTACAATAATTATGCAACCTAGTTCTATCAAAGAAATATTATCTGTTGATCATACCAATCAAATAATAAGTGTCAATGGCTGGGTAAAGACTAAAAGAGATTCTAAATCTGGAATTTCTTTTATAGATATCAACGACGGTAGCTGTTTCGGTAACTTACAATTAGTCGCTCCCAATATATTGTCTAATTACAATACGGAAATACTTAGACTAACTTCAGGATGTTCTATTAATGCCGTAGGGGAAATCGTCCAGTCTCAGGGAAAAAATCAAAACTATGAGATGCAAGTAAGTTCCATTAGTGTTATTGGATGGGTTAATTCTCCAGCTAACTATCCAATCCAACCGAAAAAACATACACTTGAATATTTACGTGAAGTATCTCATTTAAGAGTAAGAACTAATATTTTGTCAGCCATTACTAGAATAAGGCACTCATGTTCACAAGCTATTCACAATTTTTTAGCTAAGCAAGGTTTTTTATGGATCCATACTCCTATTATCACATCAAATGATTGCGAAGGAGCTGGAGAATTATTCCGTGTTAGTACTTTAGATCTGGTAAATTTACCATACGATGATAATGGTAAGATTGACTATTCAAAAGATTTTTTTGGTAAAGAAGCATTTCTTACTGTCTCAGGACAATTAAATTTAGAAGCATATTGTCAAGCACTCTCCAAAGTATATACATTTGGACCAACTTTTAGAGCAGAAAATTCTAATACTAGTAGGCATTTAGCAGAATTCTGGATGATCGAACCAGAAATTGCTTTTGCTAAATTATCAGATGTAATTGATCTAGCCATTAAACTTTTAAAATATATAGTTAAAACTGTTTTAGAAGAAAGATCTGATGACTTTAAATTCATTGCAAACTTTATAGATCAAGACGTAATATCAAGATCAGAAATGATAATAAATTCTGAATTTGCCAGGATGAGTTATACTGAGGCAATTAATTACTTATCCTCTTCAAAACAAAAATTTCAATTCCCTATTCAATGGGGATCAGAGCTACAATCAGAACATGAGATATATATATGTGAGAATTTAACAAAAAAACCAACCGTTATAACAGATTATCCGAAAGATATCAAAAGTTTCTATATGCGACTTAATAACGACAATAAAACAGTTGCTGCTATGGATATATTAACACCTGGGATTGGTGAAATTATCGGTGGCAGCCAAAGAGAAGAGAGACTAGACCTACTTGAAAAAAGAATAGAACAACTTAACTTAGATCAAAATAGTTTATCTTGGTATTTAGATCTGAGACGATACGGAACAGTACCTCATGGTGGATTTGGACTAGGTCTAGAAAGACTAATAGGTTATATAACTGGAGTTAAAAATGTTCGTGACCTCATACCATACCCTAGAACACCTGGAAATATAGAATATTAATCATAATAAATAATATTTATATTTAACTAACATAGTAAGCACAATAACATTATAAATTGCTAATCGAGCAAATGTAGCATGTAAACCATATTTAATAAGACTATTATTATATGTCAGAGGGAAAAGTGATACTATTAATATTCCTAACGTAAAACAAATTTTGTGAAACCAGATAATATTATCTTGGATTAAAACAAACCCTATTAATAATATATTAATAGCAATTGTTCCTATTATTATCTGACCTATAGCTCTTTTGATATATAAACCCACTCTTTGAAACCTATAGGCATCAATAAATTTAGCTAGTAAAATAAAAGCTGCAAATAATATTACTAAAACTATAACTAACTCATGGATTTTTAGATGACAGAAAATCAAAAGTCCTGTTAACATTATAGAAATCAAATATTTTTGATCACTATCAAAAGATTTTTTATTTTTCAGAGCATCTACAACAGCAATAAAAAATAGTATCCCCCAAGGAAAACCACTCATAACAAATAAACATACAAATAATAATAAGCCGATTAAAACATCTAAATTAAAAAATGTTAATTCTTTCCAATATTGGAACATTAGAAACTCATATAGAAATTCAGAACTGTCTAGAGACGCACAAATCAACCATAAACTACATAATAGCAGTATCATTAAGAAAATAAGTCTTGGTATGTTTTTTAATCTAGTAAAATCACATGAGTTAAAAATATAATTGATCATCATCGTGATAAATAAATAAGTTATCGAAAATAACCCACTAATTAAAAAAGTAATTATAAAGCTTATAGCCATTATCCAATATATAGATTTATCTATATTATTTTTACCTGAAACAATGATCCAGAAGCTTAATAAAAACTGTAGAGTTGATATGGCAAGAATTACATCTGAATTTACCATTCCAGATAGAATAAAAAATAAAGGGCAGGTGAACCATAAAATAATAGTTATCCAGCTAATTCTTAAAGAAATTTTAATACTTACTAAATAGTGGATAATTCCTGACCCCAGAATAGCAAAGCTCCCCGTGAACACCCGATGCATAGTTAAATTATCACCAAATAACTTCAGCACTAAAACATGCAACCAAACAACTAGAGGGCCCTCATCAAGATAATATACCCCCCTTAGTTGAAGTAGTGCGTAATCTTTGTTTGCTAGCATTGTTTTAGCAAAGGCAATAATTGTTAATTCAATATTATTGGTAATAGAGGTAAAATCTAACTTTAATATTAATAGGGAAATAGCAAAAATTAATATTTTAAGTATATCTTTTTTAAATGAGTTAGACATTATTGGTTCAGTTATTTTAAACGAGCTCTGTCTTAATGTTTTTAACATACTTAATTAGTTAACCATACTATTTAACATAACTATAATTATGCAGATAGGAACAACCCATTTCATTAAAAATATCCATATTTTATATGTAGCTATATATTTAAAGGACAATTTAGGTAATAATAATTTTTCAGGAATAACATGACCTACAAAAACAGCAATTAATATTGAAGATATAGGTAAAAGAATATTAGTAGATAAATCCGTAATAATATAAAAGAAATTTCGACCCCAAAATATAGGCTCGCTTAGATAATTAAAAGAAAAAATTGAACCTAATCCTAGTATAAAAGCAAATATTCCCACTAATATTGCTGAATTTGTTCTTGAAAGTTTTAGTTTATCTTCGCTAACAGCAACTAATACCTCAATAAAAGATATGGAGGAAGTCCATGCAGCAAATATTAGCATTATAAAAAACGCTGCGCCCACTAGATATCCATACGGCATTTTAGCAAACGCTACTGGAAGAATTTCAAACATTAATCCTGGACCACCTGTAGGTGGTAAATCATAAGTAAAAACTACAGTAAAAATAGCTATCCCAGCCATCATAGCAACTAATATACTCATAATAGATATAATAAATACACTGTTACCAATTTTATTTTTTTCTGGAAGATATGAACCATAAACAATCAAACAACCAGCACCAATTGCTAATGAAAAAAATGCATGCCCCAATGCTGCAATAATAACTGTACTTGTTAGCTCTTCTACTCTAAATCCAAACATGAAACTTACAGCCTTTTCAAAACCTTCTAAAGAATATGCATATAAGACTAAAACCACTAAGATTAAATACAAAATTGGCATTAGAATTCTATTAGCTCTCTCTAACCCTTCCTGCACACCTTTGATAACCACAGCAACACTTATAAACAAAAATAGAATATTCCAGATCATCATTTCAATTGGAGAACTGATTAAAGCAGTCCATATATTTTTAATCTCTTGTGCTCCTAGATCTGTAAAATTTCCTAAAATAGACTTATAAAGATAAGCTAAAGAAAATCCTGCAATTACACTATAGAAAGATAATATACATAAGGCAGTTACAATTAATATCCAACTAGCCTTAGCATACAGGCTACTTGCCTGTATTTTATCACTAATGACTGAGAAACTAGATATAGGATTATGCTGACCACATCTGCCAATCACCATTTCAGCCAACATCAATGGGATACCGACACAAAATACAAATACCATATAAATGATAACAAAAGAACTACCTCCATTTTCTCCTACCATATAAGGAAATTTCCAAATATTACCAAGACCAATGGCAGCTCCAGCAACGGCTATTAAAAATCCTAAATATCCTGACCACTGATTCTTCATTTTACATTTGAGTTAATTTATTTGAGTTAACTATATCAAATTGCCTGATTCATGTATATTTACATCAATAAAAAGTTAGTATAAATACTAAATTTGACAAAATTTAACAACTACTCAATAATACGCAATTATTTTACTACATTAATTAACATTCTTAAAAAATCTTTAAAATCAACATGAACAATTTGATACGTTCGATAGTTATCTACATATCTATAATACATTTATCAACTATAGCCTATTCTATAAATCACCCCTTTATTTATTTTGACATCGGCTACTATTACCTCACTAATTCTCCAACTCTACAAAGAAATACTACGCTTAAGGTTACAAACCCTATATCTATAAATTTTGACAATATTAAGATCACAGATAAAATTGATTCTAAAGCTCAACAATATGCTTTCATGCTAGGCTACCAAATAAAAAAATATCGTTATGGTTTAGAAATAAGCAGAAGAACTCATAACATCAATACCTCAATATCAAATAATGATCTCCAGATCCCAATTGACCCAGCTAATTTATCTAGCCTACTAGGACTAGGAGGATTAAATGTATCAAATACCATTGGTCCCACCATTACTAAAATAAAAAATAAAATGCAAGCAACCATGATACTTGGTAAAATATTTTATGATTATCCCATAACTAATAGCATATATGGTCATATAGGGTTTGGAATAGGGACAACTCACATTAATCTTGATTCATCAATCAAAATTGAAGTTAATATAATTAAATCCCTATTTGGAGATCAAGTACCTGATTTATTATTAAATAGCATTATATCGAATTATCCTGAATTAAATCTAGCAGAAAAACAGTCTCAGATAAAACTTAACCAAACTGTCCTAACAGGACAACTAATTACTGGGGTATTTTACAAAATTGATAAAAATATTATCATGTTTATTGAATATCATTTAACTCAAACAACCAAAGTAAAAAGCCCCATTAACAAAAGCCTTACAAACAATAGCGTGATCCTAGGATTGATATTTAAATTTACCTAATAGATTTACATACTTATCTTCTCAAAAGAAATGCTACTCTTAACAAGATCTCGCGCAGTTTTTTTATTTATATTTCATAGTAGTACCGCTATCACTACACAGACTTTACCTCCCAGCTGCTCACCGATAGTTTTCCTTATGAACAACAACTAGAGACTATCCCAATTGTCAGATACATACCTTAATCCTCCGCCATCAGACAGACAGTCTTGTTTAAAATATTAATGTCTGCTAGACTACGAGTATGGAAAATACAGCATACAATTCTATTCATCAAATTATTTACAATATTGGCGGTTAGTCCGTCTACTTTCCCACTATTTACAAATTAAAATTTACTTAAAATATAATATCAATTAAAAGAGGTATTAAAAATGAATATTAAATCATGGATAATGTGGTTCTTTCCACTATTGTTTTTTGCATTCCAGTTTGTTGCCCGCCTATTTCCAGGGCTAATTATGCCTGAAATGATGGATCGATACCAAGTGGATGCAACTTCATTTGGGATCTTCGCATCTCTATATTACTTAGGGTACTCTGGGATGCAAATCCCCTGCGCTTGGTTACTTGACAAATTCGGGATCAAAAAAATAATCGGTCTATTTACTATAGTATGTGGACTAAGTTGTTGGCTATCTATAATCAGTAATAATTGGTTAATTGTGCTATTAAGCAGATTCCTGATAGGAGCGAGTTCTGCAGCTGGATTTTTAGGAGTATCTAAAACGATTTCATTATGGTTCGTTAAAAAATATTATGCAAAAATGGTTGGTATAAGCTTTACCTTTGGACTAATGGGAGCGCTATATGGAGGATACCCTGTTAGTATCTTGATAGAACAAATTGGCTGGACAGATGTTATGATCATCTTAGGTGGAGTATTAGTTGGACTTGGATTTTGCATATTACTATTCATTAATAATCCACAACCTTTAGCTCTTAACAATCAAATCCCTATACAGAATATTTTAAAAGATATTTTAAGTAATAAATTGCTTATTAGTATAGCAATTGCAAATTTATTTATGGTTGGTTCATTGGAAGGATTTGCAGATATCTGGGGAGTAAGCTATTTGATGCAAACCAGAAATATTCTAAAATCCGAAGCTAGTGCAATAACTTCTTTTATTTTTTTTGGAATGCTTTTTGGAGGCCCACTCCTAGCCTGGATCGCAGGATATTTTAATAATTATTATATAGTCACTGCTATAACTGGTATTATAATGTCATTAATATTCGTGATTGTACTGAGCTATAATAACTATTTATCAAACTACGTATTATGTACATTAATGTTTATTACAGGCATATTATGCTGCTACCAAGTACTAGTTTTTGCCATTGGTTCAAATATTGTATCAGCAGAAAACATGGGGATTACCATAGCATTCCTAAATAGTATTAATATGCTTGGAGGTACTTTTTTTCATGCTAGTATTGGTTTTTTAATGGATCTTGCTTGGGATGGAACAATGCTTGGTTCAGCTAAAATATATAGTAATTATACCTACAGCATTGCTTTATTAATAATTCCTATTTGTGCACTATTAGGAAGTTTTATCTTCTGGTTTAATAACAATAGTTCTAATAGGACATGACAAGCTAACTAAGAAAAGGAATAATTCCTATTATTAATTCTTTTCTTAGTTTACATCAGAATATCTCTTTCTAAACTAATATAATAGTATTATTATTTTAGCAATATATTCAGCTTTTACTTATCTGGACACAAACATCTTCATGCGTAAGATTAATTTTTAATTCAATAGAGCAATAAAATTGTTCCTACAGTCAATAGTATTACGCACTGACTGTAAAGTTACCGGAGCAAGTTTTCCACTATTGCGATAAGCTGAATGCAAATACAAATTCTTTTCCAGAATAAAACTCATATCTCTATTAGTACCAACAATTTTACTTTGAATATATCCTTTAGAGAAATCCATTATGTTTTGCACTGTATGCTGAGCACATGACCATGATTCTTTTTGCCTAGGAGTTTCCGGGTAATTATAACTATATCCGCTACCAAATACCTGTTGCAAAATATTCTTCTGCTTATCAGATAACTTAATATGGTTAGAATCCATATGATAGAATATATGGTCTTGCCTATCTACAATTAAAGCAGTTGCATGGTTATTCATTGCAAAATTAGCAACAATATAGCGTTGATCGTTTTGCCCAGCTTTCGTTCTATTAACTTCAGCTCGCAAGCTTGTAACGTTCTGCACAATAGAGTCAGTATCTGAGTTCACGCCATGTAGAACAACTTTTACGTTTGAAATTTCTCTATAGAAAAATTCTAATATTTCATAAGTTGTCTGTCTAGGAACACCGCCAGCTAAAATCTTATTATATGATATGTTATCGATGCTGAGTCCAGGATATTTGCTTTTGAAAAGATCGAACTGCTGTTTCATTTTTTCTTCATAGGATGAACTTGTCCAAAATCCTGTTTGATAAGTTTTATATAGAGGAGAATTTTTTCTTAATACAAGCAAATACAGCTCATTATATTGTTTTACCAATGGAGAACCTGAATCTAAAGATTTTTTATTTAAACTACTAAGTAATACAAAATCTCCTTTTGTATGTATTACAATGTCATCTACATCTCTAGCTGCATTCATTGCAGCGGCAGTTATAAAAACATTGTCTTGGGTTCCATTTCCTCCTAAACTTAATTTAGTAAACATTTCTAAATCAATTAAAGGCACATATCCATCGTAGCTATTTGTGACAACATCTTCCATCAAAGCAGTCTCATCTACATCTACCACTATATCCACATCCCTTATAGGAAGCATGGTCATTTTATTTAGTAAAGAAAAATTAGCTTGTCTTTTAACAAAAGAAACACTAAATCCAACAAATGCATTGAATTTCCTCTTATTATCATATGATATTTCAGCATCATAAGTTACAACATCAGTATACTGGTATGTGCTACGAACTCTTATTCCATTAATCACATTACTATTAATCTTGTTAAAAAAATGATAATAAGCAAGATAAATATTATTATCATAATTTATAGATACACCAACTTCTATATCACCACCATAATTAGGGATCTCTTTATACCTAGTTCTAGAATTGGAAAATACATGTTCCGTATTAACACCATCATAATTTACTGATACATTTTTTATTTTTTTTGAATAACCAAATTTAGATTTCTTCTCTGGCAAATATATGTTCGTCCTAAATTCCAATCTTTGGAAAAATAGTTCCAATCCAAGAGTTATTTGCTTAAAATAATTATCGTACTGACTTTTACGGTAGTCAAAAAAACTATACCCTCCTAAGATATAGTTTTGGTTAACTATTTGACGATAGCCGATCCCTAAATTTAATTCATTTGTGTTATTTATATCTAACATACCTATTATAGGCAGGTACACTAAATTTTCTGATCTTTGGAGAATAGGTATAACTATGCCAAGTCGAGCTAAAGAGCGAGATACACCTAATTTACCCATCAGCTTACCATTTGGGCGATATAAATTTTCAGCATTGATTAAATTAGGATGCAAAATAAATAAGATAGAGATTAACTTAACATACGAATGTATTTTGCTTAATCTAAAATTGAATATCCAAAAATGAGACTTCATTAGAAACACATTAAAATCTTTTATATATCTAACCGCTTATGTTAAATTTAGTAGATATTTATATTTAATCTTATTTAGTTTAATAATATAGTCTTGACTTGCACACATTGCTCAATATACTACATCTTCTAAAGAACCTTGAATGCCTTTACTACATCAATGAATAAAATTCACTTAAATACACGGATTAAAATTTTGTAGCTACGAATTGTCGTATGAAAGTAAAGCTTTTTCAATATATGCATACAGATTGAAGAGAACCTAATTAACTAGATTTATACGTATTATTTAGACACATAGCTATAGAAAAAAATCTGTTATTTAGTAGTTATATAACAGAATCTTTTTTCTATAATATTGATATATTTTCTAATCCACTTTGGACAATTATCCATAGCAAAAATATCTCTGACTGATAACCAATAATATTCAGGAACCTCATCTGACGAAATACTAAGTTTTACTATTTCTATATTGAGACTATAAAAAAACAGCGTATGAACTACATTTTTTTCATTAACCTGATCATAAAACATATTACTGCATACATAATTTAGATCATCATCTAATTTTAATCCTACTTCTTCCAATACTTCCCTTTTTGCTGTTTGCACTAAAACATCATCATCATTCTTGCCGTCCTGCAATTCACATCCACCACCTGGGAAAGCAAGACATCCCGCAGCATTCTTATTCATAGGTCTTTTAATAATTAGATATTTACCTTTGTGCTTAATTGCACATTCTGCTGAAACAATATAATTCGTACGCATTTTACCATTCACTAAATTATTTCTTAAAAAAATAGTATCACAAATTATAGAATCAAACAAAAGTATCTGATTATAGTATCGTTGCTTAAAAAGAGTAGACTGTTTAAAAACCATAATGGAAAAATGAGCAAGAAAATTGTAGACATGTCTATTCCCATAATTGTCTTAAGCAAGAAAATAAAGATAAGTAGTTGTAAGCCAAAAATAATTCTTACAGTTCCTGATGACTGATAATTTTTACCTCTAGATTGCCAGAAAAAATATTTGCTTTCTATAAATCTCTATGATAGGGTTACAAAAAATATGGCACAGGGTGCTGATGCTAAATGCAGAGGCTGAGATTACCTGTTGAACCTGAACTAGATAATGCTAGCGAAGGGATGTCATTGTCAAAGCACTGCTCTATCAAGCTATGCTATGCCTGCGTCTCTTATCCTAGTTTTATGCTTATATACAAATTAGGAGATAATTATGAACTTACCATTTTTATTAAATTGGTACTTAAATCCATATCATATTCCAATACTTGTCGCTAAAGAACTAGGGTTCTATCAAGAGGTAGATATTAATTTAATATTACTTGAACCTATAAGTCCTAGCGATGTAACCATAACTATTGGTAATAACCATATCCCTATAGGTTTAAAAGCAATGGTTCATTGCTTTGCTGCCCGTAGTAGAAACTACCCTATCAAATCGATTGGAACACTATTAGATGAGCCCCCTACAGGACTGATTTCACTAGCAAGAAATAAAATAAAGTCTATCCAAGATATTAAAGGTAAACGTATAGGTTATATTGGAGAATTTGGCAAGATCATGATTGATAATATAGCCACAAACGCTGGTATAAGTAAAAATGAATACCAAACTATTAGAGTAGGTATGGAGGCAGCTAATGCTATTATAAATCAAGAAGTTGATGCGGCTATTGGTTTATCTTGTTTCCAACTATTAGAAGTTGAAGAAAAAAATGAACCGACTAATTTTTTAAGAATAGATCACCTAGCTAATTTGGGCTGTTGCTGCTTTTGTTCAATCATGTTTATAGCTCACGAAAAATTAATAAATAAAGAACCAAACTTACTTAAAAATTTCATGCAAGCAAGTTATCTAGGAGCTTTATTTACTAGAGAGAATCCTGAACAAGCTTTTGAGTATCTTGCTATATTAAAGCCTAAATTAAATAATGCTCTATATAATAAAATTTTCTTTCATGTTTTGCCATTTTTTTCTCGTGATCTTAAAAATATTGAACGAGATTGGGAAAAGGTTGGGAAGTATTCTACACAACTTGGAATAGTTAATAAAAACCATAACTATAAAGACTGTTTTAGTGATAATTTTATACCAGACCCAGGTTTATTAATTGATAATAAAGTTAGTTTAAATAAAACTGAGAGGAACAAGTTATGTTTGCAAAAATAGCAGAAAAAAATATTAGCCGTGCAATTATTACTGAATATCATAAGCATTTATATGAAGCTATTGAATCAGATATAGTTATTGCAGGAGCAGGACCTGCTGGTTTAGTGGCAGGTAGACTCCTTGCAAAAAAAAATTATAAAGTCACAATAGTTGAACGTAATAATTTTTTAGGTGGAGGTATGTGGATAGGTGGATATCTTATGAATAAGATAACATTAAGATCTCCAGCTGAAAAATTTTTGCAAGAACTTGATATACCATATAAAGAGATAGAACCAGGCTTATTTGTTGCAGACTCTCCTGATTTTGCTTCTGGTCTAATAAAAGGAGCATGTGATGCTGGGGTAAAATTTTTAAATATGACAATTATTGAGGATGTGATGATTAAAAATAAAGAATTAACTGGATTAGTCATTAACTGGACTGCCGTTACAACACTACCTAAATTAATCACATGTCTTGATCCAATAATTATAGAATCTAAATTAGCTATAGATGCCACTGGCCATAGTGCAGCAATATGCCGTCTATTAAATAAAAGGAATCTTCTAGATACTCAAGGAATGGGACCTCTCTGGATAGAAAATTCGGAGAAATCTATAGTTGCTCATACAAAAGAAATTTTTCCTAATCTTATTGTTGCAGGGATGGCTGTCTCTGAAAAATTTGGTCTGCCACGAATGGGGCCTACTTTTGGAGGAATGCTTCTATCTGGGGAACAAGCAGCTACAGTAGCAATTGAGATACTGGATAAAAATAATGCTTAGAAAATATAGACAACTTCCTTTACATTATTAATATGAGCTTTAGAAACAGCAATATATTCCCTAGAAAACGCTATATTATTGATGCAAATATTAATAGATTTAAAGAAGGAGCAAGAGTATTAGAAGATCTAGCTCGCTTCATATTGAGAGATCAAGAATTATTTATCAAGATCCGGACACTAAGACATGAATTGATACTCTCAGTTATATGTCGCTCCTCTAATGAAGATCTTGGAGGAGTTCGCCTTAAAGAAGATAATATACACCATTCACTACTAGACTTAGCACATGCAAATAGCATAAGAATGCAAGAAGCTTCTAGAGTATTAGAAGAAATATCTAGTAAGCAATATAAACAAATAAGATTTAGATCTTATCAGATACATCAAGAAATAATCGATGCTATTAATAATTTTCTTAATTGTAATAAATTATCCGGATTATACTTAATTTGTGATCTAGAAGTTAACTCTATTGAGCAGATCTCTAATGTCATAAATAACTCTAATATTTCAATATGTCAGATAAGATCTAAAAATAGAAACAAAAAACGTTTGCTGGAGGAAATAACCTGCCTTAAAAAATTAATCCACAGAGAGGTTATATTAATAATAAATGACCATATAGAAATTGCTTTAGCTATTGCCGATGGTGTTCATTTAGGACAATCAGATTTACCGTTAAATATAGCACGAGAACTATCTTCAGAAAAATTCATCATTGGTATAAGTTGCCATAATGTAGCTGAAGCTATTAAGGCACAAATAGCTGGAGCAAATTATATTTCTGCAGGGTGCGTTTTTCATACAGACACTAAAAAGAATACTACCCCCATGACCCTAGATACTCTAAAAAATATTGCTGAAGCCGTTAATATACCTGTATGCGCTATTGGAGGGATAAATCACAACAACATAAATCTACTGCACAAACATAACCTTAACATGATTGCATGTTTTAATTCAGTCTGGGCAGCAGATGATCCAATAGATAGCAGTATAAAATTGTCTAATAGTTTAAGAAAATTAAAAGCAACCTTATGAACCTAAAATTATCAAAATAATTATAGCAAGTTCTGCAATACAGTTTATCTTCGTAATATTACTAATATACAAATTAATATAATATTCATTTTAGCAATAATATCGTAAACCATCATCATTTATAGCGGTGGACGATCACATTTGTATGATCTATTTGATTTTTGAAATAATTGTGAATATCTTATTATACCTCACTAGCAACAATCTGCTGGTCATGAGCATTATCTACAGACAAACTATAAGAATCATTAGCTGCAATTTCTAGAGATAAATCTAATTCTTCCATGCCAAATTTTCTTGACCACCAACCATCTTGCCAATGATAATAATTGGCCGTGCCTACCGTATAAGGGTTATCACTTAATGTACGAGTATCTGCAAATTCAAACCCTTCTTCCCAGCATTCTTCCAGTGTAGGGGCTTGCACATCAAGCAATAATTTTGCAATACCCAAATAATTTAAATCATCCATAATTTCTCCTATTTGCAAGAGCATTCTATGCTCAACTTATCCATCTACAAGTGAATACTAGTCTAGCACTTAATTGAAAAACATCTAGAGTAATTCCCTAAACCATTTGAGATCCCAAGCTTGCTAAAAGAAAGAAGGGGCTTAAGCCTTATTTAAGTTGATGTTGCACCATTTATTAGTGCTACTACCCTACAGATTTACATCCCAACTACCAGCTATATAACTAATATAATCAAGGACTATATATAAAAAAATAGCTATATTTAAGACAGATTATATAATTTATCTTCATTTTCCTCACTATCAGTACACCTCACTAAAATACTCATTAGAGGTTATTATCAAAATGAAAACAAAATGGCGTATATCTTGTTAAAATTGCTCAATAGTTTGCTAGTTCAAAAACCTGTTCAAATTGTCCATTTAAAATGAATAAATTGCTGCTATCAGTGCGTGAAGAGAATATTTACTAAGAACACTTTAGATTTCATGAAAGATATATTTGAAGATGTTTCCAGTGATTTTAAATCTAAGTTATTTGATGGTGAAAAAAACCATGTACACCCATTGGTTCATTACCCGCCTAAAATACCTGTATCTAAATTAGTGAATAGCCTAAAGGGGTATCTAGCAGATATTTAAAAATCCATTTCCCTGAATTAGAAAAATACTATTGGGGAAATGCTTTATGATCTACCAGTTACTTTGCTGGTAGCTGTGGTGGCGCACCCTTAGAAATCATCAAAGAGTATATTAGATCTCAAGAAACACCTAACTATCAAGTGCCTTCTATCTCCCACCATCGGTGCGAGGTTTTACGGCACGTATGATAAAATAAAGATAGCTATACAAAAAATTACAATATAAAACTAAACTCATTCATATTGATTACCAGGTAACTCCTATTGAATATACTATTTTTTAACTTAAGATCTGCTTGAAGATATCTCAGATGATTTTAACCATTTTCCACATAAATAGTCTTCACCATATTGACTAATGAAATCATTATATCCTCCTAGATGATCTTTCATTCCATACTCTGTCATTACGAATATCCTATCAGCGACATTAGATACAAAATATCTATTATGGCTAACTAGTAGCAAAGTTCCTTGGTAACTTACCAACGCTTCTTGTAGAGATTCAATAGCTTCTAGATCCATGTGATTAGTAGGTTCATCAAATATTAAAATATTAGATTTTTCTAGAATAATTCTTACTAATAAAACTCTAGCTGCTTCACCACCACTTAAAGATAATATATTCTTATTAACCTGCTCCTTAGTAAAAAGCATTCTCCCTAGTGTTTTCCTTATTTCAGAATCATCAACCTTTAATGGTAAATTTCGTAGCCACTGATATACCGTAGTATTATCTTTCAATTGTTCATGATGATCTTGAGAAAAATAAGAAATCTTCGCATCAGATCCCCAAATGAAATCATTGTCCTCTCCTTCAACAAAATTTAATAATTGCTTAATAAGAGTAGACTTACCTATACCATTATGTCCAATTATAGCAATTTTTTCACCTCTTCTAATATTAAATTTCAAGTTACTATACAATTCTCTACTTCCATATGATTTTGAAACACTATTAACAGTTAAAGTATTTTTCCCTGATTGTTTCAAAACATTAAAATTCATATATGGTTTATTCCTGGAAGATACCTCTTTTTCTGGAAGCTGTATTTTATCAATCATTTTCATACGAGATTGGGCTTGACGAGCTTTACTAGCTTTTGCCTTAAATCTATCAACAAATTTTTGCATATCTTGTATTTTCTTCATGCTGGAAGAACGCTCTTTATCTTTCTGCTCTACTATTTCTTGCTTTTTCTCACAGAATTTATTGTAATTTCCATGGTATAGTCTAATATCTCCGTAATCTAGATCTAGAATATGAGTTGATAAATTATTTAGAAAATCTCTATCATGGGATATAAATAATAAGATCCCATTATAGTTTTTAATCAAGTAATTCTCTAACCATTGAGTAGTCATAATATCTAGATGATTAGTAGGCTCATCTAATAATAAAATATCAGGATTATTAAATAAAGATTGGGCTAACAATACACGCATCTTATAACCACCAGATAAAGAACTTAGTTGATCATAATGACAATCCAGCTTTACCCCTAAACCTACTAATATATCCTCAGCATTACTTTCTGCTGTATAACCGTTTTCATGCTGGATAACTTCTTCAAGCTCTGCTAATTCATTAGCTGCCTGTTCATCAAAATCTTTTTGCTGTAATAATTCCTTTTTTGCCGTTAATGCACTCCAAAGAGCAACATTACCCCTGATCACAACATTAATTATTAATTCATCGTCAAATTTAAAGTGATCTTGATTCAACCAACCAATCTTTAGTTCCTTTGTTTTCCGGATCTGTCCATCCGTAGGCTGTAACTCATTAGCAATTAGTTTAAATAAAGTAGATTTTCCAGTACCATTTGCCCCAACAACACCATATCTTCCTGATTTATTAATTAAAAGATCAATTTCATGAAACAAAAGCTTACTACCCATAAGCATTGTCAATTTTTGTAAACTAAGCATAAATTATCTTACAATATATAAAATTTTTCTATTTTATCATAAAGAACAAACTAGAACTATTGAATAAAGAAAACACATCCGAACTCAATAAACACCAAACTAAAAAAATGCTTTATATCCTAACCATCAGCGTAAGGTTTTATGGCACGGATGATAAAATCTTCAAAAAATTAATGACATAGTGATAATGTAAGGGCGTATAAATGATTTCACAATTAAAAACAAAATAGACCATTATACCGAATAAGATTAAAAATCTTATTCGGTATAATCATGAAACTTATAAATTACATTATAACACAACCATCATCATCTTCATTCTTAGCATTCTTACTATCATCTTCATCTGCTCTATTATTGTTCATTTTCTGAGCTGCCTTTATAGCAAACAGTTGATTAGCAAGATCGTTCATAAGTTTAGTACCAATATCGCTCATAACTTCATTAACTATCTGATTATCAGAAGCACATTGTAAAGTTAAATTAACCGCCCCATAACCCATACCATTGTCAATCAAATAACTATCACCACTCAGCTCCAAATTATTTATCCTTACATCATGCCAATCTTGGTTTCTCACACCGGTTTTAGAATTCCTAACTTGCATACGTACCGAGATAGAAGTTATATTTTTGGCAAGACAAGGAACTATAATTTGACTATCAAAATGTCCTACTGCTGACGATGTTGCCATCATCTGTTGAAACATAGATTGGCTATCTGTTGGCATGTCATTGTTAGCAAATTTAAGTTGCCCTTCGTCTTGTAAACTTAGAGGTTCCGCTACATTTACAGTAAATTCTTGCTTTTTAGTGACTACTTTAATACTAAGCACATGAGTATATGAATTATACGGATTGTGATGATTTCTAGGGTTAGGATCGGTTTGTACGAATTTCAAAGTTAATCCAAAAGCAGTATTAACCAATAAAATTATCATACAACTAAACCATAATATAGAGTTTTTAAAAATTTTCATACTTGCTCTCCTCATAAATATTTGTTTTTAGGTTCTACTGATGAAAGCGGAACAGTACTATGCATGATCTTTGATGTCAATGATTAACCAAAACATCTTGTTAAAATACTCTCTCCATGTCTAATAAAACTATACTATGACTCTATAGAATACAATAATGCTAACCAGTTCGTGACTCCAACAGATGTACACATATTTAAAAACAATAGTCTGGGTTTAACCATAATTAATTTTTTGTAATCTAAAAAGAAATTCCAACGATAGAATATAAATAACCCTATAAATAATGTGTTTGGTATTTTATTTCAGTACTATTAATAGCTATATTTAAGACACAGACCAAAATTTTACAGTGAATCAAACTGGATCCTATTGTCTTGTAAACCTATAGTAATTATAGAGTCCTCTGGTAACTTACCTTTTAATATTAATTTTGCTAAAGGATTTTCAATTAATTCTTGAACAGTGCGCTTTATCGGACGTGCCCCATATACAGGATCATATCCTACATCAACAATATGTGATAGAACAATATCCTCAACATTTATTTTTAAGCCAAGCACATTTAAACGCTTTTCTAAAAGATTTAACTGTAACCGAGAAATATCTTTAACTTGTTCTTTAGATAACCCATTAAAAATAACAATGTCATCTAACCTATTGAGAAATTCTGGCCTAAAATGATTCCTTACTATCTCCATAACAGCATGATTTATTTCATCACTATGACTTTTTGGATCCATTTTTTGAATATGTTCTGAGCCTAAATTTGAAGTCATAATTATTACTGTGTTTTTAAAATTAACAGTCCTACCATGACCATCGGTTAACCTACCATCATCTAAAATTTGTAACAGAATATTAAAAATATCAGCATGTGCTTTTTCAATTTCATCTAATAGAATTACAGAATAAGGTTTTCTTCTAACTGCTTCAGTTAAATACCCCCCCTGCTCATACCCTACATAACCTGGAGGAGCCCCAATCAAACGAGCAACAGAATGCTTTTCCATATACTCTGACATATCTATTCTAACCAACGCTGATTCAGTATCAAACATAAACTGAGCTAAAGCCTTACATAGTTCTGTTTTACCAACACCGGTAGGCCCTAAAAATAAAAAGGAGCCAATTGGCCTATCTGGATCAGAGATCCCTGCGCGAGATCTACGAATAGAATCAGCAACTACTCTCACTGCCTCATTTTGTCCAATTACTCTGGTATGTAAATTTTCTTCCATGTTCATCAGTTTTTCAGATTCCCCTTTTAACATTCTATTAACAGGGATCCCTGTCCATTTTGCAACTATCTGGGCAATTTCATTCTCTGTTACACTATTACGTAATAAAACATTCTGTTTCTTATCCTTTGAGTTAGCAATTTTCAATTGCTTTTCCAACTCTGGTAATACTCCATATTGAATCTCTGACATCCTCGTTAAATCATTTTTACGACTTGCATGTTCTAATTCAAGTTTTGTTGCATCAATTTTTTCTTTTATTTCTTTTTCTCCACTTAACGCTAACTTTTCACTCTTCCATACTTCATTAAGCTCACTATACTCCCTCTCCAATTTTTTAATATCCTTCTCTAAATTTCCTAGTCTATTCCTAGAAATCTCATCATTTTCTTTCTTAAGTGCTTGCTCCTCTATTTTAAGCTGAACTATTTTTCTATCCAACTTATCCATAGACTCAGGTTTAGAGTCTATTTCCATACGAATTAAACTAGCAGCCTCATCGATTAAATCAATTGCCTTATCAGGCAATTGTCTATCTGTAATATATCTATTGGATAATGTTGCAGATGCAACTATTGCCGGATCCGTAATATCAACCCCATGATGAATTTCATATTTTTCTTTTAATCCTCGAAGAATAGCAATAGTATCCTCAACACTAGGAGCATCAACCAATATTTTCTGGAACCTTCTCTCCAAAGCCGCATCCTTTTCTACGTACTGCCTATATTCATCTAGAGTTGTTGCACCAATGCAATGTAATTCCCCCCTCGCTAAAGCAGGCTTCAACATATTACCAGCATCCATAGCCCCTTCGGCTTTACCTGCACTCACCATAGTATGTAATTCATCAACAAATAAAATAATTTTACCTTCTTGTTGAAAGATCTCCTTTAAAACTGCTTTTAATCTTTCCTCAAATTCTCCACGATACTTAGCTCCAGCTATTAAAGCCCCCATATCTAAGGATAATAACATTTTATTTTTTATTCCATCCGGAACTTCACTATTCACGATCCTAAGTGCTAAGCCTTCCACAATTGCAGTTTTACCTACCCCAGGTTCTCCTATCAATACAGGGTTATTTTTAGTACGCCTTTGTAACACTTGAATAGTTCTTCTTATCTCATCATCGCGACCAATAACAGGATCAAGTTTACCATTTTCAGCTTGCAAGGTTAGATTAATAGTATATTTATCAAGAGCCCGTCTATTACTTTCATCTGATGAACCATCAACACTCTCACCACCTCTTAGCTCATCAATTATTTTCAAAATACTATCTTTTTTAAGACCCAATCCCATTAACATCTTTCCAACCGGATCTTTGACATCCAATGCAGCGATTAAAAACCATTCGCTTGCTACATAAGCATCATTCTTTTGATGAGCAAATTTTTCCATAACATTTAAAATTTTCATCAAATCACGAGAAATATGCACTTCACCTGGGATGCCACTTACTTTTGGCAGGTTATTTATTAGATTACTCAATTTTTGGCTAATTAACCCTCTTTTAATCCCTGCTTGGTTTAATATATGACCAACCGTGCTTTCTGTATTCTCAGATAAAGCATACATGACATGCATAGGTTCAATAAATTGATTATCATTTTGAATAGCTTTTGACTGAGCGTTAGACAAAGCTGTTTGAAAATCCGTAGTTAGCTTATCCATATTCATGACAAATACCTCATTTAGCTTTATACTACTTATATATTGAGGCAAATTAAATTTTTTCAAGATGAAATAACAAAATATGAGCGATATATCAGAAGCACTTGCTAAAGAAATTTTACATTCTCTAAAAATCAAAAAACGCTGGAGCATTTTTTTTAAAACATTATTTTTCATTTGGTTATTCATATTCCTATTTCTAATATCTGGAGAAAAAAATAAGACAAAAACTGATAAGCCACATACAGCTCTAGTCAAAATAGACGGTGTTATTGCTGAGTCAGCTGATAATAGTTCCGACAATATTACGACCGGACTTAATAACGCATTTTCAGCAAAGAACTCTAAAGGGATCATTCTTAGAATAAATAGCCCTGGAGGTAGCCCAGTCACCGCCGACTATATTTTCAATGAAATCCGCAGACTCCAGGGAAAATACCCAGAGAAGAAAATTTATGCTGTTTGTACAGAAGTTTGTGCATCTGCCGCTTATTACGTGGCCGCTGCTGCAAATGAAATATATGCAAATCCTGCAAGTCTAGTTGGCTCTATATCTGTACTTTATGATGGATTTGGTTTCGTTGACACACTGAAAAAATTAGGGATTGAAAGAAGAATGGTTACATCCGGAAAATATAAAGGATACTTAGATCCATATTCACCATTGGTTCCAGAACAGTTAGAAAAATTAAAAGAGATGCTAAATACATTACACGAGCAATTTGTTAAAGACGTCAAAATAGGCAGAAAAGATAAATTAAAAAATGATCCTGACTTATTCTCAGGATTATACTGGACGGGAGTAAAAGCTTTAGAATTGGGGATAATCGATGGCTTCTTAAGTTCCGGACAAGTCGCAAGAGAAATAATAGAACAACCTGAAATTATTGATTATACAGATAGTCCAAATTACTGGTCTAAATTCACAGAACAAATGAATTTTGGTACAAAAATTATTAACTCACTCAAGGCTCTAAAAATGCTATAAAATTGCAGTGCCAGGAGGCATCTATAGTGAAAAATAAAAGATCTAAGATTTATGATTATATTATTCTTATAACCGTTACAATTATTATAGTAATTTTCGCTTATCCTATATATCGTAATTATGTTATTTCCACCAAGAGAACAGAAGCCAAATTTACTTTATTAAATCTAATTGGCGCAATGGAAAGACATTATTCAAAATATAACACATATAAATCAGCAACAATTGATACAGATCCAGCAACAGATGTACTAGGCAGTAACATAACTATAGGAAATTGGTATAAAGTAGAAATTATCAATCAAACGGATCATGACTACATTCTAAAGGCTATTCCTCAGAATCAACAAGCAATTGATGACATCAAATGCGGTACTTTAATTATTTCCAAATTTGGAGAGAAGAAAATCTCTGGTACAGGCTCATTATCTACGTGTTGGAAATAAATTAGTAAAAATGAAATAGTCATTTTGTAGCACTATGATTCTAATTAGAAATTATTTGATAATATTAAAAAGCATCCCTGCTAAGTGCATCTTCCATGGGGTAATTAAAATATAACAGAAATTATAACTTAAGTAAAATGTACTGATCCTAAAATGAACTAATTTATTCATAATGAATTATTTTAGTGACAAAAATACTACAAATAAAGCACACATTCTTTTAAGCTACTTATGTGTAAATTATTGGATTTCCATGATTAATCACTTCTTTTTAATCTAGAGCGGGTAAAAAATTCATATAATAGAATACTGGCACCAATTGTAATACTAGAGTCAGCGATATTAAAAATAGGCCAATGATAATTTTTATAATATACAGAGATAAAATCTATAACATATCCATAAGAAATCCTATCAATCATATTACCTAAAGCCCCTCCTAAAATCAGACAAATTGCTATCCGATTGATATTTTCTTCTTCTTTAGAATTGACAAGCCAAATAATCAAATATATCGAAACTATAATTGCTAATAGTGTAAACATTATAATTTGCCAACCACTACCATGATCAAATAGGCTAAATGCTGCCCCTGTATTATGAGCTAGAGTTAAATTCAGTCCTGGCATCAGCGAATTAGCTATACCGAACCTTAGATAATTAATAGCTAGAAGCTTGGTAAACTGATCAACTAATAACACAAACATTGCTAAAGTTAACCACAAACAATTTTTTAATATTCTATGCTGCATTGTAAGTATATTTTCCATAACTATTTAAGCAAATAATCTACTTTCTCCATTATTATAAACATTATCAATGCATCTTGGACAAATATTAGGATATTCGTCATTATTACCAATGCCATCACTCCTATGCCAACATCTAACACATTTTTCCCCTTTAGAAGCAATGACATCAATTCTAAGTCCATCTAAATCTGTTTGATTTCCAGCATTGCTTAACTCTTGCAAACTAACCTTAGATGCAATCATAATAAAGTGTAATTCTTTTTGTATACGTGATAGCTTATTTAAAATATCTTTATTACAATATAAAATAATTTCAGCCTCAAGAGCTGCTCCAATAATATTATTATTTCTAGCAAGCTCAAGAGCTTTATTACATTCATCACGAATACTAGTGATTAACCTCCAGAACTTTACATCCGTATCATTAAATACAATTCCATCTATACCATTGTACCAAGTTCCTATGAATACAGAATCCTCCTCAGCTCCAGGTAAGTACCCCCACATTTCTTCTGCAGTAAAACTTAAAATCGGAGCAATCCAGCGAACCATACTATGAGCAATATGATAAATTGCTGTCTGACAAGATCTACGAGCCTTAGAATCACTTTTACAGGTATATTGACGATCTTTAATAATATCTAAATAAAAACCTCCCAAGTCAACTGTACAAAAATTATGGATTTTTTGATAAATATAATGAATTTGATAGCTCTCATAGTGATGTTGGAGCGATAACTGCAAAGTTTGAGTTTTATATAATATGTATTGATCTAATTCAACAAGTTCGCCAAATGATAATTCATTCTTTGATAAATCAAAATCATATAAATTTGAGAGTAAATATCTTAATGTATTTCTTATTCTCCGATAAGCTTCAGAGACTCTTTTTAGTATCTCATTAGATATACTCATATCTTTATGGTAGTCCGTTGCTGCTACCCACAATCTTAAAATATCAGCCCCCAAAGTCTTTAAAGCTTTTTCCGGATTAACAACATTTCCCAATGATTTTGACATCTTTCTACCAGAAGAGTCCACAGTGTAACCATGTGTTAACACTGTTTTATAAGGAGCATCATCATGTAAAATCATGCTAGTTATTAATGATGACTGAAACCACCCTCTATGTTGATCAGAGCCCTCTAGATATAAATCAGCTGGTAATCCTAGCTGAGGATCTTTAGCAAGCACACATTCGTGAGTTACCCCAGAGCTAAACCAAACATCCAAAGTATCATTACTCTTGTAATAATTAATAACATCCTCGACCACTAAATCTTCTAGCCTTACAGTGTACCAAGCATCTATTCCATCTTTTTCTATAAGAGCAGCAACTTTTAGCATAATTCCAACACAGTCTGGATGTAATTCTCCAGTGTCTTTATGTACCACAAATGCCATCGGTACTCCCCAAACACGCTCCTGCCTTGAAATACACCAGTCAGGACGCCCTTCAAGCATTGCCATCATCCGGTTCATACCCCAATTTGGTAACCACTGCTTATTTTTAACAACATTCAATGCTTTTTCTCGTAAATTATTATGCTCTAAATTAATAAACCACTGCGAAGTGGCTCGATAAACAACAGGAGTTTTATGCCTCCAACAATGGGGATAACTATGTTGTAACTGAGTTGAATAGAGCAAAGCCTTTTTATCTCTTAGAACTTTCAATATTTGTTCAGTAGATTTAGACACATGGATACCAGCAAAATGGGGAACCCCATCAAGGTAGCATCCATTAGCACCTACTGTATTTCGTACAGGTATATTATATTTAACACATATACCATAATCGTCGATACCATGACTTGGGGCAGTATGCACTACTCCTGTTCCAGCATCTAAAGTTACATGTTCTGATAAAATTATAGGAACAGTTCTATCTTCAAAAGGGTGAGTTAGTTGGCTATGTTCTAAATCTTCTGCGGAAACATCTGTTAAGATCTCATAGACTTCAATTCCCCATCTATCCATCAAATCATTAATAAGCTCAGTCGCAACAACGACCAACTCAGCATTATTAATTTTAATAATTGAATAATTAAATTTTGGATTCAATGCAACAGCTTGATTCGAAGATAGTGACCAAGGAGTAGTAGTCCAAATTACAAAAGATATCGGTAGATCATGATTTCTAATATCCTCTATATTGAAATTTTTAAAAGAATCAACGCTAAATTTAACATCAACAGATGGAGAAGTTTTATCACTGTATTCTACTTCAGCTTCGGCAAGAGATGATTGACAATCAAAGCACCAATGAACTGGTTTATTGCCTTTTTTAATATAACCTTTTTCAACTATTTTTGCTAAAGCCCTAATTGTATTAGCTTCAATTTTATAATCCATACTAAGATAAGGAGCATACCAATCTCCTAAACCGCCTAAACGAATAAAATCATCGCGTTGAACATCAATTTGTGTAGCTGCATATTCTCGACAGGCTTTACGAAAATCATGCTTATTAATTTTTATTCCCGGTTTACCCAATTTTTTCTCTACCTTAAGTTCTATCGGTAGCCCATGACAATCCCACCCAGGTCTAAATGGAGCATCTAATCCTGACATTGTCCTAGATTTAACCACAATGTCTTTTAATGTTTTGTTAAGCACATGGCCAATATGAATATTACCATTAGCATATGGAGGACCATCATGTAATAAAAATTTCTTTGAACCAGTACGGTGTTCTCTGATCTTTTTGTATAAATCAATATCCTCCCATTTCTGAAGGATCACTGGTTCCCGATTAGGTAAATTAGCTTTCATAGGAAAATTCGTCTTTGGTAAATTCAATGTGCCTTTATAATCTTTCATTTAAATATCTCTAATCCACAGAAGATACATTATACAAAAATGGTAAGCTTTACCCAACAGTTTATCTAATATTTTCACTAAAAATATCAGCTATCGTCTGTAAACTTAGTTCACTGTTAATAATACCTGACTTTAAGGTATTTAATTGGTGCTTAAATTGTATTTCTAATTTTTTTTCGAGTATATTACTTTGTAAATCAACGGGATATACTCCCAAATATACTGTTTCTACACATATCTTATTTATTATACAAATAGCTCCATCTATAAAATAATTCCCCATATTTATTAAAACACTATAAACGCCCTGCTGAAGAGGAAATTTGCATTTCTCAACACTACAATCAATTATCGCAAAATTTTCTAATTTACTATAATTAATATCTTTAATTTCTCCTGCTATAGAATATCTTCTCCCAAGCAGTTTCTCAGCTTCAATAAAATTAGCTGAATGCAATAACCTGCGTATGGAGGTACTACTAGCAATTTGATCATTTTTAACAAAAGCAGGTATTTGCTTAACGATAAAGCCAAATTTCTTACTTCTCTCAGCTAATAATGAAAAATCACCTATCCTTTTATAGCCAAATTTAAAATCATATCCAATAATAATTTCCTTTACATATAATTTTCTAATAAGAACTTGCTCTATGAATTTTTCAGCTGTTAGCTCAGAAAATTTCTTATTAAATTTCTGTACAATAACATAATCTATTCCCATTGCTTCAAAAAATTTTAACTTATCTTTTAAAGTAATCAGCCTAAAAGGCTTCTCTTCTTTCGAGAAATATTCTTGAGGTTGGGGTTCAAATATTAAAACCACAGACAAAAGATTTAATGTCCGTGCTCGTGCTAAGGCAGTAACTAAAAGCTGATGATGTCCTAAATGCACCCCGTCAAAATCACCAATCGTAAGAACTGTCCCGTTTAAAAAAAAATTTGATGTACCGTTAAGACCTCTAATAATCTGCATCTTATATCTATGCAAGCATTAATGCTCTACTTCCCCTTTAATATCAGCATATCTAAACCCACAGATGATTAATGCAATAGTATACATAACCACAGAAGAACAGATTAAATATAAAAGTTGACATATCTTTTCTAAATTAGAATAGCTCATCCAGATATCATATTCTGGACTCCAAGCATATAACCATCCACCCATAACTAATGCAGATATTAGCATTTTACTAATAAATATATTCCAATATCTATATTCGAGATATATAGAAGTTTTGCGCAAATTCACTAACAAGAGAATAGCATTTACATATCCTGCAATTGAAGTAGATAATGCCAATCCTGCATGTGCCAATGGTTTAATTAATATTAGATTTAATACAAAATTAACTAAAATTGCAATCATGCCAACTTTTACAGGAGTCTTGTAATCTTTTTGTGCATAAAAAGCTGAAGCTAAGATCTTAACCAGCATAAATGCAGGCAACCCAAAACTAAACATCACTAAACTTTTGCTAGTCATTAATACATCAAATTCAGTAAAATTACCTCTAAAAAATAATGTTAATAAAATAGGACTAGCTAAAAATGCAAGGCCAAACATAGAAGGGATGGAACTTAGTAAAGTCATCTGAGTTGACCAATGTAAAATACTACTAAACATTTTACCGCTTTTACTAGCATAACTTCTAGATAATTTAGTAATAGTTACCGTAGATAAAGCTACTCCCATAATACCCAATGGAAAATTTACTAGCCTATCTGAATAATATAACCAAGATACACTACCACTAACTAAGAATGATGCAAAAATTGTATCCATCATTAAATTAAGTTGAGCAACCGAAACTCCTAATAAAGCAGGAACCATTGCTCCTAAAATTCTAATAACTCCAGGATCATTTAACTTTAATCTAAACTTAGGCAATAATCCTTTCTGGTAAATAAAAAATAATAGAAATATAAACTGAGCAATTCCGGCAATACATACCCCCCATACTAATCCCCAAATACTTACCTCAAAGAATCCTGATAAATATAAAGCACCTAGGATCATTGATATATTTAGCCAAACAGGAGCAAATGCTGGCGCTGCATAATATCCGTAAGCATTTAGTATAGCGCCATAGTAGGCAGTTAAAGAGATAAAAAATAGATAAGGAAAAGTTACTCTTAAAAAATTAGTAGCATAAAAATACCGATCAGCACTTTCATCATTAAAAAAACCTGGTGCAAATATAGATACCAGAATAGGAGCACATAACATGCCAATTACAGCAATAGTAAAAGTAGCGCCCGCTAAAGTGCCACCAACTCGGCCCGTAAATTGTTTAATTTCTAATTCACTCCTAGTTTTTTGATACTCAGATAAGATCGGCAAAAATGCTTGGGTAAAAGCACCTTCTGCCACTAGTCTTCTCATAAAATTTGGGATCTTAAAAGCTACAGAGAAAGCGTCAACTAAATAATTGGCACCAAATACACTAGCTATTACAATATCTCGAATAAATCCGAAAATCCTAGAAATAAAAGTCATCAAGGAAAATATGCTAACGGAACTTAGCAAAGAACTCTGTTTTGTTTTCATACATTCATGTTCCATATCGAATGTTAGAATATATCATAGCTTAGGAATAATAAGCTATCAGGGATTTTACTTTAATAAATAACCTGTAAAACAGTATTTAAGTATTGATAGTTATAATTAGTAAAAATCAATATATAGCAAAGCTAAATTTAAGCAACTAATCACTCTCACTGCCCCAACTACTATCACTACTACTATCATCATCACTTTCTACCATAAATTTTTGAAAATTATTAAGTACTGTAGCCGTACCATTTCCAAGAAAATTATTAACCGTATTCTTAGGCTTGTTATTCTTAGGGTTGTTATTCTTAACCTTATTCCCAGGTTTCTTAATTGATTCTAGCAACAGATTACGTTTACCATTATTCTTCTTACTTTTATTAATTTCCTTAACAGTATTTTTAGTCATAACATTACCAGCGAGCGATGGACGTCTTTTCTTATCATTTTTACCGTCTTTCGTATTGTTAATTACTATTATGTTTATTGGTTGTTTCGGTTTATTATCGTAATAATCATTCCAATAATCATCATCGCTTTCCTCATCACTAGAATCACTATCAGCGAAAAGCTCCTGATTATTTTGTAATGCTCTTATTTTAAAAATACGATCTATAAGCTTGTCTTGAACACTTACTAGAGGAGCTTTAGTATTGCCTATATTAGATTTTCTGCGCGCAAGTCTTTTCTTAGCTTCTTCTTTAAGAGTATATTTATTCTTCTTAAGAGAATTTTGCTTTAATCTACCATTAACTTTTCTCAAGTTAGTTTTCTTAAGCTTTCGGCTTTGGTTTTTAATTGCCATTTTTAAATCAGGGATCTTTTTAGAAACATTATTCTCAGGCACTTTAATTTTAGTAGATTTAGTAGATTTAGTAGAGTTTTTATTACTAGAATCTTTGTTAACATTAGATTTATTTCTCTGTCTAAACTTTTTAGATCTAAGTTTTAATGCATCAGCTAAACCAGGCATCTTACGAGTAGCATTATTTTCAGGAAGTTTGATTTTAGGTGCTTTATCTTTAGAATCTTCATCCTTAGGATCTTCATCCTTAGGATCTTCATTTTGAGGATCTTCATTCTTAGGCTCTTCATTTTGAGGCTCTTCATTTTGAGGATCTTCATTCTTAGGCTCATCATTTTGAGGATCTTCATCCTTAGGCTCATCATTTTGAGGCTCTTCATTTTGAGGATCTTCATTCTTAGGCTCAGGCGGCTGCTTGGTTGGAGATTTTATTGATTTAGGAGTTATTATCCCATTACTTGTTTGCAGTTCACCTATAGAAATACTAGCTATTAA
>PIVX01000058.1 GCA_003353785.1 Gammaproteobacteria bacterium | reverse complement strand
AATACACCAAGCCTTGATATATCTCGTCTATTTCCTGCTTTAAGCGTGTAATCGATGTTCGCTGAATACCTTGAATATTCTTCTGCTAATGCAATATTAGTTATTACCGATATCAACAGTAAGATGAATATCCCTATTCTTTGATACATTATTGTACTTTTATGTTTAGATAAAAAGCATCATATCTATCAATTATAAGCAATACAACAATAAATACTTCATTGGCTTTAATCTGAACTTAATATTTGAAATTAGAATATGAAATGATAATAAAATTAACAGTTTAATTATTTTATTATAAAAATCAAATGAATCTAGTTGTGGCTGCACTATTCTTTGAAACGCCGTGTTAAAATGACAGCCTTTTCTTCAATTACTGGCTGTGTATCTTTTCGAACCATGCCAATATCTTATCTGTCATAAATATTTATTTGTGTTTTCTGCTATACATAATGTATTAGGGAAATATAAGGAGCAAATCATATGAATAGTTTAGACAAACAAGCTATAAATTCATGAAAGCTATTTTAAAGAGAAAATATAGAATGTTTTGATTATTGAGGACAAAGATGAGAAAAGTAATAACTATTTTAATCATGGTATTTTTAAGCAGCTCTATTGCACAAACACTAGAGTTTACTTATGAAAAAAAAGATCTACCGAATGAGTTATTCTATACAAATAAATTTAGTGAAAATTATTTTTGCAAAAAGTGCAGAGGTTGGGGAGTTTTAGAATGCTTTATGGAGCAAGAAAAAATAAATGTAGGCTTAGCTGAAACTTGGTTTAGAACGAACTGCCCAAGTAAGTATGTTATTATAAGTTTAGATATAAAGCCTAATAAAAAAGAGATAGTCGCGTGCGGTCGTGATGGTAGAATTATGTCATATTTTTCTAGTTGCAAGAGAGAAATCATTAGTTCAGTTTCATTCAAAATGAGTTATAGACTTCTATAATAATGGCTGCACTGACATATCTCGCCTTTTTTTATACATCCCCTTATGTCATGCAACCCTAAGTATCATACGAAGGTTCCGTCAAAACTGAGTCCAAATATTGGTTCAATAAGTATTATATTTTAGGGTGACAATTTACTCAATAATTAGAAATTTATATGAATTGTCCCCATTGTGCATCAAAAAATATTTATGAATGTTCAACAAAAACCCAATTGAGCTATAAGCAATATCACTGTAGGTCATGTTGTAGACAATATAATGAAAGAACAGGAACTAAATTTAACTATATAGAATATCCAACTGAAATAATTATGTTGGTAATTCATCATTACTATAGATTTAAATTAAGCCTTACTGATGTTGGTGAACTAATGTCTATTAGAGGAATAAACTTGAGTCATCAGACAGTACATAATTGGACTCACTCTTTTGGAGTAGAATTAGGATTAAAGTTACGTACAAATCGTAAAGGTAAGTCTGGTAAAAAATGGCATGTTGACGCTACTTATCTAGTAGATGGTGTTATCTTTATAGGGCTATTGATAAACAAGGCAATCTGGTTGATGTATATTTAAGTGATGTCCGTGACCAACAAGCTGCTGAGAGTTTTTTTAAGCAAGCCCATCAAACTTCTGGTGTTACGCCATCATAGATAACTATTGACATGGAGACAGTAAATACAAGAACAACATAATAGAGCAAAATCATCGAGGTATTAAATTCTGTTACAGAGTTATGAAAGACTTTAAGAATATTTTCTGTGCTTTGATATTTTGTACCGCCTTTGAAGAAATTAGACAATTTTTCAGAATGGCTCATAAGACTCGTGCAGAGAGACGTAAATTATTTGCGTCTAAATTCCAACAATTTAATAATCTAGCAACGGCAAATATCTAAAAACCCTTAAATACCAGAGATTCAGAGGTATTTGTACTGAGTTTTGACGGAACCATATAATCTCAATGTGTTTTTATTCCACAAAAAAACACAATAATAGACACTTTCATTTTTAGATTCCAATTTTCATATCGATATTTTTCTCAATGTTAATTTGTTTGTCTTGCTTAACCTCTGGCGAAGGCTGCATACAATCTTCATAATCATTCTCTTTTACGGCTTAAATAATTCAGAGTGGCTACCAGTTCTAATAAAAACAATTTCCTTCCCCTTTTTCATATAAATTAGCAACCAGTCCGGCTCGATATGACATTCCATACAATCAGAATACTTGCCTTTTAATTTGTGGTTTAAGCATTTTTCTGGTAACTGCTTATTATCTAATATAAGCTTAATTATTATTTTTAATTTGCGTGTGTCTTTCCCCTGCTTTTTGATTTTATCAACATCCTTTTTGATTTTTTTTTGATATGCAGGTTTTAACATCAGATATCTAACTCATCGAATAGCTCGTCACTATCTTTACAAGAAATTATTCCTCTAGAACGCCTAGCTTCTTCAATAGCCTCTACCGTCTCTTGGTTTGGTATAAGAAAATCTATTGGCAACTCGTGTGTCCTTTGCAATTTTTTATATAGCATATTAATTGCTTGGGTTGGAGTGATCCCCATTTCCGATAAAATCTGTTCTGCCTGCTCTTTAAGCTCAGGCTCTATTCTGGCTCTAACAAATGCGGATTTTGTCATATTTTATTACCTCTAACATAAATGTAGCCCAAATGAGGCACACCGTCAAACCACTTTCGCTATGCTATTAATATTACTAGATTTATTGCTAATATTTATACTGAGTTTTGACGGAACCTCTATAAGTGATTGATAATGCATATTTCATTTAAAATTCCACATCGGTTCTGTGAAAACCGACTATAACTATTTCTAGGGAATTTCAGAATTTTCACTATCCAACCCCCCCTGGAAAGCTCATATTCCCACTACCTGTAAAACTAACAATCTAACCTGACTAAAACTACATCTGGACTAAATTTAGCACTGATTAAAATGTAAAATTGCACTAAACACATGTATTTTCTAGAGAACTTATCTTTGTTGACTAGGATACTCACAGATTTCGTAAATAAGTATTTTTGCGCCAAGTATTAACAATAGGAAAATCAGCTAAACTATTGATATATCTATCAATTTATATCAACGCAGCTTTCACCCTAAAAGGGTATAATTTGCCAGTTACTTAATTTTTAACGATTTTTTCCATTTCTAAACTAGCCTTTTTCGTAATAAATACCCTTAATTTACTCTCTGAAAGTCACTCTTAATCACATTCGTATTTGGCTCATAATTATCGTAATAGAAAATCACTTTTTGGGTCTTCGGGCACGAGCGTGTAAAAACCTACGGTTGCAGGACGGTTAGGGCAATTAATTTTTCAATAAGAAAGAATTTTGAACTAATTGAAGAGTAAATCCATCCTGATGTATCTTTTTAAAAAATAGGTGCATCAGGATGATTATTATTTGGAATAGCTTCGATTAGATTTCGGGAGTTCCATCAGCATCAATACTAATTGTTATACCAATAGTGTCTCCAATATCAGCTCCCATAAAAATCTGTTCCATTTCACTGTATGACAAATTAAAATTTCTCATCCTATATTTACCATTTGCTGATTGCATGAATAATATTACTTTGCGGCACGTAGCATCTAATGAATTATTTATTATAGTACTTGAGCTCTTTTTAAAAGCATATTTTTTTTCATTAGGTTTTTTCTGCCAATAGCTGGAATAAAATCCACTAAGATATTTTTCTTGATCTTCAGTAAATAGCTTTGCTGGTTCTACGAATGCAGATTTTCTACTACCATTTATTTCCTTGCCCATTTCATCTTGAAACTGTAGTGAAATAGTATATCCATTTGAAGAATCATTGTTAACTATTGCTATATTTTTAGCATAAGATATATAAGTAAACATTGATGCAAAGAACCAATAAATCACGACTAGTATTTTTTTTAACATAATATTCTCCAAGATTAATGTAAATGAAATTTCATTTTATCTATTGAGTAATATAAATGGAAGCTTTTTTGTTCTATTTTTCAAATTCTTTCATGAGGATATGATATTTTATTAATTTTTTTGTGTCCATTCAGCTATTAGAGACATCGAAATCACGTTTTAAATAATTAAATTTTGTGAGCCAAAGATCACGACAAAATCAGCCATAGATCACAAACAAATAATGTTAAAAATGTTATTCTATGTCTTCTAAAAAATATAGAGCTAGAAGTGAAGAAAACAATAAAAAAAGCTGAAATAAGGGAGTTATGTAGTTCTGAGAAAACTATCTTAAAGGTGATTTTAGGATGGCCAAAGTCAAACAAAAAATATCTGGTTGTTTTAGAAGTTTAATAGGTGCTGATAATTTCTGCTTAATTAGAAATCTACTTGTTACTGCTAAAAAGAATAACAAAAATATATTTGATGTATCTCAGCAGGCATTACAAGAAATTATTTCTCTTGATGCTCTATTAATTAATTAGATGAGAAGACTTTATTTTGTAGTAATTGAATTTTTGCATTAACTAATAAGGAGAGCAGTTTGGGGCATAAAATTATAACTAGAAAATATCAGCCGAATGATGCAAGGGATTTAGCTAACATCTATTATCATACAATTCATAATATTAATTGTCGTGATTATTCAAAAAATCAAATTAACGCATGGGCACCTACTTCTTCTTTGGAACTAGATGATTGGCAAAAAAAATGGGCTAAAATAATTCCTGTCGTTGCATTATATGGAGATAAAATAGTTGGTTTTGCTGAATTTGAGTCTAATGGTCATATTGGCTGTTTTTATGTTCATCACAATTTTCAAGGAAGAGGTGTTGGTTCAGCACTAATCTTCGCCATAGAAATTGAAGCTAAAAAAAATAATATACATCGTATTTGCGCTGAAGTAAGCCTTACCGCTCGATTATTTTTCGAAAGGAAGGGATTCCATATAATCAAAAAACAAATGGAATGCTCGAACGTCATGGTTCGTGGATGTAAACTTACAAATTTTGTCATGGAAAAAATTTATCATTTTGACGATTTGTTATTACGTACACTCAACTTTTCAGATATCCCAATTATGGTTAACGCTTTTGCTAAATTAAATTGGGCAGGAAAAACAACATCTACATTTGAACAATATTTCTATGAACAGCAAAAACAAGAGAGGATGGTTTGGGTTGCCTTTCTCCGTAAACAATTTGCTGGTTATGTCACATTAAGGTGGGAATCTAAGTACCTTCCTTTTAAAGAAAACAATATTCCTGAAATAATAGATTTAAATGTAATGCTAACATTTAGAAAATCTGGTATTGGTACTATACTTTTAGATGAGGCGGAAAAAACCGCCTCATCAAGATCCAAAACTGTAGGCATTGGTGTAGGACTTTACTCTGATTATGGCTCTGCACAGAAACTTTATGTGAACCGTAACTATATCCCCAATTCTAAAGGTGCAACATACAAATATGAATCAGTTATTCCTGGCAATAGTTATCCACTAGATGATGATCTCGTGCTTTGGTTCACAAAAAAGTTGCGTTATAAATAATTTTTTTTATAGCTGAATGGACACAGTTTTTTTATCTCTGATAAAATAAGTACCGTTGGGTACTATATATTTATGTGGTAATAGAGAAATTCTGCTAGCTAAATTAGTATTAATTAGTTCTCCTTGGGATTGTAAAGATTGTATAACATTACCAATCTTAGGGGTATTCCAATATAAAACAGCATCAGAAATCAAACTTAAACAACTAGCTTTATTAGCCATCCCTGCCCTTTTAAGAGCATTTTTTATATGAATGTTTAGATCCTTCCAACAGTTTTCGTAATCGATGTATTATGAATTGGTAGTGATGTAGAGTTTGACTCATTAGGGATGTTTGGATATCCTAAAATTTCTTTTGGAATACCAGTTAATTTTGAGAACTGTTCCATCATATGATAAAAGAATACTTGTCTAGTAACATTATGAACCAAAGAAGCTTCTTGATATGCCTTATTGGCTGAATTTGCGAATGTTTTCTGAAGCTCTGTATTGCTAGGTAAGCCAATAGCCCCGCCACTTACAATATTTAAAGGTATTACACAGTAGCATGAACTTGTTCTACTCCTAAAGCAGACATAAGACCATGTATTGCTATATTTCCTAAATCTTTCCAGGCCACCCTGCTGCTTTGAAACAGAGTTCAAATTATTAGAATTTTGTTGGTCAGCTATTTCTGCTTTCATCCTAACAACATTCTTAGCCCAAGCAGCTCTTCCCTCAGCAGTAGAAGCATCTAACAAAGCCAAAAGGATTTTGAGGGCATTAATTTGGCTGATATTGACTGGGAAGATGGCTTGTTTTTTATAATGAGCGTCTCTTCGAAATAGTATATTTTAAATTTACCGGATTTTGTTTGATTCTGTGCATGCTCTACAGATAGTATATTTATCACTTCACTTTGTACGACTAAAAAACCATCTTCTTGCTCATAATTCCTTTTTATATTGTTTTTCTTCTTTATAAATTCTTTTATGGATAAATACATTTTTTGTTCTGTAATATAACTATTAGCAGCAATGGTTATGTTTAAAGTTTTTCTTTTAATATCTTCACCATGAGTATATTTGACTAGCAATGCCACAGAGCAATTATAGTCTGTTTTATTAAGAATAGCATTGACTGCATTTGAAGATTGTACCCAAACTAAACAAGCTATCATGAACATTATTTTTAACATATTAACCTCCGTATTTTTATTTATTTTTTTACTTTAGTAACATATCCAAATCGCAACACTTCCTTGATGCAAAAACTCATATAACTAAAACAAAATTTAATGTTAATAGTTATATGAGTATAAATGCATTTATTTAATAGTTTAATCTTTTTTGTATTCGTCTTGGGCTTTTGTTGTAGAAAATCCCGCTTGATTTAAACTTATTTGAAGTTTATTAAATATAACTACTAAATTTTCAAATTGCTCTACTATGCTTTTTATCTGTTTAGTATTTATGTTAGGCTTGATCCGCTCTACATCCATAAGAATATTATATGAATGAATTACGATCAGAAAATCATTATAATCTTCCATGTTATCAGAATATCCACATTGCTCACAAAAATGATTTTTGTTTTTTAAAGTTTGTAGTTCTTTTTTTGCTGCCACAATTAAGTTGATATCATGGTGATTATTAACATTAAAAATATCAGTGTTTGAGCAATATTGGCGTAAATCTTTTAAATGAGTTGTTTTGCGATAAACATAATTATCACTTGTTATTATTTTTGCAAAGAACGTTGCAGTTACTTCCCTTTGAGCGTTGTCATTAAGTTCCCCATCTTTGTAGGCTTCTCCAACTATATACAGACTATCCGTTATATTTTTAGCATTTTTTATAAATTCAATGTAATACGATAAATCTTTTGAATATGTGTTTGTTAAAAAACACGCGATGCCTAAATATAAAAAAATTCTTATTATTTTCATTTTATGAGCCTTTGTTTTATTGAAATTGTGAGCCAGTATACAGAATAATTACAATTCTACAAAATTGTATTGTGATTTTTAACACTTAAAAAGATATAATTATGTTACCTAAGTATAATGAATGAATAGGATGGCAATAAAGATGTCTAATGCAATGTATCAATTTGCTATCAAATCTAACTCAGACAACACGTCATTTGCAATTTTATATAACTGAGTATAAGTAAAAATATTTTTTACAGCAGTAACCAAGGCTCTTTTCATGGATTAAGATAGAATAAATATCCTATTTGTTATCATAGATACTATTCAATAATGCTTAATGACGGGGAGGAGTCTGTTTTCTTATCCACAAATCTCTAATAGCTTCAAT
>PIVX01000139.1 GCA_003353785.1 Gammaproteobacteria bacterium | reverse complement strand
CACGCAACCTACGCCCGAGTTATCCTAAGGTGAATGTGTTTTTACACGCAAGTCATGTCCAAGTTATCGTAAGGTGGTTTGGTCGAGCGACTCGCCCGAGTTATCGTAAGGCAAAAGTGCACTTTTTTACACGCAACTTTATGCCCGAGTTAGCCTAAGAGGAATGTGCACTTTTTACACGCAACGTTATGCCCTAGTTAGCCTAAGAGGAATGTGCACTTTTTTACACGCAACTTTATGCCCTAGTTAGCACAAAATATTTCCCCAAAAAAACTCGGGCGACAGTTTCAACCAACACCACCTTAAGCTAACTCGGGCATATTTTTGCGTGTAAAAAAAACACACATTCCCTTAGGAAAAATCATACAAGTATGATCATATTTGCCTGACAAACCCTCTCCTATAGTCATACATGTATGATTTTTAATTATTTTTTATAGTCATACATAATTCATGATTCTGCGTCTTATAGGAGTTATCCCTGTACTAAGAAGTTCAGTTAATGTTTTATAATTTAGTAATATTATTTTGTAGAGCCATAATTCTATAATTAGTAATTTGCTGAGGTGTAAATGTTTTCTTTCTTTTGATTTTTTTGTGTGTTGCTTTTTTTGCAGTTTTTTGTGTTGTTTTAGGTTTAGTGGAAGGTTTTGGAGAGTTGGGAGTTTTTGGAGAGTTAGGAGTTTTGGAATGTTTTGAAGGCGCTTTATGGAACAACATATCAAAATCCTCCTCATCATCATCAAGTTGTGTTGATTTGTGTTTAGTATTTGTTTTGTTTTTGTTTACTGATGAAGTCTGGTTACCACAATGTTTCAAATTCGAAACGTAATCAGATATAGCAGCAGAGCCTTGTTGGTTATTTAATTTTTCTAATAAAATAACATAACATGCTTTGGAATAAAAAATGCAGAACTTTTTTAATTCTGTCATCATTACAATTTACAACACCATCAGTTGTTGCTATGTTGGTGGAATAATGACCAGACTCAACACTTTGTACGCAGTAAATACATTATTACAGTTTAAAACAACATGTTTTGTACAATCAATTGCATTGTTTTTTTTTCTGCTTTGCATTGAAACGGAAGTGAAGCGTTTTAAATGGATCATCAAATATGTTTCTGATAATTGTGCAAATTTTGTTTGCTTAATATCTGAATGACTTTCTTTACAATGTTCACACTGTAATAAATCTACTGGCTCAGGTTTTATATACATATTAATTAACTGTTGTAACGAACAGCTTGTATTGTCAGCAGGTAAATCAAGAGTTAACATATATTTTGCAACTGTGTTACAAACATGCCCAGTTTGTTTGTTTTCACAATTTAACCAATCGCTTGTTGCAAATGCAAAATTATTTCTAATAAATTTTTGCATTCTGTCAATTATCGTAATATTTCCTGCAGTAACAGTTAAAGCATCGGGTACGGCTCTGTCATCTTCTAAATTCGCTACCATGTTTAAAAAATAACAGACGCATGCTTCCGCATCTTGCTCAATATCAATGTGCCATTTTGCATCGGAGATTTTAATATTATCTGTTATTATTTTTGTTTTTTGATAGTTGACATAATCAATAAAATATTGTGCTGCTTTATTACATTGATCAGCTGAAATTGGTTGTGTTTTTTTGGCACGTAATTGAGTAATTAAATTAAATGTAACTGCGACTACATCCTTTTCTTTTCTTTCATAATTATAAAAGGCACTAGGCCAAGGGATAACGTTGAAAAATTGTGCAGTAGTATTGAGCCAACAAACAGGTTTACTTCGTCTCATTCCACGTGTTTGGTGCAATGACATTGTTGTATTTACTATATATTATTACAGAAAAGCGCGTGTAAGGATAAAAAAAGAAAATTTGCGAATTTGCGTGAGTGCAATGATAAAATAAATCAAAATATTATTCT
>PIVX01000138.1 GCA_003353785.1 Gammaproteobacteria bacterium | reverse complement strand
AATTCTGCTAATTCAACAGTACCAATGCGTCTTTCAACTTCTGCAAAGCGTGGTTTTAATTTTCTGGCTACTTTTTACAAAAAAAAGTAATCTTTTTACAAAAAAAATAAAATAAAAATAATTACAAGAAAACAAACCTGGAAATGGAAATGAAACAGCTAATGTTGAACTAATTAAGCAAACCAATGTGACTAATACTGCTAATGCTTTGGACATGATTTAATACGTTAATACCTTTGTTACTCTACTTTTTTGGTGATTTTGTATTTTGTAGCTTTGCGTTTTTGCGAAATGTTGGATGGGAGGTTTGTGATGTTTTCTTTTGATTAATTATTTGTATAATTCCGATTATAATCACTTAATTAACCAATTATAATTTTGCGGATTCCGAAAGATTATGAATTTATCTGTAGCTGGTCCCAATCATAATACAACATAAAATGATGGTAATAACAGCAATAAACATGGCAATTATCAATGGCTTATCATTATATTGTAATTTCTTCTTATTATTAGTGTTATCCATATTTAATAATGGTTGTTCACAGTATTTACTTTCCTGATCGAATTTATGTAAATAATCACAACTTGACATAAATTATTTGAATGCAATAAACATTGAATATCATTTTCATTATTTTCCTTATGTTTTAGAATCAATCCAAATCCAATATCATTGACATTATAATTATCCAATAATGATAACATATTAAAATTGGCGCATATCAGCCACTGTCGTCTCATATTGCGCATATCTTAGATAGATTAATTGAAAAACAGATAGAAACACATGTGAATTCTAAACTTGTGAAATATGTAATAATTCTAAACTATCAGCCGCTAATGTTTTTGGTGAAGATACAAATAGTGAATGAGTTCCATTTTTAGATTAATATGACCTAAAAAATGTGTTATTTTAATTTTATTTTTTCTATTTTTTCTACTTGTTTTCTTTTTTTCATTACATTTATTTTTACTACGTCGATTATATAATGAATCATTTGTACTATTACTATATATTACACCATGACTTATATGTTGATTACACCTGTTATTATATGTTGATGATGCAATCGATATTTGTGTACGTAATGAATTTGTACTTGAATTGATTACAAATCTCAGAAAAGCGTTGAAATTTCTTGTTGAAACATTGCGTTTATATCATTTTTATGAACAGTAATAACATGGATGTAATCTTGTAAATATTGTTTGGCATAGTATTTATCACAAAAATCAATAAATGTTTTTGGTTCTTTTGATGCTGTTTCATTATAATATGATAATGTTGTCATAGAAGAACAATTACTATAATCATTATTACATGGTTGTGATTCATGTTGATTAACACATGTATTATATGTACCTGATACATAACATCCCATTGATCGTAATATATTTGGTGCATCAATCAGAGCAGTATTCTGGAGCATGTGAAGCAGCAAACAACATACACGCATTATATGAAACATTTTTTTTGTTCATTTGTAATAGCGGAAATGGATTGGCATGGTGTTGTATATGAAATGGTGGAAAATATAGGGCAATCCGAAACCGGTATTACAAATCTTTCCTATGAAACACAATGAAACTGCTCATTAACACTACGTACAAAACAAATGGAGTAAAATATCAGATACGACTTTGTGAGAAAACAAAATCTTAGTTTAATTGAAAATAAATTAAAAATCCAAAATACAAAAAAAACACAGAAAATGAAAAAAAACTCACAAAGATATCTGTTAAATATGCTTTAATAAATATTATAAACACAAAGATGGCGATTATTGGTTACTTGACAGGAAGAACCCCCCATTTGAGATTTGTACTAGTATCGTGAACGAATTCTAATTCACGATCAACCTCTTCAAATGCTTGATCAACTTCTTCTTTCGTATGGGTTTTTGCAAATTCGACAACAAATTTATTGAAGAA
>PIVX01000137.1 GCA_003353785.1 Gammaproteobacteria bacterium | reverse complement strand
TTTATGATCAAGATCATAAAATAAAATCTAGATTCACTCCTTTCACTACTATTGGTATGAGCGCAAAATCCCGAATGAATAATGCAGCTTTTACGTTAAATCAGCATGGCGAATTATCTGTTTTTAACCACGGTGGCGCACTAAATAGTCCACTCTTTTACCATAGTTCAATGAACAAATCTGCTTCTGTAGTATCAGCAGGAACATTAAAGATAAACGCTATAGGAGAGTTAATAGAAATTAGAAATCATAGTGGGCATTATAGACCAACCAAAACACAAATAGATATTTTTATAAAGCATCTCCAGAAGCATAATATTAACACTGAACACTGTGATGTTACTGTAGATAGATTTTAAACATATCGAGCATGAAGATATAGCTATTGCTTTGATATTTTGATTCTGTCAAAATTGATCAAGTTAAGTTGTGTCTTAGTTGCCACAAATATCTTGAGAACCATGTTCGCTGGATAGGATATTCTCCAGCCAATGCCACAGCTTATCAAGTCTTTGTCAAATCTACTCCCTTTGGGAGATGTTAGAATTGTCGTCACACAAATGGCATGATTGGATTGCTGAGAATATTAAAGAAAGTACTCTAGTGTAATTGATCATGCCCCTCAAAACTAAAATTTTTCTTAAAATGTAGCATTCTCCAATAACCAAATAAATTAATTTTCCTTTTATCTAAAAGTTCTAAACCAGGTTGTCGTAAAATCAAATCCAAAGGAAAATCTGCATCAAATAACCCAAAAGACTTAGACATTTTACCAACTACATTCTTCTCAAAAGTATTAACAAATTTATTATCTGATGAAAAATGATTGACAATATAAATTTTCCCGCCTGGCTTGCAAACCCTCAACACCTCGTCAATAAATCTCTGTAAATTAGGGACAACAGATACAACATACATTGCAACAACTACATCAAATGAATGATCTGCGAATGTCATATTTTCGGCATCCATTTCTAACAATGTTTCAACATTATCTAGCCTTTTAGCGTCTACCAGTTTCTTAGCTTTACTAAGCATGGGTTCAGACAAATCTATACCGGTAATACTATGACGTAGATCATAAAAAGGTAGAGACAACCCTGTACCAACACCAACCTCTAATATCTTGGCATTTTTTTCTTTAAAAGCAGAATTGATATCGCTAACAATTGATTTTCTTCCCTGACTAAAAATAGTATTACACAAAATATTGTAAAAAAAAGACATCCTGTTATAAGCTTTTTTTACAGACAATGTCTCCATATTTTTACCTACCATAATTAATACGAGTATATTAAATGAATATATTATAAATTCAATAAATAAATAACTTTTCTGGATAATAATTGAGCATAACATTAAAGAAGCAAAGTAAGCGATGCTGATAACTAGGTTTCTAACCAAGATCTTTACAGCTCTGAAGGACATTGTTGCTTAACTAACTGAATTTTGTTCTAACTGTTAACTTTAAGCTTTTAGATTGGTCGGTAAAGATGTCAATTTTCTATTGGATAAGCATGATCTTTCCATGCTTTGAATCCACCGTTAACTTCTTTCACAGGATAGCCGAAGGTAGCAAGTTTTTGGGCTGCTTTTTGAGATAGAAAACAAAGCCCCTTCATGCCTCGAAGTTAGAATCATACTTTTCCTTGTTAGTTGGGTTATATATTGATACTTCGTATTCAATCGAACCAACAGTAGTACCAAATTTGTGTTCAGTATCTTTAATGAATTGTTGAATTTTTGAAAGTGCAACAGATATTTTATTTCCTGTTAATTCTGGAGTGATTACAAATTTTTCGAGCTCTTTATAGCGGTTTTTTATTCAAAACTTAGAAACTAAAATTTAGATGCTTAGTCATTTCATCTTGCAGTTGCTCAACAGATTTTTTGACTGGTTTAGCAGATCCCATTACCCCAAATAGCATGCCTCTAAT
>PIVX01000136.1 GCA_003353785.1 Gammaproteobacteria bacterium | reverse complement strand
GAATGGTAGAGATGATACTGGCGATATATCGCGAATTGTGGGTGTAGGACCTCTGTCTGTCTACCTGTCTGCGATATCTGTTGAACTGATGATGCACTTTTTGTGGGTGAGACAGTTTGGTTTGTGTGTGTGTGTGTTCACATTTGTGTGATTTCACACAATAGTATTGTTAGTGTGAGTTGATGCGTACATAATATCCTCGCTTGATACCACATTTCGCGGAAAGTACTTAGCACAGGTTTGTTTAACGCGAATGGTGGTATGTGCTTTCTGTGGTAATCATCAGAGCGTTAAATTACTATTGTTTGTTTGTTTGTTTGTTTGTTTGTTTAACGCAAATGGTGGTACCAATCGACTATGAAGTACACATTTCGCGGTGTTTTTCCAAATTTGCATTATAAAATCCAGTTTGATCCGGTTTGAACTGGATTTTTTAACGCAAGTGGCGGTATGTGTAATTAGTTCACATTTTGCGTGGTTTCACACACCATAGTATTGTTAGTGTGAATTGATGCGTACATAATATCATCGCTTGATACCACAATTCGTGGAAATTACTTGACATGTTACCAAAAAGTGTATTTTCGTCAAAATAACCGTAAAATTCATCACGATTACAGAAATACAGGTTGGGGTACACCGTTTCCGTGTTTACTAGTTAGTGGTGGTGTGTATTTCTGTAAACGTTATGAATTTTACGTTTATTTTGACGTAAAATTCATCACGTTTACAGAAATACACACCACCGCTAACTAGTAAACACGGGAAACGGTATACCCAACCTGTATTTCTGTAATAGTGATGAATTTTACGTTTATTTTGACGTAAATTCCTAACATTTACGTCAAAATAACCTGTATTTCTGTAATCGTTATGAATTTTACGATTATTTTGACGTAAATTCCTAAATTTACGTCAAAATAAGCGTAGAATTCATCACGATTACAGAAATACAGGTTAGGGTATACCGTTTCCCGTGTTTGCCAGTTAGTGATGGTGTGTATTTCTGTAAACGTGATGAATTTTACTATTATTTTGAGGTAAAATTCACTACGTTTACAGAAATACACACCATCACTAACTGACAAACACGGGAAACGGTATACCCTAACCTGTATTTCTGTAATCGTGATGAATTCTACGCTTATTTTGACATAAATTCCTATCATTTAACAGAAATACACACTACAACTAACTAATAAACACGGGAAACGGTATACCGAAGCTGTATTTCTGTATTCGTGATGAATTTTTACGGTTATTTTGACGAAATTTTAGGAATTTACGTCAAAATATCCGAAGAATTCATCACGATTACAGAAATACAGGTACTGCTAAGCACGGGAAACGGCATACCCACCTGTCCTGTATTTCTGTAATCGTGATGAATTTTACGGTTATTTTGATGCAATTTTAGGAATTTACGTCAAAATAACCGTAAATTTCATCACGATTACAGAAATACAGCTTCGGTATACCGTTTCCCCGTGTTTATTAGTTAGTTGTAGTGTGTATTTCTGTAAACGTTGTGATTTTACGTTAAAATAACAGTAAAATTTATCACGTTTACAGAAATATGCACTACAACTAACTAATAAACACGGGAAATGGTATACCCCAAGCCTGTATTTCTGTAATTCTTCGGTTATTTTGGCGTAAATTTTAAGAATTTACGTCAAAATAACCGAAGAATTACAGAAATACAGACGGGGTATACCGTTTCCCGTATTTATTAGTTAGTTGTAGTGTGTATTTCTGTAAACGTGATAAATTTTACTGTTATTTTAACGTAAAATTCACAACGTTTACAGAAATACGCACTACAACTAACTAATAAACACGGGAAACGGTATACCTCGCCTGTATTTCTGTAATTCTTCGGTTATTTTGACGTAAATTCTTAAAATTTACGCCAAAATAACCGAAGAATTACAGAAATACAG
>PIVX01000135.1 GCA_003353785.1 Gammaproteobacteria bacterium | reverse complement strand
AAATATATAAATGAAGGAAGTGGATATCTTCCTTATATAAAGGATGAAATTGATAGAGCTGATGCTGTTAGCAAATTAGCTAAGAAATATCAAGCCGACACTGCTATCCAACAATATATAAATCTGGGCAAGGATGATTTAAACACGCTTATAGATGCCGTTGATAAACGTATTGCTCAAAAAAATAGAGCTGATACAGTATCTAAGCTAACTGATAGATATAAAGAACATCCTATAGTTAGTGATTTCATTAAGGATGGTGGTTTTTCCAATATTAATGAATTAAAAAATGCAATTGATAAAGCTATCGGTGACAAAGCCAAAGTCAAAACAGGTACTATTTCTCTAAAAGATGCGGTTAAACAAAGAATTTTAACTGAACGGGAAGCTATAGAAGTAGGTATAAAAAAAGGCTTTACTAGAAGACAATTAGTTGACGAAAATAATTTAGATATCAATATAATTAAAAAGGTTATTGCATTAGGCGGTTCTATATCTCTTGCTAAAGCGAAAGATAATAATATTTTAACTACATCAGAAATAATATATATAGGAACTATAATTCACTCCTATAGTGCAGAGGATTTACAAAAACTTGCTGGAATTTCTAAGAAAGAAATAACAGCATGGCATGAGGAAAGAAAACAAAATTATCAAGCATTAAAATTGCCTCGAACAACAAATCCAGGGGTAAGGGCATTTGTAGGTTTTGATTATGAAAGAACCAATAAAGAACTAGATATAGATCAAGCAGGGTACTGGTCAAGTGAAAAAATGAGAAATTTGCATGTAACTAGAATTTTAGAAATATTAACAAAAGATAAGACGTTAAGAAAATATGATGATAAAATCCAAAAACGTACAATTGCAAGAAGAGGTTTAGATAAGGTCGAAATAGATAGGATTTTAAACGAAAAATTTAAGGGAAATTCTGAAGTACAGGTTATGGAGAATTTTAAAACTGATGAGAAAGATGTTAATTTTGTTGCAAATAATCTAGAATTAAAACTAAAGCAAACTACTGGCTCACGTTTTGTTGTAGGAAATTATGGGAATACAAATCATGCCACTTTGTTATTTCTAGATCGGAAAGAGAAAAAGGTTGTTTTTGTTGATTCTAATGTAGAGGATGTTACAGGATATGAATGTAAAGGCCCACATATTGATGCTTTACACCAAGTTTTTCCTGCGCCTACGTATGAATTTATATCTAATTATAATCCCTCTCCCCAGTGTGCTAGTTGGTCGTGTTGGGTTCATACTATTGCAAATTCAGAAGGGTTAGTAAATGGAAGTATTGATGTTTCTAAAAAACCAATATTTCGTAGAAATGTCCAGGAACTTAGTAGAGAGTATTTATATGGACTTCACAAATATTACAAAGATAAATATCCCGTTAGTGATTATCGTAATGAACCACTAATCTACTCTGGTATAACGTAAGCCCCTAATACGGGGTAAGCCGGAATCATTGCCATTAAGTTAAGAAAAATGTTGAGCTAAGTTATTGTTCTTGTAATTATTTAAAGTTAAATAATAATACAAACAAGGTATAAAAATGATTAAAAAAAATCCATTATTGATGCTATATCCGAAAAATTAAAAGATAGTAACTTTATTTTTCGTAATAAAAGTAATCCAAATGATTTTATAAGAAACAGAAAACTACCATTTCATGTTGTTTTCTTACTATTATTGCGTAAAAGTGTAAAGTCCCTGCAGATAATACTTAATGAATTTATTGGTTTTATTAAAGAGATTTTAATAGTATTGTCTCAGTTACATTTTTTTGCTTAGGAGCACTAATCCCTTTGCAGCCTTTGCTTTTTGCTCCCCCTAGGTTATTTATCATGTGGATAAGATTAGTGCCTTCGGATGAGCCTACAGTTCCACGAGACAGAAAATATCCTACTTGTGGGGTATATCCTAATTTAGTATGAGCAT
>PIVX01000134.1 GCA_003353785.1 Gammaproteobacteria bacterium | reverse complement strand
TGTACTTCATATTATAGAGCCATCCCCCAGCTACGCATTTTCTGGCGGTCTTAGCGATACATCAGAAATTATTACATCTCAAGCATATGATGATTTCATACCATTGTGCGAGCAATACGATATTGAAAAAGAAGATATCCATATTTTTATTTCTCCACTAAAGGCTGGCATATTAAAGTTTCTGCAGAACAATAGATTTGATTTATTGTTTATGGGTAGTCACAGTAAAAGCGGTTTGTCTAGGTTATTAGGTTCTTGTACTAATATTATTTCACATACTGCTGCTTGTGATATTTACATAGTACGTACACAAGAATAATTGCTGTAAGGATGGAAGGCATACAAATGTTCTAATCATACATTACCACCCTCTCTACAGCTTAATACATTTATATTAAGAAAATTTATGACAGCTATATCTGGAAATATTATTGTCTTGCTCATGATATGTATATTAATACGGATTTTTTTTACAAGCAAATTCATAGAATCAGAAATATGGCAAGCAACCGTAACACCCTTAGCATCTATTATAGGTAGTGGGTTTTTAATTTCATCAGCATTTGTAGTCTTAATAACAGGTAAATGGGCTGCACTAGTAATGCTAGTAATTGTAACAGTTGCTTATCTTTTAGGTAATGTCATACGTTTTAATATTTTTTATTTCGAACCATATTTATTGAACAAGGAAACTCCATCACTCTTAACACGTTTAGAAAATATTTCTGAGCCAATATTGGGGATTGCTTATGTTATTTCAGTTGCATTTTACCTTAAGTTATTTGCAATATTTGCTTTACAAGAATTAATAACAAAAAATTATATTTATGAAAATTTTCTAACAACAAGTATTCTTATCATCATAGGATGTTTCGGGTGGTTTAAAGGGCTACATATTCTGGAAAAAATGGAAAAATATGTTGTTAATGCAAAACTTATAGTTATTCTGGCTATGATTATTGGATATCTATTCTATAACATTAATATCTATTTTAAAGGTAATTGGTATATTGCCGAACATATTCACGATACCTCATTCGAAGCCATTAAAAAATTGCTTGGCATGCTAATTATTGTTCAAGGGTTTGAAACATCTCGATATTTAGGTCAGATATATTCTGCTAAGATACGTATTCAAACTATGCGTTATGCTCAAATTATCTCTGGAGCTATCTATGTAGCTTTTGTGAGTTCTGCTATGGTTTTATTTAACAACATTTATTCTATTGATGAAACAGCTATTATAGAATTATCTCGTTTAGTTGCTCCTATTCTCCCTTTATTTTTAATATTTGCTGCAACTATGAGTCAAATTAGTGCCGCAATTGCTGATTCTATAGGAAGTTCCGGGCTTATTTCTGATGCAACAAATAAATCTATATCTATTAGGCAAGGTATTATTTTAACTGTAACAACTGCCATTCTTCTAATATGGTTAACTAACATCTATGAAATTATTGTCATTGCCTCAAAAGCTTTTGCAATTTATTATGCTATTCAATGTGTAATAGCTATAATCTTAGCATATAATATAAAGTCAATTTTTAAAGCATATGTTTTTATCTCCCTATTTATATTAATGATATTAGTAATATTCTTCGGAACTCCTGTTGGATAATTCCAAGGAGATTTAGTGTTTTGTTAAAAACAGTTAGATAGTGACATTCCTTGTATATTTGATTTTAGCCCTATATTGTAGTACAAAAATTCATTCCGAAACAATTAGCTAATATAATTACAGTATATTTTTCTTAGTTTCGATTGTTTGTTATAATATATTCACCCCACGGATGATAATTTAAGCAAGGACGCTTTCCATCAATCTTGGCAAATTACTGTTTCTTCTCACTACCCAAACCAGCTTGATTCTGAGCTTGAAGACTTTTAATTTTCCCGACAGATAATTTTGTTGCTTTGCTAATTATTTCAATATCAATATCCTGTTCAAGAAGCCCTA
>PIVX01000057.1 GCA_003353785.1 Gammaproteobacteria bacterium | reverse complement strand
ACTTTTTGCATTGTATTAACATACCAATCCTTTTGTATTGAAACAACAACCATCTTCTTATCTCTTGGGATATATGGCAACTCCTTATCACTCGGATAAAACTCTCGTATTATAGTTGGCTTGCCGTCCCCAGATTTTACCCTAGTTGGCGCACATAAACACATAAATATCCCACCAGGAGATATTACTCTATATGCCTCTTGTAAAGCTTGTTCTTGTTCTAAAAAATATTCATAAACTGACATAGAATAAATGCCAGAAAATGCGTTATCTTTAAATTTTGATAAATCTCTAGCATCAACACCTGTAATGGTTTCTTGCCCATAAGTTCCATATAAAGAAGCTAGTTGAACATTATTAAAACATTTTAATAACATCTTTTTTTCTATCTTTGTGGCAGCAAATGATAAAACAGGTAAAGATTTTGCCAGTGTAGCATCAATATAACTAGGAATTATTTCTGAAAATAATAGAGGTAAGGTTCTAATTCTAGACCTTGATAGACATTCTGCACAAATACCTTTTTCAGGCTTATCAATATTCACAAACCCGCAAATACTGCAACAAAAAGGTTCACAACCCACGGGGCGAGTATTATATTTCGTCATATTGATTGCCTACCTTTAAACATTTCAAATTGGCTGCATATTGTTTATTTTTACTCTACAAAAGTTTGCTAATGGTTTTTTTAGAATAGCATTAAGCTTATCATATTAACCAACCAATATCCGTTAGATTAGTACAGAACGCAACCATTGCGAAGCAATGTATAGATGCGCTTAGTTTGCTCTGCCAACTAGAGCATAATTAACACAGCTTTATTTTTGTTCAGCTTGGCTTTTATTTCTATTTATCTGTTACAGCTAAAGAATCATTATTTTTTAAACACCCTGCTTCTGTTTTCAAAAAATTATTATTAATTGGCCTGTACAATAAAAGCTCTTGTCTCTGCCAAGAGATAGGCGCACATATACATTGCTTCGCAATGCTTGCGCTCTGTACTAGATTATGTAGCTTAACCCTCTAATCAATATCCGAATAAGAAAACGCTAACTGTTCGTAGAACAGTTAAATGCGCATATATCCCTACGGAATAGAGTTGGCTAATATTTGCCTAGTGCTATTGATGGAGAATTTGGCAGGTTTTTGAGTTCTTCTGTTGGATATTGAAGTGGTTAATATGAGTACATGGATGGAGGTTATCGTTTATGCGTGTTTTTTTTGGTTTAGAGCTTTTGCTTGAATACGTTATCTCCCCTTTTAGTCTCTCTCGCATCCCCCCGGCAACCGCGCTTCGATTAAATAATCAATCATTAAATCAGAATATTTTATATTTAAACTCCTTATTGGTTCATTGGTCACTCTATTTCAAATTTGTTACGTTATTTGCTTATTCTTCTTTATGTTTGAAATTAATCTTATTTTTTGCATTAAAATATTGAGCGCAACCACCATCTGCATCATAAGGTTTTTCTGGAACTGACCAAATATCCAAAACACCAGCAGCTATGCTTTTTAAGCATAATGTATTTTTGAATACTCTATATTTACGTTTTTCGCGTTCCTTATATTTACGTTTTTCGCGTTCCTTTTCATCATTATTAATTTTTTGATAAGGGTTAATACCTAAACAATCAGGTCGTGATTTAGAGTTTTCATTCATAGTACTCTCGTTATGGTTATGATCACCGCCATATCCATAATAGTTCCCTTGATTTTTTTTGGGGTCTATAGCTGACCATTGTTCTAGCGGATAGTTTTTTTTCACAATTATGATTTCAACATCACTTTCAAAATCTATTCCTTGCATATGTGAGATACTTTTGAAAAAATCAAATTCATGACTACGATAGAATGAAAAAGCAATCCGCATTTTTACATTATATTGCAACCCTCTTAAAAAAATAGACACTTTACGCTGTCCTATATGTAACAAGAAAGACCACCATAATTTATGAAGTGAATTAGCTAAATCCTTGTAATCTTTTTCAATACTTGAAGTTTTTGCTAACATTAAACCTATATTATGATGGTTAAAAATATTATCAGACTGGGAATTATTTGGTAATTCTTTTCCTTCAATTATATTGTCATATATTTTCCTTAATTTATCTAATTTATCTTCTATAAAGTTATATTCAACAACAAAATTTTCCTTCAAGTTTGAACTTTCTTTTTTCCATTCCTTTGCAGCCTCATTTAAATCATCTTCTATATTTAAAGATGTGAAATTTTCTATTTCTTCCATCCAGTCAATATCATTTCCTACTGTCATTATAAGCCCCTATTGTTATGGATTTCTTCATTGATAATTTCACATTCACCACAAATTTGTTTTGCAGCATTTAACTCATCTAGTTCATTTAATTTATTGGAAGCCATTTCCTGGAATTTTTTACGTTTCTGACAATCTTCATCTTTGCATTTTTTAGATAAATTTTTCACTAACTTTTCAAGTTCAGAGTAATATGAGTTATCATGATTCCCTATCCTACGATTTTCATATATCCACGTTATAAATATTAAATAATAATATATTATTGATTGACCTAGAAATTCTTCAATGTTTTCTATTTTAACATCATCGTTGTTATTAACAAAATAAGCTATTGTTTCTAGAGAATCTAAAAAATTAATTAGGAGCATAAAATCTTTTATATCTTGTTCCCGATTAGATTTAGCCATATCCTTTACCTTATTGGATATTGTTGCTATATGTTTTTCACTGCAAGAATAATTTTTCTTTGGCTTTTTAGTATTAAGATATATCCTATGTAATATTGTTTTAGCTTCTAAAGATTCCTTATTACAATATCGCTTATCAAAACGTAGTAGGAAGTCATTTTTTGCTGTTTTATTCATGCCGCCCAAATTAACCCAGGCAACATAAGCAATTACTAATGTTAAAATTATTAATGATGCATCTCCAGCAGCAATGCCAAAAACATTGAAGAAATCGAAATATATTTCCGCAGAAATTAGAAGTATTATTAGAGGTATGGTTATATATAAAATCCAGCAACAGCATTTACGGCTTAATTTTTCTCTTAGTTCATAACATTTGTATCCCATAATATCGCCCCTCAATAACTATAATTAACTACTCTCATAAAAGTATAGTTGTTGCCTTATCATTCTGTATCCAACCCCATATTTGCCTCATTAAAAATTTCTTCCGATAGCAGGAACCTAGAACTCTATCTGAGCTAAATTTATCTCTGCTCAAAAGGAAACATTGCACTAAGTACATGTATTCTCTAGAGAACTCATCTTTACTGACTAGGATACTCACAGATTTCGTAAATAAATATTTTTGCGCCCAAGTATTAACAATAAAAAAACCACTTAAGTTCTTGACATATCTATCAATTTCTATCAACGCAGCTTTCACCCTAAAAAGGCATAATCTATTAGTTAGTTCATTTTGAAAAATTTTCTAATCTTTTTTAGCCTCATAAGAATTTTCCTTGGGTTTTCTTTTTTTGTGGTTTAGGTTATTTTTTTGGTTTAGAGCTTTTGCTTGAATGCGTTATCTCCTTTTCAATCTCTCCCATCCCCCAACAACGCCTTATCAATCGCTTACAAAACAGTTAAAGGTTATCAACGATGTTTTTACACGCTAATATCCTGATTTGTGTTATAACTATAGTATTATGAAAAAGAAAACATTAATTCATACTAACCCCCATTTGCGTGATCCGGAGCGAAGAAGAAAGTTGAATGAGAAATCTGTAATATCTTCATCTGGTGTTGAAGGCATTAAAGTTAGCACAAAAGATATACGCAACATCACCTATATAAAAAAACAAATTAAAGATTAGTCTTTAGTTCTAGGCTAATTAGTAATTATAATGTAACAAACTGCCCTTATGTCATGCAACCCATGAACTTAAAAACGTATACTTGCCATTTTTTAAAGTTATTTTTTTTTATTTCTCTCATTATCAGTTTTTTTCTTTTTGATATTAGATGTGTCCTTTTTCTTAATTGACACTTTTTTTAGTACTGTTTTTTTAGGAATAGAATCCTTAGATATCTTTTTTTTCTTAGCCACTGCTTTTAGTGAGGGGTCTTTTTTAAGAAAAATTCCCTTCTTTATCATGGTTTGCTTAAGAGGATTTCTTGTTTTTTTAATTTTATTAACAAATTTTGGAAATTCTCTAGTCTTCCCCTCGACCTTTTTTTGCGCCTCTATAATCTGTGATTGCCATTCCTTACAAGACTTAGATGTTATATTGCCTTCCAAGGCAGGGTTAGCAAGTTTGAAAATAAGTTCCTTTATGAGTTCTAAATATTTACCATCAAATTCTATGTCTTCCCTGCACTCTATTAAATTTGACCAATGTTCAATGTCTTCTTTTGTTAATTCCTTTTTTAAATATCTTCCCAATACATTTGATATATGCTTTGGTTCTAAAACTACTTCACCTTCACCTTCATAATCCCATTCTAATTTCCGAAGCTGTGTAGATATATCATCAATGGGCGCTGATAAATCAAGTAATTTCCTCAAAACATTTTTACGATTACTCATATTGCTTCCTTAACAGGAATATATGTATCTATAATTTTATCTTTTACATGAAGAATTCTATTATATTCTATAAAAGTAGTTTTAGTATATCTTATGGTCTTCCCATGGATATCCACCAGCTTTTCATACAATGCTTTAGATTTAGGGTTTCTACCTTTAGATATAGCTTGAAAAGAATAATTTTTATCGCGTATGATAATTTTCTTTATATCATTCTTAGAATTAGATGGTACTTTTTTCTTAAATATCTTAAATTTTTTTTCTTGATTTCGGTTCATGCTATCTTCCATCTAACCTACCCCTGCACACCGAACAGGGCGACAATCATTTATGTTTTTTCTCCAGAATTTCCATCTCAAAGATAATAAATGATTTTATCATACATCACCCATTGAAACTATCATACTACTAAAACCATTTTATCAACATGTTCAGATTGTGTGTTAATGCATTGTTCAGCTTATTATTTCTAAATATACAACCAATAATTTTTTTTTGGGGGTTTTCAACAATTTTTATTTAATATCACCACATCCCTATTTGTCGTATTATACATTTGTGACTTTCTAAGCTATCACCACATTCAAAGTAAACCGCTTTTATATCCTCCCTGTCGCCCTTCTTACATGCCACATCCTTTTTTGACTCCAAAATTCCATTTATAAATGTAAAATTGTCATACCACACTTCATCCTTACTATACTTGTTTTGAACCGACTTAATTTTTTTATTTATTATTGCACCTTTCTTACAAGTATAAACTACTGGATGGAAATAACTGTCAATGCTATTTTCATATCTTCCTAAAGGAACAATAAACCTTTTTGAGTCTAACGTTCCAAGGGATATAACATGGCCAAGCCCTCTTATATTCCCAATTAAGTTAGAACTCGCATGAAAAAAATTTTTACCACCAATGATTTTTATTTCTGCAACATTCATCCCTAAGTAAACAAAAACAGTCATGTAAGCCATAACAAACATCCCTATTAAATAAAAGAGTGTTTTCTTTTTTTTCTCTTCCCCTGGTATATCTGACATAATATTATGCTCATGTAAATTAGTTATTAGAAAAAGATAAAACATCAGAAGAATTATCATGGATAAAAGTGAAATAATAATAATGAAAGCAGTTGTGCCGTCTCCTATAAGACTATCAATATAATTTTTTAGCGCTGTAATATATAAAAAAAACAACACTACTGATACCACTGCTGCACAAAGACCTTTGCATACTGTTGTAATGTCTCTGAAAATTTTATCTGTTTCCCCATTATATCGTTTGCAAGCAGCAGGATACGGATCTAAAATATCAGAAGAATTTATTTCTTTATCATCTTTTTCTAACAATGAAGAAAGAGTAAGCATATAGAACCAAGATAATGCAACCACAAACATATTATTTAACATAGATAAGTAACTTACTTCTATTTCCACTAAAAGCATTACCACTAAGTATGCTATATATAAAATTGACGTACATACAATCAATATAAAGGAAGTTTTTATAAACCCATTATTCCATTTATGTCTTTTTAAAACCCTTGAAATACAACAAAAATATACGTGTATTGCAATTAAAATTGCACAGGCAATAAATGTGAATTTTAAACTGGATTCCATATAAAGCTTTGATAACGTAAAATATATAAAGGCAGGGAACATACTCCATAAAGCCAATAACCAGTTTTTATATATTTTTTCATTATCTCTATCTTTTTTTGTTATGTTACCACTTGCGTCCTTTTCCCCCACAACAGGCATTATTTTGACAAAATAACCAACGACAGCATGGCCAATAAATATAGGAAGCCAAATTAAACCAAAAATAAATAAAAATTCATAAAATGTATTTAAATTATAATTAAATATTAACTCATACATATTGAAAGAGTCAGGAGCAATTATCCACCAATATCCAAAATTGAATGGAATTATCACAAACCCCAAAAGTATTAAGATGAATTGAGAAATATTCAGCCTGTTTTCAGAATCAAATAATTTCGAGAAAAATTTGTTTGGCATGCTATTCGAACGCTTTCTCAATAAAGTTAACTAATTTACTATGTTTTTCTATTTAAGTAAAAATTTAATTTTATTATGCTTTTATTTGGCTTTAGTGCATTTTTATCTAACACAACGATAAATGAGAGGTCTTCATAGAGAATATTTATTTATGCCTATACTGATATAATATATTAGGAAATATAAGGAACCAATCAATGGACGACGTTACAAGATATAACATTTTTATTTCTTCTCCTTCTGATGCTGATGAAGAGCGCAAAAATGTTTCTGCTGTTTTGCCTTATGTAGGTAAAGCTCTTTCCGAAAAGAAAATAGCATTGGAACCCATTAACTGGAAAGATGATTTAACCCTTGGTGTCGGAAATGCTCAGCAAAAAATAAACGATGAACTAATACCTTCAGCAGATTTATGCATAGCTATTATAAAACACAAACTTGGGACACCAGTTAACAACTCAAAAAGCGGGACTGTTAATGAAATTAACGAGTTTATGGCTTTAAAGAAAAACATTTATTTGTATGTATACGAAGATAAGAACAACCCATTAGACGAGAAAGCTAGAAATTTTGTTGGTAGTATAAAGGATGAACTAGTGTATTATGAGTACGAGAATGTTGAAGATTTAAAATTTAAATTATATTATGATTTAATAAAAATGTTTTCTAGTGCAAAATGTCCTATAGGTGGTGAGAATATAAAAACACTTATACAGTTCAATCCTAATGACACTCATATAAATAGTATAATGTCTGAAAACGTTGTAAGTTTAACTGATCTTGGTGTTTTATATTTTGCAATAAATTTTGAGAGTAAAATTGACCCAACACAGTTAACGGTAACCGGCTATCCGAAAACTCCACAATATGAATTTGTGAACGGTACACAACCTACAGGATCAGTACATATTAAATTTACAGCTCCATGTCCCGATATTGTTACAATACAATTAAAACAATAATTTGAAGGTCACTTGATAGTGCTTCAAATATCTTTAAAAATTTTCCCATGATTTTTTTTTAAAACAATTATAATAGAAAATAAACAGTATAAAATATATAATTTAGAACACATATAGATCTCTAAGATTTATATCCAATCTATAAAGCCACATGTTAGGCATTATTATGTAAAAATAGTATTTTTTCTTGCCAAACAAATAACTATATCTTAGCATTGCTTCGATGCTATCAGTTAAATCCATATTAGCATCGGCGGTATTGTTCCGCATTATAGGCGTGAAGCGCAGGAGTTGACCCTCCTACACTTCACTGAACACAACTAACTCAAATATTGAAGGAGAGTTAATCATGTCTAAGATAATTTTACATAAATACGCGTTTAAAGTCTTTGCTGATTTGAATAATTTGTTGAATTAATTTACTTAATTTTAAACAGAGAGATTCAAAATGGCACAGGTACATCTGCGTTCCCTGCTTGCTCGTATTTCAGAGCAAGAATATCCACTAGGTAA
>PIVX01000133.1 GCA_003353785.1 Gammaproteobacteria bacterium | reverse complement strand
TTGTTACGAAATATCGCAAGAGAATATTTACTAAAAATATTCTAGATTTCATGAAAGAAGTATTTGAAGATGTTGCCAGCGATTTTGAATCTGAACTAGTAGAATTTGATGGTGAAAAAGATCATGTACACCTATTGGTTCATTAAAAGGTATATATCTTGCAAATGAAGAGTATGAAGATTTATTGTTTGGCACTAAAGAATATAAAAAATTTGAATATTGCTGTAATAATAATACATATGAGTATATTATTATAGTAGGGTATTCATTTTTTAAGATGAATGACTCGAGGTTGTATGATAAAATAATTTTTCAACTGATATGTGATTATATTAAACAACAACAGCCTAAAGTTGTTATTATATCTCCAAATGGAGATTTTGTAGCTGATATGATTGCTAATGGCATAGAGGAAAAAATAGAATGGTATAATGTGTGCTGGGATAAATTTTGCTATGCACTAAAATAAATTTTGTTTTTAGACAAAAACAAACAAACCAAATTTAGTTTTAGCGAAATGGATATTAAAACATTTAACTATTTATATGATTTGTTTAATGTGCATGAATTAAAATCATGTGGCAAAAAAGCTTCGATAGCCGTGCCTAAGAAATCTATACATTGTTACAACAGAAAGTTCTCGAGCTTATTTACAAGCAAATGGTAAGCTGATAGGATGAGTGACATATCTAGCCGGTTATGTCATGCAGCCCAACAATAGCTAAAATAAAGAAATTATATATAGCAATGCCAAATTTATCATTTATTTATTCTGTTATAATTATGCGAATATTCATTAACACCAATATAAAAGGTTATCTTTTATTTCACTGATTTAGTCTTTATGTTATTTGCGGTGATATTAGAAAGTTCTGTAATAATATTAATTACCCTGCTTTTATTGATTCCGAAGTCATAGAACCCATATTTAGCTCTGCTAAAGATAGCAATAGTAGACTCATTATTACCAACAGGGAATATTTGTATATCAATATAATCAGGAAACCTAAAGAACCTAGTTTTTTGTATAAATATTAATTGATACTTCTTATTATTTTGGTAGGTAATGGTAGTCTTTTCTTTTTTTTGTATTATGTCTAAAGTTGCATGGTACAAAGTATTTGAGTTTAGCTTATAAATAGGACTGGTATTGCCATCAACCCCGCATATGACTTTAGGACAAATTAGATAGAAATTTGGTTTGTAATGGGATATGTTTAAATTTTTGAAGTCTACAGGAGCATTCATATTTGTTTTGCTACATCCTAGTAATATACTAAATAAAAATATGAGATACATTTTATGGTTCAAAATATTATTCATCTAGCATATTAATAATATATGATGAGTTCATTTGTTAACTTCCTTACCTAAGTATTCTGAATGATAACACCTATCAAATAATATTTACATTTGATACCTCTTCTTAATCAAAGGTTTTAAATAAACTCTTGTTTTTTTAACCACTCATAGATGTTTTTATCAGTCGATTGGCTATCTTTTTTTATTCTAAAGTTGTATGTGCTATTAGATGTATAAATTTCTTTAAGCTCGACACCTTTATAGGTAGATTCTTTTATCTTTTCTGATGCTTTGAGGTTGTTATCTTCTAATCTATTAGTATAAAATATAGTCTTAAGCTCAACGTCAACATCTGAAATATTCTTCAATCCTGGTTTTCTAAATAATCTATATTCATTTTCATATCTCCATTTACTAGATTTATTCTCAAAAATTTCTATATCCTCATAGTTGCCTTCAATATAACGAGATATCCTGTTAAAATTAACTAAAGCAACCTTATCTTTTATTCTATGAATAGGGGACTTGTAATTAATACGCAATCCATTATTGATATAATAGACTAAAGCCAATCCTTTTAGATTATCTCCATAATGTGCAAACATGAGATGTGCACTATCATCTTCGAATACATTCACATCTGAAATAGAAAAAATCCCAACAGATGAAAGAGCTATGTTCTTTGCTAAAATA
>PIVX01000132.1 GCA_003353785.1 Gammaproteobacteria bacterium | reverse complement strand
TATGGATGGCGATGATAATATGGATGGCGATGATAATATGGATGGCGATGATAATATGGATGGCGATGATAATATGGATGGCGATGATAATATGGATGGCGATGATAATATGGATGGCAAAGGTGGAGATAATGATGATAATCAAATTAATCAAATAGTAATACTAAAACCACAAAATGATTGTTATAATATGGTACCCCCTGATAGCATGATGTTAGGTAGCAAAGAAAATAGGGATTTCTCAATAGACGATAATGATACCTATTATGAGAGAACGCGAAAGAGAATGCAAAAAAGCTATGGTGGTAATCTTATAGGCAATGTTAATACTAATAGCAATGATAATATGGATGGCGATGATAATATGGATGGCGATGATAATATGGATGGCGATGATAATATGGATGGCAAAGGTGGAGATAATGATTATAATCAAATTAATCAAATAGTAATACTAAAACCACAAAATGATTATTATAATATTGTACCCCCTGATAGCATGATGTTAAATAGGGATTTCTCAGACGATGATGATGATACCTATTATGAGAGAATGCGAAAGAAAATGCAAAAAAGCCGTGGTGGTAATCTTATAGGCAATGTTAATACTAATAGCAATTTAAATCAGGACTCAGATAAGATCGAAGATCGAATTAAACAAGATAACAAGAATAATATTGAGCAGAAAGAAATCGAAAACACAATCGAAAAAGAACAAGATAACAAGATCAATAGTCACAATATACCCATCAGAAGTGAAAATGGTTCTAGAAAGTATCAATTAGGCGGTAATTCGTCGCTTTTAGGCAATAATGATGTCAACTTGAATTCCGACGAGCATGCTAGCTTTGTTTCTGAAAAACGTAGTAAACGAATCTCACCCTCAGTACCAGAAGAAAAACGATCGTCCTTGGCTAGTCTTGATGTATCAAATTATAGTATTATACATAAAAAAAATAGCAACCAGAATGATTTGATTGCTATTTCAAGAACAATGATAGGCGATATTAATTTTACTACTGAATTATTATCCGATGTTGAGAGTAACCAAGGCTTTATTGAAGCATTACTAGGAAAAACCCCTCTAATCAGAGAAGGTAAGGCAAAACTATTTACACAGAAGATTGGCATTGATAATAGAACTAAGAGCCGCCTAGGATTGTTTCCTGAGAATCATATAAGATTAAATAATTTCTCAAGTCTATCACCTAATGTAGATAGATATGCAGTTACACACAAAAAAAATCCTGGTAGCACTCTAAGCACGCGCCTAGTTGACAATAAGAAAGAAAAGCTTCAGAAAGGAAACATGTATTGTAGGAATAGTGGGAGACCTGCACTAGACTAAGTAAGGGGACAGCAATTAAAAATATTATTTTTAATCACAAAATTATGAATAAAAAAGAACTTATAGAGAAAATGCGTAAGATATTAGCAGACTCTTATTGCGTATATTTAAAAACCCAAAACTATCATTGGAATATATCAAGGAACAATGCATTTAGTGGGTTGCATATCCTGTTTCAGAATCAGTACGAAGAGCTGGCTGAAGCTATCGACGATATCGCAGAAAGGATACGACAACTTGGAGTTAAGGTTCCTGCAGGGTTGAGTATATTTTCCAAAGTCACCACAATAAAAGATGGAGATGAAAATGCTGATGCTAATGCTATGTTAACAGATCTAGCAAACGATCAAAGAAATATTATGAGTATTGTAAATGAAACAATTCAACTTTCTTATAAGCTAGAAGATGAGGGTACAGCAGATCTTCTTATAGAACGTTTACGAGCTCATGATAAAAATAAATGGATGCTAGAAAGTAGTTTAGAGAAGTAAGATAAGTTAAATTAAATTAAATATTCCTTGGGAGCGCTGTCAATGTTATGAAGTTAAGAAAAGCTCAAAACATTATTATAGTCGAGATTGAATTATAATAATTATTTAAGATTACATCTTTGAATATTATAAAATACGAAAATGCAAAAATATTTGAA
>PIVX01000131.1 GCA_003353785.1 Gammaproteobacteria bacterium | reverse complement strand
TTTTAACCCACCTACATTTGTTAACCCACCTAAATTATTAACCCACCATCCAACCAATGTTTTTCAAAAAAGTTTTTCGCAGTTTTCAACCAAAAACGTTTTTCTTCTCCCATGAGTGTTAAGTCAGTGCTATAATAATATATATATATATCTCAATGTTCGAAATTTCAAATATTTTGGGTTTTTTTTTTTTTTTATCATAACCTTGTGTGAACAATATGAACATGTTTCACTGTATAGATGCCCTTTCAATTAAGTCTGCATCAGTTAAGAGCTGCCATAGATACGCGTCGAAAGTACACGGTTACATCCGCATTGCATATAGCTCAGTCAGCTTATTGCTGTCATTCAACTGATGTTTGCGATTAATGCAAAAAGTGTCTGTGCTGCATGGAGTTGATTTGTGGTGATATTAAAAATATCATAACATTTATACAGCTGAAAAACTTTAATATTTTCACTGTGAAAACCTTTTTTTTGCGAATTCGCACAAAAAACGTTTTCGCACAAAATGTTTTTTTACATGTTTTACTCTTAAAATTGTTTCTACACAAAAAACTTTTGAGAGAAGATGCATCCGTTGAACATTGAATTCAAATGTAACTTTTTAAGAAATATTATGAATTTTGTGCACTTAACATACACAATGTAATACAAAAACGTTCTTTTTCTTATTGATTCAGAAATGTTTTCGCATCCTATACTATCATATCCTATACTAATACTATCCTATACTATTATTTCAAAGAATGTTGATTTGTTGTGAAAAATAATAATTTTTAAACTCACAAATTACGAACAAAAAATTGCATAAAACAAAAAAAATGCATAAAACAAAAAAATATTTTAATATTCTGTAATGTTCCACGAAAAGTTTTTCAGTATTTAAGTAAGTTAAGTTTTTTTGTGTTAAAGTTAGGTTTTTTCATTTTATCTTATATTTCTTTTTTTTCTTTTAGCTTGTTTTCTCCTATTATAGTACTCTCGAGTTTTTCTTTTTTTGTTTTTTCTCTTCATTTTTTTCTTTAATTTTAAATGTTTTTTTGCTCCATTTTTTCCAACATTTTGTTCAGTAACAATTCGATATTTTTTTCTTAATGCGTGTCTATGTTTTGTGATGAAATCATCTACAACATCACGTGCATTATTTAAATCTTTTAAAGGAAACCAAGACGCCCCATCAATTTTATTTTTCCATTCAACACTATAACATATTTTACCATCTGCAAAAATATTACAATCAATAATTTTATTCACTTCACATTCAACTTTTACAGCATCATCACATTGTATACGATGTTCTTTTACATGATATGGTTGTGATACATAATATGGTGTTGGTGAAGTTGAATCACTCACAACAATTCTATGAAATTCTGCAGATAAATCACGTTTTTCTTCATCTGACGGTATATACTCACTTTGTACGTCTGAGAAATATTTTTTTTCTGACGATATTCCAACATTTTGTTCAGAACAATCTACACTCATTGACATTATCTCTTTTGTTATAGAATCTACACTCATTGCCGTTGCAGAAACATTTTTGTTAAACATATAAAATAACGGGTGTCCACGTATTACATATGCCGGAGTATCACCTCTTCGTAAAATATGGTCGGTTGAAGTCTTAAATTTCAAGTTTTTCAATTTTTTTACTGTTTCTGGTGTTGGTGAAACGTCTTGAAATATTCTACGTCTTGAAAGATTTTCCTCATTTCTATCTTGTTTTTGTTTTTTTAATGATGGTTCTTTATTTGTTGAGTCAGGCAAGTCAGTGTCTTTAAATTTCCTTTTTTGTTTATTCATATTCGCAGTTGTGATAAGATTCACTTGTTGTTTGGTACCGACGATTGTTGTACAGGTTAGTGTTCGTCTATGGATTTGTTAGTTATAAAAATTATTATACAGATTATATATAAAAAAAAAGCAACTTGATTTCCGAATGTTTATGTATTTTGTGCACTGAATATACACTAATGACAAATGTTTCGAAACAAAAAACGTTTTC
>PIVX01000130.1 GCA_003353785.1 Gammaproteobacteria bacterium | reverse complement strand
ATTTTACTTGGATTAAAAAAGAAGAGATTGATGGGTCTAATATCTTTTGTATGCAGGACAAACGACTGTAAGTCTTTTAACCCTAAGCAGATTCTTTTTATCCCACAAATAACTGTGCCCTACACCAAGTGCTTATACCGCCCAGAAGAGCTTTCCTCAAGACCACTCCGCTCAGAGTCTTCCTATAATAAATCCTACCAAGATGCCTCTCCTTATTTTTCCGATCCTTCCTCTAAACACTAGGGCTACGACTAAAACAACTTCTAGGTCTAATACTAGAAAAAGCACGAGAATGACTAAAAACTGAAGAGAGAAAACTCTCAAAACTCGCCCTGTAGTAGTCAAGCCCCTCTCAAGTGGAGCTTTTCTTCTTATTTCTCTTTCTCTCTTTTTCCCAATGAGACACAAGAGAGCAACCATTCCTCCTATAAGGCCAACCCTAGTAAATAAAAAGAGTGTTCCTAGCACTAATTTCCTCACCAATAAATTAAACTATAAACAATAAGTCAGATACAGTCTACCAAGTGTCAATATCAGAAGGACATCTCTAGACTCGCATGATTAAGACAAGTGAAGTGTTTTAAGAAAAGACGTAGCCCTCCAACTAAAAGAAGAAAAAGACCTAGAAAAACGTGAAACCCATGAAACCCTGTGAGAGTAAAAAAAAGACTCCCATATACTCTCTCTCCTAGAGAAAATATGGCTTCTCTAAACTCAACCCTTTGATTGAAGAGAAAGATCCTGCCAAGGAACACGGCTGCTCCAAGGCCCCCCCTGCTCTCTTTACAGAACCCGCATATAAGGAGATGATGTGCTCATGTTACTGTTACTCCTCTCCCTACAAGAAGAATGGTGTTAAATAGGGGCACTCCTCCTGGTGCAATTGTTTCTACTCCAAGAGGAGGTCAAGTGTGTCCTATCAGGGGAGAGGGAGAAAGAGCATAATGAAATAAAGCTCAGAAGAAAGAAAATAAGAGCATTATTTCTCTGAAAACAAAGAGAGTAAATCTAAATTTGAAATTATCATAAACCTGAAAAGAATATTCTCCTCTAGCCCCCTCTCACACTATGTCAGAGCTCCAGAGTCCTACACTTGTCCCTAAACAGGTAAGACAGAGAAGGAAGGCTACCAAAACCCCTGTTTTAAGAAAAATCACAAGAGAAGTAATACCTCCCAGAATACAGAGTCCTACCTGTCTTGGTCAGGGGGAGAAGTGAATGTTAGCCCTAAGCCGTCCTCATAACATTACTCAAGTTCTGCTGTATAAAAACAAAGGAGAAGAACTAAAACATATACCTGAATTACTACGACTATGCTCTCTAATACTGAAAGGCCCAGCATTCCTCACCTCCCCCTTCTCTCTCCAACTACACTGTGAAGAATTCCTCCCATTATAATATTAACTCTAATTCGAGCCCCCAGAGTAACGGCTCGAGCTCCTCGTCTTATTCTCTCAATTAAGAGGGACATTATAACTCATCCTGCACTAAGGGTTACATCTCCAAAATATTCTTTCTTATACTGCAGGGCACGAGACTGCACTCTTATAAGAGTGATAATAACTCAAAGAGAAACACTAAGCCCAACGCCAAAGATGGGGAAATGGAAGTTTACCACACTGAAGGGCAAGAGCCTAATTCTTACTCTCCTCAGGAGTCTTCCTAGAAAAAGAAGAGCCCCGCCCAGAGCTAACCTTCTTCAACGAGGGAAAACTTTAGAGAGGCTTTTAATAAGGATGCTCCTGTTAAGGCCACGCAAGGTCCTTAATAGTGGAACCCCCAAGAGAATGAATATACTAACTAAAATTCCTCTTAATCCTCATACTGCAGGGATAATTATTCTTAAAGGACTTCTCATTAATAACCTCAAGGCCCCCGAAGACAAAGAAGACACCGCTCTATTATTAACCAACACGTCGCTAAGCTGGTTTATTTTTATCCCGGTGCTTCTCCTCCTTAAGACGGTTTTCTAATTCCTGACAGAACTTTTTCACCTGTTCTATTTGTGTCTC
>PIVX01000056.1 GCA_003353785.1 Gammaproteobacteria bacterium | reverse complement strand
AAAATTATTAGAGAGTTACAAGAATTATCACAGCGTGAATTATCAGAATTAACAGGGATAAGCCAATCTAATATTTCTGCTTATGAAAATGGACATAGACAACTCGGAAGAGACAGTGCATTGGCTTTCGCAAAAGCACTAAAGACACATCCCGCTGTTTTATTATTTCCTGACTTTGATATTAACCAGGTTCAACTATCTCAACTTAACTGATTTTTTATCATCCGTGCCGTAAAACTCCTTCCTTCAGGCGGGGGATACAAGAGTCTCTTGATGCTGATGTAACTTGATCAAGCAAATTAGAATTAAAAATTATCTAAAAAGCCTCCCCTCTGTTCTTATAAAATACTTAGTGGTTTTTTTGTGTCCGCGGAGTTTGAGCTTAGGTAGTTTTTACGGTTGTTTTTGTTGATTTATATATTCAAAAGTTATACTATGCGATCGAATTGAAACATTGCGCTGTGATATTGTTCTTCTAGACCGTATAGAATACCCAAATAATACCTGCTTAGAACAATTCTTAAACTTAAGTGTTTAATCAATAATAGGCATCGCTTGTTATTTAAAATTTTAATGGAAAAGGAGAGTGGATCGTGAGTCAACTACAAAAACAATTAAAAAATTCGTTTGCCGACGTAATAGAAAATGCTGGTAAAACAGAATACGGAACTATATTGAAGTTCGTGGAGCGGCCTTTGTATTTCGCAGCGATGGAATATGTAGGCGGTAATCAGGCTAAGGCTGCGAATCTCATGGGAGTAGCTCGTGGGACTCTTAGAGCAAAATTGAAAGAGTACTTTGGGACTACATTGGTAGGCGGAACTTATAATTATAGACCGAAAGAATTTGTGAACAAAAAAGAAAAAACAAAAACTATTTCTACAAACACGCTGTTGTTTAACTCGAAAATTAAGGAAGATCTCGATGAGAAGTGTCGCGTTTGATCTTTATAGCATAGTACGAAATAATTCCAAAAGCAGATCTAAGAAAGATCGAGATGGATCAGAATTGGATTTGTTGGATCAGTCCACGGCAGGAATAAGAAAATATTATAATTATTTATTGACTCTTTTTAAAGTAGAGTTTAACCTGAAAACATCTGACAATAATAATGTTGTTAGGCGCACCGACCAAGAGCTACAAACTCTATGGCCAGTGCTGGCAAAAATAACTCTAAGAGGAGTCATTAATGTTAACGATAAAATATCAAAAATCAGTTCAATTGTCTTTGCATTTCACAAATTTCTTTATATTTTTGTTTTCGTTGAGCGTCTAACGCACAGCTTGAAATTATTTATAACGGAAGGGAACATGGTATCTACTCCAGAGCTTAAAAAAGCCCTAGACGGTAAACATTTAGTAGTGGCTACTCTTGTAGCTTTGAGATTAGAGCTTTCTGTGGAGCTGGAGACTAAAGATAAGTTAATGCAAAGCGTGTGGCACAACGATTGTGGCCTTAGTTCAAATCTATCAGAAATATGGGTTGAAAAATTTAAGGTGGTTGGTGGTAAAGCAAATAACGTAGTTAATTTTAAAAATGGTAGGGGGTACATGTATGAGTAGCAGGTTTGAAGAGGATTTTTTAAGGGGTTATCGGAAGTATACTGGTTTTTTTGAAGGGTGGAATAAAAAAGCATTTACCACTTTAGGAGAAATAACCCAATCTGGTCTTTTAGTAGTTAAAAGTAACGGTCATGTGTCTGTAGCAGCTAATTATGAATTAATTGGTGAGCAGTGTTTAGCTCGAGAGCTGTGGCAACACCAGTCTGAATTTTCTTTTATCAAAGGGTTAAAAGGAGAAAAATTTGCTTTTGGCTCTGATGAATATAATTGTAAAAATGGGAAATATACACCTGTATTTAGATTTTTTTGGTTTATATGGAGAATAGTATTAGATTCTAATACACAATTAATCTATTTTTTTGCTTCATATGATCCAAAAATATATGAAGCTTTAGCTAATAATTTTTCTCTAGTTAAATTGTTGCTGAGACTATTTCATAAAGAAAGCATAGATATTATAGAAAAGTGCCAAGAACATCTGATTGATGTTGCTTCTGTAAAATCTGATTTTTTTGTTGATAGAACAGTATACGAATCTACTGAAAGAGAAAAATTCAATGCACTTTTACAGAGTGTTGGAATGTTAAGAAAAGATGCTGTGATTAGTGAAAAAGAATGGCGGTGTTTGCAGTGGTACTGTAAAGGGAAGTCAGCCCAGCAAACAGGCGACCTTCTAGGAATTTCTAGAAGAACAGTGGAAGGCCGTTTTAATACAATTAAAAAGAAATTAAGCCTGCAAAATAAATCAGAATTATTTAATTTATTAAAACCATAGGAGATATGTTGTGTTTACACCAGAAATTATAAGTATATGCGGGTTAATGTTATCAAGTATAGTTTTTTATATGTATGCGAGGAGAGTTGATAGAGAGACGTTAACATTGAATGGCTTTATGGTAGCTGATAGTACGTTGACAAAATCCCAGTTTAGTAATACTTTTGTAGCTTCCAATTTTTCGCTTGGGATGGCTGTTGTTTATTTTATGGGGAATGTAAAAACTTTGGGATTGTTTCTGTTTCTTTCTCCTGCGACCTATTTAATAGGGCATTTCTTTTTTGGATGGTTAATTCGAGAAACAAATATGGATATAAAGAATTGTCGGACTTTATCTGATCTCGTATATTTAATATTTCCTAGCAGGGCAGTAGCTTTGCTTATTACTGTAATGACGGTAACTAGTTATATTATGTTAGTTTTTATTGAACTTTATATTGGGTCAGTTCTGTTTTCATTTTTCCTGCCAGACAACATATTATACCAAACAATATCATTTCTAGGTATAGGAATTTTGGTTTTACTTTATGTGCGCTTGGGAGGATATAAAGCTATTGTGGCCACTGATAAGTGGCAATTATTTCTAATGATGTCTTCAATATTAGCGGTTTTTATTTATAGCGTTTTATGTCCTATTGTCAATGGTAGTGATGTCAAACAGTTGTTAATCAATACTACTTATTATTCGGAACAAAATTGGTTTATAGTGGTATTTGCTGGGTGGCTTATTTTAGTAAATTCGGTCACAGCATTTGCTCAGGTTGCCAATTGGCAGAGATTTTCAGCATCTCAGAATAATGATATCTCTTGGTCTGGGTTGATACATTCCTCTTGGAAGGTGCTTTTACTATTTGCTTTGACTATCGTTGCATTTTTATTATTGAGTGCAAAGGGCTATAATACGTATTCTGTTACAACTTTTTTGCAATTAGTTAAAGATACAGGTGGTATATCAAGTTATGTTCTTTTCCCCATTCTTGTAGTTGGTTTTGCGTCACTTGTATTTTCATCCGCAGATGTGGCACTTATAGCTATTGGGTATGCTTTAACAGATCAAAATAGTTTCCTAAAGTATTTTTCAGGAATAAATGAGAAAAAATTACGTCGAGTATTAACTAATACCACATTAATAATATTACTGATCTTAACAGCTATTTTTTATTTACAATTTGCCGGTTTGCAAGAATGGTTAATGCCTCTTATATATACGACATATGGACAATTAGCTGTGTTGACTCCGATACCTATATATGTGCTATTAAAATTGAAAAAACATGGTGAGATGCGACCAATAGAGGCTAATAGAGGAAATGTGTTTATTCTTTTTAGTAGTATTGTTTTAGCTTGTCTGGTTCTTTTCGTTGGGGGGTATTTCGCAAAAGTAACTGGGAATCAGTTATATTCCTTGTTGGTTATGCCTTTGGGAGTTCTAATAGTGTTGTGTGCAATAATTAATATAAAAAAATTAAAAAACTTTAATTTCGAGTAATGTTTACTAAATACAAATGAAAAAAACTAGTGTAAACTCATTGTCGGGAACAGTGGAAACTATAGGAGAAATTTAATTTATGAGAACATTTTAGGAAAGCAAAGTTGAAACAACTAATTTCAACTTTGCGGTAAGATCTAAGTTTTACGCTTTCAGATTCTTATGTAAAAGTATATATGTGGTTGTTGCCGTTCGGCAAGAAATTTTTACGTAGATCCAAAATTTATTTCTTACCTGCCTAATCTCTCATCAATAATTGAGGGTATTTATGCAGAATATAACAAATCAAGATAGAAGATACGGAAATAATACTGAAGGAAATGGCTTGCCGGCTGAGGGGGGTTCCTGTGGTGATAGAACTAGAATTAGTGCAATTGACCATTATTATGAAACTAGAGAATACCGTTTAGCTCCGTTAGGACTGAAGCAGCATTTGCGTAGAAGCTCTTTATCTAGCGGGGCTAGAGAATGTTTTGATCTGTTATTGGATGAGTCCACCTTTAGTCATGACTGGTCGACGCAAGTGTCAAGGGCTGATATTGCCGAAGAACTTAGGAAAGAACCAAACTCAATTACTAGGTTGCTTTTGGAGTTGGAGAAAGCTGGATATATAATTAGAAAGCTGAACCCATCTCAGGCATCAACTATATATATCAATTTCCCCGAAGATGCTATTGCAGCATTAGAGGTTTCTAATGTCAGAAGATCTAAGAGAAAAGCGATACAGGAATGTGGAACGATCATAGATCAATCTGATGTAGAAAAATCTACAGAGGTGTCTAATTTTAGATCTCCACAAAAAAGAGTAGATGATCTACCCAAAATTGTTAGTCCCACCTTATATAATACTAAGCAATATAATAACAACAACAAATATCGAGATCTAGCTAGTGATGCGACTCAAAAAAATTCAGAGTCAAATTCAAATTCTTCTGTTGTTGTTTCTTCTCATGATAGTTTAGTTTCCGCGGTTTCAGAGCCTGAGCCAATAGAAACACCAGTGTTATCAACAGAGCTATCTGAGCTTGATAGTCAAATCTCTAGTCTTAACCACCTTCTTGAGCTAGAGAGAGCGACAAAATCTAAAAAGCATGTAGCGTCGTTAGAAAAACAATTGCTGGATTTACAGCAGCAGAGCTTAGAGATGCAAATGAAGTTCCAAGATTGCAAAGTCAACATGGGGTATGAGTCAAAGCAGAAGGTAGATAGTGTTGAATCGTTAGCGCATAGCGATCTCAATAGCACGGTCTCCCTTTCTTCTCATAGAATTAGTTCATCTGAGGAAGTAGGGAAGATTAAAGGCAATCCTAAAATTAATTTGTTTAAAACTGAGGAAATCAAAATTGACCCTTCTGTGATGGGCAAGAAAGCCGTGATAGAGGAGAAAATTAAAAAGCTTGATGTAGATCATCAAGAGATGTTTAAGAAGATAGGGGCTGCAAAAGGAAGCGGAAATGCCGATGATATTTCACGGTTGTATGTTGAGCTAAAGGATGTGCAGTGTAGATTAACACAATCGAAAGTTGATCTTAAAAATCTTGTTAACAAGCAAAATCCTGCTAAAGATATTGTTTTAGCAAAAAATGGTAGGAAATTGGAAGATGCGCATGTGGATAAAATTAAAAAAATTGTTCGGTCAAAAAATAGTAATGAGAAACAAGCAGAGCTAGTATTTGACTCGATTAAATATAACTTATTAGAAGGGAGTTTGGCTAACAAAATATCCTATAAGACTGGCAAGGTGATGTCTCTAGATTTCTGTGTTAATACAGCTTGTGATTTGGTTGAACAAGGCAGATGGAGGATGAACTGATGAAGGATGTATTGATGTTGAAGCATGCAAATCAAGAGCTGCTATTAGAAAAATTATCTACTGATATGGCTAAGTGTGTCAAAAGGTATTTTTCTGATGGTGGGGATGCTGGTAATAGAGTTGATTTGAAGGAGGTCTTTATTGAGGCTTTAAAACGTGGTGCGATAGCTTATTCAGGCGAGAATTTAGAGCTGGCTGCTGCATTGCTAAATTGTAATTCTAATTATTTGAAATGTTTTATTTCCCTTCGAAAGGCGAAAGTTAAAAGAGTTTGTAAAAATTTTCGACAAGAAAAATTAGATCAGAATAATAATAAATTAGAGGGGGTTGCATGAAAGAGAAAGCATATAAATTATTAAAATGGCTGTTAATTTCAGGGTTCATTATAACCGTTGTTGTTTCTTTGTTTTCAGGTAGAGACAGGATGACAGACAAAGTTACTATTGGGTGGATAAAGCAAGAGCGTAGGATGAAGGGTAAATTTATGGAGGATATTAATGAACCTCTTGAGAGATACCAAACTGTCATTCCTGTTAAGGGATACCAAGCTGTTATTCCTGCTGGATTGCTGCTTGATATTCCTGAAAAATTATATGCTTTATATAAAGAGTGCGTTGCTGCTGGTTTTTTAAGTGTTAACTCGTCAAAAAAGAAAGTTAGTTTTGGTATAGCTGCGATTGTATGCAAAGGATATTCAGGGGAAGTAGTTGCCTATAAGGCTCAAGGGAGGATTGTAGGTGCAGATGGAGAAGATGGATTTAATGTGGATAGGGAGATTAATAATAAATTTTTAGTGAATAAATATAGAGAAGTAAATGTAATAGTGGATGAGATAGATGTATTAGAAGGCTCTGTGCAAAAAGAGCTAGATTATATGTTGGATGAACTAGTAGAAAAAGCAGGGTTTCGTAGGAGCTTAGGGTGGGGTTGGCGGGCTAGGCATAGGAAATTAGAAAAAAAATTGAATACGGAATGGGTAAATCATAAGGAGAAAAGAAGTGATTAAGTTGCTAAAAATAGGTGGCGTTGGTTTGTTGTGGATAGTGACTCTATATGCTTTAACACCAGTGTTTTATTTTGTGGGGCATATTGCAGTATATGTTGTTGTTAGTTTTTTTGACTTTGTTGTTTTTGTCTTTTCAGTGTTGGTGAAGAATGTTAGTTATTTGTCTGCAAGTTGTAAAAATCTGATTGCTACATGTTTGCCTACATTGCCTGATTATATGAGTAGTTGGGAAGGTGGGAAAGTGATTGTTGGAATGTTTGTGATTTTTTCATTGTTAGCTTGTTTGAAGCTGCGCTTAGGAGGTAAGGATGAATAAAAGTAATTGTTATGCAAGAAAAATAATATTATTTGACTCTGCGGTTTTAGGGATATTGGCGTTGTTGTTTGTGTTGCCTGCTGTTGGGTGGGCTATTGGTCATATGAGTTGGTGGTTTGTAGAAAAGATTTATTTGTTGGCTTTGCTGTCGTGGGAGGCATTAAAAAGATTTGGGGGCTGGGGGCATGATGTAGCAGTGCATGGTTTTAATGCTGCTATGTATGGGCTTAGTAGTTTTTATGGCTTTGTTGTAGAGCAAGTTTCTTGTTTCATAGGATTCATGGGCTTGCATTTTCCTGAGTTAGAGCTAACGGATAATTCTTATGTATTAGCAAAAATCGGTATAGGAGGGGTTGTTGTTAGTGTTTTAATCTTTATTAACTGGGGGAGGCGTAAGTTTGGAAGTTTTGGTAAATTTTTTAAAGTTAGCTTTGATTGGACTTTAGGGAATGCTGAGTTTTGGTGTTTGGGTATGGGTTTAGTTATGGGTGGTATGTGTTTCTCTGCTCTTATATTTTTTGGTTCTGCCTCGTTTTCCACGGTTTTATTTTGGCGGTGGGGTGGTTGGTTTGTTGCTTTAGGGTTTGGGTTGCTTTTTTGTGGGTTGATGGGAGGTTTGTTAAGCAGTCAGATGGCAGAGCAGAAATTACTAGGAGAGGAGATAATTATTTTCACTAGAGGTAGCCTGAATGGTCAAGACGGTTATTTTGTTAAGTTTGTTGGTGATAGTGATAGTCGGTTTGTTGGTGATAGCGATATAAAGGCTCAGTGTGAGCTTGGGGATAAATATTTCTTGGGAGAAGGTATTAAACAAAATATAAACCAGGCTGAGTATTGGTATAAGAGAGCTGAGGAGCTTGGAAGTAGTTATGCCAAAGAACGTCTTGGAGAGATAGAGTTAAAAAGGAATAAATTAAAGGAGGCTAGTTAAGATGAATTTTTTTGGGTTCATTTTAGCGGGGTTAATAATACTGTTTCTTATTTTTGGAGCGCAGTTTGAATTTAATACGGAAGAAGGCTGTAGTGTTTGGGGTGTTCGTGTTGCCGAAATTAAGAGATTAAGGGTTGTAGTTGAGAAATCAAGTTGCGTAGTTAAAGAAAGAAAATAAGGAGTTTTAAGATGGTAGAGATATTTAATGATTATTTAGATGCAGCAGAGAAGCTTAAAAGTTTTGATGCAAGGCATGGGTTTAGTTATGGGTGGTATGTGTTGGTTTCTATAG
>PIVX01000055.1 GCA_003353785.1 Gammaproteobacteria bacterium | reverse complement strand
AACTCACAAACTTGTTTAATAACTCATCCGTGAATCAGCTTAAATATTGCTCTTTATTGTTCTATATTATTACATAATATAGAAAATGTAAATAATTTATTCACTTGAAGTGATATTTACACAAGTAAGAAAGCTAAATTTATAGTTTATCTATAATAGTAAAGCCCTCTGATTTAATTAAAACTAATAAATGGTAACTTATTGATAATACTAGAGTTACTGTTATAAAAAAGCCAATCTAAAAAATTTCACGGTCATTCATTTGTCTATTAATCAAAGACTTATGACACAATGACTAGATGAGTTTTGTTTTCATTCAGTGTCTGCTTAAATCCAAGAGCAAGTTCAACCCTTCCAATGTACTTCTACTGCACCATCTGAATTAAGCTCAAATTCTTTAGAGCTATGGGCAAACAAAGTTGGGATGTTCTCCCGGCAATGCTAAAGAATCATTATTTTTTAAACACTCTACTTCTGTTTCCAAAATATTACTATTAATTTGCTTAGTGCTATTGATGGAGAATTTGACAGGTTTTTGAGTTCTTCTGTTGGATATTGAAGTGGTTAATATGAGTACATGGATGGTTGTTGTGGTTTGGAGTTTTTGCTTGAATACGTTATCTCCCCTTTTAGTCTCTCCCATCCCCCAACAACGCCTTATCAATCGCTTACAAAACAGTTAAACTTACTGAGAATTACTGGCTTATTGCCCAGGTTGTTCTCTTTTCATATTATATAAATAATCTGATGTATTTACCGCAACTTCTAAACAATTATTCTCTTGCAATACTTCGACGAATTGTTCTGGGTTAAGGCGTTGTAGATCCTCGTTTTTGCTTATTGGCATTTTTATTATATCTTCATCTATACCAGTTTCTCGTTGTAATTGTTCATTTAACTCTACAAGAGCTGCTATTGTACTGTGGGCAACGAATTCTGAACAAATCATTGAAGCTGTACCTTTATTATTTGATTTTGAACTATAAAAATTTCCTAACATCCTATCTCGAATTTGTTTAAAGTCAGTTTTTTTAGATTTTTTGCTTCTGAATTTCGAAAATAACCCTCTATATATAAGAAAGGAAAAGGTACCTGGCATATCTATTCTACGAAACCTATCTTTATTAGATTCAAGTCTTGTGATCCCAGTATTATCTTGTGATTCTTTACTTGAATCATATTCTGCTATATTGCCAACTTGATCATGAATTCTTCTTTGAATTTTAATATATTTATCAGTGATATATTCTTTCCAGTCAATTCCATCTTGCTCACTGTTAGTCAAATTTTTGTAAAACGATTCTAATTTTTGTTGGTTTTTTTCATCTATTAAAGCATCTAGTTTTAATTTATACATATCCGAATATAAAAAAGTACCTAGATTAAATTGATTTTCTCTCACTTCATCATAGTACATATGTGATTCTGTAAATGGGCTATTATCTTTCTCTCTATAGACTACCGCTGCATGGTTTCTATTAGTAACAAAACGACGCACTAACTTTTGCCAGAAAGTCATTTTTACTCCCTTTATAATGCTAGATTTTTTGTCATCCTCTAATCGAAACATAATATCATTGGTTAGATGTTTATGAAAAGTGTTATTTATTTTTTTCATTCCTGGAGCAGCTTGAGCTGCTCTATTAAATAAAACTGACAATGTTTCATTATCTTTATAGATATGTTTCGGTAACGGTAGGGAATTATATAACTTATTAATATCTGATAATAGTGCATAGTCTTGTAAGTTTAGTTTTAGAGTTTTTCCTCCAGAGTAATTTTTTATGAACTTCCTAGCAATTGAATTGTATTTTTTAACTCGGCGTGTTTTAAAAGTAAATTTTTCCAAATTTCCTATAGGTTTCAATATATCATACCTTTCTGTTTTTTTTATCTTTTTTCTCCATTTAGAGCTGTTGGATATTTTTCTTAATTTTTTATTAAGTTTCATGTTGCCTAGTGAATTTTCTACAAACTGATTGATATATTCTCTTTGTTTTAGTGTTAAAGATTTTGCTAAACTTTCATCCTTATCAATACTAGGATCTAATGCTCTTAATAAGCGCATCATTGTAAGTTCAGATCTAGTTAGCCCATACTTTGTTTTTTTATTTGCATGTTTATTTGAGGATATTATCTTATCTAATTCATTTAATAGTTGTACATTGTAATTTTGGTCATCCCTTAGTAGATATTTGGTGAAATTTTTTATTGCAAGATCATCTAAAATTTCATCTGTTTCATATCTTAGTGATTTTTTTAAAGCTATATTTTTATCGAGTTTATCTTTTTGCTTATTGATAAATACCCAATCATCTTCAGATATTAGCAGATTACTATACTTGGATTGTTGAATTGATTCTATTTTTTTTAAATGATCTCCCCATCTAGACCATTCACTATTATAGCTTTTCTTATAATCAAAATTTTTCATATACTGAATATTCTCTTTTATGGTATTGATTTCTTGCAAAGTAGTCTTGAAATCTGAGATATCAGCATTTATATTTTTTAGTGTTTCAATTTTAGCGTTTTTATTATCATCAAGTGCTTCTACAATTTTTGTCAAACCATCATAGCTCAATAGATTTTGAAGAGATTCACGATTATAATAATCAAATTCATCTTCAGGATAAGATTTTATATATAGTAAATATGATAGCGCAGCGACATCTTCCCTAGTAAGACTGTAAATGTTATCTTTATAAGTTATTTTGTAAACTATTTCGTTGCCTGAATCTTCATTTTTAGTAAATTCACTTGTTTCTTTTACAACTTTATATTTTTTCTCAATTCTATCTACAGTGGTTGATATATTTAACTTAACCTGTTGGAGAGAGTCCATTTTATTAATTATCTCCATGTTACTGGGATTCGTCAAGAATTCCTTTTCTAGTAAATTTAATTTTTCTGCTACGTCATTAGGGATTTTTTCCTCAGTATTCATAGTGTAATGATTACAGATCTGTAGCATTAATAAATATTCATTGGAGAACCCAACTTCAGTTTGTTGTATTTGTTTTGATTTTGTAATTGATATTTCTCTAAATTCTTTTAACCCCTGAGTTATCTCAAAAAACATATAATTATCCGCGCTTATATCATGTAAATCACAGCTATTGAAGCTGAAATATTACCATCAAATGATCCAAGTTTTTTATAACCCAAAGATGCTTATCGTTTTAAAATCACTTACAGAGTAATAATAGATTATTTTGCTTTATAGCGTTATTTATATCATTCTTTAGGTCATATATAAAATAAATTAAATTATCTGTAAAATAATCTGAAGTTATATCCTCTTGTACTTGAAATAGAATATATTCTTTTACTATATATTCTTTAATTGATTTAGTAACATGATTCGAATAACTTATAAAAAAATCTACTGGTAACCCGGTAACAATTTTATGTAGGATGTTTTTTATTTCAAGTTCAGTAATGTTTAGAGGAATAATGTAATTATTTTTATTACGTTGTGAGAGTGGATCTGAGAGTTCTTTGCAGATAATTTTTATGTTTCTTACAATCCCATCTACGATTTTTTCTCTAGTTATATTCACAATATGTATATTATATTAGGATATTATAAGTATAGTAGAGATTCTGTCAAAACTGAGTCCAAATATTAGTTCAACAAATATAAATACTATATTCTAGAGTGATGTATTAGCCAATTTACGTTGTCAACTGGACGCTAACACAAGTTGTTGTATTTTAGCTATAACTTATTACCTTTGATGGGCTTTGTTTCCTAACCCAGTTGGTTGTGGTATTTGGTAGAATTTAAGAAATTTTATAACTTTCAGGCATACCAAGTCCTATCATCTTATTTAAAATTCCACATCCAATCATGGCTCCATTTTTTTGTCTAGATAATTTTCTAGAATGTAATTTGTTACCCAAAAATATTTTTAAAGCAGGATTTGCTATTTTACTATTATATCATCTGACAGTAGTATCCATTAGAAGTCTTGCTATAAATATTCTCAGTAAGCTGTTCTATTCTTTCCCTATAATTATTTACTGTTTTCAAATAAAAATCATAATCAAAATAGTGCAATGATGGAAATAGTGGAGAAAATTGATTCTTTTATAGAAGCATTTGAAAGGCCTGACCAGTATTATGATCCGACATTATAACAAGAGCAAAAGGTCTGATAGAATTTTCTACTAAATTAGTATCAATCTCCATTTGCCCATGATGTACGTATATGACTAATTTATCCCATAGTTTCAGAGTATACATAATAGCTTTGCCAATAGGACTTTTAGGAGGAACTTTAGGTAATTTGTCCTGTAAGTCTTGTTTTAATTCATCTAATATATCTGGTGCATATTGTTGACGTAGCTGTTGTCTGTCTTGGTGAGATAAGAGACGAGCTTGTTTCTCAATAGCATATAATTGGGCTATGTAATTAACTACTGTCTTAGCAATACCAGTTTTATTAGTATTTTTAACGATATCAACGAACTTGCGTCTAGCATGAGTCCAGCAAGCTCCGTGCAATACATTAGATACCTTATTGTATGCTGCATACCCATCGGTTTGTAATATTTTATCAAAGTCCTTGAGAAAATCCTCTACTACATATCCACCTCTAGATGAATGATAATCATATAAGACAATGGACTTATCTGGTGGTCTTGAAAATTTTTATGAACGGAATGGTTTTTTTAAAGATGGAGAGCCTAAATATGTTGGCATGTCTAACCCGCTGTTTTCAGAAATGGGTGTGCCCAATGATAAGGGAAACTTACGACTCACCCACGCCATACGTACTTTACCAAATACTATTGCTCGCCCAAAGGTTATTTCGATTGTGATCCCTACACGAAATCGCCTTGATCTGCTCAAAGAAGCCCTTCATACAGTGGTTTCCCAATACTATCCTCATGATGAAATTTGCAAAATTTTTAATATCAGTAGGCTATCTTTTTATAATTATTTGAATAAAGAAAAAAATAAGCCTGCTATTCAAGTTGCTCTATAATTCATTTTCTTAACTTGATGACAATGCCTCAGTAGATATGCCACAAATTTTTCTAGTTGAATAACTTACAAGTGATTAATTTTAATAAAACAGTTGTTATTTATCCCAATGGTGCTAATATAGCTCAAAGAAGTTGGTAGATTATACAAACATATCGAATTAAATTTACCAACAAAACATTAGGTGGCAAATACAGAAACCTTAATTGTTTCAGGATTCAATACTTAAATAGGAAAAACATATGAAAAAAAGATTTATCCAAATTATTTTAATAAGTTTATTGTTTAATATTAACACTTATGCTGTTACTGTAGAATTTGAATTAGATCCTAATGGAAATTCCATAGAACAATTATTAAAATATACATTTGAATTAAACTCAACAGTTGGAGTATATGAACTGACTTTTTCTGAAGACAATAATAATATGATTATAGATATTCCTGATCAAAAAGTACATGTCGAACAAATTTTTGCAAAATGTCAATCTCCTACTGTCAGGGAAAAAATTCTATGTTATGGTTATGCTAGAGAAAGTCTCTCTTTGTTACGTAAAAAGGCTAGTTATCTTATATTTCAACAAATTCCTACTACAGTAAAAAAATCAATATCTTTTTTTCATGGGGCAAAAATACCCCTGCTTCAAAATGATGGTGTTCGTTTAGCTGGCATTAATGGTGATGGCACAGTAATAAATAAGATAATAGTTAGAGCTATTAATGAGAATACTTTTCAAGTAATTAGTAGAGTTGGCGTTGTAAACAGAATTATAAATCATCAAGAAGTACAAATGCTTTGAAAAATAATTAAAGGAAAATTATGAACAGAATTTTAAATATAATTATTATGGCAATTTTATCTGCAAATTGTTGCTTTGGTAGTGATATTAGATTATCAGGAGCATTTGCTCAGCAAATGGGAGATAAAGATTCTCTTGTTATTATATTTTTAAATGAAACTTCTGATATTCTAACTAATAAAAATTTTTCTTGTGATATAGATGGCAGAACAATTTCAAAGGTAACATTAAATTATGAAAAAAATTCAATACTTTCAGAAAGACAAATAAGTCTTATAACAAATTACTGGAGTAGAATTTTTATAAGAAGAAAAAATAAACCTAATTTCAATATTTTCTCTAAGATTATAGATGATTGTATGGCTGTGCACATGCTTGAAGTCCCTATTGAAAATGCTGCACTACTGCCACCAAACATGTATGTAATGGTTGAAGGCGTTATTCATCGTGAACCCAATGCAACACCAGAAATAAACTTAATGTATAAAACGCAACGACTTTAAAATAAATTTAATAAATGATTGCATAGTTTGGGCAAATCAGCTAATCAGGCTGGAGAAATACTTGGAATATCTAGAAGAACTGTAGAAACACACTTTGAACATCTTAAGAAAAAATTGAAAGTTAGTTCTAAATATGAGTTGAGTGATTTATTGAGTTAAAGATGGTAATTGAGCATATTGCCGATGATTTTGGAGAATTCTTCTTATCAGACTTAACTTACATGCTAGAAAATAAACTGAACTAATATTTGGACTTAATTTTGACAGAACCATTAACTTTCTTAAAAATTTCAAAGAGATTGGTTTACGCTAAAAGTTGGATCTAACTCTATAATAATCTGCCTTACTGTATTTAAACTTTCCTCTATTTTATTTATTGTATCATCAAGTTGACCACCAGGGTTGTGAGTCTGTTCCATAGACGCTTCAAATTCAATATCTTGAATTTCATCAAATTTTTCTTTTATTTCTAGGTATTTTTCTTTTAATCCTCCGTCTAAGTTTCTATCATTCTGTGCTTTAGCTGCTAATTGTAGCAGATCTAGTTCATCACTATTTGAACTCTCATTTTTTATTTCTTTCGATATCTTATCTAGTCCAATCATCTGTTCTACTAATAGTTCCCAATTATCTTTGCTGTCTAATACTTGATACGGTTTTACTCTTAAAAATTTAATAAATTCAATCTTATTTCTCAATGCACTAATTTTATCTTCAATCGCAGTAATTTTTTGTTCATTCTTGCCAGCATTTAACTGGAGTGGTTCTAAAGAAGATTCAAGTGAATTTATTCGACTTTCCAATTTTTCCAACGTATTAGGATTAATATTTATAGCTTCTACACGATCCCTTATAGCTCTTCCATTAGAGCTTATTGACCCCCTTGTAAATACATTTTCGTTACTCATTTGTTCAAAGATTGAAAGTATTCCATCTACACTTTTAAAACTATTTCCATATTGTTCATCTATTGCATCCAGCTCCTTATCAAGTTTTTTTAACTCGTTTGGAATACTCATTTTTTTTATTTTACTAGAAATTTTGTTTCTAATTGTTGAAAAACTGCTTACTGCTTTTTCTTTAATTTTAAGCTTTGCAAAAGATTCACTTACTGAATGTAAAATAGATTGCATACGGCTTTTAAATTTGTTCTGCCATTGTTCAGAAGGGAATAAATCTAAGCCATTAGCATTTTTGCGACTAATACTAATTTTTGTAATTTTCTGTACCGCCTCACACTCAATAAGACCGCATTCACGTAAGTAATCCACATCTTGCATCGCCCGCCAATCATCAGTGAGAATTTTTCCTTCTTGTATGCCTATTGAGCTTTTTATTTTAACAGTAGCATTAAGATTATAAGAATCATCTTCCTCTAATGAATATTTTGAGAAATTTTCTACAGGGAATTCTTCAGTAAAATCTACAGATTTAGTCTTTTCATTATACTCAAAACTCAGTACTCTATGTTGATTGGGCTCCTCTTCGGCAGAAATGTTTTTATAGTAAGTTCCTTGTTCTTGCAAATATTTATCCGTAGCCTTTTCACCAATGGTCATATAACCTACATTATCTATCAGATTATAAATGTAATGTTCCATTTCATCTGCATGCTTTGGTCCAACATTTTCCCTAACATCTTCTAGAATAGTATTTATCTCTTTTTTAAGTTCAGATCTTAGTAAGTTAACGGCCTCTTCTCTTTCTATAACTTGCTCTTCACCATTAATAGACAAGACAACATAATTCTGGGTTATATCTTCAAATCCTTTTAAATATATTTCTTTTTTGCCTATTTTAAATCTTTTGTTAAACAGATTATTAACCGAAGGTATGCTTAATGATTCCTGTTTACTTTCAGCTATGATACTCTCGGCAATTGCGTCAATACTATCTGACATATTATCCACCATCTATAAACTT
>PIVX01000017.1 GCA_003353785.1 Gammaproteobacteria bacterium | reverse complement strand
AGTCCAAATAAAATGCATACTGCAAATGAGTTTGGTAAATAAATAACACTTCTTAGGGTTTTATCTATACTTAACAGTAACCTATGCAAGATAGAGGGAATTTTTATGCCAGGGATAGAAAGACTAATAAGAAATCCACATCTTGGTGTGATTAATACCTTAGTTGGGCTTACTGATAATCAAATTGAGGCAATATTCAGTAATGACGATATAAAAAACGGAGGATTATTTGAAAACGAAGTAAAGCTTGCGGATTTTAAAGCGTCAATTAATTTATTACGCCAAGAAAAAGAAGAAGATGAAGATTTAAAAACTTTCTTAGAGAAATGTGATCGTGCTCTTGATCGTGATAGAAACGTAGAGGATGCTGCATATGATATACTAGAAAAATTAGATGAAGATAATTTTGCAAGTAATTTCGGTGCCCAAGTAGACGGGATAGTTTCGCTAAATCCCCCTAATCCCCCTAATCCCCCTAATCCTTCTAATGTTAATCAAAGTAATCCTCAAAATGTTCCTAATCAAAGCCCTAACCAAAGTAACCCACAGAATGACCCTAATCAAGATTTTGTTCCACCACCACCACCAGACCCTCCGCCGCTAACCGCCGAGCAAAGGTATAATCGGTTTAAGAAGGCATCTACTACTCCTGAACCATTAAAAGAGAAGATGAAAGAGATGGAAGAGATGTTAAAGTCTCCTGACAGTTCTGTTGCAAGGAAGGAGCTTGCCGCAGGTTTTTTCAGAAAGGTAGTCCAGCTTTCAGACAATATAGAAAAAAAACAAAAAGAATTTGATGATACCTTTAATGAAAACGTAGAAAAATTTCAGAAACGGCCAATAGATTCTGCTCATCTGTTTAAAGAGTCTAAAAAAAATAATAAAGAATATAAGACTAATATTAAGAGATTAACCGAGGTGCAGACACTAACACACGAGGCTCTATATCAAGGGGCTAAGAAAATACTCAAAACCAAAGAAAATAAGCTAGACCGTTTAAATGTAGATAATCTTGTTGTGCCTAATGTTAAGGAAAAAAATCATAAGAGTAAAAAAAGAAAGGCGCGAGATTCTATTACTGAAGAGGTTTTTGAGGAGGATAACATTGATATGCTGGCTTGGCTAAGAGCTACAAGTGGTTATAGTAAAAGCAAAGACAGCAAGAAAATCATGAAACAAGTTAAAGAAAATAAACAAGAAGCGTGGCGGGAATCTTATGGGAAAAGCATAGCCAGCAATAAAGACTGCTTTACTACGCCAGCGATGCGTAGCGCATATTTAGAAATTATGGAATATGAGAAACTACAGAAAGCTCAATGGCAAAAAGACAACCAGGGCAAAGACCCCACTACTGAGGATAGTAAAAAGGAGATTTCCAAGATTCGGCTTGCAGATATGGACAGTATCAAATTGGGCGAAATTAATTTTAAGAATATGGGAGGAGGTCTCTTCCAGCCAGACCACCTTACTCCCATATCCACAGATGGGGGAATATCAACTCATGCTCCTACCCAGCTAGATATGACAATTTCTATGGTGAAGCTTTTGACTGCAATGCAGGCGGAAGGCAAAACACAGTTTGAAATGAGCAGTAGTTTTAAACCGTCGAGAGAGGCATTTAGGGCTGCTGCAAGAGTTTGTAATATCCCACCAGAGCAAATAATTATTAGGGCAGGAAGAAAACATAAACATATGCATTCAGACCGAACTGATATAACAAATTCAAAGGTTGGTTTTTTCTCATTAAAAGAAAAGAACTTGGCGCGAAAAGCCCAAAAGGTTTACGATAAAACGCAACTGAAATCTTTGGGGAAACAAAAGACTACAATAATAAACAAATTGAAAGCAGAAAAACTGGCAAAGAAGAAGGAACAAAATGTTAATCAAGAACCGCAGGATCAGCAGGAAGAGCAAAGAAATCCAGGAATAGGAATGGGTAATAATTAAAGGAGATGAGATGCCTAATGAAAAGCCAAGTCAAAAAGAACAAATAATACAAGCTTCAAAGTCGCCTATTAGTACTCTTCTTAGCAAAGTACTAGAATCACAGATTGCCATATCAGTTGCTAAGGTTTTGACTCAGAAAAAACTAGAAACAGAATCTCTTGTTAGTGAGATTGCTAGAATAGTTAAAGGCAAATTTCAAATGCTAGATAAAATAGACAAAAGAAGAAAGACAGAGGTTGGTATTGCAAAAGGAAATCTTACTGATATGCAAGAAAAATTGCTAAAAAAAATTGAAGAGTTAAAAGAGAGTATTCAAACTCATATTAATCATCTAAACATGCTGACAGAAAAATATTTAACCCCATTGTTGAACAAGGTAGAGGAAAACATTTCTCCTATTCGTAATGATATGATTTCAGATTTTAAACATGTTTTAGCAGATGATGATGTAAAAAATAAATTGGCAGGAATAGCTAAAGCAATAGGTTTTAATTTGAATACTTTTGTAAAGAGCGGTCGTAAATCTCCATCTGATGATGTAAAGTATATAGAATCTTTGCGTAGTATATCAGTCGATTCGTCTGATAAAGCTCAATTAGTGAATAATTTTTGTAATATAGTAGAAGAGGATAATGAATTAGCTCCATATTCTGCTCTTATTAGAGAGCTACATGGAAATCCAGTACATGAGAAACATTTCACAGGATTTCTAGAGATATTATCTAATAAGAAAGCGTTAGATGGGACAGACTTTCTTGAAAAAACAGCGCAAAATTTATCTAAAGTTAAAAACACTGTCTCTGAATGTTTAAATAGTGTTGACATGGATTTTGATAAACTTGCCTCAGAAATTAATAAAGATTGTGCCTCTATTCATTCAGGAGTATCAGAGCTGAATAATATGGTAAAAGACTGTAGAACAGGAAGTGATTTATCTTTAAATGCATTTAATGATTACCCTAAAGTGCAGAGTTTCTATAAACCATTCCTATCAGGCAAGGCAGCTATTAACGCAGATAATGTCAGCATTGAGCAAGAACGTGGTATGGATAACAATAGACCGAAATAATAATTTTTATTTGCCAAAGAATGAAGAACTAACTATAGTATAATCAGCTAATTTAAAACGTCTTTTTGAGCTTTCTATTGTCTATATTTTCTTTCAATGATTTATAACTAGTCTCGTCTTTAGCAGGAATCTTGCTAGCTAAATATCATGCACATAAATATGCAGCTGTGTTTTTTTAGCAATTGTTTTGGATCAGGAACTTCTGCAAATGAGCGATTGTGTCGCATCCTGAATTGATTTTAAGAATCATGCACTGAAAAGTGGGTGAGGACGTCAAAGAGGGTGGATAATTTGTGAAATTAAATATAAAGCAACAAATATACTAGTACTGTTGCCATCATTAGTATTGATGAAACAAACACATAATTATGTAAAACAGTTTTTACGTGGTAAGAGTAAAAAAAAAGTTAGTTTTAACTTGGCATTCTTAATCAGGCTCACAAAATACTGTCTCCATTTATTAAATGAAAATGAAATTTTTCTAGAATCAGAATAGAATTTGAAACTAATAGAAAATTAGAAGTATTTGCAAAAGCAGATAAAAATGTTAAATTTTGTATTATTTTCTTGATTTGATGCTGTGATTCTATTAATCTCTATGCCAAGTTGATAAAGGGTTTATATGATGAAAATACTAGCAATAATTCCTATTGCTACGGATAGGCTTAATAATACTTTTCATAATATTTTTTCTAAAGCTGTTTGTGATGATACAGAGATCCATACAATAAATATAGAGAAAGGAGCAGTAGGAATAAAAGATAGATTAAATTGTTATGAAAGTGCTAGTGATGTTGTTAAAGAAATAAAAAAAGCCGAAAAATTAGGGTTCGATGGTGTGCATGTGAATGTTATGTTTGATATTGTAGGCACAGAAGTAGCTAGAGAAATTGTTAATATCCCAGTATTGGGAGCTTTTTGGCCTAATGTTTCCATGGCTATGTCTTTGGCAAGAAAAATTTCTTTAATAGCTCTTGCAGAATCAGAAGAAAGCATATTTATAGAGCATTTTAGAGTTTATGGGATGATGGAAAATGTAGCTTCGATCCGTTCTTTAAATATTGCTACTAAACAGATCAATGAAAAAGATAATCCGGAAATTATAGAAAAAATGTGCGAATTAAGTTTAAAACTAGTAAAGGAAGATAACGCAGAAGCAATTGTTTTTGGGTGTACTGCTTTTTTTGATTGTGCAGTACCAGTATCTGATTTTCTAAGAAAGAAAACAGGTAAAAGAATACCGGTAATCGATCCTAATACTACGTCGATTAATTATCTTGAGATGATAGTAAAAAATAAATTATCTCATTCACAGGTAACATATACTACTACATAGCATCTAATTTATAAAAAAGGATATTCACGATTTATTCAGGTAATAGAGTCTATTAGTTCAGACTTAGAATCAACATTTAGTTTGTTTTTAAGATTGACAAAATAAGTTTCTACAGTTCTTCTAGATATTCCGAGAATTTCTCCGGTTTGATTAGCTGATTTACCTTGGTAATATAATTGCAAACATTGCCATTCTCTGTTAGTAATATTTTTGTCTCGATCTAATATGTTTAATACATGTAAGGTATCTACAAGCCTATCTTTTTCTGATATATATTGGAAAGAATTATTGTTGGTAAAAAAATCTTCCTTTTCATTAGCAATATTAAATTTACGCTCTTTGAAGTATTCAGTTATATCTTTATTTGCTTCTTTAAAATGCTTGATAAATTTTCTTACAAGAAGAATATTATTAGTTAATTTATCATAAATTTCCGGGGTATCTGAACTGAAAGTATAATATCTATAAGTATGTTCATCTATTTTTTCACAGAAAGAGAAGCCATGCCATAAATCAAAAGTTTGACCAAAAATGGATTCTTCATTGCTGTGTAGAAATTGAATCCCTTCGCTAGAGCATAAATTTAAGAAGCCTTCTGGTAAATTTTTTGAGAAAATATATCTTTTATCAAAAAGAAACCCTTTTTTATCTATAAATCTTTCACCGAAATCAGGACGATTAATAGCAATAAAAGCATGTCCGGTATGATCCACTTCTATAATACCACACTGAGTTACTTTACCTAATACTGGAGATGCTTTTTTACACCATATATCAAAATCTTTAGTATGTTGCTCATAGCCGTGAATAAAATCCTGCTCAAATGACATGATATGCTCCTTGCTAAAATACTGTTATTTGTTAGTCATAAGCATATCTTAGTAAATTTGACTTAGAGATACACCCGTAAAAATAACTGAATAACCAAAGCAGTAATTTAAATAAACTACAAGCAAGTGATTTATAGTAACTATTTTATGCATGTACTATATTATTTACAACAAAATTAAGGTAATGCGCTAAAAAATGATTTCTTTTGTCTGTATTTTATACTAACTACTGTAGCAATTAAGATAGGGAGAATAGAAAAAACAACGATTGCCTGCTGTAATCCTGGGAAATGATATTTAGCACTTAACCATACCCCCATTAGGACAAATCCCCATCCCATTAATATACTAAGGAATAAATAGTTTGCATTGAATTCAATTGACGTATTTTTATAACTATATATAGCATAAGCTGATAATGGTACTAATATATTCATTTGGCCAAAGCTAGAATGAACTAAAGGCACTAAATAGTTAGTTAGCTCTATATATTTAATCCAATATAATACGCTTAATACAATAAGAATACTTACAGTAAATATAGTTAAATAATTCTTAAATTTATTATAACTTAAATTTTTGAATTTTTTTGAAAAAGTGTTGTTATCTGACAGAGCGTGAATTATCGCTATTATTGCTACGTCTGCCGATGAGAATAGTGCAGAAGTAAAACCTACAACCACTATGGGAAATAGTATTATAGAGGTTAGGTATGATGTATTTCTGGTAAAGTATAGAAATTTTTCTAATTCAGTTATGTCATACCCTTTTGTTCTAAGCAGGATAAAAGATAAAATTGGTACTGTCCAAATAAATAAAGTTTTCCATGTTGATTTTTTTAATCCTTTCCAGGCTTCGTCTAAGGATGAGCTGGCTACAATCCGTTGCCAACCTGTTAGCTGAGTAAATGGGCCGGTAATGTTAGTGAAAGCAATTTGCACAACAAAAATAAAAGCCCACCAAGGACTTACATTGAAAAAGTAAAAGCTATTGATACTGGTTTTTGGTGTACTAGAATAAGGTAAAAGAATACTAAAAATAAATATGGCTGTTATAGCTAATAACATTAAAAATAATTGCCACTTGTCAGTTTTTACAATGGCTTTATAACCACCTAAACGAATATATGATAGAACTGTTATGCCTAAAGCAAAAAATGATAATGTTTGCCATAGAGCACTTTTAGGCAGGAAAAAAGTTAAAATAACTGTCCCTACATATAACTCTATGAAAGCTAAGCCAATATAACTTACTACAGTTATACAGGTTATTATTCTGGCAACTTTTTTGCTAGGAAATACGGAAAAAATTAAATCTGATATAGTGCGGCATTGTCCAAAATCCACTTTACATTTCTTTACTGTAAAGAAAAAAATATATTGTCCTAGCACAAAAGCTACTGGGCAAGTTAATAAAAATAAACCGTATTCTTTTTGGGTAGAAATAAAAAACACGAGGACAGTTGCTAGTGACATACTACTTGCTGCAAAAGTATTACCAAATTGATTGCCAGATAAGCTACGGTTAGATAGGGTGAATCCTTCCATGTCAAGATTTTTTCTATTTACTTTGTAAGCATAAATGTAAAATATCGTGCTTGATATGAGTAATCCTAATAGAGCTATTATTTCTGGTAACATATTCACAATTGTATCCATGTTAATAAATGGTGCTCTTTCTATTCTAAAAACGAAGAATTGGAAATTTTAATAATCAATTTTTTTATGGTATAGGTGAAGTTGACATATCTCAATATGAGCTTGCTTTTAGACACATCCGTTTCTGATTGGTAATCCATTTGTATATTATACAGAATATTTTTGTATACAGCCATTCATATTAAAGCAAGATGTAGTTTTTTTGCGCTGAACATTTACATTTCATGCATATAATAATTTAAGATGCAACTATTCAATAATTTCAAGATTTATAAAGGTCTGTCATTGGGGATAATTAATTTTAGCAAAAAAATAGTTATAAGGAAAAATGAACCATAGATAAATATGTGTTAAATAGTTTATATTTTAAGAAAATCATCAATGGGATTCATTAAAGAAACACCTTTATTTAAAATGACATTTTGAAACAAATGTTATCTATTATGTGTATCTAGTGCTAATTCGTATTCAACCTTTTTAGTTCTATTATTGTATACAACTTTAATACTCAAATGTTTTGCACTAGGCAATAACTGACGTACATTAGCAAAGCCACTTACACGCTTACCTGCTTTGTTAACAGTAAAGATACTGATAACATGTCCATGCTGTAGGCAGAAATGTTTCGTACTCTTTGGGGCAATAACTATATCAATTACTTTTGGTGTATCAGTTATATCAAAGTGTACTATGAGTGTTTTAGTAGTGTTTTTAACTGACACAGCCGCATGGTTACTTAAATCACATATTTTTTCAGAGATGAACTCGACAACTTCTCTATCCTCGGGAACAATTTCTTTTTTTTCAGGGATGAATTCGACAACTTCTTCATTCTCAGGAGCATTTTTTTTTTCTTTAGGCATGAACTTGACAACTTTTTCATTCTCAGCAACATTTTGTAAAATCTCTGCAAAAACAGAGACATTTAATGCCGTTAATAAAAAGAATGATAAGAGACTAGTAAAAATTTTTGTTAAGCACAGTTTATTCATATAGATACCGCTTTATTTATAAAGTAGAAATAAAAACTCTTACTAATAAGCGTAGACAATTATTGCGTCAATATCTATTATGTATACATAAATAACTATATTATTTCTGGATTTTGCTTTAATATTTTATTAATCAAAATGTTACATCAATCAACAGTTTGAAATTTGTACATGCGCTATAGGCAAGCTTTTGTTGATTGTAATATTTTTAATAAGAAGCCGTTATAATTTGCCATTTTCATCCTAATTAAATATAACCTTACTTTTATTATAATTTTATATAGATTTATTCAATATTATCTCTGCAATATTAAAATAACTTAATAAATAGATACAAATCTAAAAAGACTAGATGTTGCTATTAAAAATGGGGGTTTTTTAATATTAGTGTGTAAATTGTTAATATCTTAGTATTTGATTTGTAATTGCAGAAAAAATATCATTTCAGCAATAATCATTTTATTCCAATTAAATATTTGTGGGAACAACCTATACGACTAAGCATAAATAAGTATCTGAGCAAACTATTTTAAAAACAAATTGTTAAAATAAAAAAAATTTAATTTGTAATGGAGAAACAATAAGAATAAAATAGTTCTAAAATTTTTGGTTAAAACTCATTTTTTAACTAGAATAAGTAAGATAGGCAAACATGCCTAATAAGTGGTTTTATTACAACATATGGTTGTGTATCAAACTAACAAAGGAAACTTATTTTTCTAAAAAACTAAATTTTAGAGGGAGGCATGGTTAAGAAGGATGAAAGATTTATTCACAAAGCCCAACTTAATTAGGAACATAATAGAATAATATTTTATTGTGATTATACGGATTGCTGATTTGATTTTATAATATCAAACCAGCTTTAACTAGGATAACGATGAATAGTAAAAAGGATGAATTAAAAGTGTTTGATGTTAAAAACTGGGGTGGGTTATTTTTTTTTATAGTTAAAAATGACTATATTAAGGAACTAGAGAATTTTAAATATATTAAATATGGTCAAGATTCAATAGCCAAGAAAGTAAATAAGGTAAATGAAATGTAATTTGCAGGAAACATCTGATGATTAAATAAGATAGCATGAATGAGCTAACCCATTAGAGCTAAGTCTGAGATAGGTAAGAGATTGTGTAAATTACAAAGAAAAAATAAGACTTAAGTTGAATTTAGTAGAAATAAAAATTTATGTGGGAGAAAAGTAAATGTTGAGAAAGATAGTATTAATTAATTTTGTGTTTTTTAGTGTGAGTGCTTTTGGATTACAAACCCAATACAAACGTATGAATCCATTAGAACATACAAATGGAGTTAAAATTCTTAAGAAAATACAATTAGGAAAGCTTTCATTTAGTTCATTACTTAAAAATGCAGAGAAAGGGGATGCAAAATCACAATTAATGCTTGGGGATTTACTTTACGTAGGGAATTCAGTGACTAATGATGCTGCAAAAGCAGGTGAGTGGTGGAAAAAAGCTTCTACTCATGATGATAGTGAAGAAAATAAAAAAATTGCAGGGAAAGCTTATTTTAGATTAGCTATACAAAAATCTGTAAAAGAAGAAAAGAAGAAAGAATTTTTGGAGCGTGCCAAAAAATTTGGTCATCCAGAGGCTGAATTTTCTTTGTATATGTTAGATTCACAAAAAAATTGGGCGGCAGATATGAAAATGCACAAGAAGAAGCATAAGGGAAAATTTAAGGGTATGAATAAAATGAAAGCTCGTATACGTAGGGATAATTAGAAAAATTTGAGTTTTAAAAATCATACTACATAAGGAATTTTTAGGGAAAATTAAAATAGGTGAGGTTTCATGAATAGATATCAAATACGAACAGCAACATCATCTGATGTTTTGGCCAAAAACAAGGTTTTAAAAAATACCTATTTATTGTTAGGTATAACCTTAATATTTAGTGGTATTACAGCTTATGTATCAATGCTAATGAATGTTGGCCACCCTAATTTGATAGTTTTGTTGGTTGGAGTCTATGGGCTTATGTATCTTGTGCATGCACTTAAAGATAATGCTTTAGGGATTGTTGCAGTATTCTTGTTTACTGGTTTTATGGGATATACTTTAGCGCCATTGTTAAATGCAATATTAGATTTTGAAAATGGTGGAGATATTATTACAATGTCATTGTTTTCTACAGGAGTTATCTTTTTTGGATTATCAGGGCATGTTTTAGTATCTAAGAAAGATTATAGTTATTTAGGCGGTATGTTGTTTGTTGGGATAATAACAGCAATACTCTCTAGTTTTGCTGCAATGATATTTAATATTCCAGCATTGCATCTAGCTATTTCTGCAGCTTTTGTTCTGATTTCATCTGGGATGATATTATTTCAAACAAGCCAAATTATTAATGGTGGGGAAAGAAATTATTTGATAGCTACTATAGGGTTATATGTATCTTTATATAATCTATTTGTGAGTTTGCTTAGGATATTTGCTGCACTAAGCGGCAGAAGGCATTAATTTGGAGAAATTATTTAGTTAATAAAGGATTTAATCTAGTTATGGCTGGTAGTAACATCCTTTGGGAAGACTAGTTTTATTAACGCACTGGTAAAGAAATTAATTCTAACGGTAAGAATGAAACCTGACATCATTATGGTTGATGAGTTGTTTTTGGTTTGGGAAATATAATTTTAATTCTCACTATACATATTTCCCAAACCAAAAACATACTCACCACCATTAATAACCACAGTTGGTATTAATGAGTCAATGTTGCCGGATATTGTAAAAGAAAAAGTGCTATCAATTCTGCATATGATAAATTGTGTTAATATTGCATTTCTAAAATATATATATTTTGCATTAGTAACTTGACCTGATACTCGTATTCCAACAATTATATACCCACGAATAAATGCTATATCAGTTTTTTTATATAAGAATTTCCTCTTCATAAAACACTTTTTAATTTTAAATTTTATATTATCATCACACACACCTTCTACTCCTGGTGATATTTCAAATTCGCTGCGACAATCATCTAATCCTTTTACTTTATAAATAATCTGGTTTTTGCTGATAGCATATATATTTGGTTGTATTGTAATAAAGAAATTAACTCCCTTAAGACCTTCCTTTAGATTACCTTCATTTGAAATAGTAAAAGCTATACATGAATTAGACACAATTATTAATATTATACCTGTTAATTTATTAATCATGTTACCCATTTAATTCTTCACGGTCAAAAGAATAGTTATTCCTCATATCTTGAAAGATTTTACTAAACCTGATTTTTTTGATATAGAGATTTTCCTTACCATCATATTGGGATAAATAATTCTTTAAATTGTATTCTGTATCAGAAACAAATCTAGCGTCACCTTTGTAAAACATATCTCCGGAATTTACACACGCACAATACCCTATTGCTGTTGTTTCTTTTGTTAATTTTTCTAGGAACTTCATTTTTTCTCCAACTTAACTGCAAAATACAACCCTAACATAACTGAAACAACAGACAAAATATTACTAGCTTATGGGTAAATTAGTGTATTGTAAACACTATCATAGGGTAGCTATCCCCTAGAATAGGACATTTATAATTGGAATTTTTGATAGAATTTTCACCAAATAGGAGAATTTATGAAGAAATCAAAATTAAGTGAAGCAAAGATCGTAACAATGTTAAAAGAATATGAGAATGGGGATCCTGTAGATAATGTAAAATGATGTTTTACATTTTAAGCATCTCCATTAATTGTGTCACTGGAGATAGTTGTTGCATTGCTATTATTATTTAATAGCTCAATGCTTGTGGCATTTATAAAAGCAGCGCCTAATTCACACGTTATATCATTGTTTCGCATAGCTTTGGTATTTAACAAACATATTCTTCATAATCCGTTAATTTCACTACTGTTGTAGCTAATGAAGATTTTTTACCCCCTTTTTCTTGTCCTATGCTAATAGTCCAATTGATGTAATAAATAGTGTATTTCCACAAAACATTCAAATGGTTGGTTATGAAACTAATAATATTTCTAAGTGGCTTTCTAATATTATTTGCTGGTAATGGAGGTTATCAAAATACTATGGATTCTCAAGTGGTGAAAAGTGCTTTCAGAGAGTAAATTAAGGGTTTTCTTGCGAAAAAAGGTTAGTTTAGATAAGAAAAAAGACGTTAAAAATGAAATAACTAACAGATTATTCTTTTTTAGGGTAAAAGCTGTATTGCTAGGAATTGATAGATATGTCAAGAGGTTAGCTAAAATTTATATTGTCAATACTTGAGCGTAAAAATACTTATTCACAAAATCTGTGAGTAACCTAGTCAACAAAGATGAGTTCTTTAGAAAATACATGTGTTTAGTGCAATGTTACATTTTAATCAGGGCTGAATTTAGTCCAGATGTAGTTTTAGTCGATTTAGATTGTAGTTTTACAGGTGGTGGAAAAATTAACTTTCAGAGCAAGTATCACATTTATGTTAAACTAGTGAATGCATTTTTAATATATTATCTTATGATTTCTAAATATCTTTGGTTTTTCTGTTTAATATTCTTATCAAATATTTGTTTTGCTAAATATGCTGGACAGATAGAGTCATTTTATCGTGTTGGAACAAGTCAGATAGGTAGATTAAGTGTATTACAACCGATAAAACAGCGTAAGAATCAATTAATATTCTTGAACGCTATCGTAATGCAAGATAACAGTCCTTCTACAGAAGGAAATTTAGGGATAGGGTATAGGTTACTCAAAGGTAATCAAATTATAGGTAGCTATCTATATTATGATATTCGCAGAACTAGTAACAAAAATCTAGTTCATCAATTTACCATAGGAGGTGAATATCTTCGTCAATCCTTTGAAGCTAGAATCAATGGCTACCTTCCATTAACTAATAAATTTGTTTTATCAAGTCAAAATAAATTTGGAGAATTAAGCCATGATTCATCTAACGTATATATAGAAACATTTACTACATCAGTTATTGAAAGGGCATATAGTGGTATTGATTTTGAAGTTGGTTATACCTCAAAAGCAAGCCAATTCAATTTATATTTAGGTGGATATTACTTCGCAGCTAAATCAAGAAAGATAATAGGTCCACAGGTTAGATTAGAATCTAAACCATTAGATTGGTTAACATTAAGTGCAGAATTCAAACATGACAAGATTAGACAAACTAATTTCCATGTAGGGTTTGGTATTAGATTTGCTCTTGTCTCAACTAATAAATCTCCTTATGAATTAGCAAGCAAAATGACTCAGATGCCTATACGAGACATAGATGCAGTTACCTCAACTGCAGTAGAGATAAAAAATTTAAAGAGAAATGAATTAACAATAGTCCGAGATGTTGTTGGTTTTAAGGCATCAATGGATAAAGGGGATAAATACATTGGTGTTGCTGATGGTATAGATTTTCTTAACACTACCGTTAAAGTCTATGGAACAAAGGATAACCCTATTAAGGGCTTATATATAACTGGGATTGAAATAACGGAAGTTAATGGAGAATTTACTAAAGTATCTCAACAACCAAAAGAATTGAGAAATTTTGTATTACCTGCTAATTCTGGAGAAACAATTAGTATTAATGGAACTAATCAAATTATTCCAATTGCTATTTTAAATGCTATTCAAGATAGTGAAGTTGGTTACTTGAAAGTCAACAACTGGAGTAGTACTAATGCTGGTGATAGGGCTGCTGGATTGATTGGGCTTTCTAAGGGTGAAACTAATATTCATCATAATACCAACCTTAGCAATATGGTTGAGAATAAGGCTGGATTAGTTGGTATCGCTACTGATGTAACTATTGTTCAGTTTAATGAAAACAGGGGGGATATGGTTGTAGGAACAACAAATGATTTATATTCTGCTGGTGTATTATTAATTGCAAGCGGGAGCAGTGTAGTCCAAGAGAATACAACTTATGGTAAAACAAGAGGATTATCTGGGGGTATATTATTGGAAGCTTACGATGTTGTGATAGTAAGAGTTAATAATAATTATTCAACTGAAATTAGAGATTATAGTGGAGGTATTATTTTAAAATCATTTAACAGAAGTAGTATATTTAAAAATTTCAATAAAGCAAAAGTTCGTGCTAATTGTGCTGGTATAGTAATAGAGTCCTATAATTTTTCAAAGATAGAAAACAACCGGAATGAAGGAGAAGTAAGAGATGGTAGCAGTGGAATAATAATGAAAGGATTTGATAATAGCGAAATAAAATTTAATAAAAATGCTGGCCCAGTATCAGGTGATGATGCAGTTGGAATTATTTCCTTTGCTCCCAATAGTATTTCTATAGTAGGAAATATAAATATAGCCCCTGTAACAGGAAACGATTCAGGCCCATTAATTTATGAAATTGGTGTAGGCACTTATGTAAATAATAACTATTGGCAAATCCATAATGACCCTGCTGATAGAAATCTTCCAGTAGTAGCATATTTGGGAGGGCCAGTCACCCAAACAAATGGCGGAGCATTAACAAGACAAGAACTGATAGACCGAGGGTTAATTTAATTGCTTTATTTTTTTAAAAAATGTTTTAGATGGAGCTGGGTATGATGAACATAAGCAAATATAGTATTTAATAAAAGAGAATACTATATTAAGTTTAAAAATAAATATGAAATCAAATATATGATTTATATTTTGTTTGCTCTTGTTAATAAATTTGTTGAACTGTTTGGGGAAAAGTAATGCCGTGTTTCCGCTGTACAAAACTTACCAATCTGTTATAATGCATAATTCTTACAAGACACATATAAAACAATATAACCAATTCTTATTTTTATGCAAGAACCTATGAAATTCACTCTATTTAAGAATGTACTTGTCATGTCTTGCTTACTAATGTTTCAAACAAAAGTAGCTAGTAATACTGGTGCAACTAAAAACAATAAACCACCAAGCAGCATTAGTGAAAATCTTTTAAACTGGAATAATCACCAAAAAATTAAATTATTGTCACACCAACTAATACCTATTAACTACTTAGAAAAACACCCAAAAATCAAAGGACTACTAATTTATCATTATCTAGGTACAGGGAAAACTTTCTTAGCCATAGGATATGCTGAACGTAATCCTAATAAAAAAATCGTTATTTTTGCCCCTAGATTTCTAAAATATCATTGGTTGAACAGCATAAAAAAATATGGGGTAAAAAATCCAAATAGGTATAAAATAGTTACTCATAAAAAAGCTGGTGAATTAATAAATATAAACTTATCTAGTACAATCACAATCATAGATGAGTCACATAAAATATTAGCAAAATTAACTTCTTCTGATCCAAAAATTGCAGATTTACATAGTAGAGTTTATTTAAATATACAAAAATCATATCGTATTTTATCATTAACAGGAACTCCTATTTTTAAGGATATTACAGATCTATCTTACCAAGTTAACCTAGTAGCTGGCAAAATAGTAATGCCATATAATGAACAGGATTTTAAAGTACATTTTATGGAGATTGATCATAATAAATCTGCTTTAGTAGGTCATATTGCTGAGAGTCATTTAACTTCTACAATCTCTTCTATCACATTAGTTGGTACTGCTCTGGCTTTTGGTGCAACTGGTGGCATACTTCCTTTAATGGGGATTTCAGGATATTTTATACCTAAAATAATTAAAACATCATTCCCAGTAAGAGTTAAACCATTACGCTCCTTTAACCCAAACAAATTAGAAAAAATTAGCAGCAAATATATTAGCTATTACAACTTTAATAATATTGATAGCAAATTATACCCAACAAAAGAAATCAATTACAAAAATATTAGCTACAATAATTTTCAAAATGATTTTTTAATTCGGTTTGCTGATAATAAGCTAACTCCAGGAGAAATTGTCCAGTTGCAGGCTGATCAAGAAGTAGCTCATCATAGTAAAGAATACATAGAATTGAATATCACGAAAATGCAGAATGATATCAAGAAACATTCTGGCAGTAGCTTAGGAATCGGAAATTTAACATATAAAAACCCCAAAAATCTTGATGAAACCATTTATCCATATAAATTTAAAGAAGCACTTGACTTAATGTTGTCAACTAATGGACCCGTGGTTTTATACTCACATTTCTATCATAATGGTATATTACTTTTTAAAAAATACTTAGACTTTAAAGGACAAAAAGGCCATTATAAGATACTGGAACCAAGTTTGCCCATTGACAAATATGAAGACATTATTAATCGCTATAATGCAGGTAAATTAAAGTTCTTATTACTCCATCCAGAAATTATTGAAGGAATATCCTTAAAAGGAACACGCCAACTACATATACTAGAAGTACCTTTCAGTAGATTTATTCAAGAACAAGTAATTGGTAGAGCTATAAGATATAAATCACATATTCATTTGCCAGAAACAGAGCGTCATGTGGATGTATATATTTGGAAACCAACATTCTCATGGAGAAATTTATCTTATAGTTTTGCAATACGCGAAAACTGGCTTCATAATTTCTCAGAATTAAGCTATTACGGTGCAAGATCTTTAATTGATCCTAACAGTCATATAAAAGATTTTTCACCAGATGATTTGGCTTATATGGCGATGCAAAGACAAAACAAAAATATGAAAAATTTTAAAGAATTTTTGGAGAAATACTCAATAGAAACAGAAGTGAATAAGGTATGAAAAAACCCCTCCAGTTGAAGACATTACTTCTTTTATTAATATTTGTTATGCAAATATATGCGCTAGATTCTAATTTTACTAATGATAAAGAGATTGATTTTTTTACAACAAGAAATAGAATCAACCCATTTGAGATGGTCTCTGTAGGATTTAACTATGCTCAATATTCACATCAAAAAATATTTGATACTACCGGAGACGGTAATATAAAAAATAATTCAACTAATAAAATTTATACTGTTATAATTGAAACTCCTATCTATAAAAAATATATAAGCTATGCATTAGCTTTCTCTTGGCTTCAAAATTCTGAAACTAATAAAGATGGCATATTTTCTAAAGATCCAAATGATAAAGATAAAAAATTTCCGACAATTTTAGGACATGACACATTTTTATCAGTATGTGGGAGATTACCTATATATTTAGATTCTCTTGGAGATATTGCTATAACTGCTTCTTCTGGGATTGGCCTATCAATAATGTTGGCTGGATTTGCTAATGAAAATTCAATAATACAGAGTAGGTTAGGAAAAGTAGTAGTTTTTAGCTACGGGATCCATTATTACCCCATTAAATGGTTAGGTGTAACATTTGAGATCCAAAATAGATTTTATGATTATAAAAAAGATATGAATGTAAAAAAATCAAAGAAAAGTAATCTATATAAGCGAGCGTTCCATTATTCAACTGGGAATATATTAGCATTCGGAATTAAAACGATCTTTTAAATTTTTAACTTTTTTGTTGGAAATTTCAAAAAAATTTTGGTAAAAACATCTTAGTTATTTCATCTTTAAGAGCCATTTTTTCTTCTAATTGCATACATTCATGGTATAGCCGAGAAGTAGTAATTTAATATTATTATCTTAAATTAAAATACTACTTTCCTATACGTTTGATAATGATTTTGTGATAAGCATAAGAAAATTTCACTAGCTCCAGCAAAGTCAGCTATAATTTCTGATAAGTGAACAATAGCAGAATTATCAGCTTACTTGCTTATATTGGCTTGTACTTCACGTATAGCGTTAATAACAGTTTTTTTATCTATGTTCATACAAGGAGATATTGCAATTTCATTATTGCTTGAAAATCCAAGCCTGAAATCTAAAGGCTTCTTGCCAATAAATTTACTAGAAATTACCTTTTACCTAGATACAAGTTTTAGAGTATGCTTATTAGATACATCATCTATAACTAGAACATATATTTTCCACCTTCAAGCCGTATATTTTCTCTAGATAAGTAATTGCTAATATTTTGATGTAACTCTTTGTTAGATAAACCAGCCCATTCAATCTTTAGATTCCTGTTTACCTTGCTTAACTATAAATGATTACATTGAGAACATGGGATGTTAAAGCTCCGATTTATTACTTGAATAACAAAACAGAGCTTTAGAAATTGTGATAATTATGAATAGCGACATTAACTTAAATTATAAAATATTGCATCTAGTACAAACAGATTTAGTAAGCGTAACATTATGGTTATCAATGATAGCTTGTATGCTTAAATCTCTTGATGGGTTCATAAAAGTAATAGTATCTTCACACATAAAATGTGCAGTAGGAGGCATGCTAGGCAAGTTAAAAGCGCTATAATTTTGCTCTGGGAAAGCAGATACCTTTATTGTAAGTTTAAGAATGTTTTTCATATCTATAAAGACTGTTTTTTCTGTGTTTCTCTTTGGCCTAGCAGGTTGCATACCTTGTCTTAAATACATAGAGTGACCATTTTTATAAAGAGCTTCTATTGTATATCTTACAATCATAGTTTTTTTAAGCTTAGGACTAAAATATATACTTACTAAATTAGCACTAGATATTTGACTCATGCATAAAAATACAGCCAATATTAATAAATTTAATTTTTTAATATGTTTCATTATTACGTCTCCTACAATTAACATATTGATATTTAAAAGCGCTGTCAATAATACCACATAAAGATCAAATATTCCCGTGCGGTTTAAAATAAACACATGACGTAAGTTTTACTAGCGAAACACAATCTGTAAAGGAAACAACCGTTTTTTATATACTATCTAGTAATTTATGTAGCATTAAATATTTAATAAAGTATACTAACGTTCTTAGGATTATTTTTGTCGTAATTGTGAAAATTTTTTTTTCAATATGGTGTTTCTTTTTCCTGGCTTTTCTTGGGTTGGTTAGAGCGTCTTTGATTATCAAGGCTATCAACAGTTCTAAAGATGTTATTAAATATACGTTAACTGTTAGGGCAGATCACAAAGGCGAAGCTTATGAGGTTTATCAGAATCAGCTAAGTGAACAAACCCTCAATCCTAGAGAAGAGAAAACATATACTTTTAAGCAATACTACACTTACACGGATACCCCCATGAGATTTAATGATGTAATATTTCAGGCAAGCATTCGTATTTGGAAAACTGGTGGCAAAGATCATAATGCTAATTCATGGAAAGAACTTAGAGGAATGCCCCACGTTTTTTGCAGTATGAACGATCTAAGACATGGCGAAGTAGTTTTTGAAATTCATAAATGTACTATTGGTTCTAAATTTATTTCAAAGGCAATATGCACTGATACCATAGTAAATGGCTACATACGTTTAACTAATAATACGTTAACAAAAAAGATTCCTAATGTAGTTCAAAACATCATTAATATGCAGTTAGGAATCCCGCAATATTATACTCGTGAACTCCCAGACAAATATTTTTCTGGAGAATTTTTATAAAAGCAAACCTCTAATACTGTAAAGAAAACGACCGGGGCTGTTGAAAAAGGTAATCAAAAATTAGTCATGTTTAAGCAATATTATCTATTGTATCGTCTATAATAAATTTATTGATACAAAAAATAAGGGAAATTATGAAAGGTATTGTAGATGAACCAAAAATTGCAGAAGGACAATCAGAACCTTACGGCTTTAACATTAAGGGAGAAGATGGAGAAATGTATTATGCTCATTTAGGCGATCTTAAAGAGAGTGAAACCCTACTATATAATAATAGAGACAAAATTGACCTATTAAAAAAAGATGATGAAGTTGAATTTCAGCCTATTAAACACCAAGAAGAACACAATACAATTCATGCCGTTAGTGTAAAAAAAATATAATAATAATTTATTTACTGTGAACTAGATATAAGCTGCCCTATACAAAGAATTTGATTTTTGTAACTCAGCCTATCAATAAATTGTCTATTTGAATTAATTGAATATTTTTCTGATGCTATCTTGTTAATTTGGTATAATTAACATCCGTATTTTATAAGAATGGGAAGCATCTCATGCAAGGAAAACAACAATACCAACAGCAATTATTTCACTATGTTGATATAGAATCCCTAATCCCAGATAAGCATTTATTAAGAAAAATACAAAGCTGTGTAGACTTTACCTTTGTACAAAACTTAACAGAGTCTTTTTACTGTGAGAATAATGGTAGACCCTCAATTCCTCCAGAACTATTCTTTAGAATGTTGTTAATAAGCTATTTATATAATATCCATTCTGAACGTAAGCTATGCGAGGAAATTCATCTAAATTTAGCTTATCGATGGTTCTGCCAGCTGACTCTGGATGATAAAGTTCCTAACCATTCTTCATTAACTCGTATACGAGATAGATTAGGAGAAGAAACCTTTGCTAAATTTTTTAATGAAATATTGGGTCAATGTATAGATGCTGGTTTAGTTAAAGGCGAGCAAGTTTTAACAGATAGTACCTTATTTCAAGCCAATGCTTCATTAGATTCTATGGTTAGCAACAATGGCTCTATTGAAAATAGAACTACTAATATTCCTGGCATAGAAGCTCCGTTATCTCGTAAATTAAGTAATAAGACACACGCTAGCAAAACCGACCCTGATGCTAGTTTGGCAATGAAGCCTGGTTCACCTAGAACATTAAAATATAAATCACATATAACTATTGATGGAGATAATCGAGTAGTATTAGATGTTAAAATAACAACCGGCTCTGTTCATGATTCTAAGCCTTACTTAGAACAAGTTAATAGAATTAAAACAAAATATAACATGAACATTAAAGAGGCTATAGCTGATAGAGCTTATGGCTCAGGTCAAATTATTCAATCTCTGATAAACCAAGGTATTTATTCAAACATTCCGTTATTTAGTAATCGTAGTGGTAGAAATAAACAAAGTGAGTTATCAGGGTTTGTTTTTAATGGCATTGATTATGTTTGTCCAGAAAATAAATTACTTAAACCTTATCCAACTGTTGTTAATAGCATTCAATATTACCATTCCAAAGCATCGGATTGTAAGAGCTGTCCGCAACAGCAAGAATGTTTGGCTACAAAGCATGGTTCTGTTCGTATTATCTATCGGCATATTCATCAAAGATTATTTGAACAAGTTAAAGAATCAATGACAACTTCGGTATTTCAACAAAAACTTAGAGAAAGGCTATGGAAAGTAGAGGGAATAATGAATGAAGCCAAACACCGTTGTGGGTTATCACGAGCCAAGATACAAAGGGCTCAGTAAAGTTCAAATACAAGGTTATATGGTTGGTTGTACACTGAATATCAAAAGACTAGCGTTTAACTTCATTTATTTAATAAATTTGTATCTTTCATATATAAAAAATAATAAATATCAGATAAATCCCTTTGATTCAGATTTTTATCTAAATACAGCTTGATTTAAACAGGGCTTTTTCAACAGCCCCGACCGTTTGTTAAACATAAAAATTTCAAACATGCTTGAAAATATACATTTAACTTTAGGACTAAAGCAGCTAATACTCCTAGCTTTAGCATGAACAAAACATTGTCATTAAAATTAAATATTGAAGTAGCATAAAGATTTCAATGTAACGTATATGTCCCCATCTATTTTTAAATAGTAACTGTTAAGAGGTAAAATTATAGATTTTAAAGGATAGTATAAGATTACATAATAATCAAACTAATAAAATGTTAGATATCTCAGGCGTACAGTTGAAACATTTTTTGTAAACCTCAATGAGAAAATGAAGGTAGTTCTAGTCTGAGTTAATAATAGTTTAAAATTAAGAATTATGTATGAAAAATGTTGGTTTAGGAATAAATATCAAGATAGATATAATATTGAAAAAATTATAGTTAAGCGACTCGAAAATAATTCCATATTCAATCTATGTGGTTGCACGCTTATTCACTTTCTCTTTCATGTATACAAAATGGTTAAAATTGATTGGTCATTGTATCTCAGGACGATTAACTATTACTGACAAAATTTTAATTAATTTAAAACTACTTTTGGCATTGAGGTTTTTTCAGAAAAAATTAAAATATTTGCAGAGTTTTATTAATATTCATTTTTGTGTTATCTGCGTATACCATAGTATATTTTTGCAATACTCTGAATTAAATTGACTATTCAGTAATGATGTATGTAAAATAAAAGAAAATACAGCTATTAGTAATGCTGAAAGTTGGCGTAATTAAAATATCAGCCGTATTTGAAAAAATCAATCGTTGATGGTTACAGTGGAATGGTTGAAGGTTAATATTTATGAAAATTAATTATATAGTTCACAGCACCTCTAAAGACAATGAGATAGGATTAGTATCTGGTAAATATAACATATCATTGAGTCCTAAAGGTATTCAACAAGCTAATGATTTGCAGATTTATTTACATAAAAATGCAAGCAATAAATGGGGGATGATTTTTTCGTCAACACTAGCACGATCTTTTCATACCGCGGAAATAGTTTTTTCAGAAAAACAATATACAATAGTACAAGATGAACGACTATGTGAGATTGATTACGGAAATTATACGCACGAAGATAAGAAAAAAATTGATCTTATAAGAAGTAAATATGTCGAGATAGCTTTTCCTGAAGGAGAATCTTATCTTGACGTTGAAACAAGGATTAGAGATTTTTTAGAGCAACACAAGCAAGAAGAGATGATAACAATCATATCACATCAAGCACCACAATTGGTACTTGAAGTAATTTGTAATCATCAAACTTGGCAATCGGTATTTAAATCAGATTGGCGTATTTGTAATCCTAAAATATGGCAACCGTATTGGAAATATGATTATTTATAGAGAGAATGTTTTGGAAGAATGTTTTTGCTTCTCTTAAAATAAGACCTGTAGTTTGAGTTTCATTACAATTTTGGATAATTGGTTCATCTATAGAAGTAATGTATATCTCATCTTTATTTATTTTATAATGCTCTTCTTCTAGTAAATTATAAGCTACAGTTACATAATTATTTCCGCAACTTTCTATTATTCCATAGCCGTCAATATACTTTAAAATAGGAGAATATTCTTTATTTATAGCATTAACCAAAGTCATTGCCAAGCTCCTTTAAATAATATTATTTTATTGTTGTCCATTATTTTAATTTATAATTATTATAACATTTTAATAAAACTGGGAACTCCCAATTTCACATAAAAGCATTATCTCACAAGAAATTACCTAAAATGCCTACGACAATCTTACTGATGCTGTTGCAAAAATTTTAATATATTTCAATATATTGTATGTTGGTTTTATTCTGGAAGAGGTATTGGAGAGTTAATTTCAGCTAATAAATTGCAAATTAAAGCTATTGATTGGGCTAAAAATCAGATATGGGTAATTTACCATTTACTATTAGAATACAAAAAAATACTGGCAAAAAAATTGTTAAAATTATTACTACTAAATTCAGAAAATTTTGTAAAACTAAAACAGAATATCAGATACTTAACATGTCTTTAGAAAGGTTATATAACAATAGAAAATTTTAATATAGATTTATTTTACTGGAGACCTATACATCAGTTTTAGATCATTAAAGGAGGTATCAATTATGTTCATTAACCAGCCAGTAAATCATATATTTAAGTTGGATTGGGTATAGTTAGAAATTAATGCTAGAAGTTATCTGCATCAAGGCTCAGTTAAATTTGATTTATAGTTATCACGTGATACTCAAGTATTTAATAATATTTTAGTTACAACTTCAATTCGTAGTATTTTTTCTAGTAAAACTGTCCAAGATGATTAGATAGGACAAGGATTAAGTACCATCCAAGCTGCAATTAAACCTTACCAAATAATTACCATTAAATGAATTTGTATAAGGAAATTAACTAGACTAGAGCATCTTCTTTAATATTCTCATCAAGCCATTGATGCCATTTGTTTGGCGGTAATTCTAGCATATCCCAAAAGGGAGTAGATTTGACAAAAATTTGATAAGCTTTAGCATCAGCGGGGGAACATTCCATCCAGCGAACATAGCTTTCGAGATATTTTTGACAACTAATACAAAATTTGATTTGATCATTTTTTGACATTGAACCTTTTTCAGAAAAAGACCGAAACATTTGCAGAGCTTCATTAATATTTACTTTTGCGTTATCTGCGTATATCATAGGTATATTATATCATAAGATTGGTGTATAAAGAAGAATCGACAATTTTTTGGAAATAACGCTAGAAATGGGATTTTTTTTGGTGTATAGATATCTACTTAGTCCCATTGCCAAGCTTGCTGTTAAGTGTATCAAAAATATTGGTATATTTATTGGTTGTACTGACATAAGCGGATAGTTTGGGTTTCATAATATTATTCTTTAACGAAAGAGGCAATCATTAACTAAGAATTTATGGAAGTACGGATTAGAAATTTTTGTTAATTTTTAATTCCTTAGATACGCTTGATTTAATTAGTTTTTTTGGGGAAAAAATGTTTTCCCAAATTTTCTTTGGTTTTTTTCTAAAAATTGATACAAAACTAGTTGTTTTAGAACCTCCAGATTCAATAACTAGCTTTATTTGTTTAATACTGTTGTGTTTTTCTTGTGTTAAATATAAATGAGTATGGAGATAAGGTCCTGCACCATGCCCAACAATTAAAATATTTTCATTCTCATTTGTAATTCTTTTTACTGTTCCAATTAAGCTATGAATAACATCATCTGGATGTTGAAATATTTCCTTGTCAGAGGTGTATGAAATATAGTTTGGATCAATGTTTTGATATCGCTTGATGATGTTTGAAAAATATAATTCCTTATCTATAACAGAATCAAAAATAACACCATCATAGTATTCGCCAGTATAATTTATTGTAAAACTCTCTTTAGAAAAATTTGGGATAAAAAGGCGATAGAACCGTGAAGACTCGGCCAAGCCATATTCAATTCTTATTTTTAATTTTTTACCTGTTTTTTTATAAATTTCATCAAAAATAATTTGGGAGGTATCTAAACATCTAGACATCGGTGAAGAATAAATATAATTATATTTGTTAATATCTATTTTATCTAACAGCTTTATTACAGTTTGTTTTATTTCTTTTCTTCCTTTTTCAGTTAGTGGTTCATCAAAAGGGTTTTCTTTGTGTCTTGTTGTTTTTTTATAATTTTCTCGTTCTTGTTTATTGTCAGAATAACTTATTCTATGTCCATGCCTTATATATATGAGTTCTTGAGTAGCATGTTGGGGAAATGCGAAACAATTAAAAGTAACAAGGCTCACAAATGTTAAAAACAATAGGCTAAGTATTAGATTATTTTTTTGCAACAATTATAAACTCCATATATTAGGAATATGTATCTATATAATACCACATATTTAGACTTTAAACAAACGTAAGAGTTTTCTGAATATTTTTACAAAACCCTTTATATGAATGGAACTGATCTTATATAAGAAATTAAATTCTATTTAAATGTAAAAACTAGATTTTATATGAATAGTCAATAAAACACCGTAATATAGTTCACTAAAAAGTAGGTAATAGTGGCTACATAAAATACGAAGATAAAATAGATGAATTAGTTATTTCAATTTTGTTAAATAATATTAATGCAAGTATAAGTAATTATTAGTATAATTGGATTTGTAGAAACTGGTGAGTATAAAAATGCTAAAATTTTATTGTTCTATAGCTATAGGAGGAGCAATTGGAGTCTGTTCTAGATTTTTTTTAAGCAAAAATATTGGAGTTCTTGCTAATGGTTTCCCATTAAGTACTATTATTATAAATATTATTGGGTGTTTTTTAGCTGGGTTTGTAGTACACTATTTTTCTTATAAATTAACAATTCCTTTGTTTTTACAAGCTGGCATCACTATAGGATTTTTAGGAGGGTTAACAACATTTTCAGCTTTTGCTTTAGAAATCTTTCTGTTGATAGAAAAGAAACAATGGGGCATCGGGCTATCATATTTTATGTTGTCTAACTTATGTAGTTTTTTATCAGTATATTTTGGAATAACATGTGGACGTAAAATATATTAAATTTTATTAAAACACTCTCTATAATAGGGTTCTACATTATGCAGCGACAACTTCATCCCTTGTATAGTTTCTTTTAATTTTTTTGTTCGATTATCATAGTGATAATCTACGCATTTTATATTAAGTTTATTAGCACGCAATTAACAAATATATTTATAATTCTTGCCGAATAATTTTATTGGTATATCTAGAATTGCCTCCTTGGTTGCCTCTTGAATAAAAATAACCCTTTTTCATTTTTGAAAAATTTTATTCAATAATAAATTAAATTATTGTTGTTTTTCAGTTAGAGCAAACATAGGTAAAGTTATCCATATTGTCTTTGAATAATAGATCATCCACTTATATCTACCAGTCCATTATTGGTTTGTAAAATTGAGTTCAAATTTTACTTGTTTCTGTGTTTAAAATTTTCTACGGAGATTCCGGGAGAGTGAAAGCCTCTTAACAGAAATAGTTTTGAAATAGCAAGCAAAGTTTCTTTATTCCATTTACTATCAATTACTATCATAGGCTTTTTTGCTTCTTGTAGAAGTATTTCATATTTTGTTAGTACATTATATACTGTGGCATCATCCAGAGCAGTGGCATAGAAACCGTCTATTTTTTGGGAGCCAAAAGAGTTATTCCAGAGAATAAATGTAAAAGCATTGGCTACATAAACTTTCCCAGATGTTTTTACATTTAGAAAAACCACATATTTTTCTTTTAATGACATATTTATAAAGTCATGATTGTTCTTAGCAATGTTTAAGGCATTAAACAATTGATTAAAATTATTAAGTCTTATTATTTTAACATCACCATACATTATATGTTTTGCAAGGATAGTATTTGTTTCTATAAATGTTAGATTGCCGGAGCGTCCAAGAATGTAAAAATCGCACTCTAAATTTACCCCTTGCCCTTCAATTACCAAAATATCCGCATTTACAATATAGCACGTTACTGATAACAGCAAGCAACTTAAATGTTTTTTTATTAGATTAGGGTTTGTCATTATTAAATGTCCTTATCAGAAAAATAGGCTCTAGGTAGATGATTTTTTATTTTGTTATTAAAGAATTTTTTAGATTATCATTAGCCTCTTTAAGCTCTTAACTATTTTTACAATTTTAACCTTCATTTAGTGATAGAATTCTTAGTTCCTTTATTTTGTTTGCCTATAGTTGTCTCATATAAATAGCATTAGGTAAAATGTAGATGTTTGATATAAAAATGTCAAGTCTGCTTAATGAAGTGGTAACCATCTCTTAAAATAGTTCAGTTAAAACTGACTCCAACTATAGGATTCCGATAATTGGCTAAAGCGAACAGCATAGAAATATTTATTAATAAATCTGTTGAGATTAAACTACAAGATGATTTGATAAAGTAATATTAACAATTAAAAAAAACTATAGAAAAAGAACGAGAGTGCTACCAGACTTCTTTGATAGTAAGATACAAAAAAATGTAAAACAATAGGGAGGATATGTTGTATTTAGTTAAAGTTGTTGAACAGCATCCTGATTTAACATTTGAACTAGATAAAGATGCAGTTAAAGAAATATTAGAATAAGTTGAATCATACATCAATACACAATCTAAACAGATTGATGAAATTGTGGATAAAGGACAATTAAAAGAAATTTTAGCATATTCCAGACAGAATAATAAATTATTGTTGACGTGAACAAAAAGTTTATATAAATTGCATACCAGGTTGATAAATTCTAAGACGGTACATGTTTTGTATTAATGGACTCAATTATTTGAGCTATTAAATTTTCTTTAGGACTACTTGTAATAGCATGAAAAATATTGGGACATATAAAAATATTTTATTATTAAGCTATATTTGTATCGCCTCTATTTCCGCAGCCATTATTACTCCAGCATTACCGCAGATTGAATCCACATATAAATTAAACCATGGTGCATTAGAGTGGGTAATTTCAATATTTTTATTGGGATATGTTGTTGGTCAATTGATATATGCACCTCTTGCTAATAGATTTGGACGCTTAACTGCTTTGCGGGCAGGATTATTTGTCAACCTGATTGGCATTGTATTATGCATATTATCATCTTGGGTACTAAGTTATAATTTGCTATTGATTGGCCGATTAATTACGGGATTAGGTGCAGCGGCTGGATTATCGTGTACATTTATTTTAATTAATGAACTACTATCCGAAGAACGTGCCAAGTACATGATGTCTTTTACTATTGTGTCTTTCACTATTGGTATAGGGCTTGCCGTAAGTATAGGAGGCTTTATTGCTCAATATTCATATTGGCAAAATTGTTTTTTATTGCTTTTTGTGCATGGTATAGTCATGCTCTGTTTAACTTATAAATTCACGGAAACATTAAAAAAACCAATTCTTTTAAAGCCATTTGTAATATTATCAGCATATTATAAAGCTCTAAAAAGTGGTCGTCTAATAGTTTTCTCTTCAGTAGTAGGGTTTGTTTCTACAGTAGGGTACTGCTATTCAGCTGCTGCTCCTATCTATGCACACTCTATTTTGTTGATTTCTCCAGATATTTATGGGTATTGGAATTTGATTAATATGTTGGGTATGTTAGGGAGTGGATTCTTGAGTGCCTACTTAATAAAAAAATATAGTCCTTTGTATACCTTGTATTTAGGTTTTAGTTGCATGATCCCTTGCTTAATATCATTATTATTTATTGCTGCTAGTGAAGAAGTAAGTGCTTTATGGTTCTTTATGACTACAATGTTTTTATATTTATTTAGTGGCTTGTTATTTCCGTCAGCCTCATTTTTTGCTTCAAATGCTATTATAGATAAAGCTAGTGCCTCAAGTACAATGTCTTTTATTAATATGGGGACAGCCATGATAGCTGTTATTATAATGGGTTATTTACCAATTAAAACAATTTCTGCATTTACAACTGTTCTTTGTGTATTTTTCATAATAGCTTTAATACTTGTTTTAATTTTTATAGATTTATCTGCTTTAAAAAAACAATTAGAACAAAGTTCAGCTAGTTAAGCAACAGCTGCAGTTAAAGGAAGAATTTGAGCAAAGAAATATTTATTACCAGATGTTATTAATCGTGAAAGATATAAAGAATAAATTTAGAATGAATTGACCATTTATTTATAAGTCATTTTTTCATTGAGATTTTCAACATACAAATCTTGAATTTTTGTATCAAGCAAAGATATATCTGCTGCAAACTTAAATTTTTACTCTTGATTGTCTATGGGTTGAGAATTTTCATGTATCAAGGTCAGAGCCGTATTAATGCATTAGGAAATCTGGAGAGCCGATGCATGCTGTGATATTATCGTCTGTTTGTATATATATCTGGCGTATTACAACATGGTCTTGATATTGGGGTGCTACAAATTTCCCTTCTTGATCTATTCTAACTTCTATTTTTACTACAGAATTTTTTGTAAGTAGTTTATGTTTTTCTGTAATAACATAAGACTCATTAAGATCTTCATCAAAATAAGTGTTATGTCGATTATGCCATTTTTCAGCATATTTTTTTATAACATCCATTTTAAATCCAAGTTTGAGAAGATCAATTGTTTTTTCTAAAGTTTCTCCATGTAAAGCTTGAGTAACATCATGAACTGCAATTGGATTGTTAGTATATGATTCTTCTCCAAAATTTTTGTATAGCTTTGAGTCTTTCGATACTGGTAGAGTTTTATAGTAAACATCATTAATTAAATGAGGAGAATCTGTTACTCTTGTATACAAAGAATTTGTACCAAATGCAGCTATAAGTTTACAAGTATTTTGCATCGCTTTGTTATATAGATTATTACTTAAATATTTGCTTAATTTAGAACTTTTGCGAAATGCATTGGTTGCAGCAGTGTTAACATGTTGTATTTTTAAAGTGTCAGAGCTGCGTTCTATGTGTAATACAAATTCATTAAGTCTAGAAAAATTTACATCAAATGATAAAGCACCTACACCAATCTGAGATGATGATAATGAATAACTTTGCGTAGCGATATCACGAGATGTATCAATTAGTGCTATAGTAACGTTGAAATTTCCATAGTTTTTAGTGGGAGCATAAAAACTAATTTCTAATTTATCAGCAAATGAATTAGATATTAATAATAAAAAAATAAATAAGATTCTATATAACATTTTTTTCTCTCTATGTTAAAGTTATAATTTATGGTAGCTTTCTCGTAATTTCCGTGGAGCGTTATATCCTATATTTATAGTATATAACTTTCATACAAACATGTCCAAAAACAGTCTTTGTAAGAAGTGTTTTAAGCCATAAAGTCCATAAAATGTCCCTTTAAAACTTTAATTTTATTGTTAAATTTTTTAATAAACCCATTTGTATTTCTGTTTATGAGATAATTGGGAATTTTATGTTTCCATTTTTTTAAAGTTACTATAAACTTAATAACTCATAAATTAACCAAATAACTGTTTAAAAATTTTGATGAACAGATCCATCTGAATCTTAAATTTAACAGTTAGGGTGAAATTCAGCTAGTTAAGTAAATTTGGATAAAAAACACTTTAGAGGTAAGAAGCCAAGGCTAAAGTTAAATGTACAAATTTTAATGACCTAAACCAAGCAGAATATATTATAAATAATATTGATATAATAAAATTAGAAGCCGTTATAGTCAGAATATGTAAATGCATAACTATTTCGGAATATATATCATCATTTGCTATTGGGTAAGCATGTGTGATTAAAATTTCCACGCGGATGATTTTTATCTATTGATAAGGAACGGCTAATGAATGCTCTCCTAATAAGTGTAAATTTCCATATTTTTCTACAAGTATATATCCAATCTTTAAATATAAGGAAATTATCTATTATTGAATGTCCCAGTAACTTTTCAATATTTTCAATGAAACTAATGATTGCGCAAATTATTATGAAGTTCGTAATAAACTTAATTAAGATCTCAAAAATTTCTCTTATACCTAAATTACGATGATGTTATTCAGCTTTTCTGCAACACTACTAAAGTATAAATTATCCGAAATTAAACCCATTCACGATTTAGTAAAGCTAGCTGACCATACTAAAGTTGAATTAAGCTCTAGGGAAGGGAAAACTCTAAAATATATCAATAGATACAGTATATTAGAACGTTTAAACAGTTTGATCAGTTAATATAATATGCCTTTTATTTTTTTCAGCAGAAAATCTACCTGTTGTTAACATATCATAGATGTGCTTTAAAACTATATTACCTTCTGGTCTTGGTAAAAAATAGGTATGTCCTGTTGGAGGATCATAATTATGATTCACTTCATCGCAATCAACTACATATACATTTGCTGGAGTATTTTCTATCTTTTCTGGCCCAGAATGTCCTAATCTTCGTGAAGCTATCCTATTTTTTAAATTCATTATTTTACTACCGCGTAAAGCAAAGTCATCATTTGCATGGTAAACAACTACATTTCTTCCTGCGTGACAAATAACTTCACCTTGCTGCCCATATTCAAAAGTTTCATTAACCATATCAGATGCTAGTAAGAATATATTCCTAAACATTTTAGGCACACCTTGTGATAGACTATCATCCCTCAAAGACGCAAGTCCTCCACGAAATACTCTAGTACCCATTGATGTAGCTATTATATTAATGAATTTATAACAAGTGCCGTTTGCTGAATCTGTGCTCCAAGCATGGAAAAAATTTAATGCTCTATGTATGGAATATGAACTCATGTCAGCCGCATATTGATCATCCCAGTAGTCTTTGACAATACCAAAATCATTGTCATAAGGCCATATTAATGGGACAACTAGGATGTTATTTGGTTTTATCCCGTCAAAGTATTCTTGTAATAGTGTAGTATGAACAAAAACATTCTCCTCTGGTAAATTGTTAAATCCATGTATATATATTAATATCTGCTTATATTTAGAATCTCTAAGAGTATGGAAAAATTTATTGGCACCAATATCTTCGTATGATGATTCTGAATGCCTAAGACAAAAATATATTTCATGTGTAGGGGAATTGTTTGCAATATCAAATAATAACAGTGATTAAGAAGTATTACATGGCGTTAATTTTCGATTAGTTATAAATAACATTTTAAATCCTTTTAAAAAATAATTAATAGAATTGATGTTTGGTTCTATTGGTTTTTGAATCTCCATACAATTTAAGTTATTAAATCTAAATCTTAGTTCAATTATTCAAGCAGACAAGTCCCTAATAACGAAAAGAGTTGTTGTGTGGGCAATAGTTTTGCTCGAAGAATAATTTTTGCTGTTTATTAAGGAGCATAAATAACAGACCAATGAAATGCCATAATTATCAAACAGCAGCAGAAATTTTTAATGCAATAATAATCTTATAAAACAGGATGATAGAAAATATACTATACTTTTACGGAAGCTATTGCTAACTTAAAATTGGAAATTATGATGCTAATAGAAAAAGATGATGGTAACTGGGAATTTTATAAGAGCAATTATATAGATGACGCAAGAAAAGAAGAAATATTAAGAATAGGTAGCGTTATAGATGGCAAATACAGTTAATTTAGAAAGTTTTCTTGATAATGCCGAGAAAATCCTTGGAAAAATTTTAAATAATGATAATCTCTTTTTTTATGAAAAATTGGATGTTTCAGTAGAAAAAATAAAGGGAGAACTAAATGATAAATTTGGCAAATTAAAAGAAGAGATAAAAGTGCTTGAAACTAACAATTCCTTAAAAGAAATTGGTTTATCTGGAGAGCAGTTAAAATTTAAATTAAATGCCTTTTATTTCATTCGCGATGAACTTATTAAATCTAAAGAATCTAAATCCATGAAAAAAATGTTACAGGTAATTGGTATTATTCTAGGAAATTTAGGTACGGTTTCCCCTGTGGCTCATGCTATAAAAGAAATTGTCGACTCCTTAAAGCCTCTTTTAGACTATATGTGGGACTATATAAAAGATATAACTTTTTAACAAAAACGTAAAACATGTTGTTGAAAGTAAAATAGCAACAGATAATTGCATCGTCGGATACATATCACACCAAATTATAGTATGTGTATTTTGGTTATGTTCTTTATATATAGGTGTCCCTATTTTATACTCGTTTTGCACTTAGATTTAGATTCTTTAAACTCTGGATATAGATTCCGTATATATGATGCATATAGGCCAACAAATGCAGTTAAGTATTTTATTAGACGGAACAAAAAACCTGGTAAAAAAACACATCAAAATAGATATTATCTAAATTTTAAAAAAGAAGAATTATTTCCAGAGTACATCTGTTTACGCTCTAGCCATTCGAGAGGTAGTACTGTTGAGCTAACAATTTGTATATATAGTTATGGTAAATGTGAAGATTTGAAATGGGAACTATTTTTGATTTTTTGGAGAAGAATCTCATTACTATTATGGAAATATATCTATTAAGGCAAGAAAAAATAGAAATTTCTTAGAAGATATTATGGAGATAAATGGATTTAGAAATTATGAAAAAAAATGGTGACATTATACATTAGTTAATGAACCTTTCTATGATGAATACTTTAATCTTTATGTTTCTTGAGTTAGTGATTCGGGTACGACTCAAGATTATTTTAATGTGACTATTTAGCGATTAAATATTTAAGAGGAATATTTTTGATAATCATCTTTCTCAATTGCTTCATTGCTGTCCAAAGAATGGTCATCAATAGAGTTATCTTTCTGTTTTTGTATGGCTGTAGAATAGTTGCTATCATAATTTCTAGTTCTACTGGATGTAAGAGCTTTCTCAAATTTCTGTTTGGCAGTTTTTTTAGGGTTAATATCGTATCTTTGTAGTTGTTCTCGAATGCTTTGGGTTTTCCCCATTTCAATCGTAAGATTTCCTCTTGCTTCTTCAGTATATATAGAATGTTCTAGCCATCCTCCTGTTTTCTTGGAATAATTTAATAATCTTTCTTGAGCTTGCTTTATTTTTTCTTGTAACTGACCTAAATTTTTTAGAGTTTCTGGGGCTATATCTTTAGGCTCTAGCCCTGATATTTTACTAAAATTGTCTTTAAGTTCTTTAATGGTATTAATAATATTATCGCTTAATGAATTATAAACGTCTTTCTCATGGATTAATTTATCTGCCAAATTTTCAACCGATATAGTATCTCCATTGTAATCTACTTGCAAAGTTTTTTCCTTAGCAAATTCTTCAGCACCTATAATAGACGAATCTATAGGATGGAAGATATGTGAAAGCTTGAAAACACTTGCAAAAAGACTTACTTTTTTTTGTTTTTTATATGTTTCATAAAATGGTTTAGCTTTTCTCATAACAGATAAATTATCTTTAAATTTTAGAAGAGTGTCATTGTTTTTAGCTGTTGTTTGTACACTTGCATCTCCCATAGAAAATCTATACTTACACATAGATGCTTCGAAGCTATTTTCAGCAATAATGGCTGTATCTCTTTTAAATATATCCTTAATTGTTTGTCTAAACTTACTTTTTTTCCTTACTTTTTCTTTGCTCCAGAACATTGGCATTTTTGAATTCTCTGTAGTTATATTTAAAATCACATAATGGGACTACTATTTTTATTGTTCTTCTACTTTAATTATAGTAAAAATACATTAACATAATTATTTTATACATAAAGATTAGATAACTTGATGTTAATTAAGAGATTAAATGCTGAAATTGTAACTTATCTTGAAAAGAAAATTCTAATATTTATAATAGTTTTTGCCATTTTTCTAGATATTTTCTCTTAATTTCATACTCCTAATTTCCCATGTTGAATCATTGGCTAGTAGTTTCATGTGTCAGAGCAAGCTTTATACTTAATAAAATTAATATCCCTCCTGTTGTTCTCTCAATCCAATGCTTAACAGAGGTCAATTTGTAACTAAACTTATGGTGAGAAAAAAGAATTGCTACTAATGCAAGCCAACTAAGAGTAGCTAACGACATTGATGCACCATATATAAATAATATATACAGAGGAGTATCAATATCTACAACAATACTAAATATGCTTAAAAAAAATAATATGACTTTGGGGTTTAGAAAATTTGTTAAAGCTCCTTTTAAGAGTGCTTGACGACTAGATATTATCATAATAGACGTTTTATTATTTAGCTTTAATTTTTCTTGTTTAGCAAATAGCATTTTGACTCCAAGAGTAACTAAATATATACACCCACAAAATTTAATTATCAGTAGCATCCATAAATTATTTGTAATAATACTGCCAAAACCAAAAATAATATAAGAAAGATGCACAATACCTCCTGCAGCTATTCCAACGGCTGTCATTAATCCTGTTCGACGACCATATGTTAAACTATTATGTGTTACTATCGCAAAATTTGGCCCAGGACTAATTAAGAGACCAATATGTAAAAATGTAATTTGAATAAATGTTGCTAAATAAGAAGACTCAAAAAAATCAAACATTTTTTTGAGACAACTTCAAAATTTGATAGCTATATTGCATATCAACTTGTTCATAAGCGGTTTTATATATAAGAATTTCTGTTCCTTGCATTGTTTAATCCTTCTTTATATTTTGTATAATATCAAAATAATCCGTTCTAATAAAACTAATATTTTTTACTCTTATGTCGGTCTGCGGATCCTTGTTGCTGGGAACTTATCTGGAAATTGTAACATGAATAATGTAGTATGTAGTTTCTTAAATTAAAATTTTGTCTGGTAATAAGTTAGTTTCTCTTCGGAATAAGATATTATAACTTTTCCATAGTGTCGCTAAAAATGTTGGAGAAGTTTGAAACATGCTTAATAATTTTTCTGTTATCATGATCAAAGGTCTGCGTCATTTGGTAGGACTTAACGTAAAGATCTTGGTTAGAAATCCAATTGACAAACAATTTCTAGTAGTATTTAAAGCACCGATAACTCATTACTAGTAGTACTTAATATGGTATTGCTGCACTAGCTGAGGCAGATTCTAAATTTTCAGTAAGAGCTACATATGTAAGAATTTTTTTAGATTTTTAAGGTTAATGAAATATATATTTCTCAACCTCTGAATAGTTACCTCCCAGATTTCTTTTATAGTAAAGCCAAAAAAAAATTGTAGGCAACAGGGAGAATATGTTACATTTAGTTAAAGTTATTGAACAGCAACCTGATTTAACATCTGAGCTAGGCAAAGACACAGTTCAAGAAATATCAAAACAAGCTGAACAACACATCAATGCACAATCTAAACATATTGATAAAATTATGAACGAGGAACAATCAAAGGACTTTGAGATTTCACTTGTAGAATAGCTATGCGATATAAATATTTAATAGCAATAATTTTACTCACAATATCAGTAGCCGCAAATGCTAAATACAATGATCAAATAGAAGTATTTTATAAAGCCGGAAAAAGACATATAGGTAGA
>PIVX01000129.1 GCA_003353785.1 Gammaproteobacteria bacterium | reverse complement strand
ATAGACACTTGTGTGTGAGCAATTTATTTCTCATAATATAGCTGTCCTTAGCTACCTCTCTCCACATTCTGAAGGAGATTATTATTTCTATTTTTTATTGATTTTTGTGTTTTTTCCGATATTACTACCAACTAGTTTACTAAAACGTTTTTTCGCAATATATATCTTTAAATTGTCTCATTTATTCCGATAGCTGCATCTTTGAGCACAAATGGTGCTTTTTTGAGTCAAATATGCAGCATAAAATAAATAATATCAATTTATGCCAATCCTAAATTGATAATTGAGAAACACAAAATGCAAATAATGGTTCTTTTTTTTTTTTTGATTCATCATTGTAATCGAAAAAAAAAAGAAGAAAGTCAGATGATAACTACTGAGTATCTTAATATTGCATATTTGGAAAGAGGTGTTAATAAGGAATGATGTTGACGCAAACCAATCCAAACATGTTTTGTCTCAAGTTAATATCACTTGGAACTTTCTTCTTGTTTTAAACTGCATAATATTGACGTATATTTATATAGGATTCAATTTACTGCAAAATGCTTATGGTTTAATTCATTTTGTTTAAATTAAAAATGTTGAACAAAATGCAGTGAGTCAGTCACAAGAAAACATCATGCATCATCCAGCATGGCAATGGCAACGGCAACTCAATTGCAAGTTTGCGAGTCGATCGATCGATCCGATCCTGTATTTAACAATGAACAATGGAGCCACTTGAATTCATGATGAACAGTTACACAACGTACGCATTCATATCAATGATATCGAATATCGATGATATCATATATTGCAGCCTCTCAATTTGGTACTATTCATAGTAAACAACAACAATCATTTTAATACCAATCAAATTCTATTCTCAATCCGTTGAATCCGATCGATTCGATCGATATCATCCAATTGCAATTTATAATACATTTTTATAATGAATCAAATATTTAATATCGATCAGAATTGTTTGAGCTGAGCAATGTAATCATTCTCATTCGATCTTATTATAATTGCTACAATCAATACAATCAAATAATATATTACATTTTTTAAATATGGATTCATTGGATTTAAAATCCGAATTATAATTAATTTTTAATGTTTGCTTTTGTGGCTGTTGCTGTTGCAGTGGCATATGATATATACCATAAATATTTGTGTGCAATGCAATGGCAATACATATAGCGCATCAATAATTATGTTGTAATAAGCAAAATGAAAAGACTCAGTAGCTCAATTATTTGATAGAGCGTGTGTCTGCAGCTTCGGCTGTGTCCCCCCCAACAACCAACCTCTTCTTAATGATTTGCCGTGAAAAGCTAAAACTATTTGTTTACCAACACCTTAAATATAATACAGAACCAAATGTTGTTGCTATAGTCCACATAGATATAGGTTTAAATCCTATCTGAGTCTGACAAACACAAAAGTTTTTTTTTTTTTTAATTGCATCAACAATTTGCAGACATCACAGGCAGGGCCGGGCCGGGCCGGGCCGGCAATTATCCATAAATTAAATAGCCAGCCAATCCGTTTTCGTAATTATAAATTTGTGTTTGTGTACATTTCAGCAATTTAAGATTTAGGGAATTAATCATTTATTTTTTACTCAAAAACAAAACAGTCAAACATTAATTAAATTCATCTCATCTGATCTGAGCATGGCAGTCATGGCACACTCAACGCAACACTGAATTTAAACACACATTACATAATAGCTCAGATCAGATCAGATGGAGCAGCATTGGATGTGGAATATTATATGTAATGGATGAATTAATACCGTACCAGTACTGTACCATAAATGGAATTGATTTGCGTGGAATTTATAGATATTTGATGGGAATGGGATGAAAGTGGAGTTAGCAAATGATAAAATATTATTCTTTAAGGAAATACTTGTACAGGATCATTTCTATAGGAAATATTCTCAATCACAAGTCTTTGAAACAACCCCCTAAAAACTCCTGATGATGAAGAAAGATATTTATATCGTTGATAGTGAGCAGAGGTTGAGCGTGAGGCTACGTACGGAATGATTTTATCATTCT
>PIVX01000813.1 GCA_003353785.1 Gammaproteobacteria bacterium | reverse complement strand
CAAATGCCGAGTGATTGGGATTTCGTCCCGAAAATGTCCCAAAACCGGTCAAAAAAGCGGTTTTGACCAAAACTACCCCCAAAACATCAAAATCTCGACTCAGGAGGGGAAGTTTTGCCGTAATATCGGTTTCAATCGTATTTTTGGAAAGGAATTAGTGTTAAAAACGCATTAAATGAAATGTACCGCAAAAAGATGGCACCAAATCCGGCAAATTCCCGAGACTTTCCCGAGATTTTCCCGAAAAGTACCCCAAAAATGACCCCCATCAGGCTGCATGTCGGGATTGGGAGACTGGGTTACTCCGACCAAAGTGCCCATGTTTTTGGTTTTACAGAGACTTAAGACACAGTTTAGCGTGTGTTTGCAGTGTTTGGGCGCCAAATGCCGAGTGATTGGGATTTCGTCCCGAAAATGTCCCAAAACCGGTCAAAAAAGCGGTTTTGACCAAAACTACCCCCAAAACATCAAAATCTCGACTCAGGAGGGGAAGTTTTGCC
>PIVX01000812.1 GCA_003353785.1 Gammaproteobacteria bacterium | reverse complement strand
GACCCAGAATGTCACACCATCGTCTCGACGGACGCTTCGGATGTAGGCATTGGTGGGGTCTTATCTCAAATTCAGAATGGTAGAGAAGTTCCTGTCGCGTTCGGACATCACACATTGGATGCCAGACAGAGAAAATATTCAACACCAGAGGTTGAAGCCCTAGGTGCAGTCCATTTCTGTGAATATTGGGAGAAATTCTTGCTGGGACGTAGGTTCACACTCAGAACAGATCACCAGCCATTAACTACACTTTTGCGACAGTATACCAATGGTCGAAAATCGAGCAAATTTCTACGCTGGTTTGAAAGATTGTCTGTTTTCGATTACACTATTGAGTATCGCAAAGGCAGTGAAAATCAAGTTCCTGATTTTCTGTCACGTCTGACTACAAAAGCCAAAGAGCTGGGAGTTGCAGACCCACAAATCGACAGAGTGGTCAAAGCCGTTACTGAACAGGGTTTGTCATTCAAAAAGTTTCAAGATGCTAGTGCAAAGGATAAA
>PIVX01000811.1 GCA_003353785.1 Gammaproteobacteria bacterium | reverse complement strand
TTCGAAACCTTTTCGATACACTTCGACACCTACATCGTTCGAAAGGTAATTGTCTCGCGAGTCAAACGCGATCAGAAAATCAAATAAATTATTGATCGATTATCGATTAAAAATCGATACATTTCGATATTTTTGAAACGTTAATCATTAACTTCGATAGCTACATCGATCGAAAGCTAATAATGTTCCGAATCAAACGCGATCAAAAAATCAAATAAATTATCGATCGATTATCGATTCAAAATCGATAAATTTCAATACTTTCGAAACATTTTCGATACACTTCGACACGTACATCGTTCGAAAGGTAATTGTCTCGCGAATCAAACGTCATCAAAAAAAGATTAAATTATCGATTAAAAATCGATAAAATTCGAAATTTGATAAATATCGGTATTTCGGGTTCGTAAGTGACAATCATTAAGTTTATGAATTATAAATAAAACAAATATACTAAACGCGTTCGTAACGGACAATCTTTAAATTTATGAGTCATATTGC
>PIVX01000810.1 GCA_003353785.1 Gammaproteobacteria bacterium | reverse complement strand
CAGTTGCTTGACGTAATATTGTGAGCGTCTATTCTCGTTTCGATGATATGAATTCTTAAAAATAGCTCCTCGAAGCTCAGGAGGCATAATATTCCACTCTTTCTTCCGTTGTAACTGATGTAATAATCCCCATTCTCTGTCGCCATCCGGATACACAAAAATCCGCTCAAAACTTTGCTTATATCCGTAATCCGTTAAAAATCTTTCAATATGTGCGCGTTGAGTGTATTGTGGGTAATATCTGGTAACATCATCAATATGTCCTGATTGCCTATCTATCGGCGGACCCAATAAATCAAATTTCGGCACCTTACGATAATAATTAACATACAGTGCTTTCTGTGCTTGTGATGCCTCGATAAGTTCACCTAATTTCTGCTCAATATACACCCGCAATTCATCCGGTAATTCAGTATTCGCTCCAACCCGATGCGTGATAAACTGCTTACCATTGTGGTTTGTCTCTGTGGTATTCTCGAAGAATTTTCGCGGATATTGCTT
>PIVX01000809.1 GCA_003353785.1 Gammaproteobacteria bacterium | reverse complement strand
CCATTTTTATGGTTATTAATATCCTTCCTTTTTGGTGGTACGAAATATTAAAGGACTATCTCTGCGCGCAAGCGCATTTTGCACTAATATCCTATCTTTTTTTGCTCGCCTCCTTAATCTTTTTTTATGCGATACGAGACACTTGTATACATTCAATAATACTATCATTATTAGTAGTCAGTAGGCGAGCAGTAAAAGTTACTTCGTGACCGTGCGAATGGCGGTTTCGGAATCGGTTGACCAAAACCGACAATTTAGTTGTGTTCGTATATGTACCCAGTATTCCCCAAATAACTTTTAGGTCAATCGGACAAATAATGAAGGTTAAATAACGATTTTCATTTTTCTCTGGGACCCCGCGAATAGGCGGTTCCCGAATCGCCGGACCAAATGGACAAGTACTTGTGTTCGTATATGTCTCCAGTACTCCCAAAATAAATTTTAGCGCGATCCGACCGATATAGAAGGTTTTATAACGATTTCCTTTATAACTCTGGGACC
>PIVX01000128.1 GCA_003353785.1 Gammaproteobacteria bacterium | reverse complement strand
TTTGAATTAAATAGTGGCATTGGCTTTCAGAGTACTAGAATGGATAACGGAACACATTTTTCGTCAAAAATTATCGAAAAAGTCATAATGATATGTCACAATTTGAAAGTGGCAAAAAAACAGAGGTTGGGACAGAAATTTGGAAATTTCTTTATTTGAGGTTTTATTTCTCAGAATATTTAATTTGCATAGATGGTTTTAGACAAACTTAACGGCGTATATTACAAATTTCAAATCCTTTTTCCGAAAAAATGGTTGAAAAATCAATTTATCAATTTTGCAAAAACAAACTTATCGGTGTGGGACCCGGAGTACGGTACTTTTTCATACTTTTGAATAATCCATCGAAAAGAGCCCATCTCCTTACCCATTATTCCAAATTTCAGCAGTTTATTTTGAAAAATTACTGATTTATAAGCAAAAACGTTAATTTTTGGCCAATAGTCAATGTATATGCTCATCAATTTTGAAAGCCCATATTAGTTCACTTAAAATCCACTACTCAAGTGATATATCTACTGCTTGATGTGCATGCTAGAGTTGATGCAATTCTTTGCGCAGATTTGTATTGATGTCTTATTGTGCAGATTATGATTACTATATTTCTTGTGAAGATTAGTATTCATTTCTTATTGCAAAGATAGTATTCCCATCTTATTGCGCAAATTATGATTGCTGTATTCCTAGTTGTGTAGGTAGTTAATTTTTTGTTGTTTCAGCAAGCCAAAAGTTCAACAGGTGTTGTGGATCACTCAATGGTTGAACTTGAACCAGTAGTTCCTTCCAATGCACACACATATGAATACTGGTCAAAACACTGTCTGTATTTGACAAAGACAGAACTTCATACCAAAATACCTGAACTTGATAGGTAACATACTTACAATGTACTTTATTATAGTTAAGTAATTATTATAAGCAAACATTTTAGCTCCCATTTACACTAAGAAGTGTCTGGGTTTGAGATTGGCAAATCACCAGAATTTGAAATGTGAGAACAAATCAAATATCATGTTGACACTTGTTGTGCATTTCTCTTCATTTTTTATAAATGCATTTTTCATTATGATCTCTTTTGAAATCATCTGTGGAGAAGAAGCAGGTTTGTCACTTTCATTTACTATTATGTGCCATTAGTGGTTGAATAGGGGCATTAGGTGCATACAGGGTATGTTCAGGAGAGGGTCAACTGGATTTTTGAGGAGGAGGGTCTGAAATTTTGGCGCCAAATTTGAATTTTTTGTAGGAATATCGGTGTTTTTTTAAGAAAAATCCCTAAAAATTGGTAATTTTTGTCACTGTTTTTCGAAAAAATGGGTTGTTTTCCCCTAAAAATCCCCTAATTTCCCTAAAATCCCTAAAAATCCCCTAATTTTCCCCTAAATATTCACCACTATTCACTAATTTCTAGAATTTCGAGGTACCCCTGAATTTCTACTGCTTCCATAGCCGATATTTTTGCTAACTTTAGTGAATTCCATTCACTATTTAAACATACTCGCGGATGGCTATTCACCACTAAACTGCTGTTAGTGAATTCTATTCACTAATTTCTAGAATTTCCACGCGAGTATGTTTAAATAGTGAATGGAATTCACTAAATTTAGCAAAAAAATCGGCTAAGTAGTCAGTAGAAATTCGGGGCTACCTCGAAATTATAGAAATTAGTGAATAGAATTCACTAACAGCAGTTTAGTGGTGAATAGCCAGCCGCGAGTATGTTTAAATAGTGAATGGAATTCACTAAAGTTAGCAAAAAAATCGGCTAAGTAGTCCGTAGAAATTCGGGGCTACCTCGAAATTCTAGAAATTAGTGAATAGAATTCACTAACAGCAGTTTAGTGGTGAATAGCCATCCGCGAGTATGTTTAAATAGTGAATGAAATTCACTAAAGTTAGCAAAAAAATGGGCTAAGTAGTCCGTAGAAATTCGGGGCTACCTCGAAATTCTGGTTATTAGTTAATAGAATTCACTAACAGCAGTTTAGTGGTGAATAGCCATCCGCGAGTATGTTTAAATAGTGAATGGAATTCACTAAAGTTAGCAAAAAAATCGGATA
>PIVX01000808.1 GCA_003353785.1 Gammaproteobacteria bacterium | reverse complement strand
TGTTTAGTTTGAGCGAGTAGCAGTCCAGATTTGTGTTTGAAAAATAACTTTGAGTCTGATTCTGACGTTCAAATTCTCAGACGGTAAAAGTTTAGAATTCCACTTATTAGCTGAATAATCAGATTATTTGCTGAATAATCAAAGCATCTTTATATTATCCTCGCACTAACAAAAACCCACAACACAACCCAGCAAAAGGTCATGCAAATATTTAAAAAAATTCAACACAAAATAATAAAAACAAACAAAACAAACAACAGAATAATATAACAAAACACAATTAAGGAGCTTCAAACCAAAAAAAAATCAACATCGTCAATAATTTTTTGTTTGAATGGCATCAATTAACAGCAAACAAAACACACACATAATAATAATAAAACAGATATAAAGAGAGAAATACAAACCTGTTGATGGCTATGGATGTACGCAACAGGAATTGAACCTGTATCATGGTTTAAATAAACCAGTGCTCTACGTTGAGCTATGCGTACATAATATT
>PIVX01000127.1 GCA_003353785.1 Gammaproteobacteria bacterium | reverse complement strand
TGGAATGGTTTTCTCTTGGTATAACGCTAAAGATCTAGATTGAGATAAGATATTGTTATATTCAGTGATCCACTGATTGTGAATAATAGATTTGATGATATCTTTTTTTGGGATATTATTGGGATTGATATTGTATTTGTGGCATATACTGTATGCATGTTTCAACCATGTTTTAGTTTTTTCATTATTTCTATATATTTCAATTTGTTCTAGTAAAGCTAATTTCACAATGTTTTCATTGTTTAATTTACTTATATGGGCTAGATAATTTATTGTCCGCTTTTCAGCTTCCATTTCCATAGGTATAATATTGGTTTCTCCATATAATACCATATTGTTAGTATGCCTAGGAAGTCTTGACACGGTTCTGATATATTCTCTTTGTTGTATTTCTATACCTTTAAAGGTATTCGATGAAAATATTAATGCCGAAATTCCATGTAGTATTTTTGGTAATACGTATGTTGTCCAAATTTTACTTCCATATAATATTGATCTTGCTGTAGCCATAGCTGGTTTGAAGCATCTGTATGCTTCTTTTTTTGTGGCATCTCGTAATCGAACTCTATGTTGGGTGGTTAAGTCTAACTTGTGTTTGCTTAATGTAATTCCCAGGTATTTACTTTCGTTTTCCTCTTTGATATATATAGTAGATTTTTCGGTTTCATTTATGTATTTGTATCCTAATGACCATTTCTTTTCAGGGTCAATCTTTCGTTTTAACGGTATAATTAGACTTTTTTTGTCCTGAGAATTCGATTTTCCATCTTTGTGCATAGTTCCCTACTATATTTAATAATTTCTCCATATTTTGTTCATTTTTAGCAAATAATAACATATCATCTGCAAAAAATAGTCCTGATATTATTTTGTTGTTATCATTTGTACCGATTTCAATGCCAAGATTACATTTTTCGATTTCTCTACCAAGATCTGATATATATAACGCCCATAGTATGGGAGACATTGTACAACCTTGTCTTAATCCTACTGGCATATTTAATCTATCTGTCGTTATATTCTGAAAAGTTATAGTAGCTCCAGGATTTTGATAGCTACTTTTAATGGCTTCGATAAGTTTGTCAGGAAATCCTAGATCTTTCAGTTTTTTCCATAATCCGGCTCTCCATACTCGGTCATAGGCTTTTTGTATATCTAAAAGTGCTACTGTGGCTCCTTTAGATCGATTTCCTTTTCTGGCTTTCATTATTGTATGATTTATTGTTAGTATGCAATCTTCTATTCTTTTATTGGCTCGAAATCCATGTTGAATATATCCTAATATATTTTTCTTTTCAGTTATTGTTTCTATTCTTTTTGTTAGTATAAGTAGGTATAATTTACATAGATTACACCCTAAGCATAGAGTTCTATAATTTTTTATATTACTCTTTGAGCCCTTTTTATGTAATAATGTAACTTCCTGGGTTTTTCCTATATCCGGAAAGTATCCAGTATTATACCATTTATTAAAAAGTGTTCTTACGGTATCGATCATTTTTTGAGTCCAATTTTTGATAAATTCTGGTGGTATATTAGTAGTTCCTGCAGATGTATTGTTTTTTAATTTTTTTATTGCATCTAACATTTCTACATTAGTTATATCATTGTTGAGGTCTAATTTATCAGGTCCGTTAATGATATTAGTTAATCCAACTCGTTTCATTTCATCATTAGCTTCTGGCCATATTCCCAAGGTAAATATACTTTCCCAGAATTCTGCTAAGTGTTTTTTTGTTTTGGTATTTCCTGTTATTGCTTCTTTTTTGTCATTTATTATTGTTACGTTTTCTCGTATTCCACGTTTTAGGTTTTTCATTGTATCGTATAGTTGATGAAATTTTCTTCTTGGATTGTTGATCCATTTATTATGGGCCTTTTCAATTCTTGCCATTTCCGCTCTTGAATTTATTTGTCTGATTTCATTTATTTTTTTAAATAATTCATTAAGTTTTATTTGCATGGTTTCTGATCCTTGTCTTAACTGTTTTCGTAGTATTCGAATATCTTCTTTAAGTTTTCGAATTCGTTTTGATAGTTTCTTTTTTATTTTTTTGTTGCTTTTATAA
>PIVX01000807.1 GCA_003353785.1 Gammaproteobacteria bacterium | reverse complement strand
CTGCCCCCAATACGACTGGAGGTCAGGCGGGCGTTTGGCGTCATCGCTCCCCTACACCGGAGTATTCGGGACAGCGTGTGTTTACTCGTTCAAACTTAACCTACCCTACTGATGGTTCTGCCCCACTTCGCTCGGGACGAGGACGTTCTTACTACGATCCTCGTCACGAGTGGCGCCCGGACCCATACGAAAAAGAGCCATATAGGCCAAGTACTCAACCAAAAGAGCCATATAGGCCACGTACTCAACCAAAAGAGCCATATAGGCCACGTACTCAATCAAAAGAGCCATATTGGCCAAGAACACCATATTTGACATCTACGAGTCCTGCACTAGATTACGACTCAACCTCTTCACAATATAAACCACAACACTATGGCCCCAGTGAGGGTGTTGGTGGTAATAGAAGTGGTCCAGCCCCTAAAAGAGTTCCAGTGAGATCACAAAGGCCCCCTATACCACCACCCCAAATCCACACAGGGACCCGCCCTCCTACTAGAATGT
>PIVX01000806.1 GCA_003353785.1 Gammaproteobacteria bacterium | reverse complement strand
TTTTATAGTTTTCAATTGTTTTTGGGTTATTTTCAATTTTCTTTGACATATAACAACAATAAAATAAAAATAATATTTACAACTATAGGTTTCGTCTCTATAGTAATATTGTTGAACGTTGTTGCTGTTCATACAATATGGTTCATAATCAATAGTTGGTTAGATCCGGGTAGCCTCTTGAGGTTCCCTTGGTGGATTAAGGATTATATCCACTTGATCTATACCTTGATCGTGAGTCTGTTCAGAATCTTGTTCTGAACTTATCAATTGTGTGTATTTGTTTAATGCTCTTTCAAACATTCTTGGGCTATCTGCTCGATCTTGTTGGGGAGGGTGAGTTCTACACCATTGTTCCCACATTACTTCGTTTAAACCACAAGTAATTCCTTTACAAGTGGGTTTAGGTACTCCACCTGTAGTGAAAACTCGCAATGAAGGAGTAATTTGGTTGTAGGGAACAGATGTTCTCATCGATCTACGATGGGATTGGGGTTCAGCATAAGT
>PIVX01000805.1 GCA_003353785.1 Gammaproteobacteria bacterium | reverse complement strand
ACTTATTATTTAAGTGATAGATGGTTTTGCTTACAATCCCCCGTCAGCCAGGTTAATTTTTTCCTTTTTGGGCCAGATTAGGCCCCAGTGCATCATTGGCGTTCCAATTTTTTCTTGCTACTAAAAATTTCTTTTTCTGCTACTAAAATTTTTTTTCCTGCTACTAAAACTTTGCGTCTGTAACGACCAATCAGAATAGACTGCTGACTCCGCCTCTATTTGGTACGGCGTAAAAACATATTTTCCGGCCACTTTATTTAACTTTAGACGTTTTATAGACTTGGGATACTATTCGGGCTTAGGCTTAGCCTTCTACGGTTGAGGGTTTTTCGGGGTAATAGGCTTAACCTTCGGCTATGTGAAGGCCTCGCTTCGCTCGCCCATCACGCCGAAGGTTAAGCCTAAACCCCGAAAACCCTCAACCCAGAAGCCTAAGCCAGAAGCCCGAGTTCAGGGTGTACGAACTAAGCCTAAGCATAAACCGAAAACATAAAGAATATAAGTC
>PIVX01000804.1 GCA_003353785.1 Gammaproteobacteria bacterium | reverse complement strand
TCACTTTCAGCATTTTCAACCACTGTACAAAATTCGCAATATTCTAAGCATCCCGGTTCATACGGGTTTACCCACGCATCTATACAATCGTCGCAATAAATAACTTCCTCATACTCTTTGTAATCTTCGTAAAAATAATATCCACAATCAGTGCATTTTTCACAGTCATTTCTTAATTGATAATCATTAGTGTCTACACATGTTACAAATTTACAAGTGCATACAAAAATATTATTGTAATTGATAACACCATCTAGACTATCTCCACTTCTCTCTAAACAAAATGTACAGACATTTTCACTTTGCAATGAATGCATACACCAACTCCGCATTCATTATGCCTTAAACTAGACATGTTTATTATTAAATTTTCGCAATCCTTGCTAATATCCAAAAAATTTTCCGTTATTATTTTACTAATGAAATGTACATTTTTATTTGTTGACAATTTTTGTTTCTTAGTTGATTTGTGTAAACTGTTCTCTGTTCTAGCCCGTTTTTTTCC
>PIVX01000803.1 GCA_003353785.1 Gammaproteobacteria bacterium | reverse complement strand
GAGAATATGTTGCCTAAGTTGTATAGCTTTCGTATTGATGCTGATGTCGCTGACTTGTCCCTTTCTGTATGTATTTTAGTCGTGATGAATCAAGATATATATAAAGGATGGCATACTCAATTCATCAGCATAGACATATGACATGTGTGATTTGTGAAATGAGACACAAAAACTTCCAAAGTTTTCTGTTAATTAGACAATTTAAAGAACAATAACAAACGCGTATTTTTTTCATTGATTAGTTTTTTTCTTTTTTTTGTTGTTTTGTTTTTCGTTTTTCCATTCAACTAAAATTTTTGATACACTATGTTGTATATCAGCTCTGACGATATTGACATCTTTATATATTGGTGTGTATTTAATCCAATAATTTTCTGGTTTTTGTAATAGCTGGCTGTATTTCTGGATTCGTTTCGTATCTTGTTTATTAAATATTTGATTACAGTATAAACATTGTATTGATTTATTGCCATTACCAATGCATGTAATATGAAAGAATGCTTTA
>PIVX01000802.1 GCA_003353785.1 Gammaproteobacteria bacterium | reverse complement strand
TAAATTTGGAAAAGTAGGGATATTAAAAGCTACCAGAAGAATGTTCGATCGCGTAAAAAAAGAGGTAAGTGCGCGCAGAAAAATATTAAAGGCCGCGTCCCGTGATTAACTTATATTGTGGCATATAGTAAATGTTGCATGCAATGAAATGTACTGTAAAACTAGTTTGTTCTTCTATCGGTTTAACAAAAGCTTGTTTGTATAGGATCACATATAGATGAAGAAAGAAATAAGTAACAAAAGAACGGATATATGATGATTCACCCCAACGCAGTGCAATTACAAAAAGCCAAGCGAGGGCGATGCTGGTTTTTCTTGTAGCCCTCTCTCACCTCACCACCCACTAGGTCGCATTATTTGAATGGTATATGAATGAAGTTTATAGTAGCAATCTCAATAAGCTTTATTCAGCAATCCCAATCGATAAGGCATCGGTTCGGAATAGATAATATAATATATTGGGGCACATTCAAAAGCGGCCTTTAATATTTTTCTGCGCGCACTT
>PIVX01000801.1 GCA_003353785.1 Gammaproteobacteria bacterium | reverse complement strand
TTTGATCGCGTTTGACTCGCAACGTTATTAGCATTCGATCTAAAAAGGTTTGAACCATTTTCGTTAACTTTTCAAAAATAACTAAAATTATCGATTTTTAATCGATTTTTATCGATAATCGACAATTAATTTAAATCAAATTTTGACCGAGTTTGACTCGGAACAATATTAGCTTTCGATCTAAAAAGGTTTGAACGTTTAGCGATAATGTTTGGAAAATATCTAAAATTATCGATTTTTAATCGATTTTTATCGATAATCGAACAATAATTTAAATAAAATTTTGATCGCGTTTGACTCGGAACCATATTAGGTTTCGATCTAAAAAGGTTTGAACCATTTTCGTTAACTTTTCAAAAATAACTAAAATTATCGATTTTTAATCGATTTTTATCGATAATCGAACAATAATTTAAATCAAATTTTGACCGAGTTTGACTCGGAACCATATTAGCTTTCGATCTAAAAAGGTTTGAACCATTTTCGTTAAAGTTTCAAAAATAAC
>PIVX01000800.1 GCA_003353785.1 Gammaproteobacteria bacterium | reverse complement strand
ATAGGTATCATCGTCTATCATCAATTTATCGAAAATATCGAAAATTCGATAATTAATTAGCATAATTAGCGTTTACTGTTGTCCAGTAAATTTATTTTGGAATTTAATTTAATTTTAATTTACTTAAACGGCTGCTGAACAATTAAATTTAATTTTAATTTACTTTCAGTCCTCTTTTTGCAATTAAATTAAATTTTAATTTACTTCTTACTTCTAATTTACTTAATTAACTTCTAATTTACTCATAATATGTGCCAAAATACAAAAAAAGAACATGTTTCAAAAGGCCAAATTGAATACTCTATTCTTGAACCCACCTCTGAATTCAGTATAAATTACACATTGAGCAAAATTTAAGACTTTAAAGGAAGTATAAGAGACAGCAATTCAGCACACACTTCCGAAATATGACGGAAACTACAATTGGTCGTCGGCTAGAGACCAAATTCGATTTCCTGAATCGGCGACTCAGGGGTCCCAAAGTAAAAACTGGAATCGCAATAACA
>PIVX01000799.1 GCA_003353785.1 Gammaproteobacteria bacterium | reverse complement strand
AAGTAAGCAGAGGAGACAAATTGCAGTAATCCAACTGATCTTCAACCTGAGTAGCCAAAGCATCTAACTTGCAGTAATTCAGGTTACCTAAAGTCTAAGTAAGCAGAGGAGACTACCTAAAGTCTAAGTAAGCAGAGGAGACAAATTGCAGTAATCCAACTGATCTTCAACCTGAGTAGCCAAAGCATCTAACTTGCAGTAATTCAGATTACCTAAAGTCTAAGTAAGCAGAGGAGACAAATTGCAGTAATCCAACTGATCTTCAACCTGGATAGCCAAAGCATCCAACTTTCAGTAATTCAGGTTACCTAAAGTCTAAGTAAGCAGAGGAGACAAATTGCAGTAATCCAACTGATCTTCAACCTGAGTAGACAAACCATCTAACTTGCAGTAATTCAGATTATCTAAAGTCTAAGTAAGCAGAGGAGACAAATTGCAGTAATCCAACTGATCTTCAACCTGAGTAGCCAAAGCATCTAACTTGCAGTAATTCAGGTTACCTAAAGT
>PIVX01000798.1 GCA_003353785.1 Gammaproteobacteria bacterium | reverse complement strand
TCCCAATATGCTGAATATGATCCCAATATTCTTCCAATATGCTGAATATGATCCCAATATGCTCCCAATATGATGAATATGATCTCAATATGCTCCCAATATGCTCCAAATATGCTCCCAATAATGAATATGATCCCAATATGCTCCCAATATGATGAATATGATCCCAATATGCTCCCAATATGCTGAATATGCTCCCAATATGATGAATATGATCCCAATATGCTCCCAATATGCTGAATATGCTCCCAATATGCTGAATATGCTCCCAATATGATGAACATGATCCCAATATGCTGAATATGATCCCAATATGCTGAATATGATCCCAATATGCTCCCAATATGCTGAATATGATCCCAATATTCTTCCAATATGCTGAATATGATCCCAATATGCTGAATATGATCCCAATATTCTTCCAATATGCTGAATATGATCCCAATATGCTCCCAATATGATGAATATGATCTCAATATGCTCCCAATATGCTCCAAATATGCTCCC
>PIVX01000797.1 GCA_003353785.1 Gammaproteobacteria bacterium | reverse complement strand
TGCTGTCATGCTCGACATAATCTCTCGGCATGTTTGCCTCGACCAAGAAATACTCACCGCATGACAGCGACCATTGCGAAGGACATATGTAGAGCCCGCTATATCTCGAGGGCCAGCCCAGCGGCTTTGGATCACCCATTGATTATTGCAGGTGCGCTCCCATTCGGTCGTCGTCCGCTCATGCAATTGCACTTTAAGGGCCGTCTCATATTTCTCTCTCATTTTGCAACAATGTAATATTTCCCCCGCCAACCGTCGAGAATAGAGCATCATTCCCGACTTTACGATCTCAATTCCAGGCCCATGCGTGATATGCGGATCCTGCCTTACCCTCTGGTATGCCGTCCATTCCTGTTTCTCCACCGGAGTAGGCACACCGACCCGCGCCTGTTGATAGCTTCTTAATGTCGCGCGGACTTCTTCTGTATAAATATATATATATATGGTACAAAAAAATGCTATAGAATATAGAATATAGAATATACACAAACCATCGGCAAAGAGTTG
>PIVX01000054.1 GCA_003353785.1 Gammaproteobacteria bacterium | reverse complement strand
AATATACATCTATACGTGGCGATTTTTTTAATTCTTGGAATTTTTCAAATTTTATTTTCAAAAAAATCTTAAATTCAGTCAGAGAATCATCAAATATGTCTTTTGAAATTCCTAAATATAAATTGGCATTCCTGATAGTGAATTTGTAATTGACATGAAAGAATATGGTAAGACAGTATCCTCAACTATACCAATTGTACTATCTAATTTTATTAAAAAAGAGAAATATCGACATAAAGATATTACTATTATGCTAGTTAGTTTTGGTGTTAAATTATCCTGGAAAGCTAAAATATACAGAATTCTCAAATAAGAGCAATTTAATATAAAATCTTTCTACTTTCTTGCATGTAAACATTAGCAATTTTCTTGTATGAATTTTTTTGTTTTGAGCATGAATTTTTCAAAAGATAATACCCCTCTACGCTCATATAATAATTTACCTTCATGTGGCCGTTCCAATACCCTGTCTGCATTAATTGGCTGAAGAATTTGTGTTCCTTTAAAAATATTGTGAAGGATAAAAAATGGAAATAATCCTACAAAAGTAAAAAATTGAGATCTATAATTCAAGATATATCTAATAAAGCGTAATCTATTAGACCATGAAATAATAAAAGTAATAGGTTTTCCATTTATACCTACCAATGGGTTGAATACCCTAAAAAATATCCAAGGTGATTTATAGCCATTGTAAAGAGGAAATTGAAAGGAAGAACCTTTGATATCAAATTTTTTTGCTAATGCTAATCCAAGTATATGTGCAGCATCGTGATCTTGATGCCCTCCTTCCCATGCTGAAAAATATAAAGTTTTAATCTTATCGGTACTATCTAACAAACTAACAACATTTTTATAAATAATATCTAAATGCATATACAATTTTGCATCAGGGATATTAATTTTCCCACCTAAAAAATATATATCATTCTTGTTGAGCCCTATGTCTAATAAAACATCTCTACTTTCATTATTTCTAACAGGGCTCATATTGCCATCTAATGTTCCAGAAGTTAGATAAATAACTATTATCTTTTCCTTGTTACTCTGGAGACGTTCTAGTTCTCCAAAGACACCAAATTCATCATCTTGATGAGAAAAAATAAAAACATTATAATATTTCATATCTTCTCCCAAAATGAATCAAAGTCTAGAAGATTTATAAAGAAGTTGTTATTATTTATATTATGATCTACCCCAGATAAATATTTATATATCAAATTAAGGAGAGATAGTTTTAGCTTAGATAATATATTCATATAAAGAATAGTAAATTTATATTGTGGTATAATTCCAAAAAAAACTTCGGAGATAACAACTTTTTTTGGCAAGCTTCATGACCTGTTATATTGATATTTTCTAATGGCAATTCAGCAATTTCCTTAAAACCAAATTTTTGTGCAAAAGTGTATATTGTAAACTATTCATTATTTTTATGTTTTCTAAAAAAATACCCTTCTATAGGATTACTCATTCTCTACTTCATGGTACTCTGAGTCCAAGCATGTCTAAATACAGTTGCTTACATAATTTCTTGATCTTTTCTAAGAAAATAATAGGTTTTACAACCAATTTGTGCTTGTAATGTAATAGAGAAATTAACCTAAACTCTATATGCTGAACAAACCCTTTTGTTGCAGCAGCATTAAAAATCCCCATTATGAAATCAAATACTTTTATTTTAGCTATTTTGCATAGCTCTAATCCTAATTGCTTAAACAATAATAATCCTCTAAATTTTGGGTGCGCAACTGTATTTACAGATAATAAACAATTTGTAATTCTCTTATGCATAAAATACTCGCTTGGAACACCTATTAGTTGACCTACAATTTTAGCACCATACCAAGACTCAATTCCAACAGCATGTCCAACGGGGTTACCATAATATAGCCATAACAAATATTCTTTATTAATTTTATTTACTTCAGGAAAATAAGCCTGACAAACAAAAATACATTCTGATAGATTTTTAATAAAAAAGCTTTATTTTTTCTCTTTGAATTTATCATACTTAATAATTAGATATTGAATTATAACAGCATAATACGACTATTGCCATAACTGTACAACGGTAACCCATCACTTAAAATAAGGAATTTATAATTGGAATTTTTGATAAGTGCTTTCACAGAAAAACGATTCTGTAACTGCTATTCAACCTCTATAGATGGCAAGATCTGGTGGGATTTTATTAAGAGATATCAACATACAGTCAGACTTAATTATAGATAGATTTATTTGGGACATTTGATATATCATAACTAATAAATGATATTAATAGCTGCACTCCTAGTATTATTGTAATAGTTGATAACATAACTGTTCCTACTGGAGAAAATAAACCTAATTTATAAAAACTAATCCATGTGCTAACCCCCCATAATAAACCGAACCCCAGCATTAGTACACCTATAAATAGCTCTATTGAAGCTATGGAAAAATCTCGCAAGTAGTAATTATATAAAATCCTTTTAAATAAATTTCTTACATGTTTAAGTAAAAACTCTCCAATAATTTTTTTAATTTCAAGGTTACTTACTTCATCTCCATAATATGCGTTTATAGGAATATCCCTTACTACAGCTTTAAGTAAATTTAAACGAAATAAAATGTCACTTTCAAAAAAATACCTTTCACTTATTTTATCTACTGGTAATAATTTAATTAATTTAGTGTTAATGCTAGTAAACCCATTAGTTGGATCAAAAATATTCCAATATCCTGAAGATAACTTTGTCATAAATGATAAAAGGGCATTCCCAAACAATCTATTTTTCGGCATTACCATTAGCGTATCTAAATTAAAAAATCTATTGCCTTTAGTATAGTCAGCCTGCTTATCTATTATAGGTTTCACTAATCTAGATATCTTGCTTGCGTCCATCTGCCCATCACCATCCATCTTCACGGCTATATTCATTCCATCTGCAACAGCTTTTTTATATCCAGAGATAGTTGCTCCGCCTACTCCCAAATTTTTTAGATGCTTTATAATTACCACCCGCTTATCTTTACAATTATTAGTAACGTATTCACCTGTCTTTTCCGGGCAACAATCATCAACAACATAGATCTTCTCAATGTTAGAATCTATAGATTTAATAACATCTAAGATATATTTTTTAACTTTATAACAAGGTATGATCACGCAAATTTTCATATTGATATTTTTAAGAAGACTAACTATCTCAATTATACAGTAGTATAAAAATATTTCAATTATAAGCATCCTATTTTATGGAATAGCCCCTACCCAAATTAGCAGCTTTTGTGTGTAAAAAATTGGCAAATAAAGACCAAGTTAATATAGATTGCGATCAAAGATATAGCTTATATTCTCCACTATAGTGCGATAATTTTACCGCATGAATGGTGAATTTGTTAACATTATGGTTCAATTATTTGAATCAAAAAAATAATGCTAGCTAAAATTCTGCAGCTAACTTTACCAAGGTCATACTGACTATTAAAGTTTTTGGTAGATCAGATTAATTTCAGGAGTCAGATAGGTTAAATATCTTGCCAACAGAGTATTAATCCTATAGAAATAATAACTATTTTCTATATTACATAATCTTCTAGCTGACAACACTCTTAAACCTCTTGCATCAATAAATTTATACTGTTTCCCTAATAGGTTTTGGAAAATTCTCTTTGCTGAACCAGAATAAAATGAATGTTGAGTTTCTCCCAATTTTTTTTGGCTAGTTTTATGACTAAATCCAACAAGGTGTGAAATTATAGGAGGTTTTATTGGAACCCCTATATAGAGAAAACCACCTGGTTTTAATATTCTTTTCATTTCAGCAAAAGCAAACTTCAAATTTGATAAATGCTCAACTACATGACAAGCAAGAACAACATCAAAACTTTCATCTTCCCAAGGTAAGCTAGTTGTATTGATGTCCAAATCAATCATCTGATAACCAAGCTCTTTACACAAATCTATTCTTTCTTTCCAACAGTCTACTCCATACCAGCTGCCTTCATCATCATTGAAAAAATATTTCATGTAGCCTTCGCCACAACCAATATCTGCATATTTAATAGAACTATTAAGAGATAAATTCTTTCTTAAAATATCAGCAACACTACGATAGCGTTCCATAAAAAGCTCATACTTACAGTATGCTGGTATTCGGCCAAAAGCTTTCTGATCTTTAACATTCCTTGTATAAAACATAGTATTTAAGTAAAAATCCTTTTTTTTAAAAGACTAACAATATCAATACCTCTGGTCAAGCAAAAAAAATCTTGTATGTACAAACCTTAGATATTATAGAAAGTATCAAATTTACTCATGGTAAAAATCTTTCCCTATCGTTACCTTTTCACGGCCATTTTGAACTCGCCATTTATTAGTGTCTCGCAAAGAATATACACAGCCACAGTATTGTTGCTGATAAAAATTCTCTCTTTTAGATATATCTATCATTCTTGCTGAACCACCTTTTTTTCTCCAATTATAAGTCCAGTAAACTATATCAGGAAATTTACTAGCAGCTCTTAAACCACAATTATTGATTTGTTTCATATTTTTCCATCTTGAGATCCCAAGAGAACTGGTAAATATTTTGTATCCATGCTTTATTCCATATTCAGCTGTTTTATCAAATCTCATATCAAAACACATAGTACAACGAATACCTCTTTCCGGTTCATTTTCCATACCCTGTGCAAACTCAAACCATCTATCTCTATCATAATCTGCATCTATAAATTCAATATTATGCTTATCAGCAAATCTTTTATTTTCATCTTTTCTTAAATAGTACTCTGTTCTTGGATGAATATTTGGATTATAAAAGTAAATAGTATATTTGATCTTAGAAAACAGTAGAGACTCCATCAATTCACCGGAACAAGGAGCACAACAAGAATGTAGCAACAGTTTATCTGCTTGTATTGGTAACTCGAATTTAGTTTGTACCATATTTTAAAATTCCAATAATAAAGTTATTATAATACCGAAGATAATATTTTGCTTGTAATATTTTCTCCCGTTAATTTCTCTAATTCTCTTACACAAGTAGGACTTGTTATATTTATTTCAGTACATACATCACCAATAACATCTATCCCAGCAAAAGCTATTCCATACTGTTCAAGTATTGGAATTATTTCTTCGCAAATTGATAAGTCTGTATCACTAAGCTCCAAATCTATGACTGATGCTCCTGCATCAATATTACCTCGTAGATCTCCCGGCTTTGGAATTCTAGCTAAAGATTTTGAATATGGTTTACCTCCAAATATTAGAATTCTCTTATCACCATTAACAATCTCTGGGATATATTTTTGTGCCATTATAGGTATAGAGTGATTTTTTGTCATCATACTTATTATAGTTTCTTTATTTACATCTTCTTGTTGTAAAAACAATACTCCTCTACCACCAAAAGAATCTAAAGATTTTATAACTATGGAATCATTCTTAGCTAAAAACTCCAAAATTATATCTTGATTAGAACTAACTATGGATTCAGGAATGCAGCTCAAATTTAAGATCAGTAGTTTTTCATTGAACTTTCTTACAGCAGCAGGATTATTAAAAACTTTACCTCCATTCTTAATCACTAAATCTAATAATTGTGTCGCATAAAGATAATTACAGTCAAATGGTGGATTTTTTCTAAGCCATAGATGATCTAAAGCACTTAATTCAACTTCTGTTGTCCTAATTATTGAATACCACTTTCTATCTTCATGGATTCTTATTTCATTCATTATCCCATAAACGACTCTATCTTTTACAACCAAATCATTGAAATCTGCGGTAAAGACCCTACCTCCAATATTAGCAACTTCTATCATTAATGCTATTGACGTATCTTTAGCAGGACATAAACTATCTAATGGGTCAACGATAAATCCTACCTTTATTCCATTCATTAAAGCACCTCATGTATTTCTCTAACTGCTGCAAGTAATGCTAATCTTGCTACAACACCATAAATATAAAACCTATTTGGTTCAGAATTTGCTTCTGGAGTATTACATGGTTCACTAAAAGCTAAAGGTTTAAATTCCATCCCAGGAGAATTTAAATTCTCTGTACTCCCCTTGTTTTTATGAATACGATAAAATCCTCCCACTACTGAATGACCAATCAGATACACCACCGGCTCAGCAACAGCCTTTTCATAATTTTCAAAACTATATATACCTTCTTGCACTATTACTTGATTAATAATTTGTTTACCCTTGCTAGTAGACATTTTAACTCTTTGTTTACGATTCATCTCAAATAACTGTTCTGATGATTCAACCATCATCACCCCCATACCATAAGTTCCTGAATCAGACTTTATAGCAACAAAAGGTTTGTGTGTTATAGAATATTCCTCATATTTATTTTGAATATCACCTAAAAGTCTATCGACAACATCAGCAAGTTCTTGAATGCCTTGAGATTTTAAAAAATCAACATTTTTGTATTGTTTAAAAAAAGGAGCCATATGCCAAACATCAAAATCAAAATCTCTAGAAAATTCTTCACATACATCTTGATAATACTCAAAATGAATAGACTTTAATCGGCTAGCCCAACCCATTTCTGGGACAGGAGTTACCGCTTGCTCAATATTCTTAAGCTCTCTTGGGATCCCTTCGGATAAATCACGATTTAATAATATTATACATGGGTCAAACCCATCATCAGTAATAAGTCTATTTCTTTTATTTGCAATATTGTAAATTTCTAAAGTTCCTAGCTTTGTTTCTATTTGAACGCCTGTAAAATTATCAGCAATTCTACCGACTCTTACGTCATACCCTGCAATACTGAAAATTTGTTGGAGCTGATGTAAGCTAAGATCATATGAACTATTTCTAGTATGATTTTCTCCTATAATTAAAATTCTATGGCAATTAGGATAATACTTACCCAAAGCATATTGGGCAGCTTGAACACATAAAGGTAAAAAATCTTCATTAAGATTATTAAACCCAGCAGGAAAAAGATTCGTATCTACTGCTGCTACCTTAAACCCGGAATTGCGTAAATCAACAGAACAAGTTAACGGCATATTTTTTGATGACCAATGTTCACGAAACCAAGCCTCAATAGCAGATTGATCAGCTAAGAGCCGAGACTCTAGCTCAGCCATAGGGACAGTATTAGCTGTCAATAAATGAGGGATCTCCCTATGAGAAGAATTTTTTTTTATGCTCATACTTTAGATCTTATCATCTAACCTATTCGTTTTCATAATTAATTTTATCATTACCTACTAGTTGACATGCTGTATTTTTTTTGGTCTAATATTGTTATAACTAATTGTAAAATATGCAAAATTCTCTAAAAACATTTTCTTTGCTTTTCATCTTAGGCAGTATCTGGGGAGCAGGACCTATTATAAACAAATTTGCTATATCCCATGGTGTATCTCCAGTAGGATATTCTTTCTGGCAATTTATAGGGCCAGCAATTTTATTAACCGTAATGGCAAAACTCCAAGGTAAATTGGTACTATCTAAAAAGCATATCCCCTATTATCTAATCTGTGGCTTAATAGGCCAGGCTATTCCAAGTACGATATTACATATCTGTGCACCATATCTACCCTCTAATATTATGCCAATAATTATTAATCTTGTTCCTATCTTTGTATATCCATTAGCTCTACTAGTTAAGCAAGAAATTTTTTACGTGTGGAGGTTCATTGGAATACTCATTGGAGGTGTTGGTATAGTATCTTTATCAGGTTTACCAAATGCGGATATGCTACCATGGGCAGCACTTGCTCTGGTAACTCCTTTATGTTTTGCTATTACAGTACTATTTATTAACCCATTTAAACCTAAAGATACGCCTCCTATCAGCCTTGCCGCCGGTATGCTTATCAGTGCGGCTATTCTAGTCGCCCCAGCATTAATATTTACTGATTCATACTATCCTATTACCTTGCCACTTAGCTATCCAGATTATGCTATTCTACTTAGAATATGTATGCATAGTTTTGGATATGTGATTTTTTTCACAATAATTCAAAAAGCAGGCCCTGTATACTATAGCCTAGTTAGTGGTGTAGTGATCCTAAATGGTATATTATTGGGATATATGATCTTAGGCGAAACTTTAAATACTTCAAGTATATTTGCAGTTAGTACAATTTTATTGGCAATAATAATTGTAAATTTTTCACAACAGAAGGCTCATGCATGATCGATTTCATCCTAAGTAACTTAAGTAGTCAGCTCTATTCTATTAAATATATCATTATGTTTTTGAATGCATTCATTCATATTCTTTTTGCTGGAGCAGTAGCAAAAGACGCTGGGGCTCTATATAATAGAGGATGTCCAACTATAATGGTTTCAGGAGTTACCTGGTCATTTGCTACATTATTAGGTGGTGTTATAATTGCCACAATATACTGGATATTGCACCATTCAACTATTACGAGAAAGAATTCATCTTAGGTTAAACTATTAACTATATTATTATAAATAAAGCTCGCAGCGCTTGTATTTTGGGTTTTTGTAGAAGGGAAATGTTTTTTATAAGCTTTTTTTCTTTCGGATAAT
>PIVX01000126.1 GCA_003353785.1 Gammaproteobacteria bacterium | reverse complement strand
TAAATACATGTATTTTCTAAAAAACTCATCTTTGTTGACTAGGATACTCACAGATTTCGTAAATAAGTATTTTTGTGCCCAAGTATTAACAATAGGAAAATCACCTAAGCTCTTGATATATCTATCAATTTCAATAAACTCAGCTTTCACCCTAAAAGGGCATAATCTGTTAGTTGGTTCATTTTTAACGATTTTTTTCATATCTAAACTAGCTTTTTCGTAATAAATACCCTTAATTTACTCTCTGAAAGTCACTCTTAATCACATTTGTATTTGGCTCAAAATTATAATTATCTTCGCCAAGTTTTAGCTTTTCCCCTGTTTGTGGATAATATATTTCAGTAACCTGTTTACCATATGGTGTTGCATGTAACTGAATTATTACATCAATAAATTTAATCAATGAATCACCAACATTGGCACAGCAAGAATAGAGCCACCACCGCCAGTCAAACCTAAAGCAGCACCACTTACTAAACCAAATATAATAATGGCAGTCATCCTTTTGGCAAACCACACCGTAAATTAGCAGGAACTGCAACATCCATATATTTAGGGCTTGGCAAATTCAAGTTATCCATCAAATCAGCATACTCATCTGCAGATTTTACTTGAAGTCTTGGATTAAAAAGCTTTTCTTCCCAAATACTACTAACCGTTTGCCCATGATAATCATGAGCTGGATAGACTACTGTGTCTTTAGGAAGCGTAAGTAATTTATTAAATAAACTATCATACTGAGCATAAGAGTCTCCGTTTTGAAAATCTGTCCTACCAGTACCTCTAATTAGCAAGGTATCACCTGAAAACAATTTACCATCAAATAAAAAACTATACGAATCATCCGTATGCCCAGGCGTATATATTGGTTTCAATTTTAGGCCATCAAAATTAATTAACTCGTTCTCACGAATTTTTAAAGAAATACACTCTGCTTTAGACTGCTCACCCATCATTGATTCACACCCTGTCTGATTGCGTAGCAATCCTAGTGCGGTAATATGATCTGCATGAACATGCGTATCAATCGCCGCTACTAATTTTAAGTCAAGCTCATTAAACAGTTGATTGTAAAGAGCTAGCTGCTTGTCCACCGAATCGATGATAATTGCTTCTCTTCCATATCCAGAGGCAATCAGGTAAGTATAAGTGCATGTATCCATATCAAATAATTGTTTAATAATCATAATTTTTCGTCCTTTTATTTTTTTGGATTATTATAGGGTAGTTTCATTAATACATGTGCCATGCCACAGTGTCCTGAAATACCTGCAAATAATAATCCGGCACCAAAAAATGCACTTAATAAATTGAAATACGGAGTTATAAGATAAGATAGAACCACTCCTAAAACCACCATAAAACCAACTATAATTTGAACTTGCCTCATAATAGGCAAGGGAGATTTTATATTAACAATCATTTCTCCTTTGATTTTCTTCCAAGCATTAATTCCTCCATCTAAAATGCGCACATCATTGAACCCTAGGTTTGCTAATTCATCTTGTGCCTGATTAGTACGATTACCTAACTGACAATGAAAAACTATCATTTCCCCCTCTAGACATTTACCAATGCTTTCTTTAGATAATTCTGTTAGAGAAATACTACGAGCATTGACAATATGTTCTCGGTCATATTCTTCTCGCTCTCTAATATCTATTATGATTGCTTTTTTTTCAGCACAAAGCTTTTGTAACTCAGAAGCTATTATATATTTACAAGTTTTCATAATTTACCTTCAAATTTTTATTAGCATATAAGTAAAGATTAGTAGATTTATGGCTGAGGTACATAAATGGTGAAATATTTCATTCATTTTCAATGCAACAAACCCCAGCTCACTCAAAATTTTCACTATCTCAACCCCCTTGGGAAGCCCACATTTTCACCACCTGTAAAACTACAATCTAACCTGGCTAAAACTCCATCTGGGCTAAATTCATCCTTAATTAAAATATAACATTGCACTAAATACATGTATTTTCTAAAAAACTCATCTTTGTTGACTAGGATACTCACAGATTTCGTAAATAAGTATTTTTGTGCCCAAGTATTAACAATAGGAAAATCACCTAAGCTCTTGATAT
>PIVX01000796.1 GCA_003353785.1 Gammaproteobacteria bacterium | reverse complement strand
GTACGCTTTGTGGGCCTAGTGGCTTCTGTTTCGGGAGTATTATACCCCAAAATAGGTAAAAAGCTTGTACATATTTGTAGATATAGTATAATATGCTACTAACCCTCTTCATAATGGTTATCTAATATTAGACTATATCGCTGACTCTACACCGATTTATCGGTAGACAAAGTCGGCGTTATTTCCTGTTTTGAATTGCCGCTTTGGCAACGTTCCAATTTCTTGTCGCGGCGTAAATCTAAAACCATCGATTACTCCGCGTGTTTGCTATCAAATGCGTGTGTAGTTGTCGCGACAAGGACCTCCCAGTTGGACCCTTTTGGCGGCTGGGTTGTAATAGGTAGAATTGTCTTTAGAGAGTGGTCGCTTCTGTTTTTAACGAAGCGTCCGCTCAAGTAATATAACCTCCATTCTTTTGTATATAATATATTTATTTATTTATTTATTCCGCCCGGTACTTTAATAATAGTTCAATATCAATATAATAAACCTTCTATTTATTCTTTAC
>PIVX01000795.1 GCA_003353785.1 Gammaproteobacteria bacterium | reverse complement strand
TCTTTTCAAGGCTTAGGCTTTGGATCACGAATCGCGGACTGTATGGGCGAATATTTAGCATTGCATGGTTTGAGGCTACATTCAAAAACAGCTCATCCGCGGTATGGTGGCTACAGAGATAAACAGCCATCGCTTTGGATTCCTACCAAAAATAATGGTGAAAAAATGGCGCGTAGAGAATGGAAAAAAGACAAAGAGAGAATATTATTTGGTAATGTTTTAAAAAATGTTGGTATGGAGAAAACATATCATGTCCATGTCTACAAATTGCATCAAGATAAAGAAAGAACGGAACGCGTAAATCAATTATTAAAAACACGTGTTATTGTGAAAAAATCCTATGCAGCAGCAAAGCAATGACATTGATAAATTATAATTTAAAGTGTATAATTTGAACATATTTAAACGGGATAGTCTTTTTTTTATTAAGTTGTACTTTTTTAACCATGAGGAGGCCCTCCGTGACTTCAATCGTGTTGGAAGAACCAACTCATGTCAGTAAATCTACG
>PIVX01000794.1 GCA_003353785.1 Gammaproteobacteria bacterium | reverse complement strand
GGGTTCAGAAACGGGTTTACCCTATTCCCCATCAATATGATACCCGGACACCCTGCCGATTTAAAACAGCCCAAGTCGTTATACGGCTCGTGCAGTTTAGAATTGAAATTCAGGAGAACACCGCTGGTCGATAATATGGTCATTATGGTATACGCCGAATATACCAAATATTATACCGTATCTCAAATGATAAACAAACAAAGAAGTCTAGAAGTGTATCCTCTCGCCACTCGTCCTTCGCAGAAGATAAAATAGCTCTAACGATTTAGTAAAAAATTGTCATGGCGCAATGTGTAAAACTAGTAAACCCGTTAACTTGTATAATAGCTGGTAAAAATAAAAATAATATTTAATCACAACTTTATATATATATATATAGGCGGCTCCGGACAAGGTAAAACAACATTAGCTGCTAATATTGTAATAGAATCCGAGCACACCATGGTCGAGCCGATAGTAGAAGTAATATGGTGCTTCGAAGAAGAAGCTGATCAGAAGCAGCTTTTCCA
>PIVX01000793.1 GCA_003353785.1 Gammaproteobacteria bacterium | reverse complement strand
GGCAACATTTCATAATTGTTACACATGTGTTACAATTTGGTAACGGTTCCACACAGATATGGCAACATTTCATAATTGTTACACATGTGTTACAATTTGGTAACGGTTCCACACAGATATGGCAACATTTCATAATTGTTACATTTGTTTGTGTTACAACCTGGTAACGTATCCAAATAAATATGGTAACATTTCATAATTGTTACACATGTGTTACAATTTGGTAACGGTTCCACACGGATATGGCAACAAATCCAAATAAATATGGTAACATTTCATAATTGTTACACATGTGTTACAATCTGGTAACGTTTCCAATTAAATAATTAAAATCCTTACTTTTCATATCCTCCTATTTCTTCTGCATAATCATCAAAACAAAATCAACTCCTTCATCTTTGCATTCTTTGAAAATGGCCGACAAACTGTCCACTCCATCTACGAATTCCCGGAAAAACGGCCTTGACGGTAACTTTGTTCCTGTACGATCGCAAGCCATTTTCAATTGTT
>PIVX01000792.1 GCA_003353785.1 Gammaproteobacteria bacterium | reverse complement strand
GTCATTGAAACAATTTTGAATGTTTAGTCCTTCAGGAATCTCTCCTTCAGGTAGAGAATTCAAAATCTCTTCATTAATACTGATATTTTGAAATTGAGGAATTGGTAAAGATTTAAGGTATAGTAAAAATTTCCTGCAAACACTTTGTCGAACTTTCCAATCTTTTAGTTCCCCCTTGGAATTCACTCCTTTAATTATTAATATTCCACATTCACGAGGATCTCGAGGTAACGATTTGGCAATAGGTCCAAGATCTTGAGGGTAACTAATTACATTTCCGCTCCATTTTCGTTGTTGTAGTTCGCTATTAGTGGCACGGATAACATGATACCAAATCATGTATGGTTTACATAAATTTAGCTCAGCAGTTGTCATATTACTTACCCAGGCTGGAATTCGATCCGGTATCATATCATTTTCTGCTGAAAATTTAGGCACAACTTTTTTATCTATGCTAGTTCTACACTGCCTACATATATATTTATTGTGTTTATCCTTGTGATTTTGCTC
>PIVX01000791.1 GCA_003353785.1 Gammaproteobacteria bacterium | reverse complement strand
TATAGATGCACTCACCAACTTTGAGTTGTATATATTATAAATCCTAACTGCTATTTATAGTATATTTTTTGCACTTAATCCACACATATTTTTTGTATTTCTGCATGTAAACTGCAATTTGTTTCAATGCAAGCAGTTTATGTGCAAACGATTCAACTAATTTTAACGATATTGTAATAATATTTATGTGCAAGATAGTATCTTCAGATAGATGATCCGACCATTTATTAATAATTTATCTCGATAAGAAGGTGTATGTGCGGCGAGTATGAAAGTGAGATTTAACGTAAATCTCATTTATTGCTTATGTTTGGATTACATGTTGTTTATGTATAGGATAATCATTATAAATTTACAAATGCAAATGACGAATAATATGATGTTTGTTGCACATTTCAGCCCCATTATGGTACACACATATAAACAAAATAAGATTTCATTGTTTTAGCATAAAATTTTTTGTAATTTTTTGGTTCGATTACTTCGATATCGGTACTTGTAAAAGTGTTC
>PIVX01000790.1 GCA_003353785.1 Gammaproteobacteria bacterium | reverse complement strand
GTTAGCTTTCATTTTATGTATATACCGCTATATGATATAAAGAAATCGAAAAATCGATAGTTGCATATTTAATTAGCATAATTAGCATCAATTATGAACTTTTAAATTTTTATTTTGCTCGCATAATATTCGCGACATTATTAGCTTTCATTTTATGTATATACCGGTATATGATATAAAGAATTCGACAAATCGAAATTTGCATATTTGATTAGCATAATTAGCATTAATTATGAATTTTTAAATTTTTATTTTGATTTCATAAAATTTGTGATGTTATTAGCTCTCCATCGATGTAGGTTTCAATGTCTGTCGACACTTATTCGAAAAATCGAAATTTGCATATTTGATTAGCATAATTAGCATTAATTATGAATTTTTAAATTTTTATTTTGATCGCATAAAATTCGTGATGGTATTAGCTTTCCATCGATGTAGGTTTCAATGTCTGTCGACAATTATTCGAAAAATCGAAATTTGCATATTTGATTAGCATAATTAGCATTAATTA
>PIVX01000789.1 GCA_003353785.1 Gammaproteobacteria bacterium | reverse complement strand
CAACATCCATAAATGTTGGGATCTCCTCCCGGAGGGCCCATCCCTAAAGCTCCTCCAGTCCTTAGAATCACACATGCCGGGTTATCTCACGGTCAGAGGAGAACTGTAAAAAGCACAGCGCTCATTAAAATTAAAACTATACGTGTATAAGAAGAAGCCCCTGAGCCTATTTCTCTGTTCACTCCTCTCCCACTATAAAGAAAAAGAACAGGTAGAATTAGAGCAACCGTCCTTATAAAAGGAAGAAGATAGTGAGGTATTAAGAAACAGGATCAGGATGGGCTATTAACTACGAGTCTCACTCAAACTACACTGGCTCCCTCTACTCAGGACAGGATTTTTAGTAAGAATCAAGAGGAGTACGCCCATCAAATGGGTAAATGTCTTCACGGAGAAATGGAGCCAAAAAAGATTTTCCTTATAAGAAGGAAAAACAGAATTGTCCTTTTACTCTCCACTTTTCAGAGAGGTGGTCTCTTCGAAGCCAATCCTCAAAACAGGAAAATATATA
>PIVX01000788.1 GCA_003353785.1 Gammaproteobacteria bacterium | reverse complement strand
ACTGCAAGTTGAAACAGGCAGATTTCTTAAGGGACTGCAAGTTGAAACGGGCAGGTTTCTTATAGGACTGCAAGTTGAAACAGATAGGTTTCTTTTGGGACTGCAAGTAGAAATGGACAGGCTTCTTTTGGGACTGCATGTTGAAATGGACATGTTTCTTAAGGGACTGCAAGTTGAAACAGACAGGGTTATAAGGGACTGCAAGTTGAAATGGACAGATTTCTTAAGGGACTGCAAGTTGAAACAGATAGGTTTCTTTTGGGACTGCAAGTAGAAATGGACAGGTTTCTTTTGGGACTGCAAGTTGAAATGGACATGTTTCTTAAGGGACTGCAAGTTGAAGCAGACAGGGTTATAAGGGACTGCAAGTTGAAACAGACAGGTTTCTTGAGGGACTGCAAGTCGAAATGGACAGATTTATTAAGGGACTGCAAGTTGAAACAGGCACATATCTTAAGGGACTGCAAGTTGTAATTGGCAGAGTTCATTCGGGCCTGCAAGTTGAAATGGT
>PIVX01000787.1 GCA_003353785.1 Gammaproteobacteria bacterium | reverse complement strand
GCTTGCCTGGCCACCGTTTCAAATTCGTCATTCATCCGATGCTGCCTTTCCCATTCACTCATTGGTCGTCTGACCGCTGAAGACAAAGGCTCTCCACGTCGGACGATTCTGGGTGGATCAAAAGAATTAGGCACATATGTCGTTGCTGTATATGGTGGTGGTGGTGTCGGATGCAAAGGTGGTCGTTGATTCTCCTCCGACAACTCACTAGACTCTTCCGGTTCAACTCGTGTTGGTCTTTTCATACTACTCGTCGTTGGTTCTGTTTCTCCTTCCAATCCTTCACGTCTCAATCTTGTGTTTTCTCTTTCCATCCTTGCCAACCTTCGATGTGCATCTCTCAACGCCAAACTTGATTGCGCTCTTTGCAAATCAGCATTCGCTAATTGATTTTCAGCTTCTCCCAATCTCTGATGTTCTGAGGCCGTCATCAGAGGCTCTGTCCGATACGGATCTTCCCCAGTTCTTGGATAAGCACGACGATTTCTACCCCGAAGTTCTCCATTGTGTC
>PIVX01000786.1 GCA_003353785.1 Gammaproteobacteria bacterium | reverse complement strand
CCGATAGATTTTCCCTTATCAATCTCCGCAATGTTAACAGTTTTATTATATACAAATCAGACAGAAATGCAATATAAATTTAAGAAGTTTGGCTGCAGAAAACAAAGTAATAAGGATACGATTAAAGATATTGCAAAATGGAATCAACAAATTGGTCATTGGTATCATATATTTTATAATACGGTGTATTTTTATGGACAAAGAACAACTAAAACAGACACATTTTATCATGGCTTAAATATTCAATTATTATTCAACAGATTTAAGCCAAAGTTCAAGTGTCCAATCAGTACCACTCTGAGTTTAACAGTGGCTGCACAATTCGCAGAGGGAGGCATTATTTTAGAATTACAACCTGACGGTGTTGGGGATGGTAATATATATTTAGATGTTAGTCTATTGTCAAATTATCCGGAAGAACAAGAAAGATTATTTTCATTTGCAAGAGACATTTTTATTTCAGATATTCGTTTTATTTCCGATCATATTGATTTACGAAGTAATAATAAATC
>PIVX01000785.1 GCA_003353785.1 Gammaproteobacteria bacterium | reverse complement strand
TCTATCCCTGGCATAAAAATTCCCTCTATCTTGCATAGGTTACTGTTAAGTATAGATAAAACCCTAAGAAGTGTTATTTATTTACCAAACTCATTTGCAGTATGCATTTTATTTGGACTTTCTTTAGTCATTTTTTGACAGTCACTTAACAAGTATTATAGTATTTAACCTAAATTACTTATGTAGGGAAGCATTCATGCAAATATCCAGCCGTTTTCAAGCTTTAGCTATTTCTTTTGTTATTCTAGTGGGCTTAGTTGCTAGCTCTAACGCTATTTTATTTTTTGAAGATTATCAAACCTGCATGGTACGTTTTAATTCTAATTATCCAGCCACTTCAATCTGCGGAATTGCATACCAAAATTATCAACCTCACCCATCTCTTGACGATACTACTAACCTCATAATTAAAGTACTTAGCAGAAAACTCGAGCATGAAGACTATACAAAATCTAATGCTCATACTAAATTAGGATATACCCCACAAGTAGGATATTTTCTGTCTCGTGGAA
>PIVX01000784.1 GCA_003353785.1 Gammaproteobacteria bacterium | reverse complement strand
TTGATTTGGGTCAAAGTCAGCTGACAAAAAAGGCAGGAACTCATTTGACTGGCACAACGAGATATTGCTCACTCGATAGCCATGATGCAAAGATCCGTTACAGGCCAATCGATGATTTATGGTCGCTTGTGTTTAATTGGTTACAGATAACTACACGCTCGTGTCCGTGGATTGACGGTATTCAGCGTAGCCCTACCATGCGTAAGAAAATGATTAGTATGAAAAGGAAATTCGTCAATGAACTAGAATCCAATTCAGAGATCTCTCCAGAAATTCGAGACTGTGGACTCTATTTAAAAAAAGGGTTCACTGATAAGATATATGCCGTGCTGCACCAAAAAATGCGGGAATTTGCCGAAAGAAAATATAGAGAGAAACATATTTTGTTTCTCAAGCAACAGACAACGTTTGTATATATATATATATATATATTTTCTACTAATATATATATATTATCTACTAATATATATATATTATCTACTAATATATATATATTATCTACTAATATATATA
>PIVX01000783.1 GCA_003353785.1 Gammaproteobacteria bacterium | reverse complement strand
ATGCAATACTCAATATTAATACGCAAATATCATTGTTTTTTGGAATGCATATACGCATACGCATACGCATACGCAATCCAAATTCCACTACGCAAAAAAGTACGCAAACTGAAATCCGATTGCATATTTTTGCATAATGCGTAGTACAGGTATAATTCGTGTATTTAAAGGAACTTTTTGCAAAAAAATTGAACTAAAAACATCAAACGATTAGAGTTGAAAACAAAATGAAAATGTTAATTTCGGTTTATTGACTGGTTATTTTGGTTCTTATTACTTTTGACATAAATTTTGGCATGTTTTGGTATGTCTGAGTTGTTATATCATCAAATTAAAAAAATTATACGCAATAATACGCAAAATTATGCAAAAATATGCATTTTAAAAACGATGCGCAAAAGTACGCAATATGCAATACTCAATACGCAAAGTACGCATTCAAAATTGGAATGCATATACGCATTATCATACGCATTGCTTGTTGGAATGCATATACGCATACGCATACGCATA
>PIVX01000782.1 GCA_003353785.1 Gammaproteobacteria bacterium | reverse complement strand
ATGCTGATTTGAAATTATTTCATTTACCTACCCATTTACCTAATACAAAAGCATTTACCTCTGAAAAAAAAAGCATTTACCATACCCATTTATATACCATTTATATGTTTTTTTTTTTTTTAAAATACAAATTTGAATTTCCAAAACCATTTACCTCATATTTACCTCGAAATTATTTAGGTAAATGCATGGTAGATGGGGTGAAATTCTGAGTTACCATAGGCCATTTACCATAGGCCATAGTATTTATATGGTATTTACCTATACTTCGATGATATTTATATAGTGTTTATATGCCAAAAAGCATTTATATGACAAAATAAAAGCATTTATATAGCATTTACCTGACTAAAACGGTACACAGTTCGATACCAGTTAGTAATACTAATTACTATTTGTTAACATTTTGCTTGGATACCAGTTAGTAATACTGTTACTGTTGCTAGTCATCTATTTAGTATTCTTGCTAAATGTAGCCTACTGCATAGCAGCAAGACCAAAAACGTCACAGTG
>PIVX01000781.1 GCA_003353785.1 Gammaproteobacteria bacterium | reverse complement strand
TACCATAATTTGCGTCCTCTGTGTGTTTGTGTGTTTATTTGTCTGTTTGTCACGCTTTTTCTCGGCCGCGAAGCCAGCTGGCCCTATGGGGTCTTTTGCGATGGATAGCCCTTGGGCCAAAACCCCAGGAAGTTTTCTTGGTTTTTCCCCGATCGGCCCCCTTCCCCCAGGGGAGAGTCCCCTGTCCCCCCTGTGTTGTAGTATAGGGCGGGCGTTGTTTGTTTGGCGCAATTTCGACCGACTTGGCCTAGATCCGAACGGTTTTTTTTGCGTTGTTTAGGGCTGGCCCCACAACCACCAAAACAGTACTTGGTTTTCCCCCTTCGACCCCCCTCTTTTCAGAAGTGCCCCCTTTCCCCTTCTGTTCCAGGGTTGGGGCGTTGGTCATTTGATCGTCCGGTGCCCGGATTAGCGGTTGCCCGCTAAGGGTCGGACCAGTTATGGCACAGGCCAGTTATGGCACAGGCCAGTTATGGCACAGGCCAGTTATGGCACAGGCCAGTTATGGCACAG
>PIVX01000780.1 GCA_003353785.1 Gammaproteobacteria bacterium | reverse complement strand
CATCGAACCAATGAAGTGCTTTGAAAAACAGTTCAAAATTTTGTGTGGTTTTTGTATTTCGAATTGATACAATTTGTAAACTATAACTTCCGCCAAATGTAATCCTTTCATCTTCTTCTTTGAATGCCGATATCCAGCAACTATCAAAAAAACGAAGCCTTTTACCACTGCCAAACCAGTTATTGTCAAATTGTATAATAATCCCATCATTTTTAGCAAAATTCATCGATATCTCAATTTGTTTGGTGGTCGAAGTTGGTCCATTTAAACGGATATTAAATGATGGCATTACTAAAATAAATGATAAACCACAATAAAATGGACCGCGTATACCACCCCAATCATTACTCTCACCATAAATTTCAACGACTTCTCTTAATTTTTTACTGAGAAACCAATATTTTTTATTTCTTTGTTTAACTGCTTCTAAACTTTCCAATGGATGTAAACGACGGAAAGTGGCACCAAACAAAGTGCATAAATCTGTAAAGTCGCAGTACAAAATTATTGCAAA
>PIVX01000125.1 GCA_003353785.1 Gammaproteobacteria bacterium | reverse complement strand
TCTTAACCGTTCTAAATTCTCCTTAGATGCACCTTCAACTAAAAAGGAGAGCATGTCGAATGCATCATAAGAATTAAAAATCTTATTTATACCGTCTCTAGCCATGACTCTTACACCATTTCTTATATTTTATTTTCATATTTGTAATCCTCAAGATCACTGCAAACTTTATCTAAGGTGTCTTTATAATCATTATCCTCAAATAATTTTTTCTTATCCTCAATTTTTCCACATTTATCACAAATCTGTTTTGTAGAATTTGAATCCTTTAGTTTATTTAATTTATTTAAAGCCATTTCCTGAAATTTTTTATGTTTCTGACAATCTTCATTTTTGCATTTCTTAGATAATTTTTTTACCAATTCTTCAAATTCAGAATAATATGAATAATATGAATAATTACGATTATCTATTCTGAGATTTTCATATATCCACGTTATAAATATTAAGTAATAATATATTATTGATTGACCTAGAAATTCTTCAATGTTTTCTATTTTAATGTCATCATTGTTATTAACAAAATAAGCTATTGTTTCTAGAGAATCTAAAAAATTAATTAGGATTATAAAATCTTTTATATCTTGTTCCCGATTAGATTTAGCCATATCCTTTACCTTATCGGATATTGTTGCTATATGTTTTTCACTGCAAGAATAATTTTTCTTTGGCTTTTTAGTATTAAGATATATCCTATGTAATATTGTTTTAACTTCTAGGGATTCCTTATTACAATAACGATTATCAAAACGTAATAAAAAATCATTTCTTGCTGTTTTCGCCATTCCGGCTGATGTTTTATTCATACTATCCAAGTTAGTCCAAGCAGCATAAAGAATCCCAAATGTTAAAAGTAATAAATCTATATTATGAATCAGCTCTATTTCATGGTCAGTGTCATGCATATATGCATTACGTATCCCCCAACCAATAATGAGTGTGCACAGCACGAACAACATCTACCAAGTTATTTTATAGTCTCTTTTCATAAATTTTCTTCCTTAACTGTCTACCGTCTAAAGTAAAGATTAGTAGATTTATGACTGAGGTACATAAATGGTGAAATATTTCATTCATTTTCAATGCAACAAACCCCAGCTTACCCAAAATTTTCACTATCTCAACCCCCTTCAAAGCCCATTTTTTTACCACCTGTGAAACTAAAATCTAACCTGGCTAAAACTCCATCAGAGCTAAATTTAGCCCTGATTAAAATGTAACATTGTATTAAGTACATGTATTTTCTAAAGAACTCATCTTTGTTGACTAGGTTACTCACAGATTTTGTGAATAAGTATTTTTGCGCCCAAGTATTGACAACAGAAAAATCGCCTAAGTTCTTGACATATCTATCAATTTCAATAAACGCAACTTTTAGCCTAAAAGGGTATAATCTGTTAGTTGTTTCATTTTTAACGATTTTTTTCATATCTTAATTAGCCTTTTTTCGCATAAATAATACCCTTAATTTACTCTCTGAAAGTCACCCTTAAGCACATTTGTATTTGGCTCAAAATTATAATCATCTTCACCAAGTTTTAGCTTTTCCCCTGTTTGTGGATAATATATTTCAGTAACCTGTTTACCATGTGGTGTTGCATGTAACTGAATTATTACATCAATAAATTTAATCAATGAATCACCAACATTGCTAGCATTGTAGTTGGCCATCTCTATATTTCTTGGGAATGCTTCATGGATAGCATCTTCTGGGCTATTAGCATGAATGGTACAAAATGAACCCTGATGACCCGTGTTAAATAATCTTAATGCTGGAAAAGCATTATCTACAGATATCTCACCTATTATTAATATATCAGGACGCATTCTTACAATGCGATTGATTTTATTTGCAAATGCCCTTTTAGGATCCTTGTCGTTTCTCCCTACAAAAAATTGTACTGAATAATCCTCTTTTGGTAAATCAATCTCCATAGCATCTTCAATGGTTATATTCCTTTTGTCTTTGTCTGTCTTGCTCACAAAGAGATTCAATAGAGTTGTTTTACCAGAGCTTGTACCACCAGAAATTATTAAATTACAGCCTTGGTTAATCATTTTAATTAACTTTGCTGCAATATCCTCTGGCAGCTTAAAATCAGCGAAACTTCTAT
>PIVX01000779.1 GCA_003353785.1 Gammaproteobacteria bacterium | reverse complement strand
ACCAAAAAAATGTCTAAAATTGCATAAAAATATTGTGAATTATTCAGTATATTAATAAAAAACTGACGAAGACATAAACATAAAAAAAAAATATATAAAAAAAAAAGAAATTAGGTATAAATTTGATTGAAACCCAAAAAATAAAAAAATATAAACCACAAATACGCCGTCACATTTCCATACAAGCCCAAAACGGAATAAGGCCAGGATCTTTAACCAATTTCGTACTGTCATCTGTATCTGATGTGGAGCATAAATCCATTACATCTTTTTTCTCTTTATTTGCATTATTATTTTTTCTCTTCATCTCATATTCGACATTACAATTTGAGCACATCGCTGTTTTAATGTTTTTGCAGTTTGAACATACCAAAAATCTCTTTGATTCTTGCAAAGCATTATTACATTTACTGCAGTTTGGAGGGGGTAGTGGCGGTTTTTTTTTTTTTTTCAGTGTTTTTGGGGAGGCATATTTTTTTTTTAATTTTTAATTTTTCAGACATGGTTCCAGCCGT
>PIVX01000778.1 GCA_003353785.1 Gammaproteobacteria bacterium | reverse complement strand
CTGTGATTAATATCTAGTCTCCCTGCACCATATAATAATAATTAAACAAACTTAAGCATTTTCAAACCAGTGACCAAGCTTTGAAAGTATTGTTTTATTTTTTGTGTTTTGTTTTTTTTGTTTTAATAATTATTTTTTTTTATAACTGTTATCTCAACAATATGCATATACAAATAAAACAAATACTATTTGACATGCAAAAACCATTTTTTTCTGTTTATTTTTTTCTTTCTTACATTCTCTTTTCTTTACTTTATCGACAGCTATTATGAGAGGAAGAATATGTGAAAAAAAACATATTTTTTTATTTTGTTTTTTATTATTATTTTTTGATTTGTTGCGACTGTAAAAATATATTATTCGCAATTTTATTTGGTTTTTTGTTATCTATTTTTATTGTGTTATATTTTGCAGGAGTTTCTGCACATATCAAAATAATTTGTGTTAAGAAAAACATTATTTTATGATTGTTGGTCTCTGCACCTTCTTTTGTGCAGTTTATTTATTTTTCCAGA
>PIVX01000777.1 GCA_003353785.1 Gammaproteobacteria bacterium | reverse complement strand
TAATTAATATCGATATTTTATTATTTCAACTTATATTTATAATATTTGCATAATTAATTAGCATAATTAGCATCAAATATGAATTTCTAACATTTATTTTCGCTCGCATAATAATCGGGACATTATTAGCTCTCGATCGATACAGGAATCGATGTGTATCGATAATTATTCGAAACGTCGAAATTTGCATAATTAATTATCATAATTAGCATCAATTATGAACTTTTAAATTTTTATTTTGCTCGCATATAATTCGGTACATTATTAGCTCTCGATTGATACAATGTGTATAGATAATTATTAGAAAAGTCGTAATTTGCATAATTAATTAGCATAATTAGCATCAAATATGAAATTTTAAATGTTTATTTTGATCGCATATAATTCGTTATATTATTAGCTCTCATTTGATGTATATATCGTTCTTTATTATTAGTATTCGAAGAATCGAAATTTGCATAATTAATTAGCATAATTAGTATCAATTATGAATTTTTAACATTTATTTTCTCTCG
>PIVX01000776.1 GCA_003353785.1 Gammaproteobacteria bacterium | reverse complement strand
TCGTTTTTGTTTTGTTTGGGTCTTTGGGAACGCCTCAGGATTTGAACCTGAATCTTCTGGACATATACATACATTCCAGTGCTCTTCTTGAGCTAAGCGACAATTCATTTGTATTAATTCATCAATCATCGGAGGAATACTGTACACGGCATCTGTGAGCAATGTGGTTAGTCCTCCCCCTATCCAATAGACGAACGAAAAACTGTTTGTGCCATTAAAAAAAAAAAAAACAAGTTAGTCACTTATTTACATCTATTATATACAAATGGGATATATCTTTTGGGATATATCGTTGAAATCAATACACTACTAGTAGTATATGGATGCTAGTTCACTTCGTGAAAACCTTAAAATCAGTGTTATCTTAAAATACTTTTAGTATTCAATAAAAATCAGATTGGTAACGTCAATGGTAATATGTGGTGTTATATTGCTGTCTCAGCCGGTATTTATATTAAAAATATTTAGTGATAAATCTGACGATTATGAATCATTAAATATTTATGGTTTATTGGC
>PIVX01000016.1 GCA_003353785.1 Gammaproteobacteria bacterium | reverse complement strand
ATGCTCATACTAAATTAGGATATACCCCACAAGTAGGATATTTTCTGTCTCGTGGAACTGTAGGCTCATCCGAAGGCACTAATCTTATCCACATGATAAATAACCTAGGGGGAGCAAAAGGCAAAGGCTGCAATGGGATTGGAGCTCCTAAGAAGCAGAATACAAATGATATAAAAAAAGAAATAATTGCAGACTTTAAACATGTTCTATCAGATCATGAAACGAAAGATAACTTGATTGATATTGCTAGAGAAATGAAAAGAAACGGCAATAAATCTGCTCATGTTTTAAAAGTTGCTGGTGAAAGAAAATCAAATGAATCTAGTTGTGGCTGCACTATCCTTTGAACGAAATGTGAGCGCAATCCAAGCTAAATTGGTTGCAAGCTTTAAATGCTCTCTTTAGCTCTAGCATGTTTAATCACCTACAAATAATCTATTTGCTCAGAAATATCTTCGCTTATTTCAGATAACTCATATCCACATCCACATTGTCTTTTATCTCAACAAAACTTTATGCAAAACAATGAAGAAGCTCTCTACGGAAAAAAATTGACCTTTGGTACGTTACATACTTAGAGAAGGCTGACAATATTACTTTGGCTCAGATACACCAGAAATATATGACAACCTAGTCAATCAAATAAATCTAGTAAAAAATTAATAAGACATTTTAAACGAGACTATGAATATCCTAGATAAGAACCAAACCATTACCCATAGAGAATAGCAATGCTTAAAACTATAAAAACCCCCAGAAATAGCTACAGTCGGAGTCAGTTTTAACTGAACCCGTTGAGCAAACTGTAGTAAAATTAGCGCTATTGAAAACTAACATTAGGCTAGTAATAGTTCATTTACAACATTAAATACTTTGTCATATCCTTTTGCTGTTACTGGAGTAACAACGTTATTATTCACCATTATTGTGGGCATAACAATAATATTTTTTTGCTTTCTTTCTTTTTCACAAACAAAAATTCGTTTCTCTAAAAGAGATGAGTCAAATGCATTTATTATTTTACCCCGAGCAATTCCTAATAATACTAACAAATCTATTATTTGTTTTTTTGTATTCATGTATTGCCCTTCTTCATGAATATTTTCAAACATTATTTTCGAAAAAGCATCGTCTTTTCCATAATGTTTTGCAATCTCATACCCTTTGGCATGAGCTATAAGCCCAGGTATTCCAAAAGTAAGAGGAATTTTAACAAATTTAATACTAGCATCCTTTGTTTTGCACCATTTAACTACGTGACTCTCTAATGCATGACAGGCATGGCACATATAAGTAAAATATTCTATGACTTCTTTATCTTTTTTGCTAAATAATTTTTTAGCAGAGGGATCTTCTTTTACTATCTTTGTATGGTAACTTCCTTCTTCAACATACGTTCCAAAACTTGTAGAATAATTAAAAATTACCCCTACTATTGCAAAGAAATAGCTCTTGGTTATTGTATTATTCAGGTAGCTCATCTTTTTCATACTAATCTTCATCATTAATTACCTCCGTTATTTTTTTAACAATAGTCTTATTTTTCCCTTATAACCTAACCTGCTCATATATATTGCTTTTGCTATAAGATATCAATAAACAAACCATATGTCCAATAAGCATACATGAAAATTAAATCCTTAGATCAATTTTCAACTAGGTATAAAGGGTTAAAAAATATCCTATATTAACTATTCCAAATCCGTAAACTACAGTATATTATGAGTTTATTGTATACTCTTTAATCTAGGATCATCTATAAATACAGGATATGGCATTGACCACCAATATATTTCCACCTTCTAAAAAAATAATCAATTTATTTGCTTCTATTATTTTAATAGCACTTATTGTAATAGCAATTCTTATGGAAATTTTTTTAGAACTTAAGCCTTGTGCTACATGTTTAATACAAAGAGTTATTTTTGCTATATTAGCACTACTATTTTTAATTGCTTCTGTAACATTCAAGTATAAAAAAACTTATTTCACCATGCACTCTATGATCAGCGGACTATCTCTAACTGGTATGATACTTGCGATACGTCAATCTTATTTCCAGCTATATCCAGATCCTTTAGCTACTTGTGGTATTCCTTTTGAATATGTTCTAAATAGTTATCCCGTATTAGACATTATCAAACATATTTTTAACAACTCTAATAACTGTCAAGAAGTGCAGTGGATGTTATTTGGTCTTAGCCTGCCCATGTGGACAATATTCTGTTTCTTATTTTTTCTAGTACTTAGTATATACCTCATAAAAAATAAAGCTCAAAAAGAACCGAAGTTAACTACACTATCAGAATAAAGATCATTTACCTTTACGATCGTCTAAACCTAATAGTGGGGACATGTCACAACTTCATAGATAAGTTATCACTTTGTTCTTGAATCTGATCTTTCGCTGTTCTACATCAACAAGTAAATCTTTTTTAAATTCATACAATTGACGTAATTGGTCATCAATATCTACTTTTAAGTCATTTATTTTTTCCCGTCTATTTGTATAGATTTCATCTTATTGTTGCTGTTCAGCACGATTAAACCATGTTTTTTCAGGATCGACAAAATCCATAAATTTTGAAAAAGCTTTTTTTAAGATCCCTAAAAGAGAATTTGCAAGATTTTCAGAACTTTGTAATATTTGCTGATCAACAAGTGGAGTTAATTCCTCTATTATCTTTATTTCAACTAATAAAATGTTATTTTTAAACCTATTTGTATAATTAATCTAAATCAAGCATGTAATTACAGCATGAAGAGTGATTTAAGCACATTCGTCGAAATGGTTAAATTATGTTGCTTGGTGATTTAGGGTTTTGATTTTTTCTTAAAGCTGAGATAGTTAAAATGAAGCATGGATGTGGTTATAGTGTACGCTTATTTTTTTGGTTTAGAGTTTTTGCTTAACTACGTTTCTCCCCTTCCAGACTCTCCCATATCCACAACAGTCACACTTCAATTAAACAATAAGATAATTTTAGAAAAGCCTGTTGTGGTCAAAAAAAGTATAGATGGGAGCCTATACTCTTTTCATCATCCGTGCTGTAAAACCACTGCCTTCAGGTGGGTGAAGACATCAAAAAATAATAAATTAAAAAATAAAATTTGAACAATTTTATTACTCATGCTTTAATTTTATACTAATAATAATTATAAAGAGGAGAAAAAAATGTTAAAAAAAGCATTTATTACAACATGTGCTTTGTTTGCATTTATGCAATCAAGTTTTGGTGAAATTATAACGTTTGTAGAGAACAAAACTGATGCAACTATTAAATTTAAGTCCAATGTGTTTCATTCAAATGGAGCTGAAAGACTCGAAATTGAACTGCAAGAAAATGGAAGAGTTCACTTAGAACTGGAGACTAGAAAAAATAAGCAGACAGGAAAAATATGGGATACTTATGCACCGTGGTGGATAACAATCAATGGTAAAGATTTCTATGTAAATTGGACTGGGGAAAACATTGAAACAGTAGAAATGCATGAGGAAAAATATCAACGTGTTGGTTCTTCAAATTCACGAGGAAAAGGATATACCGCTGTGTTTAAAAACCTTAAAGTAAATAAAAATAATGGGCATGGAGCTTTTGAAGGAACAATAGATATGGAGTTTATACCAAATTATTAATCTAAAAACTTAAAAAGCTGTGTATTTTAATTAACAAAAAGATACTCAGCTTTTTATCTAAAATCTCTCAAAAATTTACTAAGCTTATCCACAAGTGATGAGTAAGCTAAAACGAAATATTAAATAATTAACAAATATTCTATTATTTATACAGAGTTTAATTTAAAATAAAAATTTTCGCTTTATTGTTCCCGTCATCATTTGCTTGCCCCTCTTGCAGCCTTCAATGTTGTGCTATTTAAGGAAAATTTACCGTCTAACAGAATATAGGTTTATTAGTTTTAACATTCGGAATTTTTTATGTTGCACGGTTTCAACTATATGGTATGAAGGAAACATCAGAGGGAATGAGAACTACCATGTTCCGCATTTTCATTTAAGTTTTTTAAATCTTCTAGATCTTGTTGCAAGGCCGAAATTTTTTTTAAAATTTTCTTTAATGGCGTCACTTCCTCAGTTAATTTTTGAATTTCTAAAGTGCGTGCATTCTTTGCTCTTTCTAGTTCGTTCAATTCATTTGTATCTGTCGTATACATATCTTCATCTTCTTCAGATTCGTCTATTTTTTCTATACTTTGTATCTTGCTATCTAAGAAATTTATATGTTGTGATAATTCATCACTACCTTGCAATTCGCCTGGAAGAGTTTCTATTAATTTAACTATTTTAGATTCTAGTTCTTTTACAGCATTTAGATCTAATTGAGTATCATCTGTTTTCTCTTTATTAGAATGATATTTTTCATGGGCATCTTCTATTAATGTCTCTGTATTTTTTACAACCTTAATCAATGCGCTTGTATCTGACTTAATACTTCCTTTTATTTCAGAGATAGTATCGTGAAGACTTTGAAGTCTGGAAGAAGTTGGATTTTTAACAAACTGATTTATGCTTTCTTGCAATTGTTTTACTAGGTTTCTACGCCCCATACTTAGTGGAGAGGATTTTTGGCTGGATTTTCTCTCTTCCATATATAATTTTTTAACATTTATGTTGGTAAGTGCATTAGCTACATGTTGTTCAGTAACTTCTTCTTGTACATTCTTGTTTTGTTTAAATTCTATTTTATACTCAAAAAGACTCTTTTTCTGCTCAGGATTTAATGAGCTTTTTGATGAAAAATAAAGAGCTTTATTTATTTTACTATTATTAATAAGGGTGTCTTTTATGTTTCTTTCTTCTCTTTTATAATCGGCAATAGTAAGTCCTATCTCTTTATATAACTTGACAAGCCCTTCTAGTTGCTTTCCCCCCATCTCAGCTAAAATTTCAATATCCTCAGATTCTTTGAATGGGGCAATTATGGCAATTAAATTGTAGATATCTTCTTTTTTGGCTTGAATTGCCAACGCTTTCTCTTTAAGAGTTGCCACTGGACCAGCACCAAGCAATGATTCCATTCTAACTATTTGCGATGGTATTTTATCAGTACATTCTTGCAATTCATTCATCTTTTGTAGAAAATCCATTGTATGATCAAGCACATTGAGTTCATCACTTAAGGACTTTGCCTGATTTTCAACATCAATAAATTTATTATCCTCTTGAAATAATTTACTTCCATTTTCATTAATGGCTGTTAGTAATATACGTTGTCTAGTAATAAATTGATATGGAGTGACAGCATATCCTCTTGTTTCATTCTCAACAAACATTTTAGGTACTGATGCAAGAAACTCATTTTTTTCATTTGTAGATGAGACAGTGCCGCCATTTTCATATAGCTTAAAGCGGTTTTCCATCAAATACTGCACAGAATTTTCGACAGAACTTTGCATATTTTCATCATTATAAATTTTATTATAATATTCATTTAATTGATCATCTGTATAACTTTGGAGATTGTTAATATCTATAGACTCGTCTAAAAGAGGATATTTTTTGTTTTCTGGAAGAGCATTTTTATAATTCATGAATTGCTCGACATATTTTCTTGCCTGTTCTTTTTGCTCCTCGGATAATTTTTCTATTTCTGATAGCCTAGTATATTCTTTAACGGCATTATCTAGCATTTCATTTACTACACCAGGATATCTCATATATTCGTTATAAGCCCTAGCAACCTTGCAAGCAGTTTTAGCTTTTTTCTCAATGTTTCTTCTTCGTATAAACTTATCATGCAAATATTTGAAATAGTCGCCCTTAACTGGCTGCTGTTCTAAATATGCAATTGGCTTATTTCTATTCTCAAAAAATTTAACTGCCAGATCAGTTAAAGCCCCTCCTTCACCGAATATGTTCCGATCTACTAGCTCCTTGAAAGTCGAGCATTTTAGAATCGGCTTTAAATTCTTAGCTTTTACTATGATATTAAATAAATCCTCGTCCTCATAAGCAAAGTCATTATCAATATCGAAATCATTTAATTTCCCTAATTCATCGTCAGATGCTTTATCAACAAAAAATTCAAGAATTTCTATCAGTTTATCATAATCAGGATGCTTGTTTATAGAAGGCATAAGCTGTTTTTAAATGTAGTTAATTTTAAATTTAGCACAAAATTGTAGTTCTGTCATTTGCCCAGGCTGCTTCTTGGTAACATAGTGACTAATTCTCTTTTATGGCATAATCATAGGCAACAGTGTTGCCTATTAACACACTCATTAGCTAAAAATAGCAGGATTATAAATATCTGAGAAGTTTGAGATTGCATTTTCTAAACTTACGTTGTTGGCATTTGAAACCAATATTTCATAACCTAAAGATGGCATAACCCTCGATAACTCTAAATCAAAAATATTATTCCCATGTGCATAAACATAACGAGTTGCCGAACTAAAATGCTATCTCAGTTTTATGGGAATTACTTCTGCTAAAGAATTTGATACGCTAATGATACGATTATTAAAAATAAGATTTCACTCTTTTGGTTTAGTATAAAACTACTGTCTGCCCAAATATAAATAGAACACCATAATAAATAAAAATTTCTACATTTAAAGAAAACTACTGTTTTTTAGATAACCAAAATATATACTGATTAAGCAATGCTTACTGATTAGCAATTTAAATGCTTTCTGTATAGTTAATAGAAAAATCAAAGGAATATAAGATGCGTTTATGTTTATATGTGTTTTTGGCTATGTTTAATGCAATTTGCAGCGCTGCTCTTGAGCTTGTTGTTAATAATTACTCTTCAAATTATATAAAAGAAGTGCAGGTAAAAGTGATCCTAAAAAACGGCACCACGATAAATAAAAAAGCAACAGATCTTAAAGAAATGTCCAGCTACAAATATACTCTTAATGATGTAAATCATTTCCCATTCTCTGACATACTTCTGTATCTGTTGGGAAAATGATAGATGCATATTTATCAGCAGATCACTTTGAGAACAATAATATTTCGCATGATGGTCAGAGTACCTTTCCACAAACGCTGGAAATACATATTAGTAATTACGGTATAAAAACAAACATTTCGTTTTTTGATGAATTTGGAAAATATCCAGAAATAGATTCAAACTATTAGGCAACTTAAGCCCGCCAATCTCAGCAGGATTGACCTTTGAAGGAACCTAGCTATTCCCATTTGCTTTGCCAACTAGAGTATAATTAGTACAGCTATCAGAATGGTTGGGGTTTTTGATTGCAGTTTAGAGCATGGTTAGAAATAGGCGTTTACTGTTAGGTCAATTTTTTTATTTATTGCATCTTTTTTATTCATGTTTTATTATAACCAGATGAACTATGAAAAACTATCTCATGATACCTTTGAAAAGGCTTTGGAACACTTCAACAAGCTTGAAGCTAAAGAAAATATAACTCGTATTGAGGCTGCCCAACTTTGTATACTATGTAGAAATTTTGAGGAAACCTTTGAGCGTTGGATTAGTTGCGCTAAAAATATGAATGAAGCAGCTCAAACCGCTGTTAGCACTTACCATAATCATATTAAATCTACCCCACTGCATGAGTTCCTAAGCACATCTTATGGAAAACGCTTTGGTTTGTGTATGAAAGGTTTCTCTAGTAGTAAACCAGCAGCATAGTATATAAAACTAAAGACTATTAAAGATAAAAATTTTGAGAATGGTGTTGCAGTAGTGAGCTGAATTCAGGTTTCCAACACGGTTTTTCTATAGCTTTTTTATTACGCCTTCTATAGGATCAATAACTATACCGTTTTGTGTGGAGACAAACAGATGTCTTAAACAAAGCTCTAAATTATCTAATAGAATCTTTCTGCCTTTGTTATCTTCATGAAACATAGATAAACTAAAAAAACCTCTTTCACATTTTTTTTGAATTTAGCTAACATTTTTTTTCAAATTTTTCATCACGCTTGACATACGCGTTAGATGAACCATTCCCAATGGCATTGTTGGATAAATTAGTCGTTTATGCAAGTTTTGTTATAATTAGTTTGCATTATGGCATATATCACATTTTACATTTTAACATAGTATTTTATTTCAGGATCAGGTTCTACTTTTTCAATAGCATTATATTTTTTCAACTGTTTAATCATTCTATCAGGTGTTAAAGTATGTAGATGCTCATTTTTGCCAAAAGGTACTTTTATATATCTATCTTTTTTTGCTTCCGGTGATCCTAACTCTTTATTTAGTTGCATTATAGTAGCAATTATAGTTTTAGCGGCAAAATCAGAACAAAGCATTTCTGCATGTTCCACATTACCTGAGAGTACACTATATGTGTGGTTATCAAACATATCTGCTCTAATGTTTTCAAAATCATTCTTCCACAAAACTGTCTTAAATTTAAATTTTGAGAGGATCCCTCTTAACTTAAAGCCACTTGCAGTAGGAACTTTTATTCTATCAAAACTAGTAACAGCATTATCATGGAGCCTTCTCTCAATTCTTTTATATTTTTCACATACTAGCTCCTCCCAATTTGGACCAAGTTTTTTCTCTAATTCTATTCTTCCTTTGCTATTTATTAAATTTGATAGCTTTAGTTTATAGATATCAGAATATAGATATTGTCCGTAATCAAATCTATCAGATTGTACCTTATAATTAAGATGTGATTGAGTTAAAGGACCTCCCTCATGTTTTCTATAGATCAATGAAGTATGATCATGTTTTGTTATCCATTTACGTAACTTCTGCATAAAAGTTAATTTTTTACCTTGTAACTCCGTATATTTTGACATATTCATTGTGGCAATCATACTATGACTTTTTGCTAAGTTATTATCAAATGAAGAACTAAATCTTGAAATTGTGGGATGAACCTTCTCGGCTTTTTCAAACATAGAATTTAAATATTCATTCTTTTTATAAATATCTTTAGGCAAGATAGTTCTAACTTTATCAATCTCCGAGAGTATACCAAATTGAGCTAGTGTGATTTTTTTTCTCCTAAATGACTTAAAGATTCCCCTAATTCTAATATTTATATTTGAAATAAATTGTTTTGCTATATCATCGTATTTCTCATGATGTCTTGTCTTATATGTAAATGTTGACAATCTAGACATGGATTGTGCAAATCCTGGACCATATCTAGACAAGTCATCCTTTTGAAAAAGTTCATTAATTAATTTTCTGTCTTTGCCAAACTTTCTGAGCTTTTCATTTAAAACCATGTTTCCTAATGACTTAGTTATAAATTCATTAAGAAAATCCTTCTGTTCTTCTGAAAGTTTTTCTACAATTTCTTTACTATTTGGATTGTCTGGACTAACTAAGCTTAGTAATTTAATGCCAGCTATCTCATAATTAGTTAACTCTCCTACAACTTTTTGTGAACCATAACCATTTCTATCTCTATTAATTTCTTCAACATATGTTTTAGTTGAATCAACATAATATGTGAGCCGGTCATCATGTATTTTTAAAAGTTCTTTAGTAGAATCCACTATTCCATAATGCTTTAATACACTAGTATTTATTTTTCTTAGATTTTCTAGTTTTTTTGGATCAGATTCTAAATGACTCACAAGATTATGCATAAACATAAGTTGATTCGAGCCTTGTACATTTGATTTATTATCTATTACCTTTTGAATAAGTCTCAGACCGATAATATCTTGGGCATTTATTCTCGGGATTAGGGTAGTAGATTGTTTTAAGAATACTCCCTCTCTATTCTGCCAAAACATACTTATTGATGGATCAACTTCATAAACAAATTGATGGTTGACTAGGTCGAAGATCCCAAGGTCCCTTAATGTTGTTCTATCGATTCCTAAAATTGCGTTCAAGGTATGAGGTACATTCTTGATGTTTTTTTCTTCTTGCAACAGCCAATTAATAGTATTTTCATCTAACCTTGGATCTATGTTTGGAAAATTTTTGTGATAGTATCCTAATAACTGTAGCATCGACAAATGGCCTTGCATTATTCCATATATATGATGGGGTTCTTGTAGAAGATGTTTGTTTTCTGGCAGCTTTAACCTAACAAACTCATTGTATATTTCTTCAAACTTAGGCATATACTCTTAAAATGAATTGTTAATATTTTTTTTAGATGATATTGCTACTCTTGTTTTTACTAGACCCTCTAAAATTTCATCTCTTAATTCATCAATAAAATTTGATAAATATTCAGGAAATAACTCATCTGTTATATCTTCTTGAGCTTGGAATAAAACATATTCTTTAACAATATGTTCTTTAATCACTAATGATGTAATTTTATCTATTGTAAAATAATATGGTGGAAGGCCTGTTATAATTTTACTTATAATATTTTTTATTTCAAGCTTAGTAGCTGGAAGTGGCAACACGTAATTATCATTAGAATCACTTTCTTTATATGGTCTAGTTACAAAGTCGTTGCAAAAAATTCGTATCTTCTCAACTATATCATTAACAATTTTTGCTTTATCTACTTCCATGCTTAAAAACCTACATCAATAAATTAAAAATAGCATAGATCCTACACTTATAAAGTCACTGTGATCCCTTTATTAAAGCAACGTATGAATTTTGAACTAATATACAACAAATATATCTTAAAGTAATTATATAAATCAGATCCTCTAATAGAATAAGCACTTAAATAAAAATATTAAACGTTTAACAAGAAAAGGCCACTACGTGGCGACTGGGTGCTAATTTAAGCTATTAGTATTCTAATATAATCCTATGCCTTTGATAGTTTCTTAACACACAACCATACCACATTATATATATTGCTATAATTTATATATGTCTTCCAAATATACTATTAAACAAATATTTACAGACAATGGTGCTATATATAATTTCATTAAAGACTACGAAAAAAAGAATGGTAGATTGCGTGAAGATATATATCTTACTATCGCTAAAATTTTGAGTTGCAAAAATATTGTTCGTGGGTTTCTGAAATACGAATGCTCTAATAAGCAATGCACTCATTCTAAAAGAGTCTTCTTTACCTGCAAATCTAAATCATGTTCTTCTTGTGGTAAAAAAGCTACTGAAGATTGGATTAACAAACAAATTGAAATACTTCCTGAAGCCATATGGCAACATATCACCTTTACCATGCCAGGCATATTCGGGGGTAAGCCGGAATATAAAAAGCAGCATAAAATTTTTGTTTTAGTGGAATTAAGAATTAATTTGCAGGCTATGGTGACCTATAGATTTCACAAATGTGCTATGGCAATGCCGCGTTGATTATCTGTAGCGTTCCTTTTAGCATAGCCATAGTGCTATCGTTAATTTCATGGGCAGTGGGTTTTGCTTGAAAATAATTTTTTGTTGCATAACAATTTTTTAATGTATTATCAAAAGTGAATACACCATTTTGATTGCAATAATAAACAATATAGTTATAAGGATGTACTAATATTAATTCCTCACTAGTTTTATCGATGATTAAGCATTTTTCCGCATTTTTAATTTCAACAAATCTTATTTTAGGGAAATAGTATGCCCCAAACATCTTATAAAAATACTTTATTATTGGAAGATCAGATTTTATTTGCTTTTTTTATTTGACTTGGTTTTGCTACTATCATTTAAAATTATTGCAGTCATAGCTAAAGATTATTATACTGCAGCTATATTACTTTTATCTAGTTTGTTCTTATGTTTTATCGTATCTTCTGAAAAGATCTGCATATTCTTTTAATATAGGTTCCTTTGTTATATTATGCAGAAGAGTTAATTGCTTTATATGAATTCTATGGTAATGTGCAGATGCTGGTTTTCCAAGAATATCATATGTAGACCATTTACCATTATCAAAATAAGGAATCATTTTTATAAGACTTTTTATTCCTAAATTAAAAATATTTTCTATTTTAATGTCCTTTGTAAGAGAAAAAATATCATATAATCCAATTAAAACAAACATCATGCCGTTAAGAACCCTTGGATTGTCGTTACCTTTTGAAATAAACTTTTCAAACCATAACTCTCCAATGGATGTTGTGCCAGATAACCCCCCATCTTCAACTGAAATAAAGAAAGCTTTAACACTTTTATGAAAACATTCTAAAAGATTTTCACTTTTTTTTAGATTATACGCTCTTATCAAAAGTTGAATTGCAAGTATTTGGGCATGAGAAGACAACCAGTTCTTATTTGTATTATAGACAAAAGGGTATGGGTAAACCCAAACAGAAAAATTATCTCGATTTTGAGATTGTTGCAGTAAATATTGAGCACAATTCAAAATTTTTGTCGTGGCGGATATTTTGGTGGCAGGCAAAGCTTCTCTATTTATAGGCCATTTTGACCAGTCGTAACTTAGAAGAACATCTTGTTCTGGAGATGCAAAAAAATTGTTCCAATAATACAATCCAACTTCAGCTACTGCCACTATACTATGTTGATCGCCTATATTAATCCCTGCATAAATTCCATAATGGCCTGTTGGTATTCCATTCTTATTTAAGCTGATGTAAAATTTCATTAGCACTTCTCATGTAGATAATTAACCGAATTTCTATTTTTTTCTAAATCAAAAATTACAACTATTATTTCTTTTCATTATCAAAACTAGCTTGGAATTATCTCGGGACACCACCGTTAATAATAGTTTAAGCTTCTATAGCAGTAGTATTATATCATGTTCTCTTATCTATTTCAGGTCATTAACCAATCTTGACAGGAAAAAGGTATAAGTTGGCCTATCCTTTTGCCACAGGCTCTTTACAAATGATACAAATCATTTAGTCAACCGTGCATCTTTAAAGGTACTTCTTGGTAGTTCTTCATCCATCCAAGTATTAGGAATATACAATCTTTATGACTTCATTGAGATTTGTTTTTGCATGTTAGTTTCCGTATTAAAAGAATCTATAGATCCACTATGCTCAGGACTATTGCATTGATCCTTTAGCTATTTTTTTTTAAATATATTTGTGGGTAATTGAAAATTTCCTCGAACTATTACAAAACTCTACCAAACATGATAAATACTATCAACTAATTCCTGACTAATTCCTGGAATACTTAAAACTATATCTTCTCTAATAAAGTTCCCATAAGCATTCTGGACAAGCCATTTATTTTTAACAGCATTATTACCACCACCCAAAGAATTTCGATATCCCTGCGCCACATCTCTAAAATCTAAACCCCTCCTCGTTGTAAAATACATAAGACCTAAGCCACCATCCAGTGCCCCTGTAACATGACTAATATGATCACCTGTTGCATTAGATATTTCTTTAGCGATATCAGCTTTAGTTGACATAGAGCCTGGCCGAACTTGCCGAGCAAGAGTTTGTCTAACAATCATTTCTGTATTCAAGTTACTACTAAATAAATCTCTACCTCTAACATTATTATTCAAAGCAGTCTGGGCAAGATAGATATTGTAGTCGTTATCACTATCAGTTCCTTGTACACGATGAGCACCTTGAATTACATTTTGTACGTTTATATCACTTTTCATTAATTCCTCTACACCAATTCCGTTTCTAATAGTTTTTTCGACAACCTCAACATGATCAACACTTGTTGTACTAGCTACTCCACGAACTATATCTACATCATCCACACCATTTTCTCGTGCCACATTAACAACCATTCCTGTATCCAGGCTATTATTATCAATTAGATCTACTATAGCAATATTATGACTAAAACCTGCCCTTACTGCTTCTTCTGGAGTTAATATTCCACTTTCTACCGCCTGCCTTGGAGTAATTGAATTTGATTGAGCTACTTGTTTAACTATATCATCACCTAAACCATTGTCATTTACCAACTGGTTTTTGGTTAAACCATTCTTAATTCCAGCTTCCGCTGCTTCTTCTGGAGTTAGTATTCCACTTTCTACCGCTTGCGCTGGAGTAATTGAATTTGATTGAGCTGCTTGTTTAACTACAACATTTGATAATCCATTAGTAGTTACTAACTGGTCTTTAGTTAAACCATTCTTAATTCCAGCTTCTGCTGCTTCTTCTGGAGTTAATATTCCACTTTCTACCGCTTGTGCTGGAGTAATTGAACTTGATTTGGCTACTTGTTTAATTATATTATTACCTAAACCATTGTCATTTACTAACTGGTCCTTAGTTAAACCATTCTTAATTCCAGCTTCTGCCGCTTCTTCTGGAGTTAATATTCCACTTTCTACCGCTTGCTTTGGAGTAGTTGAACTTGATCCGGCTACTTGTTTAACTATATTATCACCTAAGCCATTGTCATTTACTAACTGGTTCTTAGTTAAACCATTCTTAATTCCAGCTTCTGCTGCTTGTGTTTCAGTTAATACGTTCCTCTCTACTGCTTGCTTTGGAGTAACCAGCCCAGATATTACTGATTCTGGATGAGTCATCTTTCCTTTAGCTATTTTATATTTTGCTATAGCTTGTCCAAATTTATCATTAGTTTTTGTGTCTATAACACTTATATTAACATCAATAATTTTATTATCATCCAATTCTTTCTGAGTAGCCTGCTTAATTGGGTCATCACTACCAACATAATGAACAGTCTTACCGTCTCTTGAAATTATCGCAATATCAGATATTGAACCAGTGGATTTATTAATATCTTCTATACCAATAGGAACATTAGATTGTATGATGCTTCCATCGCTTAATACCTCTTTTGGTAAAATAGCTGCCACTCTCCCTTTTACAGTATCTTCATATATAGTTATCGGGGGATTCTCTCTAACATCAGTAACAGCATCAATATCTCTAACAGGCAACTGAGTCATTTTTCTATTAATAGATGTTTGGGAATTTTTGCTTTTAGATGAATTGAAATCCCAGCTTAACTTCATCCCTAAATAACTAGTATGGCCTATTTTTTTATCTATATTGCTTTCTACTTCTATAGAGAGCCAGTGTGTTAATATAAAGTTAGCTCTTATACGTATGCCTACTACAGCTTTAACATTCTTTCCATTGAAATAATAAAAGGCTAAGAAACCTTGGTATTTAGCATATCTTGGCAAATAACCACCTGCTTCAATATCAAACCCATATAATCCAATTTCTGCTAGATTTTGTTTTGAATTTTTAAATGTTGTTGTATGACGCTGTTGATTATAGTTTATATTATATATATTCCATGAACTCACATCATGGCTTTTACCAAATGGAACATATATATTCCCTCTGTACTCTAGATTATCTGATAAAGCCTCTATTCCAAAAGTCATCTGCTGGATTAAATTATTATTCTCTGTTCTCCTAGCATCATAAAAACCATAACCACCAAAGATCCACGAACCAATCAGTGTTCGATGGCCTACTCCAAAATTGCCTTCTAGATGTTTTGCAGAATCTTTCATCCCAATAATACTTAAAAAAGTCATATATCTATCCATCTGCTGAAAGATAGGTAATACAAAGCCCAAACGAGCTATATTACGTTTAGCTGACTTTTTCGGGCTATACCCTAACTTGCCAGTTAATTCTACTCTAGGCTTATAAGTTGATATATTCACGGGATCTTGATTTGCAGCCAATACTGTTGATAGCATGAAAACTGATAATAAACTGATTTTTAATAAAAAATTCTTCATATTATCACGGGAATTTATAATTAGCTTCTTCCGTGAAAATACTATTTTATTTAGTAATAACCCATTATACCGTAATGTCTATATTTTGTACATGAAATTATTTTCCAACATGTTTCCCAGCTAAATCTACAGTCTACGAGTATTTTACCCATTGGCGTGATGATGGAATATTATTAAATGCGTTGTACATTCAACCTCTATCCAAGATCGTGCAGGTACAAATATCAATGAATCAGTTTATTACTCAGTGCAAAAATCTTAAAATTATTTAGGTTGATAGTGGTTATAGTGAAAATAAACTTAAAGACTGGATAATGCAATGTTTGCTATTGTCTAGCAAGTTATGAAAAGACCTAGGGGAAATTTCAAATTGTAAAATTTAGGTGGGTTGTTGAAAAAACATTTGGCTAGATGAATGATCAACTTAGATTAAACAAAGATTATGAATATCTACCAAAAAATTCTGAAGCATAGGTTAAATTAGCTGCTATCAATACAATGACACATCCGTTAAGCCCTGGATCAACCTATTTTTGATAAGTTGGAGATAACTACAAGTTAGCATGTATGGCTATATTTAATTTGAGTATTTAGCAACTTTGTCGGAAGTAACAGACTTTTCGGATAGTCTCTTAGGATGACACTCTCATTTGCTAGGTTTGTTTTTTATAACCATAACAGCGGATTCTTCGGGATATTTTGTATTAAATTTTTTTACAGCTTTTCCTACATCAATGCCGTATTCCTCTGGAGATTTATCTAGAATTTTTTTATATATTGAGGCTAATCTGCTAGTTTTCTTTATGCCTCTCATGCCATATTTTGCCAATAAATCCGTATTTTTCTGATGATGTAATACTATATCTTTATTTGCTTCGAGAAGCCCGACAACTAATTGCATTTTTTCTTTTGGGTTTAAATTTTTTTTTTTTTTTATCTCATTCATTTTATCTTTAACACGTTCAATTGTTTCAAGTCTTGCTTCATTAGGTTTGAATCTACTTTTCCCGTATTTTTTAAGATATTCGGTATGACTGCTCAATATTTTATTCATTAAGCCTGTAAGCATTTTTTCGTCATTCTGATTTGTTTGATTTAGTGCATTTGTATTGTTATCTAATTCATTGGACAAACTTATTATTTGCAAATTTTCCTCTGTGACTGATTTCGTAGAACTCATTTGTATATCGTCCATCATTACATTCGTGGATGATTGTTCAAGTTTCTCAACATCTCCTGTGAATTGCATATAGGTAGGCAGTTTATTGAAATTCTGCATCATTTGCAAAATAGACATTCCACCTCTGATTTTTTTTTGTGCAATTTTTTTTTATAGAATTGTGAGTCCTTAAAGTTTGACTCAAAATGCCCCCATGCATCGCTTATTTTTCTATGCAATACATTTACGTCATCTACTGCTAAAATATTACTTGATTGTAATTCAATAACTTCCTCAGGATAAAACTTTTTCAAATGCTGTTCATTCATACGATAAAGAGCGTCCCAAAGATTTTCAAGATTTTGCTCATTACCTTGGGAGAAGACAACATCAATAATGCTTGACAATGCAGTTAATCTTGCGTTTTCTGCGTTAATTGCATTTTTTCTTGTTTGTTCGTTCGCAAAAACAACATATTCTATTTTCTGAGCTAATGTTAATTGTGCTATTGCCTCGTCAGCTTCCCTAATCGTACGCTCAAGCTCCTGATCGGTAAAATCATTGTCCGTTTTATCGTACTCCCTTAAAATCGTTGTACGCTGTTTTAAGATAGCTAAGAAAGAAGCATTTTCTTTAAGCTTGTGATCTAAGTAAGTTAGATTATCATTGAAGTAATCTAACTTGGCTAGTGCTGCTTTAATTTTAGCTGCTTGCAGCGATGTTTTTGGCATAGAATAATAAATTTAGAGTATAGTATTAAAAAGTATAGACTCTTTTAAATAATATCTCTGTTCTTGGCAAATGTTTTTTGTGCTTTATAGTAAATATTGTGTCGATATATTTGTGTCAAACTCTCTACTCTAAGAGTAGAGTAAGCCGGATATATCCAATAGCATAGAAAAGACTCAAATTGTTCATAAAAATCACCTATTGCGATTGACCTCTTGTGAATAAATAATCTTGAGTTTCTTAATTTATAAAATTAATAGAGAATTCCACAATAATCACCCTTTAATTCTTATCTTTAAATCTGCTAAGGAAGTTTCTATTCTCTTCCACTTAGAGTTAAATATTTTCCATCCATTTGAATTATTTTTTATTAGAATCCTCCGCTTTAAAAAATGTAACTCCCCCGCTAAGAAATAATACTATTGCATTAAAGCAAGCTGAATCATCATAACAAATTTTGTATCAAGATATCAGCTGAAAATTAATTATTTCTTTAAATATATCTCAGTTCTATATTTATTTTAGAGAATACCTCTATCACAAATAAGAAACATAAATAACAGACCAATGAAATATCATGATTATCGAATTTCGAAGATGTTTTAATGTAAAAATAAACTTATAAAACATAGAAATAAGCAATGTACTATACTCATACAAGAATTATATGTATTTATAGCATAAGGAAAGGTATGGACAAAATGAAAAAATTGAAGAATAATTTTTGGTGGATTGTTGTCTCGATATTGTTAGTGGGTTTAATTTTTGCTGAAGAATATTATATAAATTTATTCAAAGATACTGGAATAATTCATCTTCACGCATTTCTTATAATACTTATAACCTTTGGTATTTTTTCTGTTGCATGGATTCAATTATCAGGTATAAGAAAAACTGCAAAAGATGAGTTTTTACTGGAAGTTGATAAACGTTATAGTAGTACCGAGATCATGGAAGCAAGAGTAATTTTACAAGAATTTTATTGTGCAACCAGAAGAGAAGGATTAAAAGATGGTTCTTTTGAACATAATAAACTTATATCTGAGGAAATAACTGCAACGTGGAAGAAAAAAGATGCCTCTAAAAAATTCATTAGACTAATGAATTTTTTATATTTATTAGAAACAATGGCTTATTTTTGCAATAACAATCATATTTCAGGAGTAGATATTAAAGAATTGTTAGGTGGATCAATGAAACGTAATTTTGAGTGGTTTGAAGAATTAATATATAAGTTTCAAAAGAAAAATAGTAAGGATTGTTACAAGGAAATTATAAAATTCTGCAAAGTAACTAAATAAAAAAATGCAAACCTATACAGTTCTCGCTATCGAAATTTTACAAATGTTACCATGGCCACGATATTATTGCATAACCAAAAAACAATACACTTTCTATGGTCTATAAGAACACTTAAACTGAATTAAATAGTCAAATGGAGTTAAGGATATTTCTTTTAAATACAAACACTCTAGAAGAACTTATATTCCAAAACCATCTGGGGATGTAATAGATCGGCGAAATTATTAAGTTACAGTATCCTAAATAAAATCACTATCATTTCACACAAATAGATCCGTATGAAATCTTAGTCTAACAGTTAGAATAAAATTCAGCTAGTTAAGAAACAACGCCTCCGTGCCATAAAAGGTGGATGAGGGTGTCAACCATTGAAGAATTCTTTCAATATATTTTTGGCCATCGTACCGCTATCTAATGAAGAAATTTTAGCTAGATATACTGTTAGCAATTTGATCGAATCCATTTTACGGGTAGATTTGCTTTTTACATTAACAGTAATACCAGGTATGGTACTAATGTTGTTGTTAGTAGGTATTTCATGTGTTTTAAGAACAACATAACCTCCACTTTGTATAATTTCCATGTTTTGCAAAGATTTTATTGATGCCCCAATTTGGAAAGCACTATTTACAACTAGAATATATTCGCTATTAGGCTCAACATTATCTATCTTAATTTGATTTGTTTTACTCCATCTTTTTATTAAACTATACTCTGCATCTTGCTCAAATTGATGACAGTCAAGTGTAATTCTAGCCATAGAAATAGTAGGAAGCAAAATAATACAAAAACATAGTTGTTTTGCTATAGCGCTTATATCGAGTGTTGTTAATTTAGGAATTATCATTATACTCCTTTAATAGACAGTCATTTTATATATGTAAATTGTAGTTAATAGTGTTAAGAAAACATTAATTTATTAATAATCTAGTCTGTGCGATAAAGTTTTGCATATGTCTAAGAGAACTCCTTAGCAATATCTTTAGAATTGTTTAAGTATTTAAATAATTCTAAAGCAATGACTTACGAAGCTGTTTTCTTAACACATCTTCAAGCCGTTGTTCCGCTACGGTCATAACTATCTCCTTAGCATCTTCTAAATTTAGTAACTTTTCTAAAATAGATAAAGATTTTGAATTAGGTATTTTAAGCAGATCTCCCATTATTTTTGCAATATTACAACTTATTGTATCATAGCAGATTATCTCTAATATTAATCCATACTAAAAGCCGGATAACCTGTTTATTCATACTTACTTATCGATCATTTTTATTTTCATCATCATCACTTCCCACTTCAGGATAGGGTATTTTTTTATAGAATAGACAGATAGCTAGCATTGTAAATAGATGTTAGTTTCTAGCACCCTGTAAGCTGCTTTGAGTGCTGGAAAATATTTAAAACATCTATATTCTATTTATATTGCATGGTTGATTTTATTTCAGAATCTAGTTTCCTAACATTTCCCATAGTTTCTGCAATTAACTTCGGGATCTCCATAGTTGGTAAATCAACATATTTTAATGAGTGATTCTCTAAATCTACCATAACCTCACTAATAAATTTTGGCAATTGATTTACTTTACTTATAGCTGATTCTACATCTAACCAACCAGATACCCTATATTCATATGCTTGCTCTTTAATACTTTTTACTGCTTGGCACATCTCTGTTTGCATATCTATAATCGCCTGCACATCATCCTTGGCATCTATAAGCTTTTTAACCACAACCTCGTCAAATTCTTCCTGCTTACTGCCATATATTGTAAACATAATTCTATCTAGTATACTTTTTTTTTCTTTTTTGAGGGGTTTATTATTTTCTATTCTTATTTGCTTTTCTAAACCATTAACAATTTGCTTAAGATATGCAAGCTTTTTCCCTTGCTCTGTAGAGTCAAGCTTTCTGTCAAGCTGTTCAAGCTCATCAAGGATATTACTAAATTTATCCTGCACTTTTTTTATAGGTTTATAAATTCCTTTAGCTTCTAACCTGTCTATTTTATCAGGGTTTTTGCTAATTAATATTTTATCAATTTCCTCGTATAAATCCTGGGCATTATATGTAGTGTTCAGGTAATTGCCTCCAAGTGCATCAAATTTAGATTTTATTCCATAGTCTCTTAAATTACCAAAGAACATAACTTTTGCTTTACTAATATCTATGCCTTGCTCTTTAAAATATTTTAACGTGTTGTATACCTGTAATGGTCCTGGCTGATAATGACCGCTATGCACTGTTAGCACTTCTAATTCTCCATAAGGAGAAATCTTTATCTCTCCTGCTGAAATGACAGCAGCCCCTGCATTCATAGTAGAATGAAAAGTCGGACCTATTTTAGCTTCTCTGCCACTATAATGATCGAAAACAGATAATTCTCCATACATATTTAACGTATATGCTGCATATCCTAGCTTATCGTGAGAAAGCATATTTTGTGTTGAAAATTTTGCGTAACGCGATCTTACACGTCTTCTTTTTAACCAAGCTTCACTTTTGACATTAAGACCAAGCTTTCTTTTGCAGAATATACCTTTAATTATAATAACGCGGTGTGCAGCTCTTTGTTTTGCGGAAAGTTTTTGGGTAGCCATTTTTCTATCCAATATTCTAGATCTTTGATTAACTATCCTTGCTCTATTTTTCTTTACTAATAATGCTTTTATCATAAGTGTTTGAAACTGCCTAATTATTGGATTTGAAGCTTTACTTGGATCAACATTACTTAGTACACCTGTTTTAACTTTTTTACTCGGAATAAATTCTGGATCTATTATTATTTTTCCTCTTCTTTCTGCTAACATTGATTTTATTTCTATTTTGTTTTTTGTATTTAGAATTTCTTGAATATTTCGATCCGTATAAAGGACTAATTTTTGCAGGAACAACCCCATACCATCTCTTTCATAAGGTATACTGTTTAAAGGAATTTCAGCAATAATTCTTTTACACTCTATATTTATCTCATCGGCTAAATCTAGTTGTTCTGCCAGAGTTATTGTATCTTCACAGTAACTGGCTAATAAATCATTAAGTTTATTGTAAGATATTTCTGTTTCTAAAATATTCCTTATTTTCTTTGGCATAACTATGATTGACTAATAACCTTTTAATAGATTATAGAATAAAAAGCTTTTTTAGGTTTTCAATAAATACAATTTGCCTAATTCTTGTTAGGTACAAATTTTTGATATATTAGATAACTTCCATTACAGTCAATTATATTACATTAATATGCTCTGGGTTAAGCCATTATACGTGCTAGGATCTATCAATAGATACAGTATTTAGTTCTTTAGGAATACTCTTTAAAAACCCTTTAATAGTAGCTTTCTTGCGATCTTTCAATGTTGTTAATCCTATTTTTTTACTAGTTGCTTTACAGCCTATGACTACGATATAATTTTTATAACCTTTTTTAACAGCAAACTCATCAATTCCTAATACCTCTAGTTGCCCGGTTAATTCTAGTTACCATTGTCCATCTAAAACCCTGTAACTGCATCTTCCATTATTCCTTCTTTCATAGACATCTATACTATACTATTAACTATTTGAAGTAAGATGCGTTGCCCATAGGATGTCGTATAATAGCTACTAGCAGTATGCCAATGTCGTTGTAGGATTTCTTTTACAGGTTTTACAAACATAACGATTTAGCTGATAAATAATATTTACTGCACTACCAAATGCTGGCAAATACGCAGTATGAAAATTCAGAGAAATTAGCAACCATTTGTATAGATGGTTATAATATAAAAATATATAATAACAATTGTGCTATATATGCTAAAATATAGAAAACTGTGAAATTGATATTCTTGCCTAAAAAGATGTCAACTTTCCTCATGATATTTATATGACATGGAGCAGATTTTTAATATTTTTTTAATGCAAGCTTATAATTCAGGAGAAAAAAGTGTTTCTAAAATCTTATATCCCAAAAAAAACAGATAACTTAATGCATAATGTTGGAGATGTTGTAAATGCTAGAAAATATTTTTTACAAAATAAACGTAATTCCTTATATGCTTTATTAGAAACAAGGTATTGTTGGATGAATGACTTTATCCAAAAAGGTGATTCTATACTGGAACTAGGATCAGGGGCTGGATTTGCTAAATCGTTTATTAAAGAGCCAATGGTGACTAGTGATGTAACTGATCATGAATGGATAGATAAATATATTGATGCTAATAATATAGAAATAAGCCACAATAGTATCGACGTTATTATTCTTTCTCATATGTTGCACCATATAGCAAAGCCCATTATTTTTCTAAAAAATTTATCAGATTTGTTAAAAAGTAATGGCAGAATTATTATTCAAGATATATATACTAGTTTGTTTATGAAAATACTGCTAAGAGTCATGCAGCATGAAGGATGGTCTGATACTGTAAATGTTTTTTCAAAAGATGCCATATGTAATCAACCAGATGATCCTTGGTCAGCTAATTGTTCTATTCCTAAATTATTGTTTCAAAATGAAAATAAATTCCATGAATATTTCCCAGAACTCAAAATAGTAAAGAATTCAATTAATGAATGTTTATTATTTCCATTATCAGGGGGGGTAATTGCAAAGTCTAATTTTATTCCGGATTGCCCTAAAATATTAATTCCTTTTGTTAAAACTTTTGATAACTTAGCTGCTAAGTTACTACCAAATATTTTAAGTGTTGGAAAGTCAATTGTTCTGCAAAAAAACAGATAGTCCTCCTGAAATAGGGCTTTTATACAAAATAGCTTATATATTTTAAGGAATGATTATCGTACTAAATGTATCATTTCTACTATTTCAATTGATGCTATTGGTTAATGAAAAATCATACTATTTAATTTAAAATACGAATTTCTTTTAAAACTACTAGTCATAATTTACAAAATATATTCTCATTAAATTGGAAATTTATTGCTTATGAAAACACTATACTTCTTGCCCTAAGCGGCGGTTTTATTTATATTGTCCAATATGCCAACATAGCGGAATTATCTTCAGCAATTTGAATATTGGATATGATGCTGTTTTGTGAAATCCACCATAATAATTAATCCATCCACGCAGAATAGGATTTATTATATTAGCTATTTCATCTAATATTTTATTAGACTTCGCTTGCAGTCTCCATTTTCTAATTATTCGACGAATTATTTTTCCTGCAAAGATATTCTGTATTTTTCAGCATCCCAATTTACTAGCTCATGAATTTCTTTATCATTTAAAGTATTAATATCATCTAAGTTAGATTGACGAATCAATATTTCAAAATATAATCTAAGTTGTTCACGCATAGCTAAATTAAATTTATCTGTTATATAAACACCCTCCCCTTTTATAAAAGCCAGTTCACATCGGCTTTTTTCATTGAAATGGTTTGTCTGAAAGTCTTTAATACTAGTATATACGCGCGGGCTACTATCCAAAAAAACCACATGATCTGGGGATATGGCCCATTTCTTACTTAAGTATTTAAATAAATCAGTTGTTGCTAATAAATTAATATTTTCATCATTTATCAAAGTATATTTGATATTATTAAGCTCAATATTATATACTGGCTTGCTATTATTTTTCTTTATGCAAGAATGCTTAGTTATTTTTAATAAACTAGTTATTTTTTTTAAAATATTATCTACTTCATTTATAGAATTGCCACCTATCACTAACCCATGGTTTTGTAAAAAAATAGCTTCAGTATTTGGAGTTATTGTATTTTTTATTAATTTTGCAAGATTGGCTCCTGGTTTTACATAAGGAATATCTATCCAAATTATTTCCTTTAACTTGTTTTTTAATATCTCATGGTAGTTTTTTCTGACCAAGTAAGACAATATATCGACAGCATGAAGATGTATTACTATTTTATGTTTCATCAAGGCATGCAAAAATGTCTCGATAGAAGGACGAAGCTTATAGTCCATTAAAACCTTAGGCTGTATGTCAAATTCATTATTTCTGATGGCGTTATTTAAGTCAAAAAGATCTAGAGGTACAAAAATATTTTTCTTAGTAGCATCTGATATTCTAGCTCCAGAGGCTTTGACCCAAAGGATGTTTTCTTCTTTCCATGATATGTTTCCTCCAGCACCTTGAACTAAAAGATGGTCACTACCTATATTTTCACAATATTGGATAATAGATTTTTCTGTCATAATTTATTCTCAAGTATTTGTATTTTTAAGATAAATTTTCTCAATTCATTAAAATCTGTAAAGCAAGCATCAGGAACATTTTCCCCACACCCTAATGTTACGCCTTTATGAATTTTTTGAATAGTTATTGCATTTATATTATTTCTTGCACCACCAATATCTTTAATAGGATCATCCCCTATCATCCATATACAATTTCCTTTAGGCTGTAATTTATCAATAGCAAGTTTAAAAGAAGATTCATGCGGTTTATCAAAACCGGATTCTTCACTAGTAATCACATGCTTAAAATATTTATCTAATCCAAAATATATTATCTTTCTAAACTGAATTTGCACTGTTAAATCTGTAATTATAGCAGCAGGTATATTTAATAGATTTAACTCTTCTAGGAATTCCTTCACATCATCAAACAAAATAGCATGGCCAAGAAATTTTCTCCAGTAAGTCTGCTCAAGATCAAGGGCTAGTAAAATTTGAGTTCCTAACTTCAATATTTCTAACATATTTTGTAAGTATAATAGTCGACTATGTGAAGCAGCCGTATTTTTTAATTTTGCTTTAATATTTTTCTTTGCTTGAGAATATGCATCATCAAAATCTTTAGGACTTATTGACAACATTCTAAGTGTTTTCTCTTTTACAGCTTCTTGAGCAATTAAATGAGCTTCTTCATATGAATATAAAGTATTATCAAGATCAAATAATACTGCATCAGGAATAGTATTAAATTTATTTTTTGAATACGTTTTCATTATATCTTTCCTTGTCTTAATATATGGTCAATATATAAGATAGTAATTAATTGCATAATTCCTACCATCCCATTTTGCCAATCAGGCTCGATCGTCAAAAATTCAAGAATCCTAGGAGCTATTAATTTTGCAGCGAAAAAAACATCCTCTGCAGAAGGTTCACCTTCTATAGTTAATTTTATATCTGCGGTATTCACATCTTTCTCTATATCAATATATAACCCACAAATACCAACTAGAGCTCTCATCAAGGCATGCTCATCTATACTTATTTTAGAAGTCACAACTAATTTTAATGGTAAATTATCATCCCATTCTTGAGTTTTATCATTAATAGGACGCAACGAAAGTATTAAATCTGCATATCCAGCTTGAGGCTCAATAAATCTAGCAGAATCTTTTTCCCTCTTTTTAATAGAAGCAATTACTTTATCAACTGAATGTTTCCTATGAGTAGTATCACGCTTTATCTTCAGATATTTACGCAATTGTTCATCTATATCTAAAAATATTTTTATATCATAGTATTTTCTCAAAGAATAAGAATAAAAAACATGTAATCCTGATGCAATTACTATATCATTGCTTTTTTGCTTACGTGGGCTGTCTATTTTTCCTGTTTTATGATTATAATTTTTAGATAAAATATTTTTTCGTTCAGTTAATCTAATTAAATTATTAGAAAATTCTTCTAAGTCATTTGCTATTGGATTAAGGTGAGTAATAACATTCCACATAGGTTTATATCGATCCCATAAATGATAGTCATCTCCAGATATCTTTGAAACTGAATGATCGCCAAATAACCCTTCAAGGGAATCTGCCAATGTAGTTTTACCGGAGCCAGAATCCCCTCCAATACCTATGACAAATGGTTTTCGGCTTATCCTAAAAAAATTATTACGGCTAATCATGTCTCTATAGATACGGGAAACCAGCAATATTCCTATTGATATAAATATAGTAAAGACCATAGACTTTGTATTATCTAATAAATAATAATTATCTTCCAGGTGGGGAATCATATTTATATGGAATATTGTAGTTGTTAATACAAAAAACACTGAGAATAAAGTTGTCAATATAGTGGCTTTCATATCTTTAGTTGTTTGATACATGATTAGTAATGGAATACTCCAAATATACCATCCTGGATTAGATGGAATAAAAAGAATTATTGTAAAAAATACTAATCCTAATGCATTAAAAAACATATAGAAATTCAGTCTTCTAATTGACCATACATAATACAAGATGAAGATATATAATAGATGGAAAATAAAAATAGATGAATTTTCATCGATATGAATTGCTAACTTGTATATTTTATTTATCTCGGGGTTATTTACTAACATATTAATCGCTGAAGATGATAACATGGCGGGCAATATCAAAAATATTATCCCTAAACTTAAGCCTTTTATAAATTTTGGAACTAGCTTTCTTATAGTTTTATTATTAATAAAATAAATGATATAAAAGGGAAAGGCAATTACCATGCTAATTTTTGCAGAAACAGCTCCTATAAAAAATATTCCGGATAAAAATGGCTTATGAAGTTTAATATAATATAAAGAAAACAAAACAAAAGTTACTGGCACCAAATCATTATACCCTTGTACGTATGTAGCAACTATAACAATAGGAGAAAACCAGTATGCTAAAAATATTAATCTATCCTTTCTGCCTATAATTTTATAGAGCAATATAAGCATAGCTGTATCAAACATTAGTATAGTTACACCATACCCATAGAGAAGAGGAAGATTGCAAAATTTACATAGAAGCGTCAATGGTAAAAAGCATATCCACATTATATACCCATATGGAAATGCCATATAACTACCATTGTTTTGCAGCCATTTTTGCCATAAATCCAAAGAAATTTTTTCTGTTGTTATATCCATAAATGGCAAATACCATTTTACTATTGGATCTGGGGCGATATAACATAATATTGTTAATTTTACTAACAACCCTATTATAAATAACGGATTACTTATTATTTTTTCTAAATCTATTTTACTAGTTTTTCCCATAACTCAGGTCTCTTTGTGCAAACATATTGAATTACTAGATTATTATTTTTTATATAATCCACAAGATTGTAAATATCTTTATCGTCATTTCTACCATGAAGTTCAGGAGAAACTAAGCATAAATTAAAACCCGCTTTGTTTAAAAGAAGCTCGTAGTCTTTTGTTAGAGGGCAGTGGGTAAAACAATCGATCCATACCCAATTTGCTTTTCCAGTGAAATGAAGAACAGTATCTATTGATTCAAATTCTGAAAACCGAACTGCACATCGTTTCTCATTTATATTGGTTAGTTTGACTAAAAATGGAAAAGTTTGATCTAGAAAAAAATAGTTATCTATTTTATTAGCCTTCATTATTTCAATTAAACATTCTTCTAAACCTTCTTCTTTAACATTAAGTATTAAAATATTATGTTTGTAATTTTTAATCCAAGAGCTAAATAATTCTCCAGCTACAAATGGTTCATGTTGTAAAATTAATTGTTCTCCTATACTCCTTATATCTATTTCAACTCCATATCCACAGGGGGTATTAATTAGTTTCTGTATAGTGTTACATCTATGCTTAATAAATTGCATCATTTTAAAATCCGTCTTAATTTTAGGCTATACTCAATTGTTCTATATATAAATTTTTTCTTTGATTTCCAATCGACATTCCAATGTGAAACACCAAATGCTCTATCTCCAAATTTTACAGGGAATTTATATATACGTATTTTACTAAGTTTAGCACTATAATATGCAAATAAATCTAAAGAAAAATCTTTAGGAGGATCACTCCAAGAATCAAAAAAATTCCTGGAGAATAATGTAGGTTGAGCATTTATATCAAACAAGATTTTTCTAAGTAAAATACTCTCAAAAACACTCATTCCAATAGTGAAAAAAACATCCATTAAAGGTCGTCCGTATCTATATCCTTTAACAAAAATATTTGATCCATATTCTTTAAATAATTCAAATCCTCTAACTACATCACAAGGATCCGTTTGCATATCAGCATGAGTCCAACCTATAACATCTCCTGTAGATTCTTTAAGGCCGGCTAGAATACCAGCTCCATATCCTTCATTTCTGTCTACTCTAATACTGCGGCAACCTGGATATTTAGGTAATAAATCCAATAAAACGCTCGGTGTAGAATCAGTAGAACCATTATCTACCAAAATAACCTCAATATCTTTATCAATAAGTTCACTACACCTTTTCAGACATAAAGGTAAATTTTCAGATTCATTATAGCAAGGAATTATAAGAGATAATTTCATAAAAATCACCATAATCTAATCCTATAATTATAACAACTCTTAAACTTAATTTAAAGAGTATAAATCATACAAGTCTTTATGTTAAAATTGGATGTATATTATGAAATTAATTAATAATGCAATAAAAATACAAAAAATAGAATTACACACTTTTGTATAATATAGCGAGTAATATTATGAGTGATATTCAAATAATTGTCCCAATGTCCGGTTTTGGTGAACGCTTTCGTGCTGTAGGCTATAATGTTCCTAAACCGTTAATTGAAGTAGAAAACAAACCTATTATATACCACATTATTAAAATGTTTCCTGGAGAAACTAATTTTATTTTTATTTGCAATAATGAGCATTTAAATAATACTAAATTTAATATGGAAAAAATATTACAAGAATACTGCCATTCTGGCAAAATAGTAGGCATTAACCCACACAAACTAGGCCCTGTACATGCTATTTTACAAGTTAAAGACCTAATTGATTATACTAAACCTGTTATTGTTAATTATTGTGACTTTACATGTTTTTGGGATTGGCAACGTTTCAAAGAATTCGTCTTTGTAACTAAATGTAGTGGCGCTATACCAGCTTATAAAGATTTTCATCCGCATTCTCTTGGAAAAACAAACTATGCCTATATAGTAGAGGAAAATGGGTGGGTAAAAAATATACAAGAGAAACAACCATTTACAGATAATAGGATGAATGAATATGCCTCTAGTGGCACATACTACTTTTCTTCTGGGGATATTATGTTAAAAGCAATGGAGAATTGTGTTAAACAAGGGTTGACCATTAACAAAGAGTATTATGTCAGTTTAGCTTACAAGTATTTATTATCTAAAAACTTGCCTACAGCTGTTTATCCTTTACAACATTTTATGCAATGGGGAACTCCTGCTGATTTAAAAGATTATATAGAATGGTCAACTATATTTAAAAAACTTAGTGCAAATTATCTGATTAAAGACGCTGAAAGTTTTAAGCCAAAAGGAACCACTATAATTCCAATGGCAGGATTAGGGGAGCGTTTTGCTAAAGAAGGGTACAAAATGACTAAACCTCTTATCCCTGTTTCAGGAAAGCCAATGGTTTTACAAGCGATATATGATTTACCTAAAGCACATCATTACGTTTTTATTCTAAGAAAAGATATGCCAAATTTTAGAGAATTGACTAATGAGCTTAAGAACCAGTACCCCAACTCCGAAATAATAATTATTGAAGAGCTTACAGAAGGTCAGGCCATAACAGCTAAAATAGGGCTAGACTATATAGAAGAAAAATTAGGAGAAACTCCTTTGCCAATTACTTTTGCAGCTTGCGATAGTGGGATGATATATAATATTAAAAAATTCTTTGATTTAGTAGATAATCCTGATATTGACATTATTGTCTGGGGAGCTAGAAACCACTCAAAGGGTGTGCGTAATCCAGAAATGTTTGGATGGATTGATTCTGATAAAGATGGAAAGATAAGAAAAATATCTGTAAAAAAAGCATTAAAAGATCCCCGTAATGATCCTATAATCACAGGGACTTTTACTTTTTGTAATCCCAATTTATTTCACAAATCTTTAAATAGTTTAATTTCTAAAAATGGGAAAATAAATGGGGAATTTTATTTAGACTCGTGCATACAAGAAGCAATATCATTAGGGATGCATTGTCATTTATTTGAAATAGAGCATTGGTTGTCTTGGGGAACTCCAGATGATTTACGAACATTTCAATATTGGCAGTCCTGTTTTCATAAATGGGAATATCATCCTAGTAGATTAGAATTGGATAAACACATACCCCAAAATCAAATAAAATCACTTAAAGATCAATATAAAAAAATAATTCCTATTATTCCTGAAAAAATAGTTAAGTGATTTATGTTAACTTTTAAAGATTAGGATCTGGCCACATTATTGCCACAATGTCGGGCAGAAGTCATAGCAATTTCCCTATTAATTGTTTACTTAATAGTCATATTACTATAACAACCCCCACAGAACCTTGCTGGAAGCAATACAAATCTAGATCTAAGCAGCTAACAAATGTTCCACGGCATTTCCCCAATCAGCATCCCAAGTTTTACTCGCCTTGGAAGCTCTTAGTTGAATAACAGTATGTGCGCCATCTCATGTCCATTGCATTTTACGAGTTTGTTTTTGTCTAGCATTAATAATATTACCTACAGCTGCTTCTATTATACTGCTTGTAAATGGCATTTTTTTCTTTATAAGTTGCATAGTTAATAATTCTTGAAACATTATTTTTTATATAAGTTTGAAGTTTAGTTAATTTTATAAGTTTTAATTTATTTTTAAGACTTACAGCTGTCCAGCAATTATCAGATGTCATCCCTCTTTGCTGAAGCAACTTAACTTAATGAAATATTAATTTATGCAGAAACAACAGAAGATGTATCCATGAAAACTGGTGAAACTGAAGGCTCTATTATGGAAGTTGTTAATAGGGAAGTTAAAATTAAAGTTTTGAAACGACGCTGCTATGGACTTTATGACCTAAAACACTTCTTCCAAAGGATGTTTTGGACATGTTTGGATATGAGTTATATGCTGAGGTATAACGCTCCAGGAGATTACGGAAGAGCCAATATATCATAACTTACTGTTTAATTTGAATATTTATGGCGAGAGAAAATAGCAACCAGTTAAAAAATAGAACATTACTTTCAGGACCATATTTACAGAAATAAATTTATTTTTTCAGATTTGATCGGGAAATTTCTATAGGAATTCAGAAAAACTAGCAACCAATTGTCGGAGAAGACACCAACTTTTGACAAAACTATTTGGATAATTTATGCTACGATTAAAATTATTTAGGAAGCTACATCATTGCAAGAAGAACACCCATAGAAAACAACTAAAACACAAGGCTGCCGAAGCAGAATTTAACTATTACGTTAGTGACTATATTTTTAATATGAGTATAAAAAACCTACCATTAAGGCATAAGCTACATAAAACTTATAAGATAAAATTTATAGATAGAATGAACATAAATAATCCAAACTATCATAAAATTCTAAAAATTTTCTATGTGCTTTTTGCTACATTCTACACAATATGGATTTTTGGTAAAACACAAAATTACTATCCTGGAGGGTTTATAGAAATCCCTTTAATTCTAAAGTTAATTAACCCAGATTTATTCTTAAATGATTTCTTCACTAATTCAGTTATACACTCCCCTAAAATTGTCTATGCATATTTTGTTGCTATGTGGACATATTTTGGTTGGACTATAGATCAAATACTACATTTCTGTATGTTGGCACGTACTTTTTTCGTTAGTCCATTAATATTTTTAGTAATCTGTAAAATATATGACTCCTGGTTCCCTAAAAAAAATTTACTAATTTTAATCTTTATCTATACAATCATCCTATTACTCTTATATACAAAAATCATTCCTTGGGGACAATTCGGCAAACCAGCTGGCTGGAACGCTATGGGAGCACGAGGTGGTTCATTTTATCCTGCAACATTATCTTATGCATTAGGTATACTATATGTATATATATGCTTTTATAGAAAGCCCATACGCTATTTTGCTCCTATTTTTCTTTTATTGGCTACGCTAATTCACCCTTCTATAAGTGTATTTAGTTTTATATTCTTATGTATTTTTTATTTGCCCATCTTGCATGATAAAAAATCTTTACAATTCTTAGCCATTGATTTTTTTATCGGTATTATCCTACCTATTCTTGTATATTTTATAATTTTCCCTAGCGCCAACATGAGCGGCGTAGAATTTATAGAGCACTATATTGAACTTAGACATCCCCACCATTATTTAATATCTAGAATAGTCAGTAGTAGTACTATAAAATGGCTTATTCTGTTTACTGCTCCTCTTATTCCAGTAATATTTTTTAAGAATAGCAAAATCATAATTATGTGCTTCTTATGCATACTAAGTTATGCAGGTTCTATATTTCTACAATATGCAGGAACAGAAATATTTCATATAAAATTCATTGCTCAACTAGGCAGCAACCGCTTTACGATTTACAGAGAAGTTATTTGGATGACACAAATTGTTTTAATCTGTGGATTCTTTTTTAACACCCTATTTAAACAAAATAAAGAAAATGTCTATCTAAATACATCGTTTATGGAAGCAATTTACTATAGATTTTATATATTAATATATATTATTACTGTGCTATTTTTCGCTTTAGTTATATCTAAAAATACATTCAAACCATTCAAACCAGAGAAGCAAGCTAAAATAATATCATGGATAAAAAATAAAACATCTAAAAACGATGTATTTTTTATTGATGAATGGGTTAAAAAGAAAAATTCTCCTCGAGTAACCTTCGGCCTTAAAAGGCCACTGCCTCATGAGTATATAAGAACACATGCACATAGAGCTATTTTTTCTGATATGAGTTTCCCATTTAATGAAAAATATATCCGTGAATTTACTAAACGACGTGATATTCAACAAAAAATACATTTTGTGCGCTCTCCTATGGCATACTATTGTTTAAGTAAATATTATCGAGTTGATTATATTATTACAAACAGGCGTTCAACAAAAACTTTTGCTGCTCATAAACCAATTTTTGATGATGGTAATTATATAGTTTACAAAATATCAGATTTTAAAAATAAAAATCTTAATTGTAATTTATTTTTTACATCGGATGGTCAACCTTTGACGCACCAGTCACCGTAATTTCCGTGGAGCATTTTAAGCTTAAAAACAAGTGACCTTTACCATTTCAGCAAATTAACTGTACCTTTTTGATATGAAATTTACAAAATGTATAGTGGATCCCCCACGTGCAATTATTATAACAGGACTAGGTTTATCAAGCACCTGCTCTATTTCATTGACAGCTCAGTATATGAATTTTTCTGTATCTAAACATTTTATCTCTTTACTATCAATCATAATTTGCCAAATGGATCCAGTGCATTCTTCTAAATCAGTAAGAGAATACTATGGCAACCGTAAATTACCAATCAACATATCTTTGGTTTCTATTGCTCTCTTAAGAGGACTATGGATAACAGATGTTAAATTTAAATTAATGATATTTTTCTTTGCTTTGTAAGCTTGTTTAATACTATTGGAATTTAATTTTATATGAGGCTCATCCTTATGATGATCCGTTTGTCGTGACATACAAAGTAAAATTCTTTTCTAATATTTATGATAAAGACAATTTTTTTAATTTATGTTGAAAGATGTCAATGGTTTCTTTAACCCCTAGCATTAGAGGTATTAATTGACACTCTGACAAAATTATCCATTTAAAATCATTGTGTTCTTGTGACATTTTAACCGGAGGTTTCTCATTTAACTCAACAAAAAACATGTGATAAGTATATTGATATTGAGGAGTTTTTATATAAAAAAATCCTAAATCTTTTACCACATCTTCTTTCAAAGAAATTGATGTTTCTTCTTGTGTTTCTCTAACCATTCCTTGAATTGGGGTTTCACCAATTTCAATTTTCCCACCAGGCACAGCCCATACAAGAGGGTTTTTTGACTTTGGACTCCGTTGTACAAAAAGAAATTCGTTGCCGTACTTAATCCAACTTGTTGCAATTGCAACTTGTGGCGAGAAATTTTTGGGTAATGTCTTGTATATGGTTAATTCGTTCATAATAAATATACCTCCTCACAAATATATTATTATGTATATATAGTGAAAATATTTTTGTTTAAATCACATATTTGTATTAATTTATCACTCATTTCTTTTTAGCTGATTTAGCTCTTTCTTGTAATCCAATATCAATGTATTTATCAGTAATAGCTCCCAAGCTATGCTCAGTATCATCTCTAACATGCTCACGTAGACGAACTTTAACATCAACGGATATCTCTATGCACGGATATTATTTTACTATAAATCAACAACAAATGAAATTCATTCGTAACTTAGACAATGTTGAGGATGCTATCTATTTTACACCCTACTTACAACTCCTGAATTAAAAATGCATGAAATTTTAATAAAGCTATTTGTTAATACAAACCTTTTCTTTTAAAAAATCAATAGCTTCTTGCATAGCAATCAAAAGGTCAATAGAATCTTGTAAATATATACTACAAGAAGAAAGAATTTCTGGATATTTAAATCCTGAACATATTCCTTGAAGTTTATCAACTCTTTCTTTGCATGTTAAATAAGCTTTATCTAGAAAATATAGTTCTATAAAAAGACACTTCTCTGAGACTTTTTTTATATATTTCATTTTTGTCAATAATACAGTATATTTTTTCTTTAACATCTAAATTATCTAAAAATTTATTCTTAGACAATTCGATAATATTCATGTCTTCTACTATATTTTCGAGCAGTTGCATACTTAGCACTAACATTCAACAGCTGCTTAACCTTAACCAGATGTCTTGCCTTAAGGTCATGTTATCCATAAATTATACTTAATGCGACAATAAATTCTTTATTAGCTTTAATATGAACTAAGTGTTTAAAATTATAATATGAAAAAATACTAAATAAGCAGAAATTCCTGCTGTAATTTAAAATAGAATGTGGGGGTATTTGCAATGAAAATAAAATTAATTTATACATGTATCATACTGTCAATGCCAGTAACCATATATAGTACAGATATCTATATTCGTAATAGCACAGGGATAAGCTATATAGCGGACATAAACTACTATTATTGTAAAACTCTTAAAGACAATAAAGGACATGTACAACTAATCTCTGGTGATGATACTCTAATCACTTCAGTGACCTCTGAAATATGCTCTCCCATTAAAATAGTAATTAACAGTTTTATACAGATAAATATTAATACTAATCAACAAAATATTATTGCTATAAATTATCTAAAAGATTTAAAACGAGAAAGAGTGTATGAAACAAGCATTGCTATACCTAAAGTGATCAACAACTTAATTGATATCTTTTCATCAAGAGAAAGAATAGACGTTTATTTACCAATACAAGCATATCTAGAATCGATATATCTACAAACATCTAATGAGGACAGTATGAATAATAAAATTATCTATGTTTTATCAGCTAAGTTTGGCAGGTTCAAATTAGAAAAGCTTGATAATTAGAGCATATATATGGCTCCTCCATTGTCCAGATTAACCCGAATATCCTCTTTGTATAAAGTTCTTTGCTTGAACGCGTGCTTGATTAATAGTAAGTATTAAATTATTATGAATTGAATAATTCAATAAAGGTGGTGAAATGCGATTATTTTTATCTTTTGTGATGATCTTATCTATAGTTTCTAGTAATGCGACTGTAAGATTTTTTGATGTATCTTCTGTAAATGTTAATGAACATCCAGATTATCCTAGTAATGAGAGATCACTACAGTATAATTGGTGGGATACAGTTATATTCACAAATCTTCAACCAGATACTGAATACCAATTTAACATTTTTGCATACGACTCTGAAGATAGTCGAGAAAAACAATTAGAACGTGATCAATCAAAAATTTATTCTGTTTTAAGCAAAATTCAAGTTAATAATAGAGATTCAAACTATAAAGAGTTTGTTTCTATTGATGCTAAAGGAGCTAGAGTAAAATTTAAAACTCACCCAGGGAAAAATCATAAAAACAATCTATCAATATCGTTTAGAATGGTTAATTTATCTAGAAATACTAGATATTTGAGTACTGAAAGTAACTAGTTTTATAGAAATTAAAAATAAACAAATAACTAGTTGTAGTGATTTTAAGAGCAAATCTATGAAGAACCAAGTATATGATTTTAATTTATTTGGGTGAGTACAAGAATAAACATAGTCAGAAAGTTAAAAGAGCCTTTTATATTTTCCCTAAGAAATTACCTGACACAAACCGTAATAATATTGATGTAATAGGAGGAATCTTTATTGAAGATACAACCTGGGAAATTCCCAACAAGGAAAAATTCCCTAAAATGATCAAATATGCAAAATTTTTTTATGGCATATAGAAAAATAGCAAACCAAGAAAGCTAAAATTGTTTCGTTTAATCATAATATCAGTATGGTTTTTCTTACTCTTTATGCTCTATAATTTACGATTCTATCAAATAAGTTTTAAACATTAGTCATTAATAACGTTTTTTAGTGGTTATGACATATGATCGTCCAAAATATTACATGAGTAAGCCGAGACAAAGCAATTTTTAAAACTGAAGAATCGATACAAATTTTATGCCGATTTTCAGTATCTAGACCAGTTAATGCTAATAAGAGTTTTGTACTACACTTAATTTAATCCATTTTTATTTATTGTATTAACTATGGCATACGATATAGATTATATTACTAATGACAATCGAGCTGATGAACTGGAAATGCTTGAGTTATTTGTTAATTATTATGATAATGATGAACTAAAGGACGAATTAAACTATGCTAGGGATGATTATGATGAAGATGCTCATCCGTATGGAGAAGAAGACCAGATAATATATAATAATGTAACTAAAATAAGACAGCTAATGGAAACTCATAAATGTAACAGTTTTCAGGATCTCATTAACCTTTCCGGCACTATCAAAGACAA
>PIVX01000775.1 GCA_003353785.1 Gammaproteobacteria bacterium | reverse complement strand
GCGGAGCAGCCGATCCACTACCAGGTGGATATCCCTGCGTGTTATGTTCTGTTCCGTTGGGTCCTTGAGCCGCCGAATGGTATGGTGGCGACTGACTAGGACCCAAATATTGGTAATTAGGTGGTTGTGTCCAAGGGCAAATAGAATTAAAACCCTCCCCACCCGTATTAAAATTTTGCTGTACCCACTCAGATTGTTCAGGTTGAGGGGTTAAACCTTGAGTTGATGTAATTTGATCAATACCCGCTAGTTGGGTTATATCTTGTTCAGGATCAAAATTTGGATCCCATGGATATCTGGGTACGGGTTCAGTAACACGAGGTCCTAGATTGGGTCCTCTTTGTGTTAAAACTGACGGTCGTACTGGGGGGTATTCATGTGGTTGTTGATTTATTGCGTCAGTTGCAGCTCGATGATTCTCAATCAAGTTGCGTGGTACATGCATTACATTATTAGCTTCATTCAAATTTGAAATGACATGTCGTGCCATTATATCCATCTGTACAGTACGCTCAAT
>PIVX01000774.1 GCA_003353785.1 Gammaproteobacteria bacterium | reverse complement strand
ATTTATTTCAACAGCTAAATCTAGTTCTTCAGCAAGTGTTATATTATCGCTAAAATATTGAGTGAGTAGACCTTCAAGCTCGTTTTCTGGCAGTAATATCTTACGAGAAATTAATTCTAAGCGATTTGGCCTATTCCGTAGATGCTCATTGATTACACTCTTAACTTTCTCTAATCTTTGTGTCTCTTGAAAGTTTATAGTTTCCTTGAGTTCATGAAAAACACTGTCTTGACTGACAAAGATAGCATTATTGAAATCTTTATTTGAAAGCAAAGAAATTTCTTCATGCATATTGTCATCTGTTACATAAATTATATTGTCACCTGAAATAGTTATATTTTTCTCTTGCAATTGCTCTCTTGTAGCATTAATTATATAAATTACTTTCCCTTTCTTTGTATTCTCAAATATCTTTACCTCAGGCTCAATAACTTCTGAGACAATATCGATGTCTCTAACTGGCAGTAGGGTCATTTTTTGTTGTAATTTAGTTAAGCTTTGATATTTCTTATCTTTTT
>PIVX01000124.1 GCA_003353785.1 Gammaproteobacteria bacterium | reverse complement strand
CTTCCTAAGAATGCAAATGCGTCTGTAGTTATAAGTTTGGTAATGAGAGGGGAGGCAGAATACTTATGGAAGCCTAGTCAAATCAATGTTTGGGAATTAGGCAAGTTTTATAAAAAGGACTTCCTGGAGGAATTTATCTTTAAAGGTGAGAAAAAAGAAATTTCATTAGAGAGCGGTGCTAATGGTGATATTACTGTGAATGATAAGAAAGAACTCTGGCATGAATCCCCTAACAAAACATTCTCTATAAATACAAATTCTAATGGGAATAATAAGGAATGAAAAATATGAAAAATAATGATATCTATATTGCTACTATGAAATATGCATATGAAAATATAAATGATGAGCTAACCCAGGAGAAGGTTAAAAGTTATCTTGAAGACCAAGGATTACTTGAGAAAAATGAGACTGAAAAATTTTCCGAAATCTTATATTTTGTTTTTGGAGAAATTAAGAGCCTCGCACCCAGCTCAAAATTTTCAATGAAAGGTGAAGCTTATTTTAGATATTTAGAATATATAGCACTAGAGGAGGCTAGAACAGCATCGAGAAGAGCTACATGGTTTGCTGCAGCTGCGTTATTTATGTCATGTATTTCTGTAGTGCCACAATATATCCAGTGTTTTTAGGAATTTATGAAGGAGGATTTGTATGCATAAATTAATACAAAAAACATCCCAAAGCAAGATTTATAAAATAGTGTTTTTTTTAATAACAATTTCAGCTTTCATGTTGGAGTGGTTTTCTAAATGTTTTATTAATAGTCTTTGTATCACTATATTGAACCTAATCCATAAAGCCTATATTGCTGGGTTTTTTACTGCAACAATAGCAGCATTTTCTGGTGCCTTAGGAGTTTTTATTCTAAATATATATCGGACAATAAGACAAGAAAAGTTAAAAAATATAGCTCCTCTAAAAGAAGCTCGACATTTAATTACTGAAATTTCACTATTCAACAACCAGCTTAAGGACTTCATAAGTAAATATTATGAGAGAAAGGAAACATGGGTTCCGTTGCAATTAGGTTGCGAGTGTAGATGAAGCAATTAAAAGGAGTTAATATGGGCAATAAATATTTCATTTTCCCTGTTGATACAAATATTATATTTAAGAAAAAAGAATACTACATTAAGTTTAAAGATAAATATAAAATCAAATATATTTCAGGATATGCAGGAAAAGAAGAAGATAATTTAATACTTCAAACTAAAAAGGAAGATAGGATTGATATAGAAAAAGCATGGATGATAGTAACCGAACTATTAAGTGCTTTATCTTTTAGTTGGAATAGACCTTTTGATACGCATAACTGCTTTATTGAACAAGCAAGTGATTTTACTGAAATTCGCAGTATGTGTGGGAGCAAAAAAATATTCTCATTTAATTATGAATCAAGGGATGATTTTGTATGCATCCATCCATTAGATGAAGAACATGTAATGTTAGCAAGATTATTTAGAATTGCCAAAACTTCTAATTCTATATATACAGAGATTTTGTTTTTATGGCATTGCTTGTGTTGGTCTGGAAAAGGTGAAGCTCAAGCTGATTCTCAAACAGCCGATGAAATAAATGAGTATTCAAAGAAAGATATTTACTGTGAGGATATTAAAAATGTTCTTCGTGATGGTTTTCTAATGAAAAAACCTAGGAGCATTAAATCATTTGGCGACTATATTCTTACCTGCATAAGACATAGTACTGCTCATATTGAAAGAAACCCTGGAGCACAAGGGAAAAATCTAACTATAGATTCACACAAAGAATTAGTACATTTGAATTTAGTAAGAAAAATTTTAGAGAAAATGACAATATATAAAATGAAAGAGAAACACGGAATTAATAAAAAGGATGACCCTAAATATCTATCATACATATTATGAAAACAAAATATAATTGAAACATAGGGTTGCAGTTATGAGTTGAATTCAGGTTTGATAGATTTATGCAGTTTCCAGTATTAAATTTTACTGGGAGTATGAAGTTAAAGTTTTTGATATACTCCATTATGGATAAGAACAACAATAGTCTAGAAAGACATTAGTTATAAAACACTTAATGAAGTGTTCTTTGAAAAGAGCAAATATGATAAAATACTGTGCTGAATTATTATATATTTAATAT
>PIVX01000123.1 GCA_003353785.1 Gammaproteobacteria bacterium | reverse complement strand
TACTAAAGTTATTTATTTTTTATGGGAGTATGAGGTATAAACACTAATTAGAAAAAAAGAGATAATTGACCTTATTGGTTTATCTTGCAATGAACATTATCCTGATTCAGGCCATTTTTAACAAAAGCAATTTATCTTTTAACCCGATTGTTTTTTTATAAAAAATACTGTATATTTCTATATCATATGGATTTACTTAGATTCTATAAATATCAAGGAGAGAAGAATGAAAAAAATAACTTTAACCATAATATTTTTATTTCTCACAAACACAATATTTGCCGATGGGATTATTTCTAATCTTCAACAATATCTTCAAAAACACCCCGATAGGATTAGTGCTGATGGGTGGGTGACAATACCACTAGAGATTTTAAAAATAAATAAAGAACCCTTTGGGTTAGACTGCGAGTATAGAGCGGAAGATGGCAACCACAGTTGGCAAACTTCAGGATATATAAGCGAAAGTCTTATAGAGTTCGGATTTCCTTGGAATACTAGCAGATTTATGTATATACAGCAATCTAATAAAAGCATAATAACAGAAGCCCACGAATCAAAAAATAATGCAATGGTAATTAAATTACAACAAAGAAGTCCTGCATCTATAGCGTATACTAAAAAAAGAGAGCAAAATAATATTAATGTGTTTCAAAAATTTAATGGTTTTTTAGAGCAAATAACTCAACAGATGGGGCAGATGAATAATAAAATGAATAATTTGCAAAAAAGACAAGAAAATATTGAAATTAGGATTAGTGAAATAGCTAGTACTCTAAAAAAAATGGCCGTAGATAAATAATAGTTGTTATAAAATCTTCATAAATGATATTGTTCTAAAAACACCGATGCATTAAAATATAACTACAACAAGTTATATTCTCTTTGTTGTTCCATTACTGCTTTAGGTCTTTTTGATAATTTACCAAGCTCTGGAAAAAAGATGACACTTCCACCTTGCACTACTAGAGACTGTAATGGCATAGTAAAGAGGAATGCTAGGATATGCGAGACTCACGATTGTAGGCTTTTAGTTGCTTGGATTTTATCGGGTAGGACTGTCCATCCTGAGTGGGGAGGAGATTCTAAGATGTCTACTTATGCGTATGCATTAATGTCACAGGATGAAAGCTATTGTAATGGCAACAACCGTTGTATAGGAATGCTAAGAGGTGATGTAGATATTGCTAATGGTGGTAAGTGCGTTTGGTGTCTTAAAAAGACTTGCTGTATAACTAGTATAGCTGTACCGATAATAGCAATGGTATATGGAATTGTCTGGGCTGTTACTGAGGGACCACTCGCGCAACCATCTAACTAGTAATATAGGGGCAAGTTCAAATATTGCTGAGTAAACTTAAAAATGAGGTTGCTTGATCAGGCGTTTGTAGCTCAACCGTCTATCAATGAGCAAATTAAATTTTTGTTGGGTAGGTGGCATTAAAATTGGGGAATATTGTGAATAAAAATATAGCCTTGACATTCGGTCGTTTTTGTCCTACACTGAACTAATGAAGGGTTCTGAATTTGTTAAAAAAGTTACTCTGTTAGGCAAAAAAAATAATATTAGAGTAAGAATCGAAAAAAGACGGGGAAAGGGTAGTCATAGCACTTTATTCTACGGCAAAAAATTTACAATTATTCGTAATACAAAGGATGAACTAAAAACAGGTACTTTCAACGCAATGTTAAAGCAATTGAAAATTGATAAAGATGATTTGAGGTAATGAACATGAATAAACATTTTAATTATCCTGCTAAATTAACTAAACAACCGGAAGGCGGATATTTAGTTAAATTTCCAGATCTATCAGAAGCTATTACACAGGGAGAAGATCTTGAAGATTCTCTTTCACAAGCTGCTGATTGCCTTGAAGAGGCTATTGCAAATCGTATTATTATGAAATTGGATATACCATCACCAAGCAATAAGAAAAGAGGACAATATGTTATTTCTATGCATGCAACCATAGCCGCGAAAGCAGCATTGTATATAATTATGCGTGAGAAGCATCTTAATAATAGCCAGTTAGCTAGAAAAATACATTGTGATGAAAAAGAAATTCGTAGATTAATCGATCCTTATTATAATTCAAAAATTCCTAATATAGAGAATGCATTACAGGCTATG
>PIVX01000773.1 GCA_003353785.1 Gammaproteobacteria bacterium | reverse complement strand
GCAAACGAACAATCGGTCCCCCCTACCGTCGGTGCGTCACTTTATAGAACTTCGATAGTTCTTCCAGTCCGAATGAGTACGTGGGGTCAACCGTCCCAACAAACTGTCTTTCAAGACATTTTTGACGCAAAATTGGCAAAAAGTCAGTCATTCGAAGCTGACGTTCGCGTTTTTGTTTCCCAACTACAAACACAAAAACCGGAGAGTGATACCTTATTAGAGGACGACGAAATTGAGCAAATCGAACGTCTCAAAGACGTTATTTTAGCCGAAAAACATCTCCTGTCCCATGCCTACATTGATTTCGAAAGGGACTATGTAGGAGACAAACTTCAGTTGAAATTCGCTAAGGATGATGCTCTGGAGGCATATAAACAATGCCGTATCGTTCTTAACGGTTTACTCGATGCCCATAATGAAGCTTTGCTTCAACCCGACCCCAATGAGACTAGGAATCTTTTTCCGAAATCACAAAAGTCTGGGGGTTCGCAGAGCGACGTTTCGTGGCAAATTTCGTT
>PIVX01000772.1 GCA_003353785.1 Gammaproteobacteria bacterium | reverse complement strand
TTGTGTGAAGAAGTAAATTATGCCTGGTTGCGAATTTTTTGTCACAGAATGCGCAAGAGAAGGCATTTCGGTTAAACTGCGAGGTTGGATTCTGTACACAGTTTAGTACATGATTCATATAGAACTCGTTTGATGAATATTCAAAGTCTCGGTTGCAGTGTGGACAAATTCGCTGTTGTTTATGCTTTTTCGGCTTAAATCCTGGATGGTGGGTTTCTGTATGGCGGGCCAAATTACGTTCAGATACACTCTTGTTGCAGTAACTGCAAAGTATTAAATTTTCTTTGTGTAAATCCCGACGGTGGTTGGGTAAATGTTGAACCAGTTTTCTACATTTGTTACAAAATCCTCGATTTTTTACCATTTTTGATTAAAGGAAAAACTTTTACTGAAAAGAAAAGGTTTCTGAAAGTTAATTTATACAGTTAATTAACCTACCAAATCATAAAATATAGGGAAATTTTCGATGTGATTGGTAATTTAAAACGAATATAACTAAACATACTAATAATAAGTCAA
>PIVX01000771.1 GCA_003353785.1 Gammaproteobacteria bacterium | reverse complement strand
CCCATTCATTAATTTTACAGAAGTTGGATTATCATTTATTATTTCAACACACTCTGAAATATTTTCTTTTTTTTCATCAGCTTCCTCTGAGTCGACGTCAAACCATTTACATTTACCATTATTTGCAAAGGAAAGACTTTGATGACATTTATTGAGTACACACTTCTTCTCAGTTTTTAATTTATTATTTTCAGCCACTAATTTTATATTTTCTTGAATAACTCGCTGTTTTTCGTTGCTTTCATTATTTCGACCCTTTCGCTCTTGTTCTAATTGTTTCATTAAAGACTGATTCTCATTTTTTAATTTATTATTTTCAGCAACTAATTTTGTATTTTCTTGCATAATTTGCTGTTTTTCGTTCCTCCGACTTTTTCGTTCTTGTTTTAATAGTTTTTGTAATGAATTCCTCTCATTTTTTAATTGTGACTGAGTGACTTGTAATTGTTTGATACGGCGCTGATCCTCATCCTCTTTACTCTCATATTGTATATTTGGTGGTGACTGAGGCTCAAATTG
>PIVX01000770.1 GCA_003353785.1 Gammaproteobacteria bacterium | reverse complement strand
CAGGGCTAGGGTATCAAAAGCGTTCATGCCATCGTTTAGTACATTATCATCTCTGTCACTAATTTCTGTTAATATTCCCAACGGATATAATTTATCTACCACCATTTTGGGAGTAACGGTTTTAAGATCTATATAACCATTGCTTATTAAATTATTAACAGCATTTATTGCTGGTTGTTGATCATTTAATGTTTGATCATTTGAATCTGATAGTGGTAATCCCTGTTTAATCATGTGAATAATTAATTCGGCGTAATCTTGAGCTGCTCTATATTTTTCTAAATCACTTTTAAAATCATCTTGTAAATGTTTACGATAATCATAGTCCTCAAATAAATATGAAGTATCGTCATCATAAATATTTTTAATGATCTTATTTAAATCTCCTTTTAAAATTCCATTGTCTTTGATAGTGCCGGAAAGGTTAATGAGATCCTGAAAACTGTTACATTTATGAGTTTCCATTAGCTGTCTTATTTTAGTTACATTATTATATATTATCTGGTCTTCTTCTCCATA
>PIVX01000769.1 GCA_003353785.1 Gammaproteobacteria bacterium | reverse complement strand
GAAACTTTTCCTACCCCTAGGTTTTCGTGGTGTTTTCGTGGTGTAATTTTCCGAATCTGTTGTTAGTTTTTTTCAAAACCGACCGGAAGTGACCTAATTAGCATAATGTCACTAATTAGATCATTATAAAATCCTTAATAATGGTAGGATTGAGCTGAAATTTGTTCTGGGGTTACCGAAGACATATACGAACCCAACGCACTTGTAGATTTTGGTCCGTCGATTCCCAAATCGGCGACTCGCGGGGTCCCAAAGTAAAACTGGAATCGCAATAACACCTTTAATAATGGTCGGATTGAACTGAAATTTGTTTTGGATGTACCGGGGACATATACGAACCCAACGCACTTGTGGATTTTGGTCCGACGATTCCCGAATCGACGACTCGCGGGGTCCCAAAGTAAAACTGGAATCGCAATAACACCTTTAATAATGGTCGGATTGAGCTGAAATTTGTTTTGGGAGTTCTGGGGACATGAACCGAACGTAATAGCAAGTAACATATCGGCATTTTACATG
>PIVX01000122.1 GCA_003353785.1 Gammaproteobacteria bacterium | reverse complement strand
TAAGTTTGGTATATGTTTCTGCAGGTTTTATATAGGTTTCTATAGGTTTTTGATATGTTTCTGTAGGTTTTCTATAGTTTTTCTATAGGTTTTGAAAAGTTTCTATGTGTTTTTGATAGACTTCTATAGGCTTTATTAGGTTTCTATAGGTTTTCTATAAGTTTGGTATATGTTTCTACAGGTTTTATATAGGTTTCTATAGGTTTTGATATGTTTCTATAGGTTTTCTATAGTTTTTCTATAGGGTTTTGATAGGTTTCTACATGTTTTCTATAAGTTTTTGATAGGTTTCTACATGTTCTCTATATGCTTCTATAGGTTTTCTATAGGTTTTTGATAGGTTTATATAGGTTTCTATAGGTTTTCTATAAGTTTGGTATATGTTTCTACAGGTTTCTATAGGTTTTCTATAGGTTTTGATGCTTCTATAGTTTTTCTATAGGTTTTGATAGGTTCATACCTTAGCTATAAAAGGTTTAGTTTTCGTGCCAGGACCCCAGATTACCGTATTTTCATTATCATAAATGAAATGGCGGTACTCGATTACCCATAAATAATTTTTTAATACCTTAGCTATAAAATGTTTAGTTTTCGTGCCAGGACCCAAGATTACTGTATTTTCATTATCATAAATGAGATGGCGATACTCGATTACCCCATAAATGATCTTTTAATACTTTAGCTATAAAAGGTTTAGTTTTCGTGCCAGGACCCAAGATTACTGTATTTTCATTATCATAAATGAAATGTCGATACTCGATTACCCCATAAATGATCTTTTAATACCTAACACAGGACAAAACACCATCATTTTTCGACTTTTTAAATGGTCAGAAAGGTGTATCGTCTTTAAGTTTGAGTGAGTTTTATTAGGAATACATAATATATGGGTCGGCCAAAACATTATTTACTTTTTATTCTGTCGCAATCTATCCGATAATGGCCTCTATTTGGCCCCAGACATGGGAGTTTTCGTAAATATCGATCGTCTGGCTTTAGGGCGGCGCGTCCTATCCTACAACACAGGGACAAAACACCCTCTTTTTCGACTTTTTAAACGGCCATAAAAGTGTATCGTCTTTAATTTTGAGCAAAATTTCTCACGAACATGTAAAATATGGATCGACGAAAACAATATTAGCTCTTTACCCGATCCTTATCGACCTCGTACGGCCAGCCTTTGACCTCTGAACACGGAACATACACAGATACCTTTTCTCATTAGCCATAAGATTTAGCCCTGTGTGTGACGTCATACATTATGGGAATTTGTCGCAAATATACAAAAACTTAGACAAAAGTGCCTATCTTATAACACAGGGACAAAACACCCTCTTTTTTCGACTTTTTAAATGGCCAAAAATGTGTATCGTCTTTAGGTTTGAGCAAATTTTCTCACGAAAATGTAAAATATGGATCAATGAAAACATTATTAGGTCTTTACCCGATCCCAATCGACCTCGTACGGCCAACCCTCGACCTCTGAACACGGAACACCTAATTAGCATATTAAGCATAGGATTGGCCCTCTCCAGTGTGACGTCGCAGATTACACGGAAAGTACGGGGGTCTATCTTATAACACAGGGACAAAACACCCTCTTTTTTCGACTTTTTAAATGGCCAAAATGTGTATCGTCTTTAAGTTTGAGTAAATTTTATTAGGAATACATGATATATGGGTCGGCCAAAACATTATTTACTTTTTATTCTGTCGCAATCTATCCGATAATGGCCTCTATTCGGTCCCCAGACATGGGGAGTTTTCGTAAATATCGATCGTCTGGTTTTAGGGGCGGCTCGTCCTATCCTACAACACAGGGACAAAACACCCTCTTTTTTCGACTTTTAAAATGGCCATAAAAGTGTATCGTCTTTAATTTGAGCAAAATTTCTCACGGACATGTAAAATATGGATCGACGAAAACAATATTAGCTCTTTACCCGATCCTTATCGACCTCGTATGGCCAACCCTCAAACACTGAACATGGAACATCCGCGGCTGCCTCATTAGCATATTAAGCATAGGATTGGCACTCGCCACTGTGACGTCACAGATCGTGTACAAAGTATAGGCCTAAAACATCCTCTTTTTTCGACTTTTCATATTTGTTATTTCTACAGAGTTTTATCAAAGGAAAT
>PIVX01000768.1 GCA_003353785.1 Gammaproteobacteria bacterium | reverse complement strand
GAAAGAGAATAATGAGGTCTTGTCGGACCATAATGAGAGAAATTTTGTGTGAACCAATAATGAGGGTTTAATTCTTTTGTTCTTTTACAACAATGAGAATTATTTTGCTTGAATAAACCCATAATGAGGTTTTAATTCTTTTTGTGTCGCGGTGATCGAGAATTCAATAATGAGGTTAATCAGTCGAGAATAATGATTTATGCGTCCATAAATCGTGATTCGAGATGAATGTAATTGAATTGCGTGATCGAATGGCGATATTGAGTGATTTGCGGCGTGATTCGTGGTATCGATGGATCAGTTTCGATTGGTTACGAATTGCTGCATTAAATCGTAGTGGTTCAATTTCGAAATTATTTTGATTGCGCAAATTCGCAATAATTGTTATTTTTGAGTTGAGAATATAATGAATTGCAATTAAATCGTGGTCGATCAACAGTGTGGGACTCATATAATTGATAATACCCACTAAACTCCCTTCCATCATGATGCGATGGGTGAAGAATACATTGACGTACGAAG
>PIVX01000767.1 GCA_003353785.1 Gammaproteobacteria bacterium | reverse complement strand
TAATCATAACAGAAATATCATATTATCAATAGTCAGGAGGTAATAAGCCAACATAATGAATTTAAACAAGAAACTAAGCGATTTATCATTCATTATCAACATAAACAACAACAACAACAAAGAAAACATAATCTATAATGAAAAAATACAACAAAAAACAAAACAACAACAACAAAAAATTGCCAACATAAACAGCAACATTCCATCCATGCAATCCACACACACGCCGTATTTATCACATACAGGGATAACTCCTATAAGACGCAGAATCATATTATTATGACTATAATATGACTATAAAAGTATGGAGGAACTTTTCCACCAAATTATAGTCATATATTGCAACTATGTACAAGTCTTAATGTATGATTTTTTGAAGTTATGATCACGGTATGATCACGGCGGTATATATGATCAAATTTATTTTTTTTTTGCTCATGTGCCTCAAGTACATGTGATCATACATATATGTATGATCACATTTATACGTACAGAATATATGATCATACCTATGTGTGATCA
>PIVX01000053.1 GCA_003353785.1 Gammaproteobacteria bacterium | reverse complement strand
TGTGTCTGTGTCTGTGTCTGTGAGGATAACGCTTATTTTTTTTCAACGATCGTCTGGATCGACACGTAGCACCAAATGGATGGCATAAACAAGATCTTGATCACTGTAGCTTGTCCTAAAAAAATGATGGGATCGTCAGCGCATTACAAAGCCTTTGAAAAAATGACTTCTCCACAGTCACATCGCCCCCCCTAAAGGTGATCATGCTATTTCTTTGATCATACATTAATGTATGATCACTGTTTGTGTCTGTGAGGATAACACTTATTTTTTTTTTTAAACACATATGTGATACCTTTTGATGGAAATGCAGTAATTCTGCCATTCCTGTCTCTTGTTGGAATATGTAACTCTTTTAATAAAAAAAGGTCTAACTGCTTTTCATCTCCATATATCTTATATATTGATTTTAAAGTTAAAACATCGTACGGGCTTATAATCCGACTCAAATCTGGTAAAATATTGCTTAAAATTGTGAGATCTTGCTCGAAATCCATTCTAAAACCATTTAATGCATTTTTATTTTGTTTTGACAAATCATATTGTAAATGATCTAAATTGTGTGCTTGTTTGTGTGTTATTACATGACTATTTGCATCCGCGTCGAGCATGGTATAATTTGCATGTAAAGGTGTGTACACACGGTCCACTGTTCCTGTATTTCTTTTTCGTATTGTCACTTTTTCGATTAAATTGGCAGTTCTTTCTTGTCTCAAAGATTCATCTCGTGCAGTGCTATCCTTATGTAATGTATCGATATCTCCATCTTGTGATCCATCCAGTTTTAGATACAAACCATAATTCACCCATGATAGGGGAAAGACATGTGAATCCTCCGATTCTACCTCTCGTACACCTTCCAACACCAACCTTGCTGTAATTTCTCGCCATTTTTGTGTATCAATATCCAGTGTTTGACCGAAAGAGTTCAATCTATTATTATTACAAATCCATCCTTCTAATTTTTCTTTTATTTTATTTTTAAGAAAGATTCCAATATGCTGATCGATGGGTTGTTGGATGTGCGATGCGTTTCGAATTAAACAACGCCCAAAAATTCCATATAATTTGGCATATTCGTCCGCTAAATTTCTCTCTAAATGGATAATGTAATTGTCAAAGTTGAGCACGATCGCTTTCTTCCAATCTAAACTATTTTCATTTTTACAGCCCCTCAAAACTTTGGTCATATTTTTAATTAAATTCATTGTTTTCTTCCAAATCCTGCCGGTCATATTACCGCTTTCACTACATTCCCATACCACTTTTCCTCCAATTGTTCCTCTCATTAAAGTTTCTAATTTCTTTGCAACGCCTTTGCCTCCTTTTTTAAATATGATTATTACCAATAATATGCCTTTGTAATTACTAATTAGCACTAATGTACCCTGTCGATATTTGCCAATAAATTTAATATTTTTTTTAAGTACGCTCGCCCTTTCTCCAACTGCCACAATTTGTTTCGAGTCCATATCAAATGTAAACGGAACTTCATCTAAATTCCACTCCCTTTCTGCATCCCAAATTTCTTCGACCTCATCGTCCTCCCAAATCTCTACATGATGCCAATCATATCGCCTTGGTTTTTTCACAATTACGCCGATATCTCTGCGGAATTTTCTTTCTTTTCGTAAATACCGTGGACGCACACGAATATAATCGTCAAAGCTCATTTTACGATCACTGCTTCCTCTCACGATTCTGAGGTGATGTCGTCTCTATTCGTACATCAATGCATGATCATACATATACGTATGAAGAGGGTATTTCTTTGATCATACATCAATGTATGATCATGCATATACCTACGACGGGTGTATTTCTTTGATCATACTTCATTGTATGATCATGCATATATAGATTACCACGACGTTATTGATATAACTTCGCGTACATTTAAATTCAGGTAATAATTGCCATTCTTGCTTTTTCATTAATGGTTTTAATAATTTTAATAATCTTGGATTTTTTAAAATGCGTTTTCCTTCATTTCGAAACCATTGAATACTTCTCCACTCATATTCATTCGCAACTACCTCTCTAAACAACACTAAATATTTTTCAAATTTTGGAAATAATCCAAAGCTTGCAATTTCTGGATCAAGATAAAATCGTTTCTTTCTTTTGCTTGTTTTTGCTTTATTATTTTTGATATATTTCTTTAATTGCTCAAATTTCGCAGATCCAATTTTGTAATCTGCAGAGTAATGCATCCATGTATGATATCTAATTTTGCTGATATATCTTTTATAGCCAGTATGATAATTTTTATATTTATCTCTAAATTTGGGGATACTCCCTTTGAATTTGTGAAGTTTTTTGATAATTTTATATAAAGATAATTTATCCGGTGTTGTCTTAGTACAGCTTCGAGGCCATTTAGGATGCACACAGCCGCGATTTTTTCTTTTTTTATATGAATTCTGTAAGAAACTTATATCATATTGGCCACCATTTGTAATAATTTTTCTTTCAAATTGTATTGGAACTGAACCATCAGAAGACTCTGTGTCTGTACCTAGCGAAGACTCTGTGTCCGTTGTCGACCATACATATCTTGATGACTCTGGTATTAAAGGTATAGCATGTGAGCACGTCCTGAACCGATTCATATTCGACTGAAAAAATTTAAAAAAACAAAAAAAATCAAAAAACAAAGAAAATCAATGTGGATTGAACTCAGTCACAAATTGAATGAAGTTGGCAACATCAATGGTTTTCATAACGTCATCAGCAGCAAATCGAGCAAAATCCTTTGTCCATTGTATATATTGCTTCGTTTGGCCTATCCATTCGAAATTAACCCCATAAAATGTGTAATCAACACTGCGGAATTTACGTTGTTCAATTTTATTTATATTTATGGTTTCTTCTTCAATTTCGAGTACGTAAAAGAGATACAGTTGTTCTTCCTCTGTTCGATGAACTGAATGGAATGTTGATCCCCAGTATGCAACGCCTTCACCGCACTCCAACAATAATTGATATTTTGACATATATTGCCAATTTTCTTGATCTTTCATACTTATCCTTAAATTATGGATTTCTTGTAATGGAATATGCGAAGACAATAAAAAATCTGCAGTTCCAGACAATGTAATATCTGTGGTTAATGGATAACAAATTGTGATATATCGAGATTGACAGTTATCCGCAAATGACACACATTCATAATCAGTAATTGGTTGACTATTTTGTGTTTCAGCCAATACGAGAAGAACACCATAATCAAATAAACTGAGTGTATTATTTTTGTATAATGATTTACATTCCAAATAGATATCTGTATAATAGATTGCATTCTGAAGATATTGAGTCCTTAAATCAGCGCCAAAATATGTCAAATGTATCATTCGAACTCCTCTTTGATTTGTGTCATGATACGCGCGATCGAAACTATTATTCATCTTTTCCTCATTTGTTTCCTGTACATGGTGTACTAAATCATGAATCCACCGACAATACCCACTGTTAAGCATTGGCTGACCTTGTTTCTGTGGTACCAATGTAAATCCTAATGCATACATATTATACAGCATTGGATGTTCTTTTTTAGTAAGAGGAACTCCACAATTTTTATTGCCATAAAGGTTAAAAATATACAGTGCAACCTCATCAAATATGTCATGAAAATCCTGTCCATTTAACGGTGTTCCTATACGGTCTTTGAAACCAAACCCACAGACATCAAAGAAAAAGCCATTAATACCAATTCTCCGTTTATCCACATACAAATCTAAATCTAAATCTAATTCTGAATCTACATCGAAATCTTGCCACCATTTCCCAACCCTAGTCCAATTGCGCAGAAATTTCTCGAATCTCGTTGCAGTATTCTCATTTTCAACCCAAAGATTGGTTGATTCAATAGCTATATAAATTTGATCATACATTGATGTATGATCATGCGTACTATCGCGACATATAAATTTGATCATACATTAAAGTATGATCATGTACATACTTGCAGCTGGTGATGGTGATTGTGATGATATAAATCGCGATACTGGTGATGGTGATGGTGATGGTGATGGTGATGGTGATGCAGATGGCAATCGCGATAGAGACTGCGGTGGTGATGGTGAGGGTGATGGCAATGCCGATATATGCTGTGGTGGTGATGGCAATCGCGATATATGCTGCTGTGGCGATGGCGATGGCGATGGCGATGGCGATGGCGATGTCGATGGCGATGGCGATGGCGATGGCGATGGCGATATTTCTTCTGTTGGTTCATACAATGATGATGATGTCGATCGTGAGGGTGAGCGTGACCGTGATGGTGAGCGTGACCGTGATCGTGAGCGTGAGGCTGAACGTAAGCGTAAGCGTGCGCGCGAGGGTGGGGGTAAGGGTGAGCTTGCGCGTAATCTATTTAAAAGCTGTTTTAGCTGAGGCACTTGTGGGTTTGATTGAGGTTGTAATATTTGTATAATCTTTGGTATATTGAATCTAGGTTGTAATATTGAAGGGTTGTTGTTTGGTGGTTGTTTTTTTTTGGTCGTTTTTGGTGTTTTTGTTGTTGTTGTTTTTTTTTGCTTGTTGTTGTTGTTGTTGTTGTTGCTGTTGTTGTTGTTGGTGTTTGGTTGTTTTTTTTTGGTTTGTTGTGTGTTGTATTGATGAAGGGTTGTTTTTTTTGATGAAGGGTACTGCATTGATGAAGGGTATTGCATTGATGAAGGGTATTGCATTGATGAAGGGTATTGCATTGATGAATGGTTGTTTTCTTTGTTGTTGTCTTTTTTTGGTGTTTTTAGCTTTTTTTTGGTGTTTTTTGGGGTGTAATATTTTTTCATTCGTGTAGGGTGTAATATCGATGGTGTGGTTTGTGATGATGCATAATATTTTTTCATTCGTGGTTTGTGTGTAGGGTGTAGTATCTGTGGTGCAACCTTCTTCGTTTGCCATTTTTTCGCGGCCTCTTTTTTCGCGGCCTCTTGTTTCGCGGCCTCTTGTTTCGCGGCCTCTTGTTTCGCGGCCTCTTGTTTCGCGGCCTCTTGTTCCGCGGCCTCTTTTTCTTCCTTTTTCTCAATATTAGCAACTCTCTTAGCAATGGTTTGGGACAAATTAGCATTTCTGTTTATTTTATTGCTAAAAACAAGATGTACATTTTCAGGTTGAATTCTTTGCAATTGTTGCATTAATAATGTCTTTTTCAGGCGTGTTGGACCAACTCGACGTATAAATCCTTCAATGTGTGGAAACATTTGTTGTGTTTTGCTCGATATCTCTTCTTCAAAAAGCATATCCCCGTCTTTCTGTCGCTGGTAACAGGCAGGAAAATTAGTGCGTAGTAAACAGAGAGATGGCCTGTATAAATATGATCATACATTGATGTATGATCACAGATTCTCTAGTGTTATAAGTATAATTACAACTTAACGTCATGGATAAAATTAATGATCTTAATTCTGCATAGTTCGGTTTTTCCTTTCTTAGTTGCCATTTGTATAAATTTATTGCCATCTTTTTAAATTGAAGCGGTAAAAGATAATCTTTATCATTATATGGCCATGTGTGTTTTTGCGTGTCGTCTGTATTTGGTCGTGTTTGTTCTTTTAGCCACTCATTAAATTTGGCCCACGTGTACCCACTCATGCCACGTATGGCTGCATTAAACTCTACTTTTTTGTTATATGCCGCTTTCCTTCGTAATTTTAAATCACAAATAGCACCAATCTCTTTTTTCCATGCGCATAAACTCGTGGACATAAACAGAAATAAATACAAAAAAGACGACAAATCATCAAATATGGTGTATTTGCCACCTGAATGAACATTGGCAGAGCAAAACATGGTAGTTCCTCTACTTTTAGCTGAGCTGTCTTTGACCGATTGACCCTGCCCAAAATCAATTAAATGCACATGATTCGGCCAAAGTGGCGGGTTGGCCATGACAAAATTACTCAATTTGAGGTCACCATGCAATAAACCCGCGTTGTGTGTCTCTTCAATGCAATATAACATTTCACACCCGATGTTGTGTGTCTCTTCGAAAAATAGAGATTTTTCTTTTTTGCGCAAATCGCTCAGATTCATGCCTCCTAACTCCATAGGGAGAATACATTTGTTTTTAATGTAGACTAACGGGCCTTGAGAATGACAAAAATATGGCGATTTAGTATGATAAAGTCCCACATAATAATTCTCTAATGTTTGTAATGCAGCGAATTCATTCTTTAATGACTGTATTGTCTCTGTGCTGGTTGCAATTTTAATTGCTACGATTTGTTTTTGATCATTCTCGGCTTCGTATACCACGCCATCTCTCCCTTTGCCATAGCGTTTTATGAGCTTGAAAGCACCGACATGGTTCTGCATCGCTACTTACTTTTTGGCTTACTTTAAAGTTTTTTTTTCACATAATGGCAAATGATGAGCAATCTGGTAATATATTTCTGGCAAATGATGAGCAATCTGGTAAGAAAGTAATGTTAGCAATCAGGGTTAGCCAGAAATGTCCACTCGAAAAGAATTACAAAAAAGTATATGATATGATTAAAGATAAACTCGTCTCACCTGAAAAGATTACAGAGCATCTTTCAGGCCATATTTTGGCTCTGGTTGAAATCAAGTCAGCCAATCCATATGAAGCCGTTCGGCCCGATATTAGCAAAGATGAAGTCGCAATTTTGGACGAATATATTCGGATAGACATCGAGAGACAAAAAAAAAATGAACAGAAACAAGAGGAGAAAAAAGAGGAAAAAGAAGCAGAAGACGAGGATGACGATGAAAAAACAAACAAAAACAAAAAGAAAAAGAAAAAGAAAAAGAAAAAGAAAAAGAAAGAGAAAAAGTATTGGGCCTACAAATTGGGTGATGTTATTATATTGCCGGACCCCGTCCCATATACAACTGGTGGAAACCAAGGATTTGTAGCGCTAAATCCCACAGATTTAACGAATTTAATGAAGCAATTGTCTGATATTGAATTGAATTCAATCCGACGAATTTGCTCAGTCGCAGTCAGTCCAGCAGCATTTCAATGTATGGCGGAAGGGAACAAAGAATATGAAGTGCGATCATGTAGATTCAAATTAATGTGTCCCGATGAAGAAGTTAAGTACAAAAATAATGACCAAAATATAGTGCAAGGATAATGAGCAAATATATTTTTAGCATCAGTCGGATAATCCAATTGTTGCAATTATGCATGCATTGACTCCTCGCGTTTGGAAAGCAACAAGAGAATCATTATCAGAATATTGTATTGATTTTCTTACCGAAATCATACCGGTGATGAAAGAAAGTATATTGGCCAGTTTTAAAGAATTTGGCAATTATGATGATATATTAAAAAAATATAAGCTCACACGACGTCAGGTTGATTTATGTATGACTGCTGACCCTGACATTGATATGGAGGACCTAGTAATTCTGCTCCAATCACAGTTTCCTCCAAAACATAAATTACGGACATTATTGGATACAGTATTGGTTACATTATTGAAACGACCTGCGGCTAGAGAACGACCCTGGTACGAGAATGGGGTCGCAGACGAGGAAATGTGCAACGTGGCAATGCATGAGATTGACAATGATTTTGATTCCGCAGACAATGATTTTGATTCCACAGACAATGATTTTGTTTCCGCAGACGTGACTATGCATGAGATTGATTCCATTGACAATGATTTGCCAGACGTGGCTATGCATGACGTCGCCAGCGATGAGGGTGTACTGAACGATAGCCCCATGTTTCCAATGGTTAAAAAGATGTATACAAATTTGATCATATATCAATGTATGATCATGTTATTGCTTTGATCATACATTGATGTATGATCATGTTATTGCTTTGATCATATATCAATGTATGATCATGTTATTGCTTTGATCATACATTGATGTATGATCATGTTATTGCTTTGATACAAAGAAAACGCCAAAGCAACCCAAAAAGGAAACGAAAAAGAAAAAGAAAAAGGACAAGAAAAAGGACAAGAAAACCAAAACCAAAACGAAAAAGAAAAACGACAAGAAAACCAAAACCAAAAAGAAAACCAAAACCAAAACGAAAACGAAAAAGAAACGGAGTAAAAAGAAAGAGAAACGGAGTAAAAAGAAAAAAAAACGGAAAGAGAAAGAGAAAGAGAAAGAGAAAGCGGAAAAGAAACGGAGTAAAAAGAAACGGAGTAAACAGAAAAGGAGAAAAAAGGAAGAAAAGGAAGAAAAAGAATCGATGTTGGCCAAAAAAAGAAATAGAAAGGAAATGAATGAGAATGAGGAATCAGATGAATCCGGCGAATGGAACCCGCCACTGAATAAATCAAAACGCACAAACAAGGGCGTGAAAGTAGGGGACTTTCGGTTGTATTTAGGATTGAAATGGAAATGTATCGTGCCTGCTGCAGATCCATTGAACGCAAGATATGAATGCCCATTATGTATGCGTCCACTCCGCCGTGGTTCATTTCAAAAACATATGGTCGCGGAAATTTTCAAGGACAAAGAAAGAATTTTGAAGGAATATAAAGAAATCGATTGGTACGCATTAATCAATCTTACCTGCCAATGTTCAAAGAAAGAATGTAAGGCTCTACTATTTTATAATAAAAAAAATTGGGAATCCCATTATTGGAAATGCAAACATCCACCTAAAAAGCAATGGGGGCAAACGAAATATCCATCATTTGTGGAAGTGGTCGTTCAAGCTGTGAAACTGCAGGCTGAACGGGAGGCTGCACGGGAGGCTGAACGGGAGGCTGAACGGGAGGCTGAACGGGCTACGACAGAACAGCATTAGTTAATTTTTTTTTTTTTTTGCTTTTTTTTTTTTTTTTTTTTTTTTTG
>PIVX01000766.1 GCA_003353785.1 Gammaproteobacteria bacterium | reverse complement strand
GCCATAGGCGGTACTTCTTGATTGGCTATAGGGCTCGACCGATATGAAATTTTTGCCGATGCCGATGCCGATAACGCTAATATCGGCCGATGCCGATGCCGATATAGGGTTCAAATCCCAATGGAGGAAATTTTTTTTTATATGTTAATTTCATGTATTTTTGAAAGATTAATCTGTTGTTCTGTGTAGTTTTTATGTTTTTCTGCTAAAAGAAAGTGGTTTTTGCTATAATGGACAATAATTAACTATTACAGGGTGAAACCTGGCCGAAGGCCAGAATTTTTTCAAAAACTGGGTAAAATGCACGAAAATTCACCATTGTACGGAGGGATCTGGCCGAAGGCCATAAATTTTGCGTATTTTGGCATTATTTTACCAGATTCTGGGCCCTTGTTAACATATTATTAACTGATCTTTGTGAGAAAATGCTATGGTGAACACATAACTTTAACATAGGCATCGGCATCGGCACACTTTTTGCCGATGCCGATGCCGATAATGCAAATATCGGCCGATGCCGATG
>PIVX01000765.1 GCA_003353785.1 Gammaproteobacteria bacterium | reverse complement strand
AAGAAAGTGATTAGAATTGTCTTGTCTAGCTTACCAGACGATGCCGAGAAACTGTATCCGGTAATAGAGACAATTCATAAATCACAAGATGATCGGTCTCGACCTCTTCCCGCTTCAATAATAACTGAAGCTGGAAGGAACAAGTATATATCTGCAAAGATAGAATCGACTGCTTCACCGCAGATCCCTTCTTACCTGCGGGTCCCCAAACCACAAAAGAACTTTATGACCGCTCTGCAATTGATGTCATACTGGTCATTTGTAGAATTGGGATCAAGATCTAATACCTTTAAGGATTGCTTACCGTCATCCTTGATGGATTACTACCCTCTTTCCAACTTTATTGCCCTACCCGAATTTAATTATCGGAGATCTGGTCAATATTTGGAAGTGACACCAGTTCAAGGATTCTCTAATGAGAGAGTATTAATGACCCTTGCCCATGTTGAGGAACGTTGTTCAAATGTTTCTGAAACGGAATTAGCTCGATTTGTTTACAGTTCTCAAGATACCCAGATCCAAAG
>PIVX01000121.1 GCA_003353785.1 Gammaproteobacteria bacterium | reverse complement strand
TTTAATTTTTCTAATAAAAGAACATAACATTCTTTGAAATTTAATTTTGTTTTTTGTTTAATTACTGCATCATTGCAGTTTACATAACCATTGCTTACTGCTATGTCAGTTGAATAATGACCACAATATATTGATGAGCCATGATGATTAACAGCAGCTATAACTTTATACGCAGTATATTCATTATTACAATTTAAAACAACGGGGTTTGTACACTCGACAACATTATTTTGTTTCCTGACATGTACTCGACCTGCAAAGCGTTTTAAATTTATCATTAAATATTTCTCTGCTAATTGCGTAAATTGTGTTTTCTTGGTGTCATCATGTTTTGTGTTACAGTGCTGACAACGTAATAATGTAACAGGCTCAGGTTTTAAATAGTCATCAATTAATTTTTGTAGTGATGTGCTTTCCCCGTTAGCAGGTAAAGCCAAATCAAACATAAAACGTGGTTCTGTGAACCCAATATGAGACTCATTTTTATTTTTGCAATTTATCCAGTCGCTTGTGGCAAACGCAAAATTATTTCGAACAAAGCGTTGCATGTCATCAATTCTTGAATAATTACTGGAGGTAATAGTCAAAGCATCTGGTACGATATTATCATTGTTTAAATCAACAATCATGTTAAAAAAATAACCAATACATGCGTTAGCATCTTGTTCAAGATTTATATTCCATAATGGATCAGGGGTAGTTACATCAGTGGTGGCAACTTTCGATTTTTGGTAATTGACGTATTGGATGAAATGCCTGGCAGCCTCGTTACATTGCGTGGCTGGAATTGGGTTAGAATTTTGTGCATTTAATTTTTTGATTAAAGTGAATGTTGTTGCTAATACATCACTTTCTTTTCTTTCATATTCCTGAAAAGCACCTGGCCAAGAAATTACGCTGAAAAGTTGTGCACTACTATTCAGCCAACAAATTGGTTTATTTCGTCGCATGCGTCGTCTATGTTGGTGCAACATCGCTATGTATTATTAAAGTATAAGTTAACAAAATATTGAGTGCAAGGATAAAAAAATTCATAATTTCAAAAATCAAACATAAAAATTTGCGAATTTGCGTGATTTTTTTTTTATAACAATTTGTTGGACCCAGAGGTTTTTGACAGATTTTTTTTCGAAAAATGCATTTTTTTTATTAAAGTATTGAGTGCAAGGATAAAAAATATTGATTGCAAAAATAGAATTTTCCAGAAATTTCTAGAATTTTTATTTTTTCAAAAACTATTTTTTATCATTGCACACAATACATTATTAAAGTGGTGCAACGGACAAGTGTGTTCAGTTGTCGTTTTGTGATGGTTTACATCTTAACGTAAATTTGTGAAAATTAGTTAAATACCTGTCTATACAATCTTCAGTGCAGTTTGTTAGTGGTGGAGGTAATAATCTGCCTGCTAGATCAAAGAGTGAGTTGAGATGTTGCAAGAATAATGATTGGACTTGGCGTGACGAAAGGATGGTTAAAGAATAAATGTGTGAAATTATCTAAAGTTTGAGTGAAAAACAGTTTTTTTTTGAGTTAGTAGCTGATGAGTTGACAAGTTGTTTGCAAGGTTGTTTCATCAGATGTTTTTTTGTTGTTGGAAAATGGTGATTTGAGATGAACCAAGTTATCGTATTTTTTTGTTTGTTTTTTTATGCGAATATGCGTAGTTATTTTTTACTTTTTATCCTTGCACTGAAAATATTTTTTTTTTGATGACTAATCAAAATATTTTTTTTGTTGGGAAATGGTGATTTGAGATGAACCAAGTTATCATATTTTTTGTCATGATTTTTTTTATGCGAATATGCGTAGTTACTCAAAATATTTTTGTTGGAAAATGGTGAAGTTATCATATTTTTTTGTCATGATTTTTTTGGCTGACTAATCAAAATATTTTTTATTTTCTGGAAATTTCTTAAAAATTTAGAATTTTTTCGTCTCTGAAAATCATGTACAAAATTCGTTTCTGAAATCCATGTACAAAATTAGTTTCTGAAAATCATGTACAAAATTCGTTTCTGAAATTCATGTACAAAATTCGTTTCTGAAAATCATGTACAAAATTCGTTTCTGAAAATCATGTACAAAATTCGTTTCTGAAAATCATGTACAAAATTCATGTACAAAATTCGTTTCTGAAAATCATCTACAAAAT
>PIVX01000764.1 GCA_003353785.1 Gammaproteobacteria bacterium | reverse complement strand
TACCAACAAAACAAATTTCAACTCAAACCGACCATTATTAAAGATTTTCATATTTGGACAAAAATTTGCATATTACTAAAACAAAACAAAGTACGAAATTATACCAGTTCCAAAGTAATGCATTTTTATTGGGGGGTGAGAGCGTCATATTAAGAAAAATTTGGAAAAAAATTTGCATATTACTCAAAAATAAGAAAACACATTATTTTGAAGCACTACAACATTGGAAGCATCAAACGAAACACTTTACTGTCAATACTTTCTGAGTAATTCGAACACGGCGAATTCATCTAGCTTGGTACGAAACCGATATTTTCACTTCTCTACGATAAAGCACGAAGTGGAAAATATGTTAGCTTAAAAAATAGAAGTCCGAGTAAGGGTACCGAACCCCCGCTTTGGGGTTTGGTAGAGTACCCAAACTTATATCTTTCCACAAAATTTCAACCAAATTGGCCATACCAGTAAAAAATAAGCCTGAAACAGGTACTATGCTAGCACTAGAACCACCTGAACCACCACTT
>PIVX01000763.1 GCA_003353785.1 Gammaproteobacteria bacterium | reverse complement strand
TTTCTCCTCCACATTCAGACCAATTTATAATAATGAAAAATTAAATAAAATAAAACACAGAAATTCAAAATATCATTTTATTGCTAAATATTTAAGGGAATTAGTACAATATTATGGAATTAGAGGATATCAATATGATGAGGAATATGTAGAAAGTGGTCCCTTTTATACGGGAATGTCCATATTAATGAATATCCCCTCATTTGCAATAAGATTAAACGGACCAAATTCAACCAGCAAATATAGAGAAATTGCGATGAGATTTACTGATAAAAAAAAAGGAATGATTATTAAATTAAATAATAAATCCTGGATTGGTGAATATGAAGTTTTTTTTGATTGTAGCTGGCTGAGTGCCTTCCCGGAGGAGGAAGAACGTTTAATATTTGGTGGATATCATAGATTAGAGATTGAAACAATAATTGTTATGCAAACAAAAAATAATTATAAAAAACATATGCATGCTTATTATTCATTTGATGCTATGATTACTGGACAGTTTCTTAATAATATTGGTGATATAAG
>PIVX01000762.1 GCA_003353785.1 Gammaproteobacteria bacterium | reverse complement strand
ACACTGACAGACAGCGAAACAGGCAAACAGAACGACATACATAGAGATAAGAAAGCTACAAAGACTCACACACAAAGAAACAAACCGATAGAGACAGACATAGAGATGAGCACGGGCCGGGCCGGGCCGATGTAAAACTGGGACGGGCCGGGCCGGGCCGCGGGCCGAGGTTTTTGCAAATGGGCCGGGCCTGGGCGGGCCTGGCAAAATTTTTCAGATATGTTTTTGTCTAAAATTGGCTTAGAAATTCTAAAAATCGCCTAAAAGGCTCAGTTATAGCTTTAAACTGTTGTTTAGAGCATTAACCAATGAATACTAATCGTTTTAGGAAATTTTAGAATCTTAGTAGAAAATCTCGACATTTTTTGAACGGGCCGGGCCGGGCCGCGGGCCTGAAATTTTGGAAACGGGCCGGGCCCGGGCGGTCCGATGCTCCATTTTCGACGGGCCGGGCTGGGCACGGGCCGTGGGGTTCAGCTGACGGGCCGGGCCGGGCCGTTTTTTTCAGGCCCGTGCTCATGTCTA
>PIVX01000120.1 GCA_003353785.1 Gammaproteobacteria bacterium | reverse complement strand
GGAGAACAACTCAAAAAGCTTAATAAGCGACTGTCAGAACAGAAAAAAGCACACAGGAAAGACACAAAAAAATGATGTAAAATAGCTAGCCAGGATTATCTTTTAGCTCTTTTTTTGACTAAAAATACAAAATACCACAGTTTTCCAAGATTTCAATAATTATTTTTCTACAATTATTCAGGATCCAAATTAATAGGTAGACCCTTTCGAAAATCGTAATAACCATTGACCTCTAATATATTCCTATTCATATACCAAACCGTTTCAAATTGCTGCGAATAACAATACCAGATATATCCCAAAATATTTTATGCACTGTGATGGTGTCGGTTGCATTTAACACATGAATCCATAAATTTTGTTCCGGCATTATCTCGCCCCATTTTGCTATAAATTCATCATGAATAAAAATAATAGCTTTTTCATAACAATGCTCAAAATATTCATCTTCATCCATCTCATTTCCATCAATCACATATTTGATTGTAATGTATTTACAAAGTAAAGCTATAATATCCGATGGTATTTCATACTTTAAATTATTTCGAATAATATAACACACAATCAATGGGATTTTGGGAGTAATAAAATCATGAAACATATTCCATTTATCACCAAAGCAAACAGATAATGATATTCCTTGTTTTAATTTGAGTCTGAATATATCCGTTTTATTCATAAACACACAAAATTCGCTGTGTTGCAACTTTTTACTTTTGACGATATCAAAAAAGTGTTGCAGTGAATATAACATCGCATTCACTACAATTCCGTTTTTCGTTGTTATATTTAGAAAAAACAAACAGCAATGTATCATGATTTGACTGTACAATTAAATGAAGCACAAACAGAACAATTGATGTTGAATCAAGGCTGGCGGCGATGTGCCGGATGCAAGATATGGGTGGAAAAGAGTGCCGGATGTAATCATATGACACATAAACAGTGTCCACAGCCAAATCAAAGGTTGCAAAGGAAAACTCATTTTTGTTATTGTTGTGGCGAATTATTATATGATCCAAGTCGAAAGCATGAAAAAAATGGTACACTACATTTTGAAAATGGTGTGTTTGAACCATGTAGAAAGGATACGGTTGCACAAAGAGTACGAAATAAATTAAAGAAGGATGTTCAACACCAAATTGATAGTGTTCAACATGATTTACTTGTTCATGGCGTGAATGAAAAGCAACAAACAAACGATGCTGAAGACTAATTAATACTGTTATTACTGTATAAATATTTTTTTTTGCGTGTTCTTTAATAGTTTAGAAGACTGAAAAGGTACACCAAATGTTGTTATAAAACCTGAAAATGTACTATTTGCTCATATATGGATCATATGCATGGGTGTTCCGGATAAGATGTAATCCGAAACACAACTGTAATCATAGTTGTTGGTAAACATAACATATTAATTAATCTAAATAGTACTATATTTAAACGATAATATTCGTTGAAGTCACTTAAATTGATTTCTTAGTACTTTAAATATCCGAGCCAATTAAATTGAAGAGGATTAACTGTTCAAATGCTCGAAGAGGATTGCTTTGTTGGTTGCTGTCATGCCACAGCCCCAACTGATTGCTTTGCTGGTTGCTGTCGTGCAACCACTGATTGTTTTGCGGCTTTCTGGCTCGACGGCTTCCTGGGCCGCTTGCTGGGCGGCTTTGTGTTTGAAACCATGGGAACCTGTTTCTCTTACCGTACGTTGATGCTTTACTTCCTCTCCCTTTGGGTGGCAACAATCTTCGCGCTCTGACTTCTGCTTCAGGCGTTAGGTCATTTGAAAGTGAAACACCAATCAATAAAATAATTAATGTTATGATTTTTTTCATTGTTATTTGTATTTAAAATGTTGTAGCTACAGGATTCTGTGTTCTGCTTTAGTTGTTTTTTGTTGTTGTTGTTGTAATTAATTAGCTTCGGAGTTATGTCTGTACATAATCGGTTATGCCGTTAATTTTTACAGCTGATATTAAAGTGAATATTATTACTCCTTTGTTGACCTACTTTAATTTCTCCTGGAAGTGCTAGATTTATTCATTTGGAGAACAACTCAAAAAGCTTAATAAGCGACTGTCAGAACAGAAAAAAGCACACAGGAAAGACACAAAAAAATGATGTAAAATAGCTAGCCAGGATTATCTTTTAGCTCTTTTTTTGAC
>PIVX01000119.1 GCA_003353785.1 Gammaproteobacteria bacterium | reverse complement strand
TTACGTGACTAATGACAACTTCATCTGAAATTATTATATTTAAACATTATTCATTCACTGATCAGTATGAAGTCATGATTTGCATTCACATGACTAATGACAACTTCATATGATTTTTTCCCATTATTAAGAAGTCATGATTTGCACTTACGTGACTAATGACAACTTCCTTCGTATTATAAAACAATAAAAATTAGAAACATTTAATAAAATACTGTATATTTTTTCTTCCTTTTTTTTTTGTTTTTTTTTCCTTTTTTTTTTTTTTTTTTTTTCTTTTTTTTTTGTTTTTTCTTTTTTTGGTTTAAAAACAATTGAAACAGTTTTTATACAATATTAATAAAACAATTTTTAGCTTATGTTTCTTCTACAACAATTATGTTGTCATTATTATTATCATAATCGTCATTATCATTATTATCATCCATTTTATCAGTTTCAATTATATTATCTTCAGTAATATCTTCATAACCACAGAAGGTTAATATAATATTTTTATTTGGCATAATTATACAATCAAAAAATAATTCTTTTTCTTCTACACGCATTTCCCAATTTACATTGAATCCATTGAATGACTTGCAATATCCTGTTTCAAATTGAAATTTGTTATCTTCATCATCATATTTGTTATTTAATTTTTCAGTAATATTTTTCAATGATTTAGATTGTAATACTGTATAATTGGATGGTATATTCATTGTAATACTGTATAATTGTAATACTGTAAAATTATATTCATTGTCAATTATAACACACACAAAAGATACCATTTCTATATCCCGTTTGCATAAATATTTTTTCATTTTTATTTTTTTAATCTTAATAATATCACTGTATATTACAACATGATTAAATGAAATTGCCTTAAAATACTTTTTTTCAAAAATTTTTTGTAAAAGATAAGTGTTATCTTCATAATCCATGATTTCAGTTACAAATTGAAATAATTGATCGCTTGATAATATAGCTTCATCTTTATCATTAGTAACTTCATTGATATTAATTACACACTCTTCAAAAATTCCAAATATTCTATTTTTCTCCATATTTCTCCTAATTTTTACATTTTTTTTTATTATTTGTAAATCTTCATATGTTATGTCGTAAATCTTCGTATATTGCTTTTCTCCTTTAACACCATACTGTAAATCATCTTCAAAATCCCATTTTTCGTCATATTTCTCATAATATTCACTTTTTGCCATATTTCTCACAATATTCACTTTTGCAGGATTTTTAAAATATTTGAGTAAGCCTCTTGTTTCGTAAAAATCCTCAGCGTCGTGTATTTTTAATCTCTCTTCCTGTTTTTGGTTTAAAAAATTCAACATTATCAAATCAACATGCGTGAATTGTGGGGGCTCTTTGTATATATGTACTTGGTCTAGATGCTGAATATATTTGTTTTTGGTTGCGAATCGCTTGCTGCAATGTGGGCATACATTTTTTGTTTGCGATTTTTGAATTGATTTTTTTCCTTTTGGTGATTGTTGATATTTTGCTGTTGCTTTTTTCATTGATTTTTTTCCTTTGGGTGATTGTTGATATTTTCTTGTTGATTTTTTTCCTTTGGGTGATTGTTGATATTTTCTTGTTGATTTTTTTCCTTTTGGTGATTGTTGATATTTTTTGATTGATTCTTTTCTTTTATTTTTGCTTTCAGTTTGCGTTTTACTATGAACTCTGATATGAGTAGATAAGGCTCTTTTGGTATCAAATATTCGCTTACAAAATTCACATTTATTCGGTGTTGAATTCATTTTTCTACGTTTTATAGGTTTTGATGGTTCTTCACATGGAAGGTTTTTTACAAACATTGATACATTGTTATAATCTCTTTTATTAGAACGTCTTTTCACTTTTTTTGTATCTTTCTCAGGATTCTGCTGGATTTTTCTTTTTTTGGTTGCAGGTTCCAAAGATAAACTAGCCATTTTAGGTAAACTATTACATTTTTCTTCTTTCGAATCAGAATCATCTGAATCATGAAAATTTATAATTCTTCTTTTTCTAATTGGTGATGATGATGATGTTGATGATGATGACGATGTTGATGATGACGATGTTGATGATGACGATGTTGATGATGACGTTGTTGCTGTTGTTGTATTATTAATTGGAGTGGTTGAGTTTGGTAGATCGGAAGTTGTTGTGGCTGTTGCAGCAC
>PIVX01000761.1 GCA_003353785.1 Gammaproteobacteria bacterium | reverse complement strand
CGCATTGTGGAGCATTTAATTGACTGACAACAGTGTATAATGACTATCGCCGTGGTTTAAATAAATAAAAAAACATACAAAAAAACATTGTTATTATGCGAATATGCGATGGCTGTTGGGGTTGTCGAGTAACTGTTGGGTGCAACTCCCATCAACTCCGAATGTTTGTGTTGTGTCAAACCCATATTGTATATGGTTCAATGCACTCATTATTATGCACTCATTATTATGATTTATTTGTGTCTGCAACATCTGCCTTTAGGCGGACGCACGACATATAATATTTATTTGTGTCTGCAACAGTTACCGCGAGGTAGCGCATGACATATAATATTTATTTGTGTGTGTCAGCAATAGCTACCGCAAGGTAGCACGCATGACAATCCGTGCAAATCCGATGGGTACCTTTTTTTATAGCAGTTTGTGTTGAAAATTCTGGAAAATATATCACGTACTCTGGTATGTCTGATGTTGCCCATTCTCGAATGGGACTCTATATGGATCCACCAGTTGTTTTCCAGCCACATTC
>PIVX01000760.1 GCA_003353785.1 Gammaproteobacteria bacterium | reverse complement strand
AATTTATCGATTTTTAATCGATAACCGATCGATAATTTAATCGATTTTTTGATCGCGTTTGATTCGGGACATTATTAGCTTTCGATCGATGTAGCTGTCGAAGTCAATGATTAACGTTTCGAAAGTATCGAAATTTATCGATTTTTAATCGATAATCGATCGATAATTTATTTGATTTTTTGATCCCGTTTGATTCGGGACATTATTAGCTTTCGATCGATGTAGCTATCGAAGTGTATCGACAACGTTTCGAAAATATCGAAATTTATCGATTTTTAATCGATAATCGATCGATAATTTATTTGATTTTTTGATCGCGTTAGATTCGGGACATTATGAGCTTTCGATCGATGTAGCTATCGAAGTCGATGATTAACGTATCGAAAGTATCGAAATTTATCGATTTTTAATCGATAATCGATCGATAATTTATTTGATTTTTTGATCACATTTGATTCGGAACATTATTAGCTTTCGATCGATGTAGCTATCGAAGTCAATGATTAACGTTTCAAAAATATCGAAATGT
>PIVX01000759.1 GCA_003353785.1 Gammaproteobacteria bacterium | reverse complement strand
ACACAAGAATTTGTGCAAATTTTCTTCGATTATGTGAGAATCAAAGGCACGACGGCCGCGAATAATATAAGAATTACGGGATTGATTAATAACTTCTCCCGATCTGCCATTGGTAAAGCCCAACCATTATGTATTTCAAGCATTATCTTTGCATACCTCAATCCCGATGATATTGATGTACCATTATTAGTCAGAATATACAAGATCATCGGTCCCAAAGTAAACCATTATTTCCACAATCAAAGGCGTATTGTTTATAATCGACTGTATATTGGACAATAAATAAAAAAACGGGACGAATTTATTGTATAACTATATTTGTATAGCAGCAAATGATTTATTTTTATGTATGTACAGCATTTGCAATCTCGTAAAATTAGGTCCAAATATTATAGCTTTGTGTGTGTGTCTCTATCCTATATTATATGCTGAATCTGTGAAATTACACTCTCTTACCCCAAATACCATCTGTCAATACCATTTAAATCACAGCGACGTCGCGCGCTAACGCGCGCTAGCCGCTGTGACC
>PIVX01000758.1 GCA_003353785.1 Gammaproteobacteria bacterium | reverse complement strand
ATTGGATTTATTGTAAATGAACAATTTCAGCCTCAGTCACCACCAAATATACAATATGAGAGTAAAGAGGATGAGGATCAGCGCCGTATCAAACAATTACAAGTCACTCAGTCACAATTGAAAAATGAGAGGAATTCATTGCAAAAACTATTAGAACAAGAACGAAAAAGTCGGAGTAACGAAAAACAACAAATTATTCAAGAAAATATCAAATTAGTGGCTGAAAATAATAAATATAAATCAACGACGTCCAAATTAAAAAATGAGAATCAGTCTGAAATTAATAAATTAAAAACTGAGAATAAGTGTGTACTCAATAAATGTCATCAAAGTCTTTCCTTTGCCAATAATGGTAAATGTAAATGGTTTGACGTCGACTCAGAGGAAGCTGATGAAAAAAAAGAAAATAGTTCAGAGTGTGTTGAAATAATAAATGATAATCCAACTTCTGTAAAATTAATGAATGGGCAAATTATAAATAATGTTTCCAATAATTTATTATTAGCATCTCCGGTGATTCATAATATCG
>PIVX01000757.1 GCA_003353785.1 Gammaproteobacteria bacterium | reverse complement strand
TGAGTTGAGAAAGTTTGTATCTTGGTTTTAAATTCATTTAGATATTGCCAATTAGACTGATATAAGAAATATTTCTTATCCAGAGCCTCTTCTGCTACATCTGGACGATTTGAAGCATAGAAGGCATGGCCAGAGCTATCAAGCTCATAGAGAGCAACTCTTCTTAAATCTCCTAGTAATGGATAAGCTTTTTTAGCTAGTTTATTAAAATGATTTTCAAATTTAGTTCCTTTATTCCAATTTTCTTTAAGTGACATATTAGACTCCTTTTTATTAAATTTATAAAAGGGTATCTTTCCGCACTATAGAGATAATTTTGCAATACCTTGTTACCGACCAGGCAATCGTACTTATTTTTTTTAAATAATGAAGACGATAAGTAACCCACATATAAATGTGTTAGTTGGTTATTACCTAGTGGATATTCTTGCTCTGAAATACGAGCAAGCAGGGAACGCAGATGTACCTGTGCCATTTTGAATCTCTCTGTTTAAAATTAAGTAAATTAATTCAACAAATTATTCAAATC
>PIVX01000756.1 GCA_003353785.1 Gammaproteobacteria bacterium | reverse complement strand
TGGGAAAGAAAGGATGGAATCTAAATAGATTTGTATTTTCTGATTGAATTTGTAATAAATATGGCAGGAGGCAATGATGGCGACGACGCATGAGATCACTGCATCGAATTTTAGATGAAATAGTTGTATTTTCCAATAGAAACTGGATTGGCGATATAAGGAGAGGGAGAAGGTGATGATTAGGGATATATTGAAGATGCCACATAGTGAGATGTATAGAGTGCGAATGCAAAATGGAAGTTGTTGGTTTATATGCATTTTATATAAATATTGGAAGCGATCGAGGATGAATGTTAATAAACAAATGGATAAAAATAAATAACGCATCATTTCAAATATAAAACGTGTTCGAGTTGCTGTCGGTCATTGGATATGTTAATTAATTAATTAATTATTCTTTGCAAAATTAAAAACAAAAAAACACAAAGAAATACCATCGGTGAGGCACAAAATAATGTAAATGGTTTCAGTGAAACCAAAGAGCAGATTGAAAATTCGCACTGTTAACAATGGCCGATCTGTTTTTGATT
>PIVX01000755.1 GCA_003353785.1 Gammaproteobacteria bacterium | reverse complement strand
CCCTTGTCCCATTCTTTTACACCTCCAGAATTGAAGTCGTTTCCCATTGTCCTATTTTTTGTACCACTTGTCCCATTCTTTTACATCAGTGGGAAGGAGGACGAAGACCACATATCCCAGTATTTACATGCCCGGAGGGCATTTTTTCCCCTTGTCCATTGTTTTTCCATCAACACGAAGTGTTGAAAAAGGAAGGTGGCAGGGCCATGTAAAATGCCGATATGTTGCTTGCTATTACGTTCGGTTCGTCTATGTCCCCAGAACTACCAAAACAAATTTTCAGCTCAATCCGCCCATTATTAAGGGATTTATAGCCGTTTCCGTTTCACTTCGCGACACCGCGAATCGCTTGTTTGGGAATCGTCGGACCAATACCGACAAGTGCTTTGGAATCGAATATGTCCGCAGTACCCCAAAACAAATTTCAGCTCAATCCGACCATTATTAAAGGTGTTATTGCGATTCCAGTTTTACTTTGGGACCCCGCGAGTCGTCGATTCGGGAATCGTCGGACCAAAACCTACAAGTGC
>PIVX01000754.1 GCA_003353785.1 Gammaproteobacteria bacterium | reverse complement strand
TTCTTTTTTTTAATATTTGTATTGATTCAAATTCATTTTTTTTCCTAAATGTACCACTAAAATAACTCTGTAAATCAGTCCAATCACAATAAATTATTAAACATTGCAAATGATACTCATTCATTAAATCACCCTCTTTTATTCCATGATTATTATCATCAGCATACAAATTAGCTTTAATATTTTTAACTTTTCGACTTTTATAATATTGTTTTGCTTTAAATGCAATCTTTTCATTCCATTGTTTAATAGAAACAAAGTCAGAGTGTAAAATCTCTTGTTTTAATGATACAAAATGTTGGCTCACTAATAACTGTTTGACTGAATATCCATTATTTCGCGGATATTGCCACTGTTCGTCTTCTTTTTCAATTTGTTCGTCTGTTAAAGGCCAATAATAAAATAAAAAACAGGTTGAGAATGATTTTTGAGACAAATGAATTGTTCGAATATAATTTTGAATTAAAAAAATAGTTTGAATATTTGGAATAAGTTTATTTTTATAAATATTTGATTTGAATTCTGATTTAT
>PIVX01000753.1 GCA_003353785.1 Gammaproteobacteria bacterium | reverse complement strand
ATCTATATACCGATCGATAGCTATTTGTCCCTATATGTACCTTTTGGGGGTTTCGACTTTTTATATCTCGAAAAAAAATAATTTTTTTTAATTATCGATATTTCGAATAAATAATAAAAACGACTCGACGAATATCGAAGATGTATATACCGATCGATAGCTATTTGTCCCTAGATGTGCCTTTTGGGGGTTTCGACTTTTTATATCTCGAAAAAAAATTAATTTATTTAATTATCGATATTTCGAATAACTAATAAAATAAAACGAAATATGCATCAAATGAAAGCTAACAATGTCTCGAATTTTATGCGAGCAAAATAAAATTTTTAATATTCATAATTTATGCTAATTATGCTAATTAATATGAAAATATCGATTTTTCGATTAATTATCGATACACATTGAAACCTACATGGATCGAAAGCTAATAAAGTCACGAACTTTATGCGAGCAAAATAAAAATTTAAAATTTCATAATCTATGCTAATTATGCTAATTAATATGCAAATATCGACTTTTCGAATAATTATC
>PIVX01000118.1 GCA_003353785.1 Gammaproteobacteria bacterium | reverse complement strand
ATACTCCCTTTAAAGTAGAGGACATGATTGCTCCATTTTCCTCTTCCATCTCATCTATTCCTTTCCTAAAGTTCGGAGTTAATATAGCTGAATTACCTGACTTATTGCCATAAGCTAATCTCTTTTCCTGCTCATACTCTGAGCTTATTATATCTATATCTCGTACTGGCAATTGGGTCATCTTTTCATGACTCCAAGACTTGTGTGCACTGTTATTACCTAGTGTCCAACCTAATCTTAATCCTAAATAACTAACAAATTTACGGTTATTATCATAATTCATTTCACCTTCTGCTGTTAACCAGTGAAATATTTTTACATTACTACGCAACCTACCACCTATCGTAGATTTTAAATTCTTTCCGCTAAAATGATAGTACGCTACAAATAACTCTAATCTTGATAATTCATTATGAGACCCACCTATCTCTAGATCAAAGCCTGGAACCCCCTGCTCTAACTTCTTCTTATTTTTGACTGAATACTGGGTATTATTCTTATGACGGTTATAACTTGCTTTATAAGAGTTATAATTAGATAGTTCATATTTCTTTGCTGTTGGGATATATCCATTTATTCTAAACTCTAGATTCTTCGAAAGCGCCTCTAAACCTATAGTTACTTGACCTAGTAGATTGTCGTTTTCCGTCGAACGTAAATCATAAAATACATATCCTCCTAATATCAAGGCTGGATTTATAAAGGAACGGTAACCAAATCCTAAGTTGCCTTCTACGTGCTTAGCACTATCTTTCATCCCTATCAAAGTCAAAAAACCCATATGGCTATCTACTTTTTGAAACATCGGTAATACAAAACCTAATCTTGCTATATTTCTCTTCGATGATTTCTTACTGCTATAACCTAGCTTACCTGTTAATTCTATCCGGGTTTGATACGCTGATGTACCTTCATCGGCAAATGAGGTGGAAAACAAAAAGAACAGTGATATTGCGCTTAGAAATGACCTTAATACAATATGTTGCAACCCTTACTACCCCCATAGAAAAATATTATTCTTCCATGAATCTAATCGTCCTTTTCCAACAACTGGTGTTTATATGTACATATTATACATTTTTTTTACTTTGTGCGCAACAATTATCTCCATTTAACCACCTTTTTATACATTAAAGTAGGTTTTTCAGACAACCTCTAATATGGGATAAACCACTAGTAAATATGGAGATGACCTATAGGATTTGTGATTCTGTCAAAACCGACTCTAACTATAACTATTTCTAGGGAATTTCAGAATTTTCACTATCCAACCCCCTGGAAAACTCATATTCCCACTATCTGTAAAACTACAATCTAACCTGACTAAAATTACATCTGGACTAAATTTAGCACTGATTAAAATATAACATTGCATTAAGTACATGTATTCTCTAGAGAATTCATCTTTATTGGCTAGGATACTCACAGATTTTGTAAATAAGTATTTTTGTACCCAAGTATTAACAATAGAAGAATCACCTAACCTCTTGACATATCTATCAATTTCTATCAACGTGCTTTCACCCTAAAAGGGCATAATCTGTTAGTTGTTTCATTTTTAACGATTTTTTTCATTTCTAAATTTTTAAGAAGTGAGAAAGAAGAACGACGGAGTAAAACGCCTGCTGAAATTCTGCATGGAGAAGAACATCCACCATGGCTAGAAATGCTTGAATATCAGCCTTTTAAACAAGCTGCTTAAGATCAACTAGCAAATATTTAAAAACTCTGAAATCCCCTAGAAATAACTATAGTTGGACTCAGTTTTGACAGAACCAATAATCTTTTTTGACGATCTACAAATGCAAAACCTCTACCCAACTCTAGAAGAAAATGTTGTAACTTATTGTATTATAACAGACTCTATCTAAAAATAATCCACACTAAAAGTCGGAGAGCCCTACTATCTCCTCTTGTAAATTTTTACAATCGGAACTTAATAGTTTTACCGCTAACTCTTTGTTTTATATCGTAATGTCTTCAAAAATGTGTAATATTTACTATAATAGACGTAATGATATCTTTTTGTTCAATATTTATTAATTTTTGTGTGAATATCAGCAGGATGCTGCTGAAATTCCGGGCAGGTTTGACTCTAATGTGCTTGGGATTTTTCATTCTGCCTTGTGCCAATGCTGAATATTCTCCAGTAGTAGAGCTAGATATCAAAGCCGGTAATAAACGC
>PIVX01000752.1 GCA_003353785.1 Gammaproteobacteria bacterium | reverse complement strand
AATTTTTAATTTTTATTTTGATCGCATAAAATTCGGCACATTATTAGCTATCGATCGATGCAGGTTTCAAAGTCTGACGACAATTATTCGAAAAATCGAAATTTGCATATTTGATTAGCATAATTAGCATTAATTATGAAATTTTTAATTTTTATTTTGATCGCATAAAATTCGACACATTATTAGCTCTCGATCCACGCAGGTTTCAAAGTCTGTCGACAAATATTCGAAAAAACGAAATTTAAAAAATATTTAATTTTAATTTATTTTTATTTTAACATTTAATTTTTTTATTTTTTTATGGCCTATGCAGATATTCGGACCATAAGCTATCGATCGGTATATCGAACGTCGAAAACCGTCGGGCCGTTTTCTCTGGAAAGGAGCGTTACATCCATCCATCCATCCATCCATCCAAACATCCATCCAAACTCGTCTCGCATTTATAAGTAGATCCTTCCTTTTCCATGGTTCCATTTTTATGGTTATTAATATCCTTCCTTTTTGGTGGTTCGACAACATCACACTAAAT
>PIVX01000751.1 GCA_003353785.1 Gammaproteobacteria bacterium | reverse complement strand
TGCCCAAAATAATTATTATATTGCACATACTGTATGTAGTCGGGCTTGACGCGGCAGCGTCAACCCCTTTAATATTTCCAGGAGGGTTAATGCACAATTACAAAATTGTCTACCCTATAACTTTTTTTCTATTGTACCAATTTTCTTAATATTATGCAGCCTAACGTATCTTACCTATATGTACTAATACCCAAAATTTTATCAAGATCGGTCAACTGGTTAAAAAGTTATGGCCAAAACTTTATTTCTTTCCTAATTATTTCACGTTCCCGTGCGTGCGTGCGGCGTGCGGCCGGCCGGCTTTCCAGACCCTTCCTAGTCTGGCTTGTTGGTACATTCTAGAACCGTAAAAGTTATACCCTTATAGGTAAAATGGGTCGGGAAATTCAAAAATGATATCCGTTTTCATCGACGATCATCCGATTCCCGATTTTTGGATCTCGAGGTCCCAGAGTTAAAAAGGAAATCGTTATAAAACCTTCTATATTGGTCGGATTGCGCTGAAACTTTTTTTGGGAATACTGGGGACATAT
>PIVX01000750.1 GCA_003353785.1 Gammaproteobacteria bacterium | reverse complement strand
ATCGTTTCTACGCTGATTAGGAACCGTTTTAAACCAGGAAGACAACAAAAATCTCTCTATGACACAAGTTAGCTTGAAGCAGCTAACTTTGAAGCGCTAGAACCAATGAAGCTTTCGATGAAATCCTTGGTGGTTTGTATTTTCGGGGTAATTCGGCCATGGCGCATCCATCTATGACGGTCCGAACTAAAAACTCATAATCGTTGGCGATGAAGCTCGAAGTGGAAATTTTGTAAGCTTAAAAAATGGAACTTCCGGTTAGAGTTCCAAATCGGCACTTTCACGTTTTATAGAGCATGCAACCAGGTATGTATTCACCAAATTTCATAACGATCGGTTAATCAGGAGCGAAACGTACCGCATATCCGTTTTTCGCTTAAAACGCAGCTAACAGGTGAAGCATAGGTCAAATCAAAAAACTAAAGGCTGACCCCCCCTTTTATTTTTCGTGTAGAATAACATATCCAAATTTCAGCTTATTCGGCCAAAAAACCAGCGAGTTACAAAACGTGACAGAGAAAAGAAAAAAAAAA
>PIVX01000749.1 GCA_003353785.1 Gammaproteobacteria bacterium | reverse complement strand
ATGAAAATTTGCAACAATCTGACAAAAAAACGAATTATGAGGGGCAGATGGTTGAACTGCTATCTACTTCTACAACTGGGGGTTGTGTGTTTGTATATATGTCAGGTTAATGTTTGAGAAAACTACCGGTCAGATCGGGATGGTTGATGGCTCGTTGGATAGCTTATCGAAAATGATTGGGTGTAGCGCCCTCGGATTTTAAAAAAAAAGTCTCTATAATTAATTATTTAAATAATTAATTTTCAACATATTCAAAACGTAAACAAAAATCGTTCAATTTTTTTTTAATCGACAGCTAATAACGTTCCGAGTCAAACTCGATCAAAATTTGATTTAAATTATTGTTCGATTATCGATAAAAATCGATTAAAAATCGATAATTTTAGTTATTTTTGAAACTTTAACGAAAATGGTTCAAACTTTTTTAGATCGAAAGCTAATATGGTTCCGAGTCAAACTCGGTCAAAATTTGATTTAAATTAATTGTCGATTATCGATAAAAATCGATTAAAAATCGATAATTTTCTATATTTT
>PIVX01000748.1 GCA_003353785.1 Gammaproteobacteria bacterium | reverse complement strand
CGATCGGCAATAGATAATTTTTTCTCTAGTACTATTCCAATAATCCCAAAAATACTAGAGAGCAGGATAAATAGTAATTTTCAAATAATCAAAAATACTCTTGAATTGGAATAAGTATAGTAGTTTATGATGCTATTTTTGACATCATTTAAAAACATTTTTGTTTGTAATCAATATGGTAAAGAAAAACAGTATATCCTATGTTTTGCTGCATTTAACAAAAATCTTATTATTTATATGTTGTTTCGATAAAAATAAAACAGAAGTTTTTGAAGTACCCGTTTGGAATGATGCCATAAATGATAAATTATTAAATAAAGAAGTATATATTAATGAACCAGCAATAAAAAGGATTGAACAAAAATTAAAAAAATAAAACCAAAAGATATAAAATTATACAAAGAAGAATGCAACGTATTAAAATCGTTTATTGATATTGTGTATCAAATAAAATATAGGAAACCAGATTTTTATTTTGAAAATTTAAAAGATCCAACAGATAATAAACTCGACAAAATGTTAAAAAATCTGAAA
>PIVX01000747.1 GCA_003353785.1 Gammaproteobacteria bacterium | reverse complement strand
TTAGGCAAAAGCATACAATTTATGACCAAATTTACCTGATAAATCCTCTCCTGGTTTTTTTTTGTGATCATATTGTATGATTTTGTATGATTTTGTATGATCCATTATCTCGGACGAGATCCCCTTCAAAAAAAAAAAAATCATACATTATGATCATTGGTATGATTCTTCCTCTTATAGGAGTTACCACTGTATCCATGTGGATTAGATGTCTTTGTGTGCTCATTGATGCCTAGTTCTTGTTCACTTAAATGATTTTTTTTCTCTTTTTTATTATTAAAAAACCATTCAGTTAATGTAGTTTTTTTAGATTTTTCTAATACCTTTTCTAAATGCTCAATTTTTTGTTCTTCTTGCCAAATAACTCTTTGTTTATTCTCTAAATGTAATTGCAAATGAGTAACATTTGGTTTTCTTGCATGTAATTCAAATTTAAATATTCTCCAACATGCTTCAGGTGCACAAATATATCTTGCATCAAAGAATTTTTTAATTTCATCGTGTTTATTAGATTCAATTTCAACTGTTGTTTTA
>PIVX01000746.1 GCA_003353785.1 Gammaproteobacteria bacterium | reverse complement strand
GCATGTCAATAGCTTTTGTATAACAAGAGATAAACTGAACTGTAGTTGGAGTTTAGTGTTACAGTAATGTAATGGCATGTCAATAGCTTTTGTATAACAAGAGATAAACTGAACTGTAGTTGGAGTTTAGTGTTACAAATGTAATGGCATGCCAATAGCTTTTGTATAACAAGAGGTAAACTAAACTGTTGTTGGAGTTTAGTGTTACAATAATGTAATGGCAAGCCAATAGCTTTTGTATAACAAGAGATAAACTGAACTGTAGTTGGAGTTTAGTGTTACAATAATGTAATGACATGCCAGTAGCTTTTGTATAACAAGAGATAAACTAAAGTGCAGTTGGAATTTAGTGTTACAATAATGTATGGTATGTCAATAGCTTTTGTATAACAAGAGATAAACTGAACTGTAGTTGGAGTTTAGTGTTACAATAATGTAATGGCATGCCAATAGCTTTTGTATAACAAGAGATAAACTGAACTGTAGTTGGAGTTTAGTGTTACAATAATGTAATGGCATGCAAATAGCTTTTGT
>PIVX01000745.1 GCA_003353785.1 Gammaproteobacteria bacterium | reverse complement strand
CAGTGATGCATTAAAACAAGATATTGAAAATTATCAATGTAAAAATTGTAATTTATTTTATATTTTAAACGAAAATCATTTTTATATTCAATATATTCGACAATTTATTAAAATATCCAGAATTTCAGCGGCGGCCTTTTCCACTGGAATATTATTTTGGTATCACGACTATTATAAAAATATTAATCCCATAAAATATAAACAAAAATATTGGAATATTAACAATTTTGGAGGTTATCCGTTGAGTGAATTGTATGTGTCGCCATATTATAAATCATTAAAACAAGAAGCTGTCAATTCAAAATTTATTCAAATGCAACAATTCAATCAAATAATTATAAGAAAAGCAAATTATTATGTTAAGGAAAATAAATGTAAAAATATGAAATCTATCTATGGTGATGATAGGGATAAGGATCCATTCCATTATAACATTGATGGCAATTCACCGATATCTGTGCATCATTTACATTCTGTGATTTTATATTGTGACTTCACAGCTTTTTGTACCGATTTCTCCTCCACATTCAGACC
>PIVX01000744.1 GCA_003353785.1 Gammaproteobacteria bacterium | reverse complement strand
CTTCCTAAGAATGCAAATGCGTCTGTAGTTATAAGTTTGGTAATGAGAGGGGAGGCAGAATACTTATGGAAGCCTAGTCAAATCAATGTTTGGGAATTAGGCAAGTTTTATAAAAAGGATTTCCTGGAGGAATTTATCTTTAAAGGTGAGAAAAAAGAAATTTCATTAGAGATCGGTGCTAATGGTGATATTACTGTGAATGATAAGAAAGAACTCTGGCATGAAATCCCTAAAAAACATCCGCTATAAATACAAATTCTAATGGGAATAATAAGAAATGAAAAATATGAAAAATAATGATATCTATACTTTCGTCTTTAAAAAACTGAAGAAGCTTTTTAATGGATGCTGCATTATTTGCTAGAGCATCAAGCAGGATTAATGGGTTAGTTGAATTAAATAATGTTATTAGTTGGGTATTTTCGTCAGTTTGCTCTCTGATGTAGACGTGAGTACATTTGAATTTATCTTGATATACATCTGAATCTTCATGACCAAACTGAGTTGAGAAAGTTTGTATCTTGGTTTTAAATTC
>PIVX01000743.1 GCA_003353785.1 Gammaproteobacteria bacterium | reverse complement strand
GAGAACCATAATAATACCAAGGATTATTTATGTGATTATTAGGCATTTGCTGTGATCCAGTCTGGTCACGCTCAGTACCTGGTCCATATGAGCCGCTATGTGGAGCTGACACATTTGGACCTGATTCTGGCCTTGTATAATCATAATTATCCTATCTTGGCACACCTCGATATGGTAGCCAGTTGGGAATTCGGTGTCCATGGCGATTGTATTCTGCCATTGGTAACTGAGGACCACTAGGCCCTATTTCCATTTCAGTCTGTCCTTGGTCGAGACCAGTATGGTGGTAAGGGGGCCGGAATAATTCTGGCTGATCTCCTGTACCATTGCTCTGGCCATTCTGACCATGCATGTGCTGACTTAACAGCTGTTGTCGTTGTCGGGTAGGGTCAAATCTGCCTATTGCAGCAGACATTTCTCCTCCTAATGCAAGTTGTGCCTCTGCCTCGCCAGATCTAATTGGCGGGTCTCGTGACGTAGCACGGGGTCTAATAGAAGTGCTAGCTAATGCTTCTCTGGGAACATTAGTAGTTAT
>PIVX01000742.1 GCA_003353785.1 Gammaproteobacteria bacterium | reverse complement strand
ATTAATCGATAATCACTATGGGTTATGGAAAATTTACATAAAATCGATATTTCAATATTGATTACCAATTGATTTGGTGATCGGACATAAAAACAAATACTGGTATTGGATTCGCTGACCTCGAAAACCTTAGTCGACGATGCGAATATAAAATTATACGAAAATTATTTTTGACCAAAATAAATTTTCTAAATTGATGATCATTGACCTTGACCATTTACTACAAATTAACGTTTTTGCTTGTAAATTGGTCAATTTTCAAAATAAACTGCTGAAATTTGGAACATAGGGCAAGGAGATAGGCTCTTTTCGATGGATTATTCAAAAATAGGAAAAGGTACCGTACTCTGGGTCCCGCAACGATAAGTTGGTTTTTGCAAAATTGACCGATAAATCGATTTTTCAATCATTTTTTCAGATAAAGGATTCGAAATTTGTAATATACGCCGTTAAGTTAGTCTAAAACCATCTATGCAAATTAAATATTCTGAGAAATAAAACCTCAAATAAAGAAATTTCCAAATTTTTGTCCCAAC
>PIVX01000741.1 GCA_003353785.1 Gammaproteobacteria bacterium | reverse complement strand
AAAAAACATAATAATAAGAACACTAAATAACGTAAGTAATAATTTATTCTCTGAAATCACAAAAAAAGCAATGTCTTCGGTTGGATATAAGGCCTCAAGTTTACCATAACTCGCAATTTGAAATATTAATTGAGATTCTTCATCCTCTGCATTTAAATGAGAAGACACAAAACCATCAAAATATTGCCTTAACTTTTGGGTAGCAATCCATTCAAATTCACCTTTAAACTTTCCATATTTCGATAATATTTTACAAGCATATTTACGACACTCAATCAACGCATTTATGGCAATCCCACTGATTTGCGCATCGACAAACATTTGATACTGATCCTGATCCCGATTAATATCGATATCATTTATTTCATTACCTAATAAATCTTCAATTTGCAATCCAAAAAATCGATATTTAAGTCCCGTGCTTTCAAAATATGATTGTTCGATAATTTCAGTCATTTCTGCTGAAACCTCCAACATATTACCAACCAATATGTCAATATAGCGAGTCTCCAAATACTTTATCAAATATGTGATGA
>PIVX01000740.1 GCA_003353785.1 Gammaproteobacteria bacterium | reverse complement strand
TTATGGTGTTTACTGCCCCATTCTTCATGGTGGAGGTTAAGGTCACCGCCCAAAATTGTTTTCTCTCCTTCATATTTAAATTGGAATAATTGTGTACCGTCACCATATTTTGGGGGTCTATAATATGAATATATTGCAATTGGTTTATGTTTTGTATGGATAAGTATTCCGCAGATTGCGATGTTTGTTTCTCTGCATTGTGTAATTGGTTTAAAGTCATTGAGTCTAGTTATATCTAAATTATCTCTGTATATTATTCCGCATTCTGTTTTTGGTGCCCAGAATTTATATTTATTAAATCTAGTTTCATGCACTCTGAATTTATGTTTGTTATCGTTTTTGTCATAATATGTTCCGTTTTCGATGTCCGTTCTTGCTGTAACTACAAGTTCTTGTAGCAGTAGTATATCAAGATTATGTTTATTTAATATTCTTTCGATATGTTGTTGTTTATAATGGGAGCGGTTTGCATCTTGCAGGCCCCTAATATTTAGGTGTCCAATTCTTAGAATATGGAAAACGGCATAATTTTTCTTT
>PIVX01000739.1 GCA_003353785.1 Gammaproteobacteria bacterium | reverse complement strand
CGACAAGCAATTCTGTTCGCATATCTCCGCAGTATCCACAAAACAAATTTCAGCGCGATCCGACCAATATAGAAGGTTTTATAACGATTTCCTTTTTAACACTGGGACCCCGCGAATAGGCGGTTTCGGAATCGCCGGACCAAAATGGACAAGCAATTCTGTTCGCATATCTCCGCAGTATCCACAAAACAAATTTCAGCGCGATCCGACCGATATAGAAGGTTTTATAACGATTTCCTTTTTAACTCTGGGACCCCGCGAATAGGCGGTTTCGGAATCGCCGGACCAAAATCGACAAGTACTTTGTGTTCGTATATGTCCCCAGTACACCCAATAAAAATTTAAGGGCAATCCGACCTATATTGATCGTTTTATAGCGATTTCCTTTTAAGTGTGGGACCTCGCGATCCGAAAATCGGGTGATCGTCGATGAAAACGGATATCATTTTTGAATTTCCCGACCCATTTTACCTATACGGGGTAAACTTTTAGGCTCCAAGAATGTACCAACAAGCCAGACTAGGAAGCGTCTGGAAA
>PIVX01000738.1 GCA_003353785.1 Gammaproteobacteria bacterium | reverse complement strand
ATATCATCTTTTTGATTGTCCATTTGTAAAATAATGCCATTCTGTTTCGCAAAATTCTGTGCAATGAGAATTTCCTTCGTTGTGGAGGTTGGTCCACATAATCGAATTCTAAACGACTCCACGAAAATAACCACACCCAATCCACTGAAAAATGGGCCTGACTCTCCTTTATCTTCTACTTCTCCATTATTTCCGTAACAATTAACAGTTTCAATAATATATTTACTGAGCCACCAATAAAAACTATTTCTTTCTTTCACAGATTGTAAAGACTCACCAGCCTCAATTCTGCGAAAGGTTTTGCTAAACGAAGTTGATAATTCTGTGAAATCCGTATAAAATAATATTGACATAATATGGCACAGTAATATTGGTTCACCGTCTTCGATTTCAAAGTTTATACTGTCATCCCACTCATCTGTCGCACATTTTATTTTTTTCATTCTTTTTGTTTTCATAAATTGCTGTGCTTTGACTTGAGTTTCATTGAATTGTTCCACACCAACCTCATTATCAGTATTTGTCAATATTTCTTCTT
>PIVX01000737.1 GCA_003353785.1 Gammaproteobacteria bacterium | reverse complement strand
GATATATTAGGACAGGTTAGGATAGATTAGTACAGCTTAGGATACATTAGGACAAGTTAGGATATATTATGACAGGTTAAGAAAGGATATATTAGGACAGGTTAGGATAGATTAGTACAGCTTAGGATACATTAGGACAAGTTAGGATATATTATGACAGGTTAAGAAAGGATATATTAGGACATGTTAGGATATATTAGGACAGGTTAAGAAAGGATATATTAGGACAGGTTAGGATAGATTAGGACAGCTTAGGATACATTAGGACAGGTGAGGATATATTATGACAGGTTAAGAAAGGATATATTAGGACAGGTTAGGATAGATTAGGACAGGAGAGGATATGTTATATTAGAACAGGTTAGGATAGATTGGAACAGGTAGGACATGTTTGGACAAGTTATGACAGGTTAGGATAGATTAGTATGGATTAAGACAGATAGAGTAACTCTTTTCAACAAAAACGTAATCAATTACAACTACTATTATATCTTTTTAATAAAACCACTGTTTAAAAGTCAATTACAGGTACCCCTAGT
>PIVX01000736.1 GCA_003353785.1 Gammaproteobacteria bacterium | reverse complement strand
GCACAACGCTTAGTAATAATATGAACAGCTGGTTTATTATCACAATAAAAAAGAACAATTTTATTCTCAAATTGCGATCTGAAAAGAAAAGCAGAGGCAACGACGCCTAATAATTCCATGAATGTAATGTCAGGTTTTATCGACCAATTATTAAAACGCGGAAATTGATTCCAAAAATGAGCGAAAAACTCACCATTTTGGATATGTACATAACCTCCGACACCTGATTTAGTAGCAGCATCGGTATAGACTACAAAATCACATCTTGCCAGTATATTCAACGGAGAAATTAGAAGCCAATCAAAAGGAATCTTATTAAACCTTTTCGAGTTTAGAATTCTCCTAATTTTGCGCAAATCCAATAAATGTCTCTTCTTCGCAATAACCCAATTTTTTAAATATTCAGTTTTATCATTCTTGACAATAAAAGGGACATTGGCAAGATCCTCTAATGATCTTAAATTGGGGATCATGTTTCTGAAAACAATCTGAACACTGCGAGATTGACCAATTGTGGATTGTAATAAATTCAAAGGAAT
>PIVX01000735.1 GCA_003353785.1 Gammaproteobacteria bacterium | reverse complement strand
GGCGCCGTTTGTATTTTTAAAGTACAAACGACGCCCGTCGTTACATCAAGGATAAATCATATATATACGTCATTGTATTCAGTAGATTATTAGGTCTCATTTGATGTATATATCGTTATATATTATTACGAATCGAAATTTGCATAATTAATCAGCATAATTAGAATAAATTATGAACTTTTAAACTTTTATTTTGCACGCATATAATTCGGGACATTATTAGCTCTCATTTGATGTATATATCGTTATATATTATTACGAATCGAAATTTGCATATTTAATTAGCATAATTAGCATAAATTATGAAATTTTAAATTTTTATTTTGCTCGCATAAGATTCGCGACATTGTTAGCTTTCATTTTATATATATACCGCTATATGATATAAAGAAATCGAAAAATCGATATCTGCATATTTATTTAGCATAATTAGCATCAATTATGAACATTTAAATTTTTATTTTGCTCGCATAATATTCGCGACATTGTTAGCTTTCATTTTATGTATATACCGCTATATGATATAAAGAAATCGAAAA
>PIVX01000052.1 GCA_003353785.1 Gammaproteobacteria bacterium | reverse complement strand
CTTGGATTTTTTTCTGCTCTACAATATGCTTAATCTCCGGATTTTTATCCCAGTACTGTTGGAGTAATTGTTCACATTCTTCTATGCACCCATGTATTGGAAATGAATTAGGAACTTTATTGCTGGCAGGCATTCTGCGCGTTATTAATTCTTATTGGATAAATTAAGATCAAACCTGTATTTCGTCTATCTTAACACACCAAAATATTTTTGTCGTTCGTTTAACTCTTTGAAATATTGTCTTTTCTGAACTCATACGTCGGAGCTGAGTTGTGACAAAGACGCGCTTCATATATAATATTAATACAAATTGAAAAATTTATATTTATTTTAGTTATTCCAATATGCAAGGTGCTTGGCGTTAAGTATAATTTTCATTTTGTAAATAATTGCTTGAGTAAATATTCATGCTATAGTTTTCCTCAGTTGTGGGTGAGAAGGTATGATTGCAATATATTATTTGTATTTACACTTTACAAAAATAGGAAACAGAGCATTTTGTTAGCGTAATTTATTTTTTTGCTTAAGCAATAATTTGATTGGATTTTCAATTATTCATAGAAGTATTATTTCATGATTTTAAAAGTTATAAACATGATGTTGGTTTGTAAAAGGTTATGATTAAATTTGTAGAAAATTTATTATTATTTGTATTATGTTCTTTTCTGTTGTTTATATACATAAAAGATAGGAATGAATATCAAGGTTGGCGTTCTGATAACTACGAGGTTTATCAGCATCAAAAAAACATTGATAGCCCTATAATTATTAAAAAAGACATCTCAATAAAATTCACTTTTTTTATTAATAACAAAAAAAATATAAGTGATAAAACTTTATATGAAAATATTTTTCAAACCGCGGACTATAATAGCGGAATTAGGGTTGAAATTGCTAAGAGAAAAAATGGGAATACATGGGGATTAATATATACAAATACTCTAGGAAAAATGGTAGGAGTAAGTTTGGGTGATGCTCCATCTGTGTCAGTATGGCACACCATGGAAATTAAATATAACCAGAGAAGAGATAGATTAAAAATTTATGTTGATGATATAGTAGTTAAAGATATCAGCAATTGTGATATTAAGTTAGATTTTAGCAATCCAATCATTGGAAATGGGTTTGAAACTAGATACTTTAATGGATTAGTTAAAAATTTTTCTATACAGACAAGTGGTGTTACTAAGAAACAAATTATTATGAAGTATATTATACTAGCTTTAATAGCTGGTATAATTATCTTTAAGCTAATCAGGGTTTATTGTTTTGCAAGTATAGCAAGATTTAGTAGACACATTTTTGAGGCTATTAAAAATAAGAAACTAAAAGAATTATTAGTGTATATTGCAATAATTTTGTTTAGTTTGTTAATACTGATCAAATTTTTCAACCAGATTTCAGTTAGTGATTATACAGTAGAGAACGGAGTTGTTAAAGTAGGACATGCACTTAATACTAAAAGAGATTTTTCTATTAGTTTTAAATTTTATATTGCCCCCCTAAAGAAAGAAGTTAATGGTATTAAATATGAAAATTTATTTCAGACAGCAAATTATAACTCTGGGATTAGATTAGAATTAGCTCGTAAAACAAAATCTGCAACTCTGTGGGGAGTTGTATATACCAATAAATCTGGACAATTAAAAGTTATCGAATTAGGTACAGTGCCTAAATATTCTTTTTGGCATGATATGGTGATTAAATATTCAAGAAAGTTTAATAGAATAGATGTATTTGTTGATGGAATAGATATTCGTAGCTATAAGAACGCTAATTTTACTCCTAATTTTAGTAATATTACTGTTGGAGCAGGGTTTGATGAAAGCAGAGATTTTACTGGTAAAATAAAAGACTTTAGAATAACTAGGGATATTACTCCACAAATTTTGTATATTATAGCAGCTTTAATTTCAATCATTATTCTATTTCAATTAGTAGCAGAGAGTCTTAGACAAAGCTTATTAAATACAGATAAACACATAATAAATAAAAAGATTAAATCTCGTATTATTTCCTCATCTATTTTAATCTCATTAATATCAGTTTTTATTTATATATCTGAATGTTACTTAGTAGGGGAAAACAATATTATTAGAGCGATAATAATTGTTTATACTATTATAGTTTTCTTTTTTTTATTAGCATTTATTCATAATTTAAGAATAAATAAATATCTTAAATTACCTTTACTTTTGTTTAGCTCTGCATTGTTCTATTCTTATGTGGCATTATATTTTACTTCCGCATTGTATAGCATCCAAAAATATTCTAATAAAGTTATGCGTCCATATGGGCTATCGTTAGATGAAGTAGCTGCTGTATATCAAAGTTATTTTAGTGAAGGAGTTGAGTTTATTGTTACAAATCTAGGATATAGCTCTTTATTTGCTATCATTTTAGTTCCTTTGATTATTACAATATTGTTGAATATTTTTGCTAGAAATATAATTTGGTCTTCAGTAAATTGGAGAAATAAATTTGCATATATTTTAATCGTGCTCGGAGCATTTTACATTATCTTACCCTCGATCCCAACTTATCCAAAAGTTCTTTATGCAGGGTTTGTCAGGTATTCACAGCAAGTTGACGAAATAAAAAAATTTATTGCAGAAAGGAAAAAAATAGATTTTCAAATAAATTTGACTAATAAAAATAAAGGAACTCATATACTAATTATTGGAGAGTCAGCTAATAAACAACATATGTCAGCTTATGGATATTTTAGAGATACTACCCCATGGTTAGATAATACTAAAAAATTGGATAATCTAATTTTATTTGACAATGCTTATGCTCCTTATTGTCATACTGTACCAGTTATAATGAAAATGTTAACGAAAGCTAATCAATACAATAATATGCCGCAAAATACATCATTATCAATTGTTGATATTGCTAAGAAGGCAGATTTTAATACATATTGGATATCTGAACAACCTGGAACAATGTTAGATACTCCCCTAACAGTTGTCCTAAGCCAATCTGATAAAATAGTATATGTAGAAGAAGGTGGGGCGATCTTAAGAGCATTAAATGCAGTGATGAGTTCTATTGATGAAAAGCAAAATAACCTAATAATTCTACATTTAATGGGATCACATGCTGATTATAGGGAACGCTTGTCTGAGGAAGATAAGATATTTAATGAAATAAAGGTTGAAGAAATAGGGGAGTATGCAAATGATACTAATTTTGTTAAAAAAGTGCTTAATCCATATGATAATACGATTAGAAGTACTGATGGTTTGTTAGAAAATATTTTTGAATTGACAGCAAACAAGTATTCATGGGTAGATAGTTTTATATATTTATCAGATCATGGAGAAGATGTTTTAGGTAAGAAATTTCATAATTCTTCATCTTTTAATTATGATATGGTTAGAGTTCCATTATTTATGTTTTTTTCTAATAGTTATATTAAAGATAATATTGGTAGAATATCTAAATTACGATCAAAGAGAAATGCTATATTTACTACGGATTTATTATTTAATACATTGTTAGATATATACAGTATGGAATCCCCATATTTTGAAAAAGGATATAGTATTGCCAGTGATAATTATATTATTACAGAAGATAATGCCTTAACTATGCAAAAATCCCCAGATGAGGATGATACCTACTATACGATGACGCATAAGTTTTATATCAAAAATGATCCAATATATATTGCTAAAAAAAATATTAACTATTTAAATAGTCTTAAGGCAGATTTTGCTATTGGAAATAATGGGGATATTTTAGCAAAAACGTATGAAATTTCTTCTCTAGGTTTTACTGGTACTGAGATTAATGTAGCATTAGAAAAATACAAAGTAGGTCATTGGCCTGAATATGTGTTTAACATAGAACTAGCAGATTATCTAGAAAAAAAACCTGTTAGAGATTTTGGTAAAATTTGGTTTGATTTAAAAATCAAATCAGGGGGTAATATTGGTTTTTCTTTAGAAAAATTTGAAGAGCTAGATAAAAAATATCATATTAAAAAACGTGCTTTAATAGAATCAACTGAAGTTGAAGGGTTAGATATATTTACTAAAAATGGTTGGACGACACTTTATTATATTCATCCAACTAAATTTCCTAATTGTAAATTTGATGAAGAATGTGCTCAAGAAATTCTAAATAAATTTAATGCTTCTGGTGCAAAACACCTAAGTTTTGATTATAAAAGTTATTATACACTAGTAAAAAAATATTTAGACAGTGTCTTGTCAGATGATGTTAAGTATCATATCTTTGGAATGACATCAGATTTTGATGTACGCAATTTAAGTATGATTTCAGATATATCTGATTCTGATGTTATTAAAGATAACAGAATTGCAACAATTCTTTTTGAAAGTCCTTCTAAATATAGGTATAAAGTCTAATTTATTAGGCTGGTATTTTGGATAGATAAGAAGGAATAGTTTTTCGTCAAAAATTTTTTAGATAATGTATATTCTAAATCTAGATTGATGTTATGTAATGTTTTGGATGATTTTTGAGTTAAAGAACAAATATTATTATGAGCTGTATTAAAAGAATTATTAACCTTTTAAATGATCTTAATTTTAGCTAAAATGTATAGTTTTATACTAGGATAAAATATTATGAAAGCAGTATTATTGGCCGGTGGCCTAGGAACTAGGCTTAGTGAAGAGACCCGCGTGAGACCAAAACCGATGGTAGAAATTGGGGGAAAACCAATTTTATGGCATATAATGAAAATATATTCCCATTATGGCATTAATGATTTTATAGTATGCTTAGGTTATAAAGGATATATCATAAAAGAGTATTTTTTTAATTATTATCAACATACTTCCGATTTAACAATAGATCTAAAGAATAATACTGTAGATATACATAATAATTATTCTGAGCCCTGGAAAATAACTCTCGTAGATACTGGTGATACATCTATGACAGGTGGAAGAATAGCAAGAGTTGCAAAATACCTAGAAGATGAAGAAAATTTTTGTTTAACTTATGGGGATGGTCTTTCTAATATTGATATAGGGAAGTTAACCAGTTTTCATATGGAGCATGGTAGAGCTGCAACTCTTACATCTATAAATCCAACAAATAGGTTTGGTATTTTAGATATTGATAATTCTAACAATATGGTTACTAGTTTTCATGAAAAACCTCGAGATAAAAATATCTACATTAATGGGGGGTTTTTTGTATTGAAAACATCGGCTTTAAATTGTATTAGAGATGGTGATCAGACTGTTTGGGAACAAGAGCCTTTACGTGAATTATCTTCAGCAGGAGAGTTAAGAGCCTATAAACATGATGGGTTTTGGTACCCACTGGATACCTTACGAGATAAAAATTATTTAGAAAATTTGTGGAATAATAATAATGCTCCATGGAAAATTTGGGAATGAAAGAATTATATAATTTTTATAAAGGGAAAAAAATATTTTTAACAGGTCATACTGGTTTTAAAGGAGCTTGGCTTTCGCAGATACTAATTAATATGGGAGCGAAAGTAGTTGGATATTCCTTGGCTCCTGAGGAAAAAAAATCATTATTTGATTTGTTAGATATCCAAAGGGATGTGGAGTCAAATATATATGATATTAGAGATTATGATTCATTAGTAAAATGTATTAAAAACTCTAAACCAGATATAGTATTTCATTTAGCGGCTCAAGCGTTAGTCAGAGATTCTTATAATGCTCCTATAAATAATTATTCTACAAATGTTATAGGCACAGTAAATTTATTTGAGGCAATAAGAAAAGCCGATGTTACTAGAGCTATCATTAATGTAACTAGTGATAAATGCTATGAAAATAAAGAATGGTGTTGGTCATATAGAGAAAATGATAGGTTGGGAGGACATGATCCATATTCAGCTAGTAAGGCTTGTAGTGAGTTAGTAACAGTTTCATATAGAAAGTCATTTTTTGAAGAAATGAGAATTGGCTTAGCGAGCGCAAGAGCGGGGAATGTAGTAGGTGGAGGAGATTTTTCTAAATACAGAATTATACCAGATATTGTAAGAGCAATAGAAGAAAATGAGAGAGTTTGCTTGAGATCTCCAGAATCAATTAGGCCTTGGCAACTAGTTCTTGATATTTTATATGGATATTTAATTTTAGGTAAAAAACTATATGATAATCCAGAGGGTTTTTCACAGGCATATAATTTTGGTCCTTTGAATAATAAACAAGTTACTGTAAAAGAACTATCAACTATTTTTATTGAAAATATAGATAATAGTATTTCTCAAATTTACCAGAAAGATACAAATTTTCATGAATCATCAATGTTAAAATTAGATCCTAGTAAGTCAATTAAAGAATTAAATTGGGCTCCAAAATATAATATTAATGAGGTTCTACAATTGACAGCCCAATGGTATAGGGAATATCTAAATGGTGGGAATATGAAAATTTTTACAAACAAAGAGATAGATAAATATTCAAATTAATGGTGTAAAAGATATGAAGAAAAATGTTAATGTCCCTTATGCTAAAACAGTGTATGGTAAAAAAGAAATTGATGCTGTTGTAAAATGCTTAAATGAAGGTACACAGCTGGGTAAGTATGCAAGAGAATTTGAAAAAAAGATAGCTTCATTATTTTCAAAAAAAACTGGTCTGTATGTAAATTCAGGTTCTTCAGCATTGTATATCGGCATGGAAGCTATGGATTATAAGCCTGGAAGTGAGGTTATTACACCAGTATTAACTTTTTCAACATCAGTTGGTTGCATAGTAAAATCTGGTTTGATTCCAGTTTTTGTAGATGTAGGTGAAAGAGATTTTTGTATTGACGTAGACAAAATAGAAGAAATGATTAGTGATAAAACTGTTGCAATATTGGCTCCTAATCTTCTGGGGAATTTATGTAAATGGGATAAAATTAATGATATAGCAAAGAGGCATAACCTAGATATTATTGAAGATTCTGCGGATACGCTTGGTGGGACTTTACATGGAAAGTCTAGTGGATATTGGAGCGATTGGTCTATTACAAGTTTTTATGGATCTCATATCATAAATTGTGCTGGAAATGGTGGTATGCTATGTATGAATGATACTCAGCAGATAAAACAGGCGAAATTACTACGATCGTGGGGAAGATCATCATCAATTTTTGATGAGAAAAGTGAGGCTATTGAAAATAGATTTGACGTGAATTTAGGTGATATAGAATATGATGCAAAATTTGTATTTGAGAGAATTGGATATAACTTAGAAGGTTCAGAAACGGGTGCATCTTTTGGTTTAGTACAGCTTGATGATTTAAATAATAATATTAAAGTTAGAAATGATAATTTTGCTAAACAAATGGAGTTTTTTTCTAACTATACTGATTATTTCGAATTGCCTGAGCAAACACTGGGGGCACATACTGCATGGTTAGCATATCCGGTTATAATTAAAGAAGCATCACCTTTCAAAAGAAGAGACTTGCAAATATTTTTGGAAAGAAATAATATTCAAACTAGAACAATATTTACAGGTAATATTACTAAACAGCCAGGATTTTCAAAAATAGCTATGAGAAAGTCTCCTGCTGGATTTGCTAATGCAGACAAAGTTATGCGAGGGGGAGTGTTATTAGCATGCCATCATGGGTTATCTGAGGAAATGTTCGCGCATATGCATAATGTAATAAATGATTTTATGAGTAAAAATACTTAAATATGCATAAGTCCAGATATTATTTTTAGGCTCGGTTTTAGGGTAGGCCGTAGGAAAAAGATTTACTCTTTGGACTTTTAATTAGTAATCAGCAGAAAGAAAAACAGGCTAGAAACGGCGTTGTTGGATAAATCAAATTTCAACCACATCTCATCCTTGAAATGTAGTATTTAACTAATTTTTATTGACAGGCATCCCTAATGGTGTCAATCTGTTTAATACGCGCATGGAAACCTGAGCCTCTGTTTTTTTTTGAGGCAATGAGCATGCTTTTAGTGTATTTCCAATAATACGTTTGTAGCGTTGGATTTGTAATTCAACATGTGCTCAAATTCCATAATTTGTTTCTTTCTGCCAATTCACTTGACAGGGATGGCAGAGGCTTTTGAAGAACAGCTGAGTAATCCAATAACAGATATGGATTTTGATAGTCGCTTTGCTATCTTAGTTGAAAAAGAAGCTAGTGTTAGGGAAAACCGTAAAATGAAAAGGCGTTTACACCAAGCTAAATTTCAACAAAATGTTTGTATTGAGGATGTTGATTACCAACATCTACGAGGTGTTACTAAATCAAAAATACTAGAACTAGCTCGTTGTAATTGAGTAAGAAAGCATATGAATATTATCACAGGATGTGGATAAGACATATTCATCATGTGCTTTAGCGCACAAAGCTTGTCTATCAGGTTTTAGTGTCCGGTATTTTAGATTCCTAGGCTATGGGAAACACTAAAAGTTGCCAGGGCGGACGGGGGAGTTGCTCTCAGATGTTATCCCAGCTGGTTAAGGTAGATATCTTGATATTAGATGATGGGGGATGTAATGCAAAGACGTGACCTTCTGAAGATCCGAGATGCTTGCTATCAGCAACATTCAACTATTATCACTAGCCAACCTCACATTGGCATGAGCATTTAAATGATGCTGCTTTAGTTGATGCTAGTCTTGATATAATATTGCACAATTCTATATCTATATTATTGACGGGAGAATCTATGAGAAAGGCAAAAAAGAATTTACAATTGGAGACGATTGATAAATAATGATGAGCATATTGTAGAGGGTTCATTTGGAGTGAATTCAGTATTCAGATCCGACCGTAATACACAGCCTCTAAAGCCGTAAGAGCATCTAACGATGCAGTAATATCTGGAATAAGTATATGGATATTTTTAGCATGCGAATAATTTTGAAGTCACAAAATATAAATATAGTAAAAAAATCTATTGAGGAACTTCAAGACGAAATATTTCAACATTTAAATTTTTCTTTCTAATTTTGTAATAATCAATAGAGATAGCTTTATTAGGTTTACACATCCCAACAATACACATAACTTATAAAGGCGCTATGAGGTAAAGTTCCTAATTCATTTCCAATACATGGGTGCATAGAAGAATGTGAACAATTACTCCAACAGTACTGGGATAAAAATCCGGAGATTAAGCATATTGTAGAGCAGAAAAAAATCCAAG
>PIVX01000734.1 GCA_003353785.1 Gammaproteobacteria bacterium | reverse complement strand
CAGTAACTCAACCAAGTAGCTGGAGAAGTCAACTTGCAGTAACTGAACTGATGTGAGGGAAGAAAATGCAAAGTTTGTAATCAAAACATTGTTTACGACCATACCACGTTGAAAACACGCCGTCCCGTCCGATCTGGCAAGTTAAGCAACGTTGGGCGCGGTTAGTACTTGGATCGGAGACGGCCTGGGAACCCCGCGTGTTGTAAACATTTTTTTGCAATTTTTCACGCCGATAGATGACAAAAACAATAGAAAAACCAAAAATTTTGCAAGTAGTTGAGCCGCAAGTTTCAAAAACAGTCTTGCAGACCAAACAAAATCCCACCTTGCGCTACTTTTGCCATCAATACCTGCCGCTCTTTGCATGCTTTCAAAATTTGCTTGCAGTAAAGCAACTGATCAGTCAAAAAGCAGTCGACCTGCAGTAACTCAACCAAGTAGCTGGAGAAGTCAACTTGCAGTAACTGAACTGATGTGAGGGAAGAAAATGCAAAGTTTGTAATCAAAACATTGTTTACGACCATACCACGTTGAAAACACG
>PIVX01000015.1 GCA_003353785.1 Gammaproteobacteria bacterium | reverse complement strand
CTGATAAGGCTATCTGTGAGTACTTCTCCAATGGTAAGATCAACATGTTTAAGGATAGTAAGAAGAAACTTTTCTCTTACTGTGCTCTTAAACTAGAGTTAAAAGATAAAAAATGATTTGGAGAATATTTAACCTGACAAATTACAAATTTACATTTTTGTTTCATTATATATAATACTGCAATAATTTAGCACATAGGATTGAATTATTATTATATAATTTTGGCATAATTTTATTTCTATACTTATATTTATATTACGTAAGTATTGATGAGATAAAAATGTTTATATCCAAAAAATTAGTCTTTACAAAAGTTCTATTAATTCCAATATTATTAATCATAAATTCTTTAGTATTTGCTGCTGAACCAGCTGCCCGTTCTCAATTAGATTCAGGTAGATTTAACGAGCAATTAGATGCTGGTAGATTTCCAGTTGAAAGAGAAAGTTTAATTACTCCTAAGTCAACATCTGTTAGGATCCAGGTACCAATCACTCCTGAGAATAAAATACCTAATGCCGAGAAAACTTCTTTTAAACTAAAAAAGGTCAAGATTATAGGCTCTGATCTTGTTCCAAGAGAAGAAATAGAAAAAATATATCAAGCTAAGTTAAATAAGAGAATTACTATTGCTACTTTACAATCTATTGTACAAAAAGTTACTGTTCTATATAGAAATGAGGGTTATGTTCTATCACAGGCATTTTTACCTCCTCAAGAAATAGATAAAGGAATTGTTACTATCCGAATTATAGAAGGATATATATTCAATGTGAAAATTGAAGGAGAATGTAACAAATTCACCCAAGGACTTTTAGAGAAATATGGTCAGCATATACAAGCAGAAAAACCTTTGCATATTGACACACTTGAACGTTACGCTTTATTAGCTAAGGATATCCCAGGGGTAAAAGTTAGAACTATCTTAAAAGCTTCCAAGAATATGCAAGGAGCTACAGATTTAGTTTTTGTAGTGAATCGTTCTATTACAAGTCAGAGCTTTTTAATAGATAACAGAGGTACGAAGTTATTAGGGCCTGTTCGAATGATCGTAAGCTTTCAGTTTAATGAATTAATGCCTGGCGGCAAAACAGGTGTTCGAATATTGAGAACTAAAGATTTTAGAGAAGTTAGATATTATGAACTTTTTCATCAGCAACAATTAAATTCTCACGGTTTAACTTGGGACATAGAATATAGTGATACTAAATCTGCACCAGACTTAAAAGAATTAGGAATAAGCGGTGTAAATAGTAGGGGTGATAGTCTTAGATTTAATACAGGGTTCTCATATCCATTAATTCGTACTCGTGAACAAAATCTTAAATTTTTATTTAATTTTAGAGCTACTGAGAGTGTAAATAGATTAAATGAGACAATTGCCTTTAAAGATGTTATCCGAGCTTTCCAGTTAAGCGCTGTCTATGATAGGGCAGATCCATATGGAGCTAATGTGGTTTCTATTAATATGGATCAGGGTTTAGACATGCTAGGAGCTTCAAATAAAAGGCCATCTAGGGCAGGTTTTACCAAGACTTTTAATAAAATTGGAGGAGCATTTACCAGGTACCAAACTCTATTTGGTCCATTTGGTGTATTAATAAGTACTATAGGACAATACTCATTTGATCAATTGCCTTCCATTGAAGAATTCGGTGTTGGAGGAAGTATATTTGGGTTAGCATATGACTCCTCTGAAATAACAGGAGATCATGGAATAGCATGGAAAGCTGAACTGCAAATGATAATTCCAATGAAAAGAACTGAGATCTTCGTATCTCCTCCTACTATTTTTGCTTACATAGATGGTGGAAAGGTATGGAATATAAATGACAGCCAAAAAGGTATCCCAGATAGGTTAGCATCCGGTGGCGGTGGTTTCAAAATAAAACTTACTAAATATATAGATACATCGTTAGTAGTTGCTAAACCTCTCAGTAAGAGATTGAGTGTAAGCGATAAGCGTACAGCAAGGGTATTTTTCTCTGTGATGGCATCTTTCTAGATAGTTAAAGACAAGAAAAACCTAATTTAATATTAAGCAACACTATTGATACTAAAGATAATTTTATCTAAATTTTTATCTATGATTCTAGCTTCAATATCGCAAATTTCTTGCTTAACAAGATTCTGCAACATATCTCTCACAGTAAACAGATCATCAGAATAATAAGAAACTACAATTTTATTATTTTGATGAATTTGTGCTCTATACCTACACTGTTCATGCATATTAACCTCCCTGGTACACGCAAACATCCTAGAATAAACATTATAAATGATAATACTATATATTCAAGGTATTTATTTTATTTAGTCTATTAATTTTCATTAAAGAAGTATATAGGAAAATTAAAAAAAAAATAATGAGTATTATCTCAGGTTCTGTAAGGATTTCTCTGTTTATTAGTGAAGATTTAAACTATTATATTTATTACATTGTTAGTAATTTTCTTATAATATCTGTATTAACTGCAGATTCAATGACATATAAAAAATGCCTCTCTTTAGTGTCATTAGACATATTTTTCACAATTTCAGAAATATGCTCCAGTTTCTCTATCTTACCTTCAGAACTAACATAAATAGGATTAACTTTATGATTATAAAAAATACTTTGCTCCTTAAATAAACCTATTTCCCAAGGATTAATACGATCATTCTTAACTAAGTTATCTATTTCATTTTTTAAATCATTAACCTTTTCTGCTTTAATAGAAACACAATGAGGAATATCTCTGTAGTATAGTATTTTAGCCAACGCTAGCAAATCAGGGCTTTCGTTAAAATCATCGCTATGAGTACATATATACCTAATTAAGTAATAGATATCAAAATCACTTAATATTTTATAATATTTGAAGCTTGACTGCATAAACTCTCTTTTAGTATCTTTAGTAGACTTAGCAAGCAAAGATAAAAATTTTAAAATGGGGCATGAAGATATCTCGCCAGGAAATTCATAATTCATTTGTATTTTATCTTTAACTAAAGTTAATAGTCTTACTAATATATGTTCCATTACTACAATAGAGCGATGATAATATATTTTGCTATTCATCAGTCTTCTAGCCATAAGATATTGTTCTACAGCTTCTAAAGCTTTAATTCTAATAGCTAATTTCTCATTACCACTATCATCTATAAAAATAGTCATGCAGCTTATTAACCAATCTAAATCATAATGCCCATATTTTACTCCACAGAAATGACTATCTCTTAGTAAGTAATCTAATCTATCAGCATCTAACTGAGATGAAATTAAATCAATATCAATAGATTGAGAATGGTTTTCTTTTAAAGAAATATTTTGTTCAATATTTATTAAATCTTCTTCACATAATTTAGCTGTAGGATTATGTTTACTATAAAGGTCTATAAAGCTATCATTCAATATTTCTTGAATAAAGTAAGGTGTCCACTCCTCATGAGAGATCCCTCCAATTTCAGAAAATACTTTTTCAAAAGCATGAGAAAATGGTCCATGCCCAATATCATGTAACAATCCTGATAATCCTATCATTTGAATTCTTTTAGTTGATAACTTAAGATGAGCTGCTATTTTCATAGCAACAGAACTAGTGCCTATGGAATGACTAAACCTATTATGCAGCGCTGATGGAAAAACTAAATCAGCTAATCCCATTTGTTTAATGTAGCGCAATCTTTGTACTATAGGATGATCTATAAGAGGTAATAATATATCATTATCGTTAAAATTAATTTGGATCAAATTATGAATAGGATCATTAATGACTTTTAATTTATTACTCATATATTGTTATACTCAATTAATTGTAAATATATGTTGAGTATAGTAATTCCGATGACATGTTTTGTAAAGACATGTTAAAAAACAGGTTTTCATCAGAATTATTCGTTAATAGAAAAAGCTACTTCGCTTTTTGATAACATTTGTCCATGTTTTTTAGTTGCAAGCAATTTTCTAGCCTTAGTATACTTAGGAGAGTTCCAAAAAATCAAACATCCATTACATCCTTTTCCACAACATGAGTCTTTTGATATAATTTTATTTGTTATCACATTACCGCTATTAGTATTTTTTAGCTCAGCTTTAAGCAATGACAGTTTTTTTAGATTAAATTCCTTATTATTTTCAGAAAGTTCCAACTTTTCTGAAACTTTATCATATTTTACTCTTGCTTCCTGCAAGTTATTCAAAATTCTTATTTTTCTAACTATAGTATTTAATGGAATTGCCTGTTGTAAGTAAAGCTTAGATTCTAAATGAAAAAGTGAGTAGGGAATTTTGATAGAAATTCCTTGACCAGCATGTACTTCATCCAAAATATTATTACTTCCAACATCATCAAACTCATAGATCCTCAATAAAATAGTACTCAAAGTATTAGCTACAATAAACTCCAGCACATCGCCAGATACTATTTTATTCTTAATTTCTAGCAAAATATAATCTTCTTTAATATCTGTGACAATCCCAGCAAATTCATTTGTTCCAATAGAACTAGTATTATAATAATTATGAGAATGTGCTTGTAATCTCCCTTCATGAAATGCCAATGAAAAACCACGATTAGGTACTGTATGAAGTTCTTCCAAATATTTAGTATAATCCCACTCTATTGGATTTTCATACCAATCATCAATTGCCTTTCTATATGCTCTGGCAACAACTGCTACGTAATAAGCACTTTTATTCCTACCTTCAACTTTTAAAGAATCTATACCCAATTTAAGGTAATCGCTTAATATTGGCATTAAGCATAAATCTTTAGAGTTCAATATATAAGTTCCTCTATTATCTTCAATAATAGGCATTAATTCTCCAGGCCGACAGCCTTCTTCAAGCAAGAAATCAAACATATCACGATTATTATCATCTATTTCGAGATCCTGCAACGTACCGTCTTTTAAACGAATTTTGAGCTTATAATTCCAGCGACAACTATTAGCACAATTACCCTGGTTTGCTCCTCGTTCTGACATATAATTTGACAGTAAGCACCTACCTGAGTAGGTCATACACATTGCTCCATGAATAAAAGTTTCCAATTTAATATCAGGACATTTCTGCCTTATTTCACTAAGTTCTTCAAATGAAACTTCTCTGGCTAAAACTATGAGTTCAGCTCCTTGTTGCTGCCAAAATTTAACTGACAACCATGAGCAAACATTTGCTTGTGTCGAAATGTGAATAGGTATGCTTGGAATATTTTCTTTAACATATTGCAATATTCCTGGATCAGAGATAATTAATCCATCTGGCTCCACTTGCTTAATAGTATCTAAAAAACCTGACAACTTAGCAATATCTTTATTATGAGAAAATATATTAAGAGTAAGATATACTCTTTTATTAAGAGTATGAGCATACTGAATTCCTTCTACTATTTCTGCTAATGAAAACGCAGATTTTGTTCTAAGAGACATATCTGGGGTACCAAGATATACAGCATCAGCACCGTAAAGTAGGGCTATCTTTAACTTTTGTAAAGATCCTGCCGGCATTAAAAGTTCAGATTTTTTACCTGTAGGCGTATTGACAATCATAAAGTCACTTAATATTGAATAAGGCATTCTAGCGATATAAGCTAAATTTAGCAACAACGTCATAAACCATCATTAATAGCAGCGATATAAGACGCGCTACTCAGGCGTTTACTGTTTATATATTGCCAAACACTTCAATCGGCGCATCTCCATATGACGGATAGCAGTCACCAATTAGAGTATTGATTATTCATATGTAACTTATTGAAATATATGTTTATTTAATCCTGAATTTTATGGATCTTTTATAGCGATAAAAACTATATTAATCTTTAATATAGTTTTACATTATGGTAGTGTGGCCTAAATAAATATAAGGAGATAATATAATGAAGCATAAATTACAACAGCCTTTCATATTAATTATTTTAATCTTTTTTTATAGTAACATTTCTGCTGGCAAACTATTAGATGGTATTTCCAACAACAACTTATCACCAGCTAAATTACGCATTCTAATAAGCAAGTTTAAAAAGGTAACTCCAGCACAAGAATTTCAACAAGCTTTTAGATTGCTCGTAAAACAAAACTTAACAGTACAAGCAAAAATACTTATTGATCTACATCTAGCTAGTATTAATCACATAGATGAGTTTGGAGAAACTGCTCTTATTCAATCTTTAAAAGCAAATATCGATAATAAATATATAGATATGATTAAAATGTTAGCCAGTTATAACTTCATAAGAGTTGATCTACCATCAGCGTTAAATTTTACACTCTTAATATCCGAACAAAAAGGTGGTTATTCTAATAAAGAAAATTTGGCTTATAGAATTTTAGAAAATAGATTAACCTATAAACAAAAAAGTCATTTTGTTGGATATCCAAAGAAAAGCTATAGAGTTTATTATTTTGATAAAAAGGTTAGAAGACATGTAGATGCTACTCTCCGGTATATGCGAATGCAAGAAGATGACACAAGAGCTTATGCACAATATTTATGGGATGAATTAATCTGTTGCGGGTGTTGTAAAAGTAAAGAATATGTACTAGCAATGGAACCCTTTAGTAATCCTTGGCTAATAGTGAATAAAGGCTAAAGTAAAATTTTCTTCTTTCCTTTTTGATTGAAGCTGGTCTAATGTATGTATGCTTGGCTAGTGCCGCTATTAAACAAAAGACCAATTGCTTCATAAATTTTTAAGTAAAGTTTTACTTAATTGAAAAGGCATTATGACACAATATTAATAGCTAGCATATAGGTATTTTGTAGGTATTTATGCTGCTTAATTACACTTTCAGGCAATAATAAAAACCGAATGTCCTATTTATATATAATTTTAAGCTATAACTATTATAGTTAATTAATTATAACTATTCAGAAATAAACAAGCAGGTATATGCCAAATTTAACTTATTTTTGTTTGCAGTATTATTACAATGTTTTACCTTTACTGTAGTCAAATAAAAAAATAATCACTTCTACATAAAGTAATTGGAATTGTTTACGAAAAGATTTAATTTTTTTATAGCTGTTTTTAGTATTTTTTGAAAGTTAGAACGTAAATAATTTTAGGTAATGGATACAAAAACTAGATAAAATTTTCTAATTTTTTTGTCCTGGAAGCATTCTTAAAAGTAGGTTATCTTTGTTAATAAAATGATGCTTTAACGCTGCTAACACATGAATAGAAACTAAACATACCAAGCACCATGCGACTATTAGATGAACAGAGTGCATAATCTCTGCAAAAGCAACATTTTTTGTGATCCCAGGAAATGGAATCATAAATAATCCGAAAAAATTTGGAGGATATCCATAGGCACATGACATTAACCAGCCAGATAATGGCATAATAATTAATAACACATAAAAAGCGTAATGAACTAGATAAGCAAAAAAAACTTCCCATGCAGGGGTATTTGAGGGCATGGTTGGCTTCGGATTTGTTAGCATCCAAATAGCTCTTAATAACATTATAACCATCAACAGTATACCACTAGACTTATGCAAATTATATGCAGTCCCTCTAAATATATCTGAGAAATCATGCATAAAAAAGCCGACTACTAGTAAGATTATAACCATTGTGGCGCATAACCAGTGAAAAAATTTACTTAAGCTTCCATATGAATAGTTTGTATTCCTAATTGGCATAATTCTTCCAATGGCAATAATATCGTCCTAATATAAATTATATATCATTTCATGTAAAAATCTAGTCAGTAAAATAATTACCAATCTTCCTAAGTTTTACTAATTAGAATGTTAAAATTTAATCTACTAGCATTTAATATTAACAATACATAATTCAATTATGAAACATCACGATGAAACTATTTGAATATATAACAAATTCCTATCTATACTAAAGACATGAAAATTTATAAATTTATTATTCTGATCATATTAATAGATAATGTAATTTTACTGCCTAATTCCTTTGGTGCAACTGCAAAAACTATAGTTATTATTCCAGAGCAATCAATAATTACCAGTATTAACTCTACTACGAAGCTCACTTTAAAACCAACCAATATCCAAAAATCCATTTCAGATAATCAACCATTGAAAACCGGTATTATTGCTAATGCATGTATTTTTACAGCAAATCCAGATGGTGATTATGGTTTTACTATAACTGCAGATCAAAAATTTATGCAAAATAAGAATTTTGCTCTATATAATCAATCACTCGGCAAAATTACAGTAAATTTATTCCTATTTAGCATGAATGATCCAAAAGGAATTGAGTTTAAGCCCAATCTGACTAAATCTCTAACAGAGCATAGTGATAATGAATCCGGTCAAAATAATTGTATTAATAGAGTTAAATTTTATTTAGTTATTTCAGTAGCAGAATTAAGAAAAGCAAAACCAGGCACATATTATTTTTCTTTTAATACATATACCTCTACCTCTCAATTATAATTCCACAAAGCTTTATCTACATAAGCAGGCATGCCCATAAGAAATGCTGATTTAATGAATAATTGAAAAAATGCTATTTCTCAATAGGTTATCCACACTAAAAATATCGTTTATATTATTTAGCTGATTATTCAACATGTTAAAAAAAATTTGCAAAATTTACATTTATCTTCTAACTTTTTATTAAACAATTTATATTTACATGGAGGTAAAATGAAAATATTAAATAAAATACTGCTAGGAATAGCAGCGCTCTTAAGTTTAGCAATAACTTCTAATACTTTTGCTGCAGCTGGACAAACGCAGGTGGTCATTCCTGATCATTCAATAATAACAGGAATTACTTCAACTGCACAAGTAACACTATCAGGAAGTGATATTCAAAATTCAATTGCTAATAATACACCGTTAGAAACTACAGTTATTGCTACTGCTTGTATGTTTACAACACATCCAAACGGAGACTATGACTTAACTGTTACAGCAGATATAAACTATATTAGTGGTCAAAATTTTGCTCTATACAATGCTACATTAGGTAAAGTAATAACAGCTTTATATGTATCTAGTACTGACGATGCTAATCCAGTAGCTTTAAGCCCAGGACAAGCAAAAAGTTTAGCAGATCACAGCGATGCTAATGCAAGCGGAACTAATTGTGCTAACCAAGTTAAATTTAACTTGAGCATAGCTGTAGCTGATCTTCGTATAGCTAAAGCTGGTACTTATGACTTTGGATTCAGTGCTTCAACTACTCCTTATACTGGTGTATAGACATATTATTAGATGATAGCCTTTATGGCTATCATCTAATTATTTGTAAAGATTAATTATGAAAAATAGAACAACTTTTTTTTATGTCATCAACCTGATGATGCTAGCTCTAAGTAGTAATGTTTTTGCTGGTACAAAATTAGCAGCATCAGTCCAGACATTAGATTTTTCCTCTTCAAATAGAATACAATATTTTAGTTTATCAAACCACGGTGATGAAAAAGCTTTTATTAAAATAGAAGTTAAAGCTGTTAGCGAACTTGGTAAAGAAAATAGTCAAACCAGAGATGCCACAAAAAATGAAATCATTACTGTGCCTAAAAAATTAATTTTAAAACAAGGGCAGTCTAGAAAGATTAAAGTCTTAAAAAGAATGTCAGCTCAAAGCTCAGATCAATTTTTTAGAATTTATTCAAGTACAGCTCCTCTACCATCTAAAAAGAAAGAATTAGAGGATAAAGACGCAGTGGGTCTTAAATTGCATGTTGGCATTGGTACCAATACCTTAGTTGTCGTAAGACCTAAAGCTATGCACCCAAATTTAAAAATGACAAAATCAGGCAAAAATTTAGTGATTGAAAACACTGGAAATACTACTATTAAAATACAAAAAATCAAGCAATGTGAAGGCGAGGATTGTATCAGTTACGCTAGTAAAACGGTTTTTCCAGGTAACAAGAGAACAATTACTCTTAAGAATGCATCTAGACCAGTTAGCTTAACTCAAAATACTGCTGGAACAGAGAAAGAACACTTGGTAAGTTGAAGAATAATTTAAAACTCTATATATTTTTTTTTTAGCTCTATTAGCACAGCTAATCTATGCAGAAGAGTTAATCCCTGAAGGTTTTGATGATATTTCAACAGAAGAAAACTCACCAATCGATTTATACTATCATGATGAATATCTTGGTAGTTTTATCGCCAATTTTGATGATGATTATTTTACTTTTGATGAGCCAAATGCAGTTCTAAAAAAATTATCCTTTATAGAGCAACCAGAGCTTATTCTAAAAGAGTTAAGCAAAACCCTCAATCCTCACGTTGACTTAGTATGTAATCAAAAAGATAGGCGCAAGTGTAAATTAATTACTCCTGAAGTCATTGGTATTATATTAGACCGTAATAAATATAATGCTTATATTTTTATAAATTATAAATTTTTAAAACCAGCATCTCTTCCAGAACTAGAATATATTGAAGATGCAAAAACCCCATTTGGAATTTCTGCAAAGAAAAGCCTATTTGTAAAAAGCATTTATAAAAAAAAGGGAAAAGAGAGCCTTACAAGAATGTCTCTTAACAGTATTGCTTCAATGTCAAAAAACAATTTTGAAGCAAAATTATTTTCAATAGTATCATTAGGGTTTGATAAAGAAATAAATTCCGAAGAACTACCTTTATACAAAATGAATAACTTAATCGTAAACTACCGAACTAGAGAGCATATCTTTTCTGCAGGTACCGTTAACACTGGTGGTTCATTTTTAATACCATCGCAAAATACTTTAGGGGTATCAGTTAAAAGAAACTCTACCTTAATTGTAAACCCACACATTCAGTATGGTACACCTATTCAAGTTAATGTTAGCGAACCTAGTATAGTTGAAGTTACTAAAGATAATGCTGTTATTTATTCTAAATTTTTCCCACCTGGAAATTATTTTTTAGATACAGAATCATTACCTTCAGGGGTATATCCTATTAAAATTAAGACAACAACTCTATATGGCCAATCTAAACTTATGAATAGGTTATTTATAAAAAAAGAAAATTTTCCTGCCATAGGTAAAAATAATTATAGTTTCATGATAGGGCTTCCTCCAGATACTGAAGCAACAGCTAGCAGTATATTTCCAGTCTATCATGAAAACAACCCCATTTTCCTTGCTAGTTATTCTTGGAGATTATCAAAATACAATGCTATCGAAATTACTTCTGTGTCAGATATATCTTATACAGCAGGGGCAATAGAGTTATCAAGATTCGGTAGCTTCTATCAGTTAAATATTGGAGGTTTTTTCGCCTCAGAGCAAGGAATAGGAGAAAGCATTTCGGCAACATTAGAGAACATAGGAGGATTATCTATTAGCATGACAGCCAGAAATATTAATGATAAAAAAAACATTCATTCAACAACTGACATCGCAAAAACAAGCCCTCTAGATATGCTACAAGAAAGTCAAACTAGTTTAGATATAGTCACTTCATATACTTTTTTAAAAAATACTGTAAGTATTGCCTATGATTACACTACTTATCACAGTAAAGACAGAGAACGAGAATACGAACTTTCACTAAATTACTCTAGATCCTTATTTAATACATCAGGAACTAGTGGAGATTTTTCTTTTAATACTACTAAAACTCAAACTGGTTATTCATTTCTTGCAAGTATCAATATACAAATATCTGGCAAATCCATTAAACAAACTATTAGTATAATTGGAGATAGACCGGATGGTGCTGAAAACTATCGTCAAGCTCTAAATTATAAAATAGATTATGACCTAACAGATGACCTTTCAACATCAGCAACAGCTAATCTTAAAAGAAAACCAAAAAAAGACCATGGGAAATTTATTAAACAACTAGAATCATCATATATTGGAGAATTAAATTATAAACCATATAATTTACAGGCTCAAATATTAGCTCAACATTTACCTAATCATGATTATGGTTACCTATTTAATGGGTCTACTAGTAAAACTTGGGGATATGCATATAGTCATAAAAATGGCATAACTACAACCTTAGATATGCCATATACTTCTGGAGCTTTTGTTAGAGTTAATTCTCCTGCAAAAGATTCTAAATTCCATGTGACGGTTGATGAAGACAAAACTAAAACAATACAGGGAAATAGTAACTATTTCTTTTCCTTACCCCCATACAAACATCATAGAATCCAAATTTCATCGGCAAGTGAAGAAACTTTCTATAAAATAGAAAATCTTCCTGATTATCTGCTGCTCTACCCTAGTAATATATTTCCCGTCATAGTATCAGCAAAAGAGTTTTTTATCTTGATAACAGTACTTGTAGATGAACAAGATATTCCTATCGTAAATGCATCTATAAAACTAGGTACAGAATTTGACAATAACACTGATGAGTTTGGAGAAACACAAATTGAAGTAAGTAAAGGGGATAAAATCAGGGTAACCTATAAAAAAGAAACCAAAGAATGTTATTTAATAGTACCTAATCAAGCAACAGAAGGCGGTGTTCTAATGCTTGATAAATTAACTTGTACAGCTAAAAATATTGCATAGCTTAAAATTTGCGGCTTAAACTTAAATTAGCAAAGTATTGATATTTATTTTTAATAAGTGGACTTTTTGCAGCATCAAATAAGATCCTTTTTATTGAAAACATGAAATGACTACTCCATTTTTCATTAAGTTTATAACTAATCCCCGTATTAAATCTTATATTCTCTACTCCACCAGATAGCTCATACTCTGATATATTAGCTAACTTAGATTCTGCTTTAGAGACCGAATACAATGTTCTCATATGTTTTGTATTAGAAATTTTGATATTAGGCCCACAAAATACATTTAATTTTTCAGTGATCCTAGTAAAGTAATTTACTCCTGCTATCATAAATCCACCAAAGTATAGCTTATTCAAAGAATGATATAACCCTATACTAAAAATAACAGGTCTAATAACAGCATATTTAGCTATCAAATATCCTTCAAAATACGGTTTTAAGTCAACAATACCTGGAAATATATCACTCCTTTTACTTCTAAACCAGAATTTATATCTTGCTCCAACATTAAAACTGAGCGGTTTAAGATCACTAAAATTAAATCCAAGTCCTCTATACGGAGAAATACTAAAATTATTTTTATATCTAAAATTAAAGTTTGGAACAACTAAAAATCGGTAACTACTTGCTCCATCATATCTTGGTATCATTAAGGCTAAAGGACCAATGGATAATGAATATTTTTCTTTTTTCTTATTTGCATAATCAGCGTGCGCACTAACATCTACATAGAAAAGCATCATATAAAAAATGATAAGTAACCTTTTTATTTTCACTTGCATTCAGCCCTTAGTAAAATCACGTTCTAATATTATTATTTATTCGCTAAATAATAAATACCAAATCAAAAATAATTTTAAATTAACAAATAATCCAACTATATTTTTAGTTGCTGGTTTTTTATAGATCTTTAATGACTATTTAAGCTACATTGAAGACACTTAATAATCATTGGTGATAATATACTTTACGATAGCAATAAATTCTGTTAGGATTTTAAGATCGTCGGTTAGGACATGGATGACGCAAAGGAAGCAGGAACGCTTCAATTTTAAAAAATAGCTTCTCAAATGGAAAACTGACAAAAACAACTATAAAAAATGGGAGGCCTTTTATGCTTAATTCACTTGCTGTAGCTAAGCTGCTACTTGAAATACAACTACCATCTCTAGAAGATTGCTGGAATGAAGGAAATATTTTATCTTCAACCAATAGCTTGGAAGATAATCCATATAAACCTGGAACAGCTAATTTTCACCATTGGCAAGACGGATGGTGGTTTGGTAAATTTAAAGACGATGATACTAATGATTATCTAAAAAAAGCAGCTAATGACGAAATAGTAGAACAACAGAAAATTATTGGAATCAACTAATATAAATTAGAACAAAATTAAACTGAACAAATTCTTAATCTAAGTTAAGTTTTTGTTCAGTTTAATAATCTTGTAATGAATAAATTTACACATACAAAAGTCAAAGAAAAATTTAATACATATCCTAAAGATATAAGAAGTAAACTACTTTTTATTCGTGAACTTATTCTTAAAACAGCACAACAATCAAAAGAAATAGGGAAAATAGAGGAGACATTAAAATGGGGAGAGCCAAGTTATATTACTTCAGAAACAGGTAGTGGTAGTACAATCAGAATAGATTGGAAATTGAAAAATCCAGATAACTTTGCAGTTTATTTTAATTGTAAAACAACTTTAGTTTATCAATTTAAAGAAATATATGGAGATTTATTTAAATATGAGGGAGATAGAGCTATAATATTTGATAAAAAAGATAAAATACCTATAGCAGAACTTTCTGACTGTATTATCAAAGCACTAACATATCATTTAAATAAGAAGAAACATTAAATTATTTTATAGTTATTAACTAACATTATATTATGATTTAACTAAATAGATATATGTGAAAAATTTTATTATAAAATCATATTGTTATATGTTTCTTTTATTGTAATGCTCTTAATCATAAATTTTTTATCCACATTTCCTAGAAATTTATAAGCAATAAAAATATTCTTTAGCTAAGCTTTCACAATCAGTAAAACTGCAATTCTTTCTGTTCTTTCTGTGCAATTTATTTTCTAATGTAAAATAATTAAACATCTGGACTTCCTTATGCAGTATAAATAAAATAGTAATTTTACTTTAACTTGTAAATATAGATTTTCGTACTAAAATTTTAAACATAACTAGTTTTTTAATTATACAACACTAAGAAGGTATAAATGTCAAAATTGCATGATATATTAGAAAGCAATTCTTCATGGGCAGAGAAAGTTAACAATGAAAATCCAACTTTCTTTTCTGAACTTGCTAAACAGCAAATCCCTAAATATCTCTGGATAGGCTGTTCAGATAGTAGAATCCCGGAAACTACTATAACAAATATGGCTCCAGGGGATATCTTCGTTCATCGTAATATTGCAAATCAAGTGATCCACACCGATCTTAACTGTCTTTCCGTTATTAAATATGCAGTTGAAGCTCTAAAAGTAGAAAAAATTATAGTATGTGGCCATTATGGCTGTGGAGGGGTAAAAGCATCAATGGAAGAACAAGATCATGGTTTTATCGATAACTGGCTTAATAACATAAAAGATGTGCAAATATCTCACAAAAACAAATTAGAAAGTACGAATAACGAAGAAGATAAATTTAAACTATTATGCGAACTTAATATCCACGAACAAGTAAAAAATTTATCTAGAACAACTATCATAAAGAATGCTTGGGATTCTAAACAAGCAATTACCATTCACGGTTTAATTTATAACCTCGAAGACGGTAAATTAAAAGAGCTAGACATTTAACTTAGTTAAACTTCGATCGTTAATTATGAATGTACATTTAATACTTCCATGAGTTAATAAGAATACATTAATGAAATTAAAATTTGAAAAAAATAGCAAAATAAATATAATTAGCAAATAGATAATTTTATGAAAGGAATATTATGGGTGCAAACAGAAATATCACAAATTTAGTCTTATTTTTCTTCATTAATTATATGATCTGTGGCTCTGCCTTTGGACAATTTCCTAGTACTGAAGATCTTGTAACCTTCATTAATAACTCGTCCCCTGATAGTTATCAACTACAGCACGAAGATAATAAATTAAAAGTAATGAATAGCAATATTAATCGTGCACATATCAATAATAGATATTATAAAATATCTACCACATCCAGTGAAACATGCCCTTATTATTTAGGTAGTTTCTTTATCCTAGATATGATAGGAACTGATTCTGACCGTGAGCTTACTTCAGAAGATTTACTAAATTCAGTAGAAAGTGACAATTATAAGATATATTCATTTATGTATAAGTTAAAGACTCTGCCTTTTATATCTTATATAAACTTCCTTGATCCTCATACTATTATAAAAATAACGCTCAAAGTTCAAAAACTTTAGAAAGAATAAACATTTAATAATAAAAGCTGTTCTCTATAACAATACCAACTTTTTAACTTCTTCTGTATTTTGAATTAAAAAGCTTTTTTATCAAACTAGATAACTAGGTTATTCTAGTTGATTATTCACTATTATATAGACCAAACTAAGAGCTACCATACTGCTATTTATCCAGATATATCAATTCATCATAATGTGAGATATTCTATTATAGATAAATAGAGACATTATTTTTTATCTAAAAAACTTATAAGCATTAGCATAAAAAGCTCTTTAAAATGTAAGAAAATAACAAATAATTAGTTAAATTAACAAGAGCGTGTGCAAGTAATAATCAATAATATTATATTCCCGACACAACAGCATATCTACCAATCTCATTATTAAGAGTAGATATGAGGCTACATTTAAATAAGTCTGTAAGAATATTTATTCTATAAAACAGCCGAGGCAAATGTAAAGGAATATATTTTTGCTATTTAATAGAACAACAAAATCATCTCAATATTTTAAAAAATTCTTTCTATTTAGTTTGTCCATTTCATCATATTTAACAATATCTATTAGCCACAGTAGTACATCAAAAGCAAATAAATACAGCCCTCATATCCAAATAGAAGGTAAATTAGGGAATAGGCGCAGTATAGTTCGTCCAGGAGTATTAGTGCCGCTCTATCAACAATCAAATTCATTAATTCATATGTCATTAATAGGAATGTCAGATACTAGACATGCTCTAGAAGGTAATATGGGAATAGGAGTACGGCATCTCTTAAGAAAAAATATATTTGGCCTATATGGGTTCTACGATATAAGAAATTCCTCTAGAGACAACACGATTCATCAAACAACTTTAGGTTTTGAATGGTTTAGAGAATATTTTGAATTTAGAGTAAATATATATCTACCTGAACGTAAAAAGTTCGTCACTTCTTCAATAACTAGTAAATCGCATTATAGAAAATCAGGTTCTAGTATAGATATAGAATTAAACAATACAAAGCATGTAGAGCAAGCATTAAGAGGCTTTGACATAGATATAGGCTTACAACCCCCAAGTTTAGATTCATTAACAATACGAGGGGCATATTATAGGTTCGGTAATTCATTAAGTAATATAGAGACACGACAAGGATTTAGGGGAGTGTTAAGTTATAAATTTTATGAAATTTTAAGTATTGATTTTGAAACAAGCTATGATAACCAAAGAAAATTAGTACTGTTTGCAGGGGCAACTTTAGGATATAAGTTTGATAAAGCAAACAGGAGATACACAGGATTAACTAGATTAGAGAAGAAAATGACTCTACTACCAATACGTGATATTGATGCTGTTGTTGGAGAAGGGCAAGAAAACATAATAATTGATAAAGCCTATATAAATAATATAGATGAAGATACAACGGTATTAATAGGAAACTTATTTGACCATACATTGACATTGTTAGATGTGGTTGATGGAGAACTAAGAATTATGGTATCAAAATATAATTCTGAAAATGTTGAAATATCTGATCTAATAAATGAATTTGTTAATAAAGACATAATAAGAGATAGTAAAGTATTAACTTTAATAATAAAAGGTGACCAATATGATAGAAGAATAATAGATGTAAACGAAATTATACAAAACAATTCAACATTAGAAATAAAAACAAATTATAAAAGAAATATAAAAAATACTGAAGAATTTATTAATCTAGTAAACTTACTGTCTTTACACGCTATAAATATAGGAAGAATGACCATCAAAGAAGAGATAAATCAAGAACTACTAAATGCTCTATCAAAGCAGAATGAGCTAGAGGAAAGATTACGTCAACTACAAAAAGAGATAGAAAATAACAGAGCTAAATCAGAATTAAAATTAAAGCACGCACAGCAACTTGCTAAACAAGAATATGATAAGTTAATTCAACAGTTACATCAACAACAGAATAATACTTTAATACAAGAACAACTCCTAAGGGATGAATTAATTAGAATACAAACAGAAAATTCCGATCATCAAGAACAACTACAACAACAAATTAATAGAGAACATTCTATTATGTTGAAAAAAGAACGTGAGCTAATACAGCAACTAGAACAGAATGAAAAATCCTTCTTTTTAGAAAAGCAACATCTTGAGGATGATATACTACAATTAATAGAAAAGACAAATACTCAGAAACAGCAATGGGAAAAAAGATTTCGCACACAAGAAAACATTGCTATGCAAGAACATTCCATGCTATCTAATAGAATAGATCAAATTCAAGATACAGACTCATCTGAAAAACAGGAACTTCAACATAAACTTGAAAAAATTCAAAGACAGTTGGAAGTCCAGAAACAGCAATGGCAAAATCAATTAGAAAAAAATCATTTGCTGATGTTGGAAAAAGAGTCTGAATTAAAGCAACAACTATTAAATAATACTCACCTACAAAATTATGCACAAAGAGCTGTAAGAGACAAATCAGAAGTAACAAAACAATTCCAGGAAAATAGCGCGGCAATTTTATTAGAGAACCAAAGATTACAAGATGAATTAAATAAACTAAAACAAAAAGCTGAATTAGAACAAAAGCAATGGGAAGAACAATTAGAATTTGCTGAACAAAATGCTGTCCAGAGACAATTAAAGTTAACTCATCAATTTCAACAGAAACATTCCAGCAATTTATTAGAGAAACAAAATTTGCAAGGTGCATTAAATAGATTGAAAAAAGAAAGTAAATTAAAACAACAGCAATGGGAAGAACAATTAAGATTAGCTAAACAAACATCTTTACACAAACAATCTACATTAACCAAACAACTCCATCAAAATAAGAGCTTATCTATATCAGAAAAAAATAAATTACAAAATAAATTGCATAGATTGCAAGAAGAAGCTGAATTAAAACAGCAACAATGGGAAAATCAATCAAGATTAGCTAAACAAACAGCTCTAGAAGAACAATCTGAGTTAACTCAGCAATTCCAACAGCAACGTTCTAGAGCTTTGTTAGAAAAACAAAATTTAGAAAATGAATTAAATAGAATAAAAAGAGAATATAAACTAAAACAACAACAATGGATAAGTCAATCAAGACTAGCCCAAGAGAAAGCCCTGAAAAAACAGTCTGAATTAGCTAAACAACTTCAACAGAACAAAATTTTATCTCTATCAGAAAAACAGAAACTACAAAATAATTTGAAGCAGTTGCAGAAAAATACTGCATTAGAACATTATGAATGGCAAAAGCAAGCACAAATAGCTCATAACGAAGCATTACTAAAACAAACATCTCTTAATAAGCAAATCAAACAATATCAAAACGAAATACTCTTATTAAGAAAAGATATTATGACTAAACAACAAGAATTAGAAAATAAATCTCAGGATTTACTCGTTGTAACCTCTTCTGGTAGAGAAAAAATGCTCAATTATGCTCATAAGATTACACAACAAGAAATGGAAATACTTTTACTAAAACGCAGAATAGAAAGTCAAGAAAGAGCAATTATTAATCAGCAATCCATGTCGCATAAAGAGCTCCAAGAAAATATGGATGATCTAAATTCGACTGTTAAAAGGCAATCCATACATATTCAACAATTAAGTACTAATAATTCTTGGCTTCCGAAAATTTTAACTTTCATTCCAAATGAGAACTAATGATTTCCAGCATGGATGATTTTTTACAAAAGTAACTGTTTTCATCCATATCTACAGAGTTCTTTATAAATATAATACTTTCTATGTTAAAATTTAGTGCTAGCATTATTTGATATAACAGCGGTAATAAATGAAGCAAGAAAAGGTTTATAAAGATAATATGTTGTTAGTAGGTATTAGCACTAGAACTAATAATAAAAATGAATTAGATCCTAAAAAGGCAAAAATAGGAAATTTTTCTAAATCATACTGGGAAAATAATACTTCAAGCCAATTTGCAAATCGTTTAGAGCCTGGTGTGACATATGCCATTTATACAGATTTTGAAAGTGATGAAAATGGAGACTATACATATTTTATTGGTGAAACGGTGGAAAATTTAGACAAACAAGACATGTCTAACATAACATCATTAACTATTCCTAAGAGTACATACCATAAATTTACTACTGATATAGGTGAATTCCCAGACATTGTAGTTAATTCATGGAAAAAGATTTGGAAGATGAAAAAAGAAAATTTTCTAGGAGAACGCAGCTACATAGCAGATTTTGAAATATATGACAGTAGAGCAGCGGATCCTAAGAATGCAGTAATTGATATCTATATTGGAATAAAATGAATTTAACAAATATTATAGAGCACTAAATATAATGATACCCAAAAGATTACTGCTAACATTATTGCTAGTGTTCAATAATAACACTCTAGCAGATATATCTGATATTTATATAGGAGCAATAGGTGGGGCTCTTCTAACTAAAGACTTAACTGCAAATAAGAATAATTTAACAAGTGATATAGCAGAAGGCTCTAAAATAAACTATAAACCTGGATATAAATTAGGATTATTTTTCGGATTATCACTTCCGCTAATAAGAATCGAGCTTGAGCTATCTAAAATGAAATCAGAATTAAAGCCTATAATAAATCCAAATACATCAACTACATTAACAGGAAGTAATACAAACCATATTATAATGGCAAATACCATTTTAGTTTTACCAAGTATAATAATATCACCATATGCCGGAGGAGGGTTGGGATATGTCCACATCAATAATACTTTTAGTAAAAACAAGCATGATAATGTATTTGGGTACCAGCTTATTGCTGGACTATCTTTTAATCTAAGTATATTTAGTTTATTTATAGACTATAGGTATATAGATACAAGCCATACTGATACATTAAAAAAGTCATACTCCAATCATACTATAAATGCTGGCTTCTATATCCAAATAGCTTAAAAATAATTAAATCAATAGAATAATTAAAAAACTAAGATACTGATATAATATCCCCTAATTAGAAAAAACTTGCAATTTATATTAGATAGCAATAATTAGTTTACCTAAATTATTACATCTATTATAATATTGCTAGTAAAAAGAAGCTTTTTTGCAGAGAAGAAGGAAATTTGCCCCAGAAAAAACTAATCTATTTTCATGAAATAAAATGCTTAGAGTAATTAGATTTTTTTAATATATTGTTAACTTACTATAAAGCCTTATTATTAGTAGGTAACTTAGGATAAAGAACTTATATCTGCATCAACATATTTTTTTAGAATATATGATTTTTATTAAATATTTATCTTTAATATATTTGCTATTAAACACTATTGTAGTATTCTCACTTTCTGATAATGGCTCATATAAAAAAACGGAACTTATTCAGAGTTATAACTTTGAATTGATAGGTAAATTCGGGGTAAGAAATAAACGTCATATTGGGCAAGCTGGTATCTTATTGCCAATATTCTCCTCCCATAATAAACTACTATATTCCCCCGTGTTTACTATGCTAGACAATAAAAATTCTAAGGAACTAAATGTTGGTCTTGGGTTTAGAAAAATGCTTGATCAGAAATATATTCATGGAGGATATGCTTTTTTGGATTATAGGAAAAGCCCTAGAGGTAATTTCTTCAAACAATTAACCTTTGGATATGAGTTTTTTACCGATCATTTTGAAGCTAGGGCTAATGTATACATTCCAGAAAATAAATTAGGCAATTTATTTGTCCCAATTAAAGATAAAGTAGAAACGAATTATAATGGAAATATAACTACTTTTAATGTTGATAGAACCAATAATTTATATACAGAAAAAGCGAGCAGAGGCTTTGATATAGAATTTGGATTAACAAAATGTTCCCTTGCTTCTATTCATCTAGGATACTATAGCTTCTTTAATCAGGAAAACCAAACTAATGGAATGCGTACTAGAGGCAATCTACGTGTATTGCCATGGTTAACCCTAGAAGCGGAGATTAATTATGATAATAACAGAGAAATCACCCCGTATTTAGGCTTAAAAATAAATATGCCTTTTATCAAAAAGCATCAAAAATCTATCTACACGAAAATGACTTATTTGCCTATACGTGATATTGATATTATAACATCAGTGAAATTCATCCCTAATGTACATACTTATTTTGATAAAATAGTTGTTGGTTGGGCTCCAATGGTTGATAGAAATGATATTTCTGGAAATTCTAATGTTTATTTTGATATGATTCAGGTAAATACTCACTGTACATCATCAGGACAGAAATACGCTGACATCGGCACAATATTAGCTAATCAATTATTTACCTTAATGGGAGAATTTGAGGGTGGAGATTTTTTTGTAGCTCCAGGAACAAATGAATTTAGTATCTTAATAAATATTAGAAATTCACTTGTTAATCATAAAAATAAACTTGATGATGCAACTCCTAATTCTCCTCTTCTAGATACTTTCAAAAAAGGGTTCTGGACAATGAAAGTGGAATTTGAAGAGAATCTTGCAGTTATTAGAGAAATTGAGAAAAAATATAAAACTAAATTTAGTCAAGAACAATTAAATTATGCACTTAATAATGGAATAAGCGGGGGAGTTGCTTTCTTTGCTCTAAAGTGGGAATTTAGAAACAGAGAAGATATCTTTGTTGCTTTTTTTGATGGAGAAATTGACCATACTGCGTATCCATATAATTTATCTAATATACGTGATAGTTCCCTAAAACTAGAAGAATCTCTCGAGAACTATAAGAATGAAAGGTTCATATTAATTAATTTATATCAAAAAAACCATACTGTTGGTGTAAAAATAGACAACCATAAGAGGGAAATTGTTGTAATGGAATCAAATAGAATTCCAGCAAATGGAACCCAAATAGATGTACTGCATTCAAAATTTCCAGGTTATACAATTAAGAACTATACTCCTGTCAGACAAGCGGAAGATTGGTCATGCGCAGCACATGCATTCATAAATATGGTTGGGATTATTAAAGGATCTTTCACTTTAGATACGCCTTTCTCCTATAATAACCACCGCCATATTGGCAGCATATATAAGAGGATGATACTAGAGAACGAAGCTTTTATGAGGCATAATTAGAACCACTTTCTAATATGTTACAGAATATGCTTATCAAAATTTTACAAATATATATAAGAAATAGTAACATGTCAAAAAAAGGTAATAATCACAAATAATATGAATAGATTTGCAATAACATTTTTCTTAATTTTTTTTACTTTATCAATTACTAACACATCATATGGTATAAATAAGTATTTCAATTTATATTCTGGGTTAAGTAGTGATGTTGACACGTTTGTTAGTCTAGATGTCTTTTTTTCTAAAAAACTTTCTATAGGAAGCTCTTTTGGTATTCTAGCTTTTAATGAAAGTAGAGAAGCAATATATATACAAGGAAATACAAAATTATGGAATAAAGACATTTATTTTATCAAAAATAAAAAATATAAAATTAAAACATACTCAAAGATTCACATAGAAAAATGGTTTCTTAAGACTAAATATAATTTTTCAGACTTTAAGACTAAATATGATTTTTGGTCTATTGGATATTCAACAGGATTTATAATGCATTCTAAAATATTTTTTAGTGGATTTGAATTAGGTTTCAGAACTAACACCGAAGACAAAATTGCTTCTTCATATTCAACATCCATTTTCTCTAGAGTATTTAGATTAGAATTTTTAATTGGGATTGGGTTTTAGAAATGCTATTATATGAATAAAATAGTCAATAGCCTCTTGGTTTTATTTTTATTGAGTTTTTAAGCAACAACAGAAATGAATGAATGAAAAAACAAACATAACTAAATTTATTGTGAATACTGTACTCGGCACTCCATGGTGGGTATGGATTGTTTTTGTATATTTGCTATTTATTGGTATTAAAGCCTTAAAACAAAGAGCTGTTTATTTACCTAAACTATTTATTATCCCAATAATATTTTCTGCCATTAAATATAAAATTTTCCTAAATGCAAATTTACAAATCTGGGTGGCTTATTCTGCAAATTTAGCTATTGCTATACTCATTGGTTATGCGGTAGCTGCTCATGAACAAATAAAAATAATTAAGCAGAATACATCGATAGAAATACCCGGAAATATGCAAACATTAATTATCCTGATGTGTTTTTTCTGTATTAAATATGTTTTTGGATATCTACATGCAACAGAACCATATTTATCTAAACAATTTTTTGTGTGGGAAATCAGCATAAGCGGATTACTCTCAGGTTATTTCCTAGGAAAAACCTTGAGTTATTTGAGGCGATTTATTATTGAGACATAACAGCCAACTGAAACAACTCTAGTTTTTGCAGATTTAACTAATGCTGCGTTAAACCAGACTGTCTGATCTATATGTAAAAATTCAACTTAATTTGGTATTATAACAGATATGAATACTTTTGACGTTATTATCATTGGTGCTGGTGCTGCTGGACTTATGTGTGCAATTGAATCTAGCAAAAGAAGCAGATCTGTAATCATACTAGAGCATGCAAATAAAATAGGTAAAAAAATTCTTATGTCTGGTGGAGGACGTTGTAATTTTACTAACCTCAATGTTACATCAGAGAATTTTATATCCCATAATCCACATTTTTGTAAATCAGCACTTAGTAGATATACTCCAGCAAATTTTATTAATATGGTGAAAAACCACAATATTGCTTTTCATGAAAAAAAACTTGGACAGTTATTTTGTGACAATAAATCAAAGGATATCCTTAATATGCTCTTGTCTGAATGTAAAAACAACAATGTTAATATTAAATTAAACTGTACCATTAAATCTATCACAGAGACTAATAAAAACTTACCATATAAATTTCTAGTATTAACAAAAACTGATAGTTATCAATGTAAATCATTAGTAATAGCAACTGGAGGGCTTTCCATACCTACGATGGGTGCAACTCCGTTTGGCTATCAAATAGCCAAACAGTTTGGTTTAAATATTCATCCTACTCGAGCAGGATTAGTACCATTTACTTTACATATAAAAGATAAAGAATTATTTGCAAATTTGTCTGGAACATCAATCCCCTGTACAATAAAGAATAAAGAAACAGTTTTTACTGAAAATCTTTTATTTACCCATCGCGGATTAAGTGGCCCTGCAATATTGCAAATATCTTCATATTGGACTCCTGGGGAAGAGATTATTATAGACTTTCTACCTAGTGCTGAATCAAAACTATTTAAAGATAATCAAGCTAAAATAAAATTGAAAAAATATTTAACTGGCTATCTTCCAAAACGATTTATATCTACCATATTTGAGCAAACACTTCTTGAAGCCACATTAAATAAACTTACTGAAAATCAGATAAAGAAAATAACTAAATCACTACATCATTGGGACATAGTGCCAAATGGAACAGAGGGATATAGAACAGCAGAAGTAACTCTTGGAGGCGTTGACTGCAATCAAATATCATCCAAAACTATGGAGGTTAATTCTATTACTGGGCTTTACTTCATTGGAGAAGTTTTAGATGTTACAGGGTGGCTTGGAGGGTATAACTTTCAATGGGCTTGGTCTTCTGGATGGGCTGCTGGACAAACAGTTTAATACCATAATTACCTTTAGGCGTGTGATTCCTTAATTATCCGATAGAATTTAGAGTTGTAATTAAACTTCCTTATATGTTAGGATCCGTAGAATGATGAGAATTAAATTTCTAACAGTTTATTATTATAACATCTACTATTATGCCCAATAGGGCATTATCTTATACTCTACAGCTTTAATTTCGTTATTTTTATATAAACCATGTTTTAAACAGGTTTATAAATAACATCCGCTTGTTTGAAACATTTCGAACACTATTAATATTTAGTTTAAATAAATTTTTAATTATGAATTTATTAAAAGCTAATATCAATATGGAGGAATTATGACAGAATATATTGCTAAACAACCAGATAGCAATGGAGATATTGCTTTTACCGATGCAGAAAACAATGTATGGGAATTACTTATTACAAGGCAATTGAGAATTATACAAAATAGAGCATGTAAAGAATTTCTTGCAGGATTAGATCATATTAAGTTTCCACTTAATTATATTCCTCAGCTTGAAGAAATTAATACTAAATTAACAGTAACTGGCTGGCAAATGGTGCCGGTAACTGGAACTATTAATGTAAGTAAATTCTTCAAATTGCTTAGTGAAAGGAAATTTCCTGCTGCAACTTTTATTCGTACAATAGAAGACTTAGATTACTTAACACAACCTGATATATTCCATGAATATTTTGGTCATGCTCCTATGCTCACTAATCAAATATATGCAAATTTTTTACAGTGGTATGGTCATTTTGCTCAGCAATTAACTACAACACAACAAAATATTTTAAGTAGGCTCTTTTGGTACACAATCGAATTTGGATTACTACAAACAGAACAAGGAAACAGAATATTTGGTGGTGGGATTTTGTCCTCATATAAAGAAACTATTTATGCATTAGCAGAACAAAATGTCATATATGCTCCATATATATTATCCGATATTTTAGTAACTGAATATAATTATGATCAGATCCAGACTAAATATTTTGTATTAAGCGATCTTAAAGATCTATATAATATAGGGCAACAAAATGATTTAATAGATATTATTGCTAAAATACAAAGTAATAAGCAAAAAGGATTTATTACTTGTTAATTTACAATAAATGCAATAAGCCTGGAGATTTTTATGAAAAATAAAACCTGTATTCCGTGCGAAGGTGGAGTAAAACCATTAACTTCAGTTATAATTGCAGAAAAGATGAAGGTTATTCCAGATTGGCAACTTAGTAATTGCAGTAAATTTATTTATCGTGATTATGAATTCAAAGGATATTATAAAGTTATATCTTTTGTAAATGCTATAGCATGGATCGCTAATAGAGAACAACATCACCCTGATTTAGAAGTAGGTTATAACAAATGTAAAGTGAAATTCACAACACACGCAATTGATGGCTTATCAGAGAATGACTTCATAGTTGCCGCAATGATTAATTCATTATAAATCTATTTAAGCAAATAAAACCGTGCTATAGATATGTAATTTTTTTGCACGATGGAAAGCCTAATAAGCTCGATATTGATAAGAAATCAAGAGTCACTCTCTGCAAATAAAAAGAAGGCTAAAACTAGAAAAAAATATGCTAAACAAAGTAAACCATATAACCGTTAGGCTTAATGTTATGACAATTAAAAATAACAAATTCATTATTTTTTAGATGGGATTATAAGTAGTAAAATTCTGTAATTTTTATTTTTTTATCAAAATAAAAGAAAAATTTTAACTAACTAATTTATAATAGATTTTGCTTGCCCAACATACTTTCTATTCGTGTATGTAATGTAACCTATTATCACTAATAGTTAACTTATTGTTACTAATCGATAATTCATTTATGAATGACAAAGAGGATAGGGCGGTTATTGCTCCATGTGTATATATATGGTATAGTCATTCACATTTAAAATATATATTGCCCAACTATCATGTATAACGTTAAAGAAAAAATTTTACTCTTTATCTTTATAGCCTTTTGTGGAAATGTCCTAGGAAAACCAAGACAAAAATACAACATGTATTTAAGAACAACCCTAGGTGTTGGTTTTGCGAGCACCCAAAAAGCTATAAACGATAATTATACATACACCATATACTACAGTAATAAATTAGGCCCAGCCATGTCTATTGCTGGAGGGATTAAACTGTCAAAATTAATAAACATAGAAGCAGAAGCAGGTTTTACTCGGCTAAAGCTTGCATCACTTCAAGTACATAACAAACAAAATACGTATCCGACAGAAGCAAAGCTAATTAAGTCGCAAAACTCAATAATTTTTACTATGTTAAATGGTGGTATAGAAATTCCGCTGACTAAAATATGGAGGCCAAAACTATCTGCTGGTATTGGGTATATTCATTCAGATATAAAATATGGTAGTACACAAACAAATTCGAATAATGCTTTAGGGATGCAAATACTGTTTTATCATCAATTTTACTTTACTAAATACTTTATTTTAAACCTCCAGAGTAGAATTTTATTTGCAAGAAATATTAAATTTTTGAAATTAGATGATGGTACTTCCTTAAAATCTAATCTACTTATTACTACTCTAGAAATAGGATTCACGTTATTCATTGGTTCCGGAAAAACTAAACGTGCTCCTATCAAATATTGAGTATTTTAATCCTTCTGCAAAGGATTATCATTAAGTTTACCTTGATATTGCTTGTCTTTTAAATAATAAGCAAATAAAGTTACTGATATAGCTGCTTTTAATGATGGTCGTCTAGCATGAGCGTACAAAATATATTGTTTAAAAATGAATATTCAAGAGTTAGATATTTTACTTGGAGTTAGTAATTTTTTTTCACAGGTCATCTACTGATACTTTCCATTGTCTGCAATTCAGATATAAACCTGTTATAAATCATATCTGCAAAATACATATGATGGAAAATCATTTCATAGCTATAGTTACAAAATGATTTCCCTATCCTTTTTGATTATGCAGATACATAATTTCTATTTGTTAAAGTCATGCCCTAGAAAGTCTAAGTCCATAGAACTTACGTCAACATTTGGAAACATAAGTTGAAATGTTCCATCTTTTATTAACTTTCTCAAATTAGCCTTAATTTCTTCTATCTCTTTGTCGTCCTTCATTTTCGGAAGCACTTGTTCTTTTAGAATGATTAACCATTCTGCTTGTTGATTTATTTTTACCATACCATGGTAATTATTTATTGGATTATTAACATAAGAAGTACATGGTTCTTTTCTAACATAAAAATGTGCATTGCGACGAGTAAAGTTATAACCAAAAATACTTGTTCCTGTGGAGCGACTATCATAGCATAGAGGATTGACATATAAACTAATTAAGCTTAAAAGATCTTCAGTAATATTACCATTACAAATTTTTTTATTTATTTTAGCTTTTCTAACAAAAACACCGGCTACACCTTTATATATCTCTATCGGCATCGTATTAAATTCTGACCTCAATTCAAATCGTCCATACCAAAACATATTATAAGGCATTTCTAATGTTGTTATTCCACCTGTAGGAATAGTCAACGTTCCTGTTATATCTGGAGTATTTCTAAGAGAATGATCTGCCGTATTTCTCTTAAGCGTTAATTTGTATATTAGTTTAATAGGCCAACCTGTTTCATTATGGACAGGAAAACTTTTTATAATCTGTTTTTTAATTTGTCTGTCAACAATATCCTGTTTTTTCTTAAATTCTCTTTTATTATGAGCTTTACGAGCATTATCAAAATAAGGTTTAAAACGTGATGCGAACAAAGGGCTTGAGCTAGCATATTTCCTTATTAAATCTAGTTCATCTATATATATTATGGCATGTTTTGCATATAACAATTTTGCAGCAATACCCCATTGTTGATTTTCAAGTGAGACAAGCAGCAAAGACTTATTATTAAATTTAAAATTTATTTCCATCACACTATCATATTCATCCAGAAGTAAGGCTAAAGCTTGTATTGCATTACCTGAGCGTATGCGCGCAATAGTATGAAAAATATCATTTAAACTATTTCTAGGATTAGCTTTTCCTGCAGATGTAATAAAAGCATTTGGATTAAATAGTAAATCCTGTATATTCTCATCAAAATTATCTATATTTGCTATTCTAGCATTGATGTTTTGTTTAAATTCATCAAGAGTTGCAAATGCGTTAGTAGACAATATTAATAAGTAGCCTAAACCGAAAATAACGGTTATATTTTTGAACATGCTTTTAAACATAATTAATTTACCTCATTACTTAATCAACAAGATGTGACATAGTACATCACGCCCTTATGTTGCGCAAATTCTTATATCTAAGAGATAAGAAGATGAATTAATAAACCTATAGTTTTATACAATAATTAACCAAAAACACGCCAAATAGGCATATTTTTAACTCCAAATGCAAAAACATATAAAATAAGAACATCTATGGATAACGGAGAATCGTATAATGGGAATAAAATATAAACACATAAGCTAGTGAAGATAGATTGTCATCAACCAACACTCGGTTGCTACTGAGCCTTATAAGCTAAAACATGGAGATCAGAATTGTTTTTATAGCCACTATAAAAACATTTTGCAATTATATTTACAAACGAATCCGTAATGCCATTTAAAAAAGCGTAATGCGTATTATCTTTAATGTGGTGATTCTTATGATGGCTTCTAGGTAATAATATTTTAGCTCGTTGTAATTTATTTATAATACGATTGTTTTTATCCGCATTATGGCACCAATAATGGGAAACTTCTGCAAAAGAGGAAAATCCACCTATAGCTACTAAGAGTAAATTTAGATAATAAAATAGTTCTATTTTATATTGCAAATAAACTAATATCACTAAATATCCTGCTAACCAAAATTTACTTCCTGACTCTATAAAATATACAACAAGAGGATTACGGTTTTTATACTTTGGTTGTTTGTGATGCAAATGAAAAGCAGCAATAAATGGCCCAATAATAGATTTATAATTAGTATTATTGTCCATATACATATGAACAATGCCACTGATGAAATCAGCTAATATATAGGCAAATATTAAAACCACGCTAACACCAATAGCACCAACAACATTAATATTTTCATTAATGTTTTGTAATAAATTGCATACTGAAATTAGTTGCATACCAATAATAATGCTAGCTATAATTATACCAAATTTATTATAAAAATAGTTATTGTTATAACTGTCCATGGCAATTTTAAATTCATTTTTTTTATTCTCTAACATGCCTATTTACCGCTCCTTCACATGGCACTAAAAATGTGAGTTAACCCCATAATTCTAAAGAGTAACATAAAATTAACCTCTTAACAGTTACAAATTATTTAAGTTTATTTGTTCACTAAAAATTTATAGCATTGCACAATCTTGCCGCCAATTTTTATTGGCAGCATCCATCTCCAAGTGCGAAAACGTATAAAATAGGAACACCTATGGGTAAAGGATAATCGTACAATGGGAATAAAATATAAACACATAAATAGTGAAGATAGAAGGCATGTAAAACCTGATAAATTAGATGTTAATAAAAAATTAAGAGCATTACGTTATAAAAAGCTGAAAGTAGGGTAGTCACCTCTGCAGATAGAAAGAAGACTGAAAATAGAAAAAGATAATACCATAGACCTGAAGAAATAGGCACAAGACAGTCATTTGGCCATTGGGAATGTGATTTAATGATATTTAAGAGGGGGATATAATTAAAATATTATTTCTCTATATGTTTGATAATGACTTTGTGACAATGACAAAAATATTTCGGTAACTCCAGCAAAATCAGCTATAATTTTTGACAGGCTATTATTAGCGCTATCATCAGTTGACTCAATTACATCAGTCTGTATTTCGGATAGAGCACAAATAACTAAATTTCTATCTATGTTAACATATGGAGATATTTTAACTTCAGTATCTTCTGAGAATCCAAGCTTAAATTCTAATGGGTTTTTACCAATAAATTTACTAGAAAGTATATTATTACTCTTAATAACAATAGGATTTTTAATGATCATAAACATATTGCGATTATGTTTACTTACTTCAACTATTATTTCTTTTGCGCTGCTCGGAACTAATTCAACACGCACATTTCTCTCATAGCTGATACTTGTTTTTATATGCACATCATATTTAATAACAAAATCACTGCCATTAACAAACCAAATTGTTACTTCTTTAGCACTGGCACAGATAGGCATTAGTATTACAATTAAAAATTTCAAATATTTATACATGTTATATTGTCCTTAATCGATATATAAAATTTTGCATTCTTCCTTCTCAAAGGTTTACTCCAGGACTATTAGATATTTCATCTTCTTGTTGTATTATCGGCGAAATATTCTGAGTCGCTCTATATTCATTAAGACTTTTTATAATAAGGGTTTTAGCTACTTTTAATTCGCTTGGATCTGAGATGCCAATAGGAGTAATATCATTAGGAGCAGTAATTCCTCTAGTTTTAATAAAAGTATCCAATAATAATTTATAACTCTCTGCATTGAATTTTCCTTGCATGTGAGCTTTGGTACCATCTTTTGCTATTCTAATTGTCGTAGTTTTATTATTTGCTGTTATTCTTGTTTCATATGCCTTTTCATTTTGCTTTGTCGTCTTTTCTACTGCAGTAGTATAGCTGCTTATTCTCTGACTACTAACAAAACCATCTAAAGTAGTTTTTAGTAATTCTTTAATATCATTCATAGGTTGATTAACCCCATTAAAACCTATGCCAACATTATTTTGTTGGGGATTTTGTATTCGATTATTAGAAGACAACGGATTTGATATAGGAGTTATAGGCGAAGAAAGTATTTTGTTTTTCATGTATTTCTTCTGGGTTTCTGGATATCTTCTGTATATTCTTGTTTTTCTCTGAAATTTTTCCAATGATTTTTGCCAATCTGTAAAAGCTATATTACTTTGCGATAACTCTGGCTTTTTCCCTAGACTATTTAGCTTTTTGATAAATTCCACAGGAGGGCTTTCTATGGTTAAATCTTCATTGTCCTGAATTAATTTATTGAAAAACATTACTGCCCCTCTTTGATTCGTTAAAAAAACATCATAATCATTTGGATCAGGTAATTTTTTCTTGAGCATATCAATGACGACTTGAGCATATTTCACCTCGTTTTCGAATTCTTCTATATTCTCAGAAAACTCATCCTTTAAATAATCAACATACTCATCATCATCAAGCACATCATCCACAATATCATCTATGAGTTCATTTAACCGATTTTCTATATTTGTATCTAAACTCTTTTTTAATAGTTGTTCCAAGCTAGAACAGTTATTATCTAACATTAATTTTTTAATTTTTTTTATATTTTCATACAAATCCCCATCTTGCTTACCATATTCATATTCATATTCATCATCTTCTTCTTCATCATCATAATCATATATTAATACGTCTTTCAGTTCATCATCACTAGAACAATCAACTAAAAATTCAAGTACTTCTAGTTCGCTTTGATTTCTCTTAAGCAATATGGAATCTATATGTTCTCTACTCATATGTATTTCTTCTCAAATTAAGCACAGCTTATACATGGTAATTGTTCTTGAAAATAGAATCAAGGGGTTGAGTTAGTGGGCAAATAAAAAAATATAGCAAGAAGCGATTTCCTGAAAAAAATTAAATTATTAAATGAGGTTGGATTCAATTGGTTTTCCTGAAATAAAGTAAGCAGACAAATTAACAAACATGGAAATATATGTTGCAAATAGCTCTAGATTACAAACTTATTGGTAGTATATTATAGACTTTAGTATTAAATTTATTTTGGTTTGATTTTGAATAATTATCGTAAGAACTTCTGCAGTATAAATTAATATATTTAGTTGGCAATGGTAATTCAGAGCCTGTATTATATTTAGCAATTTTTTTTCTTAAATACTTTCCATTAAAAACAATAGCGTCTAATTCAACTAAGGCGCTACTTGTAAAACAAAAATAAAATTCTTGATTATATGATATTATATTTGACGAATTAACACTTTTTATATATTCATCTGAGTAGAAATAAATTAATTCTTCTGCCATAGTTTTTCACAAAGGTTTACCTATTTCTATAGAAACAATCTTTATTTTAACAGGGTGTTTTTTATTTGGTATTACCATTTTTTCTGTGACATCACTATCTAACAATTCAATTACTTCATGAGGTTATGCCGTTTTATCAAATATATAATTTTTATATTTATAATTCCATTTGCCATGGTAAACAAGGTGAGTACTCTTTTGAAAATCATTATGACTAAAATAATACTTTATTTTAAGATTTCTATTAAAATTATTCCAAAATACTAGATTGGATGAAAAACTTGATATACTTATAGAAATTAGCACTAAAAATAACATTTTTTTCATTCTTTGCCTGAAAATTAGTTCATATAACTAGTGTGCTATTATTGCATGTCCTGAATAATCAAGTAAAAACAGGAATAAATATAACCCATCATTATAGTACTGATAATTGGGCAGAATCTAAATCCAAGTACGAAACCAGTATAAAATGGCACTGTTGCTTAACTATCTGAATTTTGTTCTAACTGTTAAATTTAAATTTTCAAACGGCTCTGTTCATCAGAGATAGTGGTCATCTTGTTAAGAATACTACAACCGATGAGAGATTCTATTTTTTGGTTATCAAAATCGATAGAACGTAATTTATTACCTAAGATTTTTTTGTACCTCTGGATGGCAAGTTCTGAGTTATTCCTTTTGCCGTATCCTCTACATTTCTGCCATCCCATACATCCATCATATTCTCTCTCAAGTAAATTCCTATTACGATAAAAATCATTATTCTTATCATAAATAGATATTATCTTAAGTTAATCTATCGGTTAAATCACAACTTTGATTCACAGTGAGGGCAGTTCATATAATCATAATAATTAATTGAGATGTCCTTTAAAATATAGATGAAACGTAATTTTTTTTAGCACGTTTCTTATAAAGTTTTATTACTTTATTTATATCACTTTTATACTCATTATAGTATTCAGATAGAAAATATGCCCCCATATATTATCTTGATTAGCAGCCATTTGATAAAAGCGTGCAGCTTTTTCTTTATTTTCTATAACACCGTTTCCATGATAATAGCAATGACCAAGATATATTTGAGCTTTGATGTACCCATTCATTAAAATTGAACATATTAAAATTGTTAAAAATCTCATGGGAAAAAGACTTTTTTATCAACTATTTATGAAATCGGTCAAAAGTCATCTGCGAGGTTTTTGTATTATTTATCATAGGCTTACAGTTGTCTATATTTTATATGTTTTTAAATTGTAAACCACAGTAAAAATACGTTATTTATTTGTCTTCAAGTACATTTATAGCTTATAAAAGTATAAAAATTGACAAACATCAATAGTTATGGCATAATTGTACAAATATCTTACTAAATGTTGGTTTAGGGATACATTTCACGGAAGAATTTAAATTATTTTTGCGTGGGTCATCTTTGAAAACTAGAATATCAAAATTAATATCCGTTTTTTCCATTTTCCTATTATTGCCGATGTCTTTGTCATATGGTAATGACAGTCATCGCTATAAGACTAGAATTGAGATGACTGGAAAAATAGGATATAGCAGTAAAAAATCATCTAAGCGTAATATAGCAAGATTAGGTTTTGTTCTACCTGTTTTTCAAGTGGTAGATAGTTATATTACCTATTTAACTTTGATAGGGATGAAAGATAGTGCTAAGCATGTAGAAGGGAATTTAGGAATAGGTTATCGTTCATTTATAAGTCCAGAGTGGATATTAGGAGAATATGTATTTTATGATTTACGCTCTACAGAAAATAGTAACCTATTAAGCCAGATAACAATAGGTCTTGAAGCTTTTTCAAAAAATTTAGAGATCCGAGTAAATGGGTATATTCCAACCAAAAGACAGTATGAGTTGAATAATTATAATTCTTATAGAGCCCGTTATAATAGTCATCTAAACAATACTCAACTTACAATAAAACATAATAAACTTCTAGAGCAGGGAGTTCCAGGCTTTGATATAGAGTTAGGAGGCTCACCTCGTAGTTTATCTAAAGTAGAATTATTTGTAGCATATTATCATTTTAGTGGAAAGAAATTAAAATCTACGATAGGAGGAAGATTCCGTAGTAATATCAATCTATTGCATTGGTTAATTTTAGAAGGGGAAATGAATTATGATAATAATAGAAGGTTTGTTAGTTACGTTGGTATAAGGCTTAGTTGGGCTTTAGGTAATGGAAAAGCAAGTCAAGACTGGACTCACGTTAAAATGACTAATCTTCCAGTACGTGATATAGATATTATAAACTCTTGCTACAAAGAAGAAGAAACACTTGTAGATAGTCTATATGATGAAAGACAAGCTTTTATTATAAAAACAGGCCCTGATGATATAATTATTGCACAAGGGTCTTCCATTGCACCAGATGTTGATACACTTATTGATGAACTATCTGCAATGAACATTAAACTTAATGACATTGTTAAGTTAAAAAAAGAGAATAATTCAACAAATTTTAAATCAAATGAATTAACCTCCAATGAACTAAGTAAATTAAGTTTAACGCAAAATATTGTGGGAAAAAACTCTGCTCTAGCTAAAAAAATAGTCTTGCATAAGCATAATGTCAAAGCTAATTATCTAAACTTAATTTTATCTAATAAAGAAGAAATTAAGGAGTTAAAAGAAACTGCTGAATTAGAGAAGAAAAGAAGAGAAGAAGCAGAGGAAAAAGCTAGAGAAGAAGCACGTTTAAGAAAGGAAGCAGAGAAAGCAAAAAGCAAAGAAGAAGAGAAAGCTAAAGCAGCAGAGAAAAAAGCTAGAGAAGAAGAACGTTTAAGAAAGGAAGCAGAGAAAAAAGCGAAGGAAAATAATAAGGGGACAAATATACCGCAGCCACCAATTAATGGAGCGCCACCACCAATTAATGGAGCGCCACCACCAATTAATGGAGCGCCACCACCAATTAATGGAGCGCCACCACCAATTAATGGAGCACCACCACCAATTAATGGAGCAGCACCACCACCACCAATTAATGGAGCACTACCACCACCAATTAATGGAACACTACCACCACCACCATCATTAGGAGCACCACCTGGAACTATGTTGGCGGGGAATACTACTAGAATTGATTCAGGTAGCTCTACTCATACTACGAAAATGCGTAATGATGCAAAATATGTCTATAATCCAAAGATAACGGATGTGGCAGAGCCACTAGGAGTCGTTAATGTTTCTACAAAAGGGATCATTAACGCCAATGATGCTAAGAAAAATAAAGCTGCACATAAGCTTTATTTAAAGAGTAGAAAAGAAGCTAATAAGAAAGTGAATTCATTTATGACGTCTTTATTTGATATCACAGAGAATGCACTAGATCAAGAAACTATGAGTGTAGATGATTTTGATAAGAAAATATCAAAAACTACTACTGAAATAAAAAACAAACATAAAAAAGAATATAATGATTTATCCAATAGTGACTACATCAAGAAGAAGCAAAAATTTATAGATGATTATAAAAATGAATCACAAGTAGAGTACGATAAAGTTAAAACTTCGTATACTAAGAAAATTAATGATTGGCATACAAAATTTGAAGGTAAAATTAATAAAGAAACTGCTCAAGGAAAGATAGATAAACTATATACTAAAGCAAATAAAGAAAAAACTAAAATAAAGAAAAAATTCAAGAAGGAAATGAATGAAATTCAAAGTAAATATGAGGAGAAAGCTGAAGCTTTCTTAAATGCTCAGTCCAAATTTAAAATTGTCAAAGAATTTGCAAGTTTACCTGATGAAGAATATCACCCTCAAAGATTGCCAAAGAAAATTTTGTTTGATAAAACTTTTGCTAACGAATATTCAGATCATATAGATAATTTAAATATTAAAGCTAAGAAGTTCGAAGCTGGTGATTTTAAAGCACATAAAAAAATCCTAGCAGGCGGGAATGATACACTTGCTAGAAGACAAACAATTAGAAAGCAAATTGTTAATGTTTACACTGAATCACAAGCAGAAAGTAATTCAAGTAAAATGTATAGTACAATTTTTGGTAAGCAAATAAAAAGTGTTAATAAAGATATATCAACCCAATTTAGTAGTAAAGTATTCACAAAGCCTAAAACTCCAAAACCTCCAAAAATAACTTCTAAAAATACCTATGTGGCTAAAATAATGAAAAATGACATACTAAAAGGTAAAACAATTTTTGGTGTTGATCTTAAAGATAAAAAAGCTGCGGATATTAAAGATACTTGGAAAAAACTATCTTCATCCTCCGATGCTATAACATTTAAAACCATCAATGGTAGTGATCAATATGAGTTTATTGGAGATAAGCTTGGGCCAGTATCTTTAGCAGTTGAGCATGAAATTATAAAATATCAAGAAAAAGCAAGAACATCAGCCAAAATGATAGATAAACTAAAATCACAAAGTTACGTGTATGAATTAACTTATAATAATAAAACTGCTGGCAAGTATTTAGATGAAGAGATAAAAAAGAAGTTAAAATCTGCCAATATGACTGAAGAAGAGGCTTTTCTAAATACATTTGGACAACCTGTGAATGGAATAACATTTAAAGAACGTATTTCTAAAAAAACTGCAGATGTGGAATTACATCCAGATGTTAAAACTAAACATATTCTAAGTAATGCTGGTATTAATGCTCTACAGAAAAAATCTGTTAATTTTGGAATTGAGCATTCTTATATAGAGAATCTTAAGAAAGATAAGTTGATCAGAGCTGTTCCTATTGGTGAACAGAAACAGCTAAGAACTACATTTAGAGATGGGAAAAAAACAATAAAAACTTATGATTTCTTTAAACAATTGTCTCTTACAGAAGAGGTCATTGTGAAGAAAAAAACATCTATATATAGTTCAGATAGATATTTAGAATCAGTGTCTAGTTATAATAAACATCCAGAGTATGTAGCACGTAAAGACAAGAAGAGCATCAAGACTTTTAGTGATCTTGTCAAAACTAAATAATATAGTATATCGGGTTCAGACAATGTACTTACTATAACTGGAGATAATGGCTCTGAGTTTGCTTATCATGAGAATATTAGCAAAGAATTGAATACCGATTTTTACTTTGCTCACCCTTATTCATCATGGGAACGTGGTTTAAATGAGAATACAAACGGTTTAGTAAGACAGTATTTAAAGAAAGGGTGTTCATTTGAGGATGTGGATAATGACAGACTCAGTTTTATTATGGATAAACTAAATAATAGACCTAGAAAGACTTTAGGGTATAGAACTCCTAATGAAGTGTTTCATGCAAATACAAATTTGAATAAAAAGAATAAGGATTGTAAGATATGAATTCTATATTGATATGCATTATGAAATTGTTATATGTTTCTCAGCTCTAATCACTGCGTACGCTGCTTGGCATCAGTTAGCAGCTATAAATCAAACGACAAGAGACGACTTTATATTACGCTTTGAAAATCGTCATAATAGCAAAAAATTTTTTAAGGGGAAGACTACTCTAGAAAAACTAAGCAAGATTTATAAGCTGCAAGAAAAAAGCAAAGTTCATATGCAAGGAATACAATTTACTGTAGATCCTAAGCTTGAACATAGTAGCGAACTAAATGCAGACCATACAAAAATGGCTCATACCGCGGACACTAAGCCTCAAGATAAAAGCAAGAAAGATTACAATGAAGGAATGGCATTTGCTAAAAGAATTATTGATAACAAAACAAAAAAAGCATATAGCAAAGAAGATATTGATTCTATAGAGAGTCTTGTAGATTCTTTATCAGCGGCACAATCTCTTAATGTAACTCCGAAAGAAATGTCTAAAATATATTAGGTTTCTCTAAAGGATATAAAAATAATAAAAGCAATATGAAATTAGAGGGACAGTATAAAACTAAAGATAATGAGAAATAAAATTTTTTAAAGATGGTGTTGCACTTATCAGTTGAATTCAGGTCTCCACCAAGGCAGAATCTAACCCCAAGTGCGAAAACGTATAAAATAGGAACACCTATGGATAACGGAGAATCGTACAATGGGAATGAAATATAAACATATGAGTAGTGAAGATAGAGTACTATTGC
>PIVX01000733.1 GCA_003353785.1 Gammaproteobacteria bacterium | reverse complement strand
TTTGGAAAAAATTGAAAAAAATGAATATGATGATGAGCTAGTTTATGCCCATCATTACTATAATTATAATTTATTTTTAGTGTTTGTTTTTGTTGATCTGACAGTTAACTGTCAGATATCTATCCTTGCACACGCCAAAAAACATTTATTTTCGTTTCTATTAATATTATTAAAAAAAGAGTCATGCACTAACTCATCATCATATTCATCCATATCTTTCCTTTTTTTCACTTTTTCTATCCAGTGCTCTGCTTGAGCTATGTGTGTGCGATTTTTAGATTGCTTTGAATCGGTTTCATATGAATTTCCACTCAAAAAATGAGAAGAATGTCATTGTCTGTAACATTTGCTAACCTTAAGCTTTTTCAAAAACTGTTTTTGCTAACGACAGCTGGCGATGTTGCATTTGATAATTTGTGGACTGTAATATTTAAATAGAATAAGAAACCATCTAAAAAAAACAAAATCTATTTTATTAATCAAAAATATCATCATTATCTATCATTCTTGAGTTTGTCAAATCACCAGCTCTTTGTTGCGA
>PIVX01000732.1 GCA_003353785.1 Gammaproteobacteria bacterium | reverse complement strand
GTCAGTAAGGAAAGATTTATAAGTTCCAGAGTCAACTTCGGAATCTGAATTTGAATCTGAATCTAGACTTTCATAAGAAGAGGAAAGGTCTCCTGATATAGAGCCACCATTCTCTTCTGGACAAGCACTCAGAATAAAAGGCGAAGGTTCCTGAGTAGGCACATCATATATTGGTTCAGAGGTAATAACTCTCTGTGATGATGAAGGCTCATCTTTTTGTTCAGGATCACTATTATAATGATCTTCTTCGGCTATGTTATCATAGTCATCCTCATCAGCGCCAGAAAGTGCTAACTGCGCTTGTCGTGCTGCGTGCATTTCTTCTGCTGAGGGAGAACCTATTTGCATTGGTTCTTCGGGTTCAAGGTGATCTATTTCCTCGAATGTCTCCGAATTTATAGGGTTTGTTCCTTCCGATTCGGGTTTTATCTCCAAATCAGAGACAGAAGGCCTAAGCTCCTCTGACATATGGCTGACATTAGTCTGGGGCTCAGAGACATTATCGTCTTCTGGCTCTTTTTGTTTGTTATTTGATTCCATTA
>PIVX01000731.1 GCA_003353785.1 Gammaproteobacteria bacterium | reverse complement strand
AGAAGACAATCGAAACTTGGACTAAAGGACTAAAAATGCTTCGAGCATATACTTGTCAATTAGTCCTACAATATCCAATTACTAGTAAGTCCATAGGAACGGCTAGATTGCCACTATATGATAAGATCGCTACTTATCCCCTGACTATGACAAGAGTATTTCCTGTCGCGTCAAAGGAAAAATTCGATTCTTATGATCCTACTTCGAATCCTGTTTTTCTTATTCCTGACAAAGCAGTTCGAAGCTGTCCCCTTGTATCCTATATTGGATCGGGCCCAGTCGAATGTTTACCTCGAGTAACATTCCTTCAGCAATTAGTAAATCGAGAGAAACAATGGTCTGAACTAGCTTTGGCAGTTGACCGGCCTCATTTACAAATTCATACTCAATTAGTCAGAACACACACTATAACCATTCCTCAATGGTTTCTATGTTTTGAAATATCCCTTTTACGCTCCAGAAAAGTTCATCAATACTTTTCGGAAGATGATAAGGCCGATCCAAAATTTAAATCGATGTGCACACTTCGAGTTAAACAACTGG
>PIVX01000730.1 GCA_003353785.1 Gammaproteobacteria bacterium | reverse complement strand
TGAGGATGAATCAATGCAAAAAGCATCAGATATTCCTCTTTATATTTGTAATTTTTTTGCAAATTTTGTCAATAATATTCAGAAAATTGAGTTAAATATGCGTTATATGAATCGACATAAAGAAGGTGAGAAAAAGAGTAGATTTGGATATAAATTATTAAAACCATTATTTTTTATTATGACTGAGAATACAAATTCGGAAACAGTAAATTTTACAAAATTATTTAAAATATTTAGACGCAAATTAACACAAATATTAATTTATAATATTAAATCATCAAAACAAGGATGGCTAAAATCAATCTATTTAAATGATATGTTTTTGTGTGAAATCTTGAATGGAATACAAATAATCAATAAATCAGTAATATTATCATCAATTTTTAAACAATTTGTAATAATCAATCCATATGATTCAATACCAATATTTATAAGAAATAATCAATTAATATTTCAACAAAATGGATGGAATTTACATCATTCCACATATCATCATCCAAAACGGGGAGTTGCTTCAAAGAATTGCTTACTTATTACACCACAA
>PIVX01000729.1 GCA_003353785.1 Gammaproteobacteria bacterium | reverse complement strand
AATTGGGGCCATTTCACGATCTCCTCTCCCGTAAATGTCTCAATTGTGAGTTTTGGCATTTTCGGGAGTGTACCATGATGTACATGTGCCGCAGGTACCGTTGGAATGGGTACTGGCACTGTTAGAGTATGTACTGGTGGTAAAGGTACAGATCGTGTGCCAGGCAAACGCATATTTTGCATTTCCCTTCGCATAGCCACCATATCCAGCGCCAATTGCTGATTTTGATCGCTAATCAACTGATATTGCTGTTGTAATGCAATGTACTCGGGTGTTTGCATAACATTGGGTGTCACTGGTGGCGGAAATACTGTCACCTGCGGAAAGGGAACCGCGGAATACGTAGGAGGCGGATAAACGACCTCTAGCTGACTAGTTGCCGCGGATTGAATTTGACTCGACCCAGTCATGATTTGAACTTGTGGACTAGGAACCGCTGTTTGAATTTGACTCGAGCCAGTCATGGTTTGAGGTTGCGGACTAGGTCCGACCTCTTGCGGATTAGGTTGCGGACTAGGTCCGACCTCTTGCGGATTAGGTTGCGG
>PIVX01000117.1 GCA_003353785.1 Gammaproteobacteria bacterium | reverse complement strand
AACTGTAGTAATTCATTGCTTGTTTCTCAGTCAATACTCAGAATTATAGTTCAGCACATACACTGATAACTTCTTGTAGGCACTGCCAAAACATTAACGAAAAGCATCCTTGCTTAATTCATCATCCATGGGGTAGATTAACTATAGCAGACAAACAAAACTAAGTAAAATATACGGTATTTTATATAGCTAATTGTTCAGAATGAATTTTTGTTATTGCAAAACAACTTCACTCAAAACATATATCAGATTTTTTGGAATCCTAAACCCAAGTAAGTATTACTGTATTTTGGTTTCCAAAAATTTATCAATTGAAAAAAAATCATTCTATAGCTAAAAAATAGCCATTTTTTTAAAATTAATTATTCCATTTAACTCAACGACTTGCCTAAATTAGGTAATTTTTCCGTATATTATCATTGCTGATATTATGAACTTGGAGTATATTGAAATTCCATTTCATGGAAATAGGAGCAAGAAATGAGTAATTTTGAAGATGACTTGATGAGTGGCTATACAAAACATACAAAAGTTTTTGATAGCTGGTGTGAAAAAGCAAGGCCACTTCTTGGTGAAGTGAGACAGTGTGTGATGATTGAATTATCCAGAGATGGAAGTGCATTTATTGCAGCTAATGCACCAGACATTGGAGAGCAGAATCTAACAAAGAAGTGGTACGATCATGTTCCCGAATGGTCTTTTTATAAAAATCCCAAAAATGAAATAACTACAGGTTCTTCTCACTTTGGACATGAAAATTCTAAAATATTTACTGAGGGTTTTAAAATATCATGGTTCTCTTGCAGAGAGATAATTGATAATGATACTCAACTTATGTATGGATTCGTTTCTGATTCTCCTAATATTTATGAAAAGCTAATACAAAATTTAACTACGGTTAAAAAATTATTAAAATTCTTTAAGAGTGAAAATAAGGCAATTTTTGATTATCAAAGAGAACGAAAATTTAATCTAGCTGAGAGAAGCACAAACTACTTTACAACGAATGACAATGTAGATCTAACTGAACGAGAAAAATTAAATATGTTATTACAACAAGTTGGTGTTCTGGAACCAAATGTTAATATAAGCAGACGTGAGTGGCAATGTATTAAGATGTTAGAGTATGGCAAGACTGCTAAAGAAACAGGAGAAATTTTAGGATTGTCTAGAAGAACAGTAGAATCATTTTTTGTTAATATAAAAAATAAGCTTAGAGTTAATACAAAATCTCAAATCATGGAAATTACTAATTAAGGAAGCAAGATGCCAGAAGGAATTGCTCTAATAGGGATATTTTTATCTAGTGTTATATTTTACCTATATGCCAGAGGCATTAATAGAGAAAAACTAACTTTTGATGGTTTTATGCTAGCTGATCGAAGCCTTAGCAAGTCACAATTTAGTAATACCTTTGCTGCTAGTAGTTTTTCATTGGCTGTTAATACAATGTTTTTATTTGCAAGCTGTCAAGACTATGCAATATTCATGTTGATTTGTCCTGTAACTTATTTATTGGGGCATTATCTTTTTATAGCATTAATCAAGCAATCTAATGTAGATGTTAATGATTGTCGTACTGTATCAGATTTATGTTATAAATTTTTTCCGAGTAAGATAGTCGCAAGACTCATAACGGTAATGACGTTGACTAGCTATGTTATGCTAGTGTTCATTGAATTATATATAGGCTCTACAGTATTAACCTTTTTCTTGCCCGAGCATATTATTTATCAAACATTATCTTTTTTGTGTATCGGAATAGTAGTGTTGTTATATGTAAGACTAGGTGGTTATAAAGCATTAGTTAAAACTGATAAGTGGCAATTAACTTTGATGATGTTAGCTACAAGTTTAATAACGGTCTATGCTTTGCTTGCTCCCACTATTAATCATGCGACTACAAGTATTATTACACAAAGTATACTAACTCCAATGAATAGTATGACTGAAGTAACAACTTTTATGGTATGGGTTGCTGTTATTAATTTATTGACTCCATTTGCCCAAGTAGCTAATTGGCAAAGAATAACAGCTACTCAAAATCCTGATGTTTCTTGGAAAGGGTTAATTTATGGCACAAGACATGTATTAGTTCTTTTTTTACTTACTCTTTTTGGCTTTATGCTGTTAAAAGCAAAAGGCTATGAACTATCGACATTAATAGATTTTCTGCAATTAGTTAAATCTTCTAACTGGTTAGCTGCATATTGTTTATTTCCTTTGATGGTAGTTGGTTTCTGTTCAATGGT
>PIVX01000728.1 GCA_003353785.1 Gammaproteobacteria bacterium | reverse complement strand
ATAATGGTACATCAATATCATCGGGATTGAGGTATGCAAAGATAATGCTTGAAATACATAATGGTTGGGCTTTACCAATGGCAGATCGGGAGAAATTATTAATCAATCCCGTAATTCTTATATTATTCGCGGCCGTCGTGCCTTTGATTCTCACATAATTGAAGAAAATTTGCACAAATTCTTGTGTCGATATATTAATAGCGTCGACTTGGTCATCCGGGGTTACTCTTGCTTTGAATACATAAATTAATGTTAAGAAGAAATGGAGATACATTGCTGATTCTAAGTACATTGTCATTTGTTTTTGCCGCGTTAATTTGTCCATTCTCAAAAAATCGAATTTTTGCAATCCGAATCCATTAATAATTGTTTTATAATTTAATTCATGGTATATATCATATATTCTGTCTAATTCTCTGCGATTATGTTGTCTATAATAAATTTGTACGTCTTCGTCAGATCTTTTTAATACATCATAGTCAAAATCGGCATGGATTTCCAATCTAAGTTTGGATCGTTCCATTTGTTCGACGATTTGGTTTTCATGC
>PIVX01000727.1 GCA_003353785.1 Gammaproteobacteria bacterium | reverse complement strand
ATGTGAATAGAGAAAGTTGGTCATATCTATATATTCTATGATCACATGACTACATATATCAGTACATAGAAATTTGGTCATATCTATATATGATATGATCACATGACTACATATATGTGTACATAGAAATTTGGTCATATCTATATATGATATGATCACATGACTACATATATGTGTACATAGGAATTTTGATCATATATATATGATATGATCACATGACTACATATATGTGTACATATAAATTTGGTCATATCTATATATGATCACATGACTACGTATATCCGTACATAGAAATTTAGATCATATATATATATATGATCACATGACTACATATATCCGTACATAGAAATTTGATCATATATATCTATATATGATCACATGACTACATATGTGTACATAGAAATTTTGATCATATCTATATATATGATCACATGACTACATATATGTGTACATAGAAATTTGGTCATATCTATATATGATATGATCACATGACTACATATATCAGTACATATAAATTTGGTCATATCTATATATGATATGATCAAATA
>PIVX01000726.1 GCA_003353785.1 Gammaproteobacteria bacterium | reverse complement strand
AAACAATATTCACCAATAAACTGCATCCAATTACATTTAATTGTGATGGATGATGGATGGAATGTGCCTCTACAATGAAAACACAATCGATTCGACCATCTGGGGGATTTTGCCAAAGATTTATTGCCCATGGTCAGCATACTTAGTTACAAAGTGAAGCACTCAAATGTTAGTGAAAATAGAAAATTTAAATGTTGATTGAAGAAATGAACTAAAAGCAAAAACCCTATTTGTAGTCCTCGAAATGTGTAAGGGCTGAAGGAAAGATGTTGAAGTGAGTTTTTTTAAGTTCAACACTATTTAAATATATTTGCATTTAGATGTGTCTATTGTAACACAACATTGCCGGATAATAATTGTTAAAAAACAAAAATATCATCTAATTAAACACGATGATGATATCGGTTGGAGTGGCTGCAAGCTGTAATCCATATCAAAACATTTTTGGGTACACCATGTTTTGCTATCAAAAAAACAATATCCACTTCCACTGTTTTTCTCTGAAAAAACAAATAGGCAAACAATATATTTACTGTTTAGCCACTGCT
>PIVX01000051.1 GCA_003353785.1 Gammaproteobacteria bacterium | reverse complement strand
GAATAATATTTGAATCTAGGTACGATGCTAGATTAGTTGGGGATAATGGCTCTGGCAAGATAGCTTTTCATGATATTAAAGGAATACCAGATAACTTAAGTCAAAGACAATTAGTTAGACTGGTTAAAAATAGTCGGTTTAACATTGGTACGTTATATGAATCAGGCAATGTCGTAGGTTATAGCGTTGATACCTTGGGTTGGATGAAAGGTCGTGGAAAAATCACTTTCCGTTTTAATTGTACTGGTGGCTCTGTTACTTGTAGTTCTTCAAAAAGTAACAGTAATAACTCTAACTCTTCTAGAAGCAGCAGAGGCCACAAAGGTGGCTGGCACATGAATCATAAATCTGGCACTAAGAACCGTTATCGTAACAATAATTCATGGGACGGAGATTATGCTAAAGCAGTAGACCATAAAGGTGTGGCATTAAGTTTAAGTGAGTTAGCTAATATTGAGATGTTCAAACATCAAAAATACTTATCCAGAATGAATGATAGTGATCTTGATGTTGAATATATGATCCGTGCTGACGAGTGGGCGGAAGGAATAATAGATAAACGCTTTAATATAAACAAAAATGCTTGGGAGAAGTGGCAGCATTGTAACAAGACCGGTGATTTAAAGGGTATGTTAGAAGCAGCTATAACCAAGGCTCAATATGAAGATTTGCCTGACATAAGAAATACTTGGGCTCAGAATGCTGATAATGTCCAGCTACAACTTAATAAACAAAATCAAGCAGCCGAAAGAGATTCAGCTGCATGGAGTAAGTGGCAAGCTTGTGCAAAGACAAATGATTTAAAAGGACTATATGAGGCAGCGGTAGTTAGGAGTCAAGATGCTGCCACTGCTGAACTAAGAGCTGCTTGGTCTAAAACAGCGGTAACTCAGAAGGTGCAGTTTGATAACCAAGTTCAAGCAGCCGAAAGAGATGCAGCAGCGGCGAATAAGTGGCTGGCTTGTCAAAAGAGAGGTGATATTCATGGGATGCTAGAGGCAGCCCGCATAAGAAGTAAAAATACGTTCACTGCTTCAAAGAAAGAATTTTGGGCTAGGACTGCTAATAAAATCCAGCTACAAATTACTAACCAGTCACCAACAGCCCAGGCAGCCGAAAGAGATTCAGCCGCATGGAACAAGTGGCTGGCTTGTGCAAAGACAAATGATTTAAAAGGACTATATGAGGCAGCGGTAGTTAGGAGTCAAAATGCTGCAACTGCTGAGGTGAGAGATGCTTGGGTTAAAACAGCAGCAGCTCAGAAGGAGCAACTTGATAATCACAATCAAAAAACCCAGGCAGCCGAAAGAGATGCAGCAGCATGGAACAAGTGGCTGTCTTGTTCAAATACAAATGATTTGCAAGGTAAGTTAGAGGCTGCAATAGTTAGAAGTAAAGATTCTTCCACTGCTGATGGAAGAGCTGCTTGGGCTAAGAATGTTGTTAGGATGAAAGCAGAAATAGCAAAAGAAAATTTCTCCCAGAGCCTTGCAACAATATCTGAGACCGGGGATAATATAGACTTTTCATTTGCTAATACATATTTAGAAAGTATTAGAACATTGACATCTGTAGGATTGGATTTCATCCCAGGAGTTGGTCAGCTAAAATCATTAGCTGAATTAATAACTGGACGTGATATCATAACCCGTGAGGAGATTAATAGGTCATTAGTTGCAGCAGGGTTGCTTCTTCCTCTTGCGAAGATAAAGCATCTGGTTAAAGTTAGGAACCAGTTATCGAGAGCTAGTGCTAAGACTGTTGCTAAGGGGAATAATAATTCAAATCTTGCTTTTAGTGGCAAGAGTGGTGGGGGGAGTAAGCTTTTAGGTGGGAGTAATGGTGTTAAAAAACAAAAAAATAAACCGCCTCAACCATTAAAAGAAGCTGAGGGAAAAGCGCATACAATTATTGAGAAATCGGGGAAAGATGGACAATATACAACTCATTACGGTGATGGACATTGGAAGCAATATAGGGGTTCGGGTAAACCTCATGGTGGTATGGAGAGACCAACCGTGAAAGAAACCATTACAAATACCAGGCTAGAAGATAATACAAATTTTATAGGAACAAGAATAAGAAAGCCCAACCTAAGTGAGATACCTAAGTAATTATGGATAGAGCAGAACTAACAAAGCATTTAACTAATTTTGAAAAGTGGGAAAATTCTGACCATGAATTTGATATTTATGATTATATCTCTGCAACATTACAGAATTTAACTGGAAATGTAGAAGAAGTTAATTCTATTATTATTGCAATTTCAGAACTATTTTACCCTAGATTTATTGAACATAATGGCTCTATATTTTTAAATGAAATTTTTAGTGAAAATAAATACCATGAGCTTAAGAACAACACCAACATAAAAGACACAGCTGAATTAGAAACATGGATGAACATTATTAATTTGGATGGTATATTTCAAGATATGGATTTTGCTTTGTGTTGTGAGCTTGGTAAAAAAATTTCTATGATTTGGGGGCAAAAACTTTCATTGGAATACCCTAATAGAAAATTTAAAGTTGACTATTCTGACGATATAGATGTGAATGATATTTTAATTTCTTTTCATGAATTGTGATATCTCATTTTTGTTTGAATTTCTCTTACATTCAACTGATTGCCAGTATTGAAAATTACTGGAAGTAACTCATGAATTGGGGAATCTGGGTGGAAGCGCGAAAATCTGCCCTCTAGCTTTTTGATTATATGAGCTAACATACTCTTTTCTTGTGGATAAGTCTAGTACTCTTTTAAAGTCCTAATCCATTTTAATGGCTTTATTGCCAGTAAGCTACTTGGGCTTTTAGCTATTTTTGTACACTAAAATATTCTGTATTTTATCTCTATAAGTTCCAACTTAAGCCCAGTATTTGTTTTTTATTTTCCAAAAAAATTCAAAGAACTCTTTTAATTCTTTCAGAGCATGAGCAGGAGGACAAACAGTACCTAAGCTTCCTAGAATAATATTAGCTAACTCTAATGCTTCTTTCATATATTTATTTCTTTTCTCATAAAAGAAATTAAAGGCTGTTATTTTAATGTCTAATTGTTCCCCAGATAAACCTACCTGTTCTAGCTTTAATCTGTCTTCTTTATTACTGGGTAGTAGTGGTTGTTTAAAAAAATCACTCTCTAATTTATTCAATATATCTTTAGATAACTCATGAAAATGATGTAGTTCTTTAAATTCTGGATTTTCTTTACTAGGAAATAAATTAATTTCATCCACCATCTCTTTCAGAATTTTTATGGTATCGTGAAGAAATTTTTCCAATATAATTTCATCATAATTTTCCTCAGATCCTTTTTCCATAATTTACTCCCTTTCTATATTTTTTGTATATACTATATATTATAGTACATTGTTATTTCTATGTTTTATAAGCTAATTGCTTCATTAAACACTTCTTCCGATGTTAAATAACCATGACATTTCATTGGCCTGTTATTTATGTTTTTTGCTATGGTATCTATCTTATTTTGACTTATTAAGCCTATGTTGACGCTTCTAGGAAGTAATACTCTAATAACACCATTTACATTCTCTATACTACCCTTCTGGTGTGGTGATGCTGGATTACAAAAATATACGTCTGTTCCTAGTTTCTGAGTTATCCATTTATACTGTAAGAACTCACTTCCTTGGTCGAATGTTATTGATTTAACATGAGAGCTAAATTGTCTTAACTTATCTATTATATTAACCGCTGTATCATAAGCCTTCTTGTTGTTATTCTTTATAGTTATTAAATAACGTGTCTTTCTTTCTCTCAGGGTTATTAAATTAGTCCTTATTCCTCTCTTAAATATCATCAAATCACATTCCCAGTGGCCAAATGACTCTCTTGTGTCTATTTCTCCTGGTCTATGTTTTATTAGCAGTTCTTCAGGAATAACGCGTCTACGTCTCTTATGTCTAGGGATTCTATCTACTCTCTTTCTGCGTAAATACTTACTAAAAGTATATTTCAGCTTCCAATTCTTATAGATATACTGATATATAGTTTCATGAGTCACCTTGTTTGGCATATCTTCTTCTAGCTTTAGTCGGCCTTCTATCTGCTTTGGCGACCACCCTATTTTCAACTTTTTTAGAACATAGCCCCTTAGCTTTGTATCAACATCTAATTTGTCGGGTTTTACATATCTTCTTTCTTCTGATTTGCTTTGAGCAAAAAAGCTATCATATCTATAGCACCAATAATAATGTGCTGGCGGGATTGTTATTACTCTTTTGTTTCTTTTGATTTCTCGGTAGATTGTTGACAGGCTAAAACCCATTAACTTTGCTATCTTTTCTTTACTTGTTTGTAGATCTAATAAATGCTGAAGCATCATTCGATCTTCCCAAGTCATATGTCTGTATTTCATTCCCATTGTGCGATTCTCCTTGATGTATAGGTGTCCCTATTTTATACTGGTTTCGCACTTGGATTTAGATTCTGCCCTGTCCCTATTTTATACTGGATTCGCACTTGGACTTAGATTCTGCCGTGTCCCTATTTTATACTGGATTCGCACTTGGACTTAGATTCTGCCAAATTAACCACTTTATATTAAGTGGCATTTCATACATGTTGTAATTCTTGTTTAGCAAACTCAATAACTTCTATAGGAATGTTTTTATTCCAACTGTCGATATTCATTTTAACTTGGTTTTTATCTTTGAAACCAAAAACTATGCATGCTTTAGGGTAGTTAGTAAAGCATGCTTGAAAACAAAGGGAAATAAGATTGTTGTTTGACAATTTAAACCTATCAGAAATATTATTAAGTACCTTATGGAGACGGGCTAAGTATTCTTGCTTAAATTCAGGTTTGCGCCTTCTATGATCTCCTGCTGGGAATATAGGTAGTTCATTTGGGGAATATTTATTTAGTAATAACCCTTGTGCAAAAGGTTTATTAAAAACCACTCCTATATTTTCTTTTTCAAAAAGATCAAAAACCCAAGTTGGCCATTTTGTTTCAAGGAGATTATTTTTTAATTGAACAATGTCGGGTGAAATAATTTTTAGTAACTTTTTATCTTTATTTAACTGATCTTCAAAAGTTGAAGATTTTCTTTTAGGAGTATAAATATGACCAAGCCTTAATCCGATAAATCTTATTTTTCCTTCATCTTTAAATTTATACATCTCTGCTATTGCATCATCTTGATATTCTGAATTTTCTCCAAAATTAGTATTATGAAAACTATATATATCTAAACAATCTATATTCATATTACTCAAGCTAGTTTCTAACTGATTACGCATATGCTTTGGATGAAATGCATGTATTGCAGTTCCCTTGAAATATCCAACTTTTGAGCTTAGAACAATCTCTTTATTTTGTTTTTCTTTAATGAATTTTCCAATTAGCCTTTCAGAATGTCCATGACCATATATATCTGCTGTATCAAAAAAATTTATTCCAGAATTGTAAGCTTGGTGTAAACCTTCTAAAGATTCTCTATCTGAAGAACTATTCCAACCCGAATCCATATTAAGATTAAATGCTAATCCTCCTATAGACCATGTGCCAATAGCTAATTGAGAAACATTGATCCCAGTTCTACCTAATTTTATATACTTCAAATAATACCTCAATAAATATCATAATTTTTGTAACTAACTTTTTTTTCTAAACTATTAAATTAATATTTTTTTATTGGAATAAAAAATTTAGTATTTAAACAATGCTATGGTATAGTAGCTGAACTTAATGAGAGTTAGCAAATATTAAGAATTTACCATTGAGAGAATTAATTAAACAGACTGTTTCTTCTATAACCCCTTTTGATCAAATAGAGAAACAACACATAACAGAAACTATTCAATGGATAGATTCTGGACAAGAGATCTTTAGGATAAAAAAACCAGATGTACCTAACAAACATCTTGTCTCTTATTTTGTTTTGTTAGACGAAATTCAAAAAAAAATCTTACTAGTAGATCATAAGCTCGCAATGCTTCTGCTACCAACTGGAGGGCATGTTGAAATTAATGAACATCCTGCTATCACAGTTCAAAGGGAATGCCAAGAAGAACTTGGAATAGAAGCTATTTTTTGGCAAGAACCCCCTTTATTTTTAACTTTAGCAACTACAGTAGGTAAAACAGCAGGACACACTGATGTTACTCTCTGGTATGTTCTAAAAGGGCATACTGAAGAAAAATATTCATTTGATGATGCAGAGTTTAATTCCATAACTTGGTTTCAGTTTGATCAAATCCCTTATTCTGTATCAGATCCTAATATGCAAAGATTTATTACAAAACTAAATGATACATTAGAATGTCGGGAAAGAAATAATCAATGTGCTAATGTATAAAAAATATATAATTTTATTATCATTTTGCTTTCTTATTATCGCAAAATTAATATCTTTTCCTCTTTTAACCCCTTATCCATTGGCTTTAATGCTCATTGGTAAAAATATGTCTTTTGGTAGAGGAATTATCTTCATTTTATCGGCTGCATTTGTCTCTGATATTATACTGCACACATTTCTTAATTATCCTTTATTTGGTATGTGGACAATATATGTAAATTTAGGCAATTTAACTATTATATACCTTGGAGATAGAATACTAGATAGAAAAATTACAACCATGTTACTTAATGTAGCAACTACAGCTTTGATGTTTTGGATTTGGACTAATTTTTGTGTATGGGCTTTAGACAAAGTTTATTCTTTAGATCCAATTGGATTGATAAATTGTTACACGTTAGGACTGCCTTTTTTAAAACACCTACTAATTAGTAATGTTACATTTGCCATTTTATACGTGTTAGTTTTAGATATAGTACACAAAAACATTGTGCTTACTTATAGAACTTAGTGCAATAACTAATTATGAAGAATTTATATAAGCTTAAATGCCTTTTTTTGTAACAACTTTAGAAGCTTTGCAATACAGGAAACAGAAATACTGAGGGAATTTATAATAATAGTTAATGAATAAAAATGGTCTTCATGACATCATAAATAAAAACTTATCTCTATTTGATAGTTTTGCAATTAATAATGAATTAATAGATTTTTTGAAAGAGCTATTCGCTGTTCCTATACAAAATATATTTATAAAAGGCTCTATATTAAACCGTCTAGTTTTTGTTTTCTTTTCAAATCATTATGGAATTGTATTCACTTTAAAGGGCATATCTATATCAAAAGTATGGAAAATTTCATCTGCTGACATAATGATTAAAAATCCAAAAAATTCACTTTCAGAAATAAAGCTAACTACTGCAGGATTTTATTTACTAAGTAGACCTAAAATAAATATAGTGGGGTTGTACAAACGAGAATTTTTCCCTTTGCCTAGATTCCCTTTAGGTATATCTGATTTAGCAAGCTCTATAAGACAAAATATGTTTGGTGAGGTGCAACTAACAGATATGCAATACCTATCTAGCTTAGATGAATTAAAACAAATATTAAGCAAGAGGAAAGATGACATAATAGGAATATCGGCTACCTTTGGGCAGCAGGACTACCTAGAAAATTTAATAGAATATATAATTAAGTCTCAAAATCCAGTGCCTTTAATTATTGTTGGAGGAAGTCTGGCTGCATTAAATAAAGAATTTCTTCTAAACAAATATAACAATATTATTGTTGCAACTAAATATGGTGAAAGTACCATACAGGATACTATTCTTTATTGGCATAAGAAAATTTCAATAACTGATATTCGTAACAGTGTGTACTTCGATAAAGCACAAGGAAAAATCATCATAAATCCAAAAGGCACAGATAATAATCCATTTTTGGGAATTCCAGAATTAGATTTACTGCCTATAACCTTGCAACAGAAGGGAGTAATGCTTCTTGAAACTACTAGAGGTTGTAATAGTGCGTGTTCATTTTGTCCGAGGAAACATAAGGGATTTTGGGATACAAGTATAAAAATAGAAAATTTGCTGAAATTAACCCCACATATCAAAAATCTTTATGACAGATATCAAATAAAATCTAGAACTTTATTCTTTGTAGATGAAGAGTTTATTGGGAATTATACTGATACAGATTTACCATATTTGCAAAATAAATTATCACGTTTTTATAAAGATTTTAATTTTTCTTATGAATTATCTGCTAGAATTGATCAGGTATATGACTCAAAAAAGACAAGGGAATACCATAATAACCGTATTAAATTCTGGAAAGCGTTATCGAATGCTGGATTAAGGCGTTGTCTATTTGGTATAGAATCAGGCGTTGACACAATACTTAAAAGATTTAATAAAAAAACCACAAGTCAACAAAACATTTTTGCACTTAGAATATTATCATCTCTTAATGTTCCGATTAGATTAACATATATAACTTTTGATCCAATGATGAGTATTGATGAGTTAATAGAGTCATACATTTTCCAAGGAAGGAAAGATGTTTTTTTAAATCCTCCTGCTTATATTAACGATGATTTATTTTCTTCGATACAGGATGAAAAATTTGCAATAAAATATACTACGGGTGAGCCTTTATATAAAGAGATATCATATATGTTAGTATCTTTAGAAGGTTTGTTGGATTCTCCCTATTTAATTAGAGCTAAAAAACAAAACCTTGTAACAGATTATAATTTACTAATGGGACGAGCTAATATTCGCTATTTAGATGAATCATTAGAGCTTTTTAGCAAAACATCACAGTTATGGGTAGACAAAATTTTCTCTCTTGACTATACCTTAAAGGGTCTAATGAAGATAAGTGATGGCATATATTTTTATACTTTAAAAGATCTTCGTATTGTAATAAAACAATTTTCTTATTATTTGTTAGGTAAATTAATTACTATATACACAGGGGAAAAATCATTTATTTCAGAATTTTGTCAGAAAGCTGAAATTAGAATAATCTTGGGGTTTTCTAGACGTTGGGAGTCATCTAAAAACAACGAAAAAAATTCTATTATGTTAGAATTACTTCAACAGCATTTTAATGTATTGATTAAGGAATTTAATAAAATATTTCATACTTCACAAAAACATATTCCTTTAAATGATATAAAGCAAATATCTGATGTTCTAAGAAAATGGACTTCATTAAAAAATAAATGGGAATTAATTAACCATTGTGACACTATCTAGAATTTTATCTTATCTATGAGCTACCATCAATTTAACAACAAAGAAATTATTAATTAATGATCGTAGCTTTCAACTGCATCAAGGCTATCATACAAACCAAAGATATTTGAGAACAACAGTCCAGATTTATTTTCCTTTACTGGTACTAATACACCAAGCCTTGATATATCTCGTCTATTTCCTGCTTTAAGCGTGTAATCG
>PIVX01000050.1 GCA_003353785.1 Gammaproteobacteria bacterium | reverse complement strand
ATCTTAATAATAGCCAGTTAGCTAGAAAAATACATTGTGATGAAAAAGAAATTCGTAGATTAATCGATCCTTATTATAATTCAAAAATTCCTAATATAGAGAATGCATTACAGGCTATGGATCATCATTTAGATGTTGGTTTTGCTAATAATATTTAAAAAATGTTTTGCAAGCATTATTAGTTGAATCCAGGTTTCTTCGATTCAAATTAAAGATAAGAAAATAATTTTATGTGATAAATTAACATGTTTAATTAAAGGCGAAAAGTCAGATCGGGGTTTGGGGTATTCGTAAAAAGATTTTCTAACATTGGCTATAAGAACATAACAGGCGAAAGACTGGTGTCGGGTAACCTACATAGTATAGAGGAGTTGAAATGCAAAAAGAAGAGAAAGTGAAGTTACCCTGGAAGTCCAACGAAGCTGCTGGCGATCGTTATTATGGTGACATCGCAAAAAATTATCTCAGAGATCGAGTGGACAAGTTCGTATGGAAAAGAGAAAATGAAATCATTAAAGAGTACCTATGGCAACTAAATGATGTTAGCCGGTTGCTGGATATACCTTTTGGGACAGGGCGATTTGCAAGCCTCTATAAGGAAAAAAATATCTGCTACTATGGTGTAGATGCGTCAAGGGACATGCTTTCTGTTGCTCGGGCGGAACTAGGTCCTTTATATTTAGAAGACAAGATTAAAGTCGGCATGGCCAACAACCTTCCTTTTTCCGATGATTTTTTCGACGCTGTCGTTTCTATACGATTTCTAGAGTCGATTATTCCATTCGAGCAAGTAAGCGCTTGTTTGTGCGAGATGCGCAGGGTGTCTAAAAAATACGGCATATTTCTATTAAAAAATAGATTGGATGAATTTCCACCAGCAAAACCGCCAGCTCCAGGGGAGCGAATGGATTCAAAATTCTACCTAAAAGATGTTAGCGAGATTATATCCAAGTGTGGATGGCAAATTTACGATAGCAAGATAATTGCGCAAGATAACGACAAAAAAGGAGAAAAGAGAATTTACTTACTCAAGACAGGCCATTAATATATGTGGTTTGCGTCCATATAGCAAAAAAAATCTTTGGCTGATATTAGAGAAGTAGGACTACATAAAAAAGAAGTTAGACCTTGATTCTATCAAAGCAGAAAAAGATATATTTGTATCAGAAGAATTAAAAAAAATAGACTTGTCATTTGCTGATACATATCTAGGAAGTATTAGAACATTGACATCCGTAGGATTAGATTTCATCCTAGTAGTTGGTCAGCTAAAATCAGTAGCTGAAATAATTGCTGGACATGATATTATAACCTTTGAGGAGATAGATAGACCATTAGTTGCAGCAGGGTTGTTTCTTTCTCTTGCGAAGATGAAAAATATGATTAAGGTTAAGAACCAGTTGTCGAGAGCTAGTGCTAAGAATGTTGCTAAGGGGAATAATAATTCAAATCTTGCTTTTGGTGGCAAGAGTGGTGGGGTAAGCAAATTGTTGAGGCTACTACTATAAAAAATGTTGAAAAATCCAAGCCGTATTAAAGAGCTATTACAAGGAAATAAAATGAAAAAACTAACTTTAATGATAATACTGTTACTTTTAATAAAAACAATTTATGCTGATGGAATAGTGCCAGACCTTAAGACATATTTGGAACAATATCCTAAGCACATTACCCCTGATGGATGGGTAACTATCCCAGATACCTTGTTAATACATAATGAATATAAATTTAGCAGCGAGGCTAAATATATAGTAAAATTAAGCAAGCATGCTGAAATTTACGTCCACTCTTTCGATACGAATAGTGTGAAAATAGAAGCAACCTCTTATTATATTTACCAAATTAATTATATGAATAAAACACAAGGGAAATGTATAAACCCAGAGTATACAATATACAAAGTTGAATACATAAAACAGAAAACACGAGAATCGATTATTTTAGCAAGCACAATGAGATTAGAAAAAAATCTTCTCAAAAAGATAAATACTGTCAATATAACTTTAGAAAAAAAACTATCAGATATGACAATGGTATTAGTGCATAATACACAGCGCATAGAATCTCTAGAAAAAAAGAATAATAAGAGTTATTGTAAGAATTGCACAATACTATAAAAGCTACATTAAATAGATATTACAAGGAAAGAAAATGAAAAAAATGACTTTAGCGATTATGCTTTTACTTCTAACGAAAACAATATTTGCCGATGGGATTATTTACAATCTTGAACGATATCTTGAACAATATTCTGATAGGATTAGTGCTGACGGATGGGTTACCATTCCAGCAGATATGTTAACAAATAATAGAGCTTATTTCAGTAGAGAATGTGAATATAGAGCATATGCAAACGAACACAGATGGTTAACACATGGGTATGTAAGTGCAAATATTGCATATTTTGTACATCCACACTGTCCGTATGACCATGTATATCTCACCGTAAACAGGAATAATAAAGTTGATCTTATCACAGAAAAAAACAAGTTTATAAAATAACTAAATTAGAAGAAAGATGCCCTGCATACTTAGAATATATTAAGAAAAGAGATCAAGAAAGTATAAAAAGACTAAATACTCTTTTAGAAAAAATGGATTATAAAATGAATCAATTAAAAAGAAATCAGGAAAATATTGAAATTAAGATTGATGGAATGTTAAACATTGATAGTAAAATAGAAAAAGGCAGAAACAATGTATGGTGGTGTAATATATTATAAATTATCATAAATTGTAAGAAGCAAGTTTAGTTTTAAGTTCGTTCGTGTGGATGCAGGAGTTTCTACGTCAAATCTAATTTAAGGGAGTGAAATTATGAGTTTTGAAGAAGATTTCTTCAACAATTTAATAATCTAGCAATTGCAAATATCTAAACACTCTGAAATGATAGAGGTTCATAGTATTTGGACTCAGTTTTGACAGAATCAGTATTTCTTACTTATGTTATTAAATAAATTTCAGGTTATAATTAATTCTCTATAGGTAATATTCTTATACGTAGTTAGTTTGAAGATAAAGTAAATTATAGGGGAGTGGTAATGATAAAAACATTAAATAAATATTTGATACAAACAGCTATAATATGCTTGCTTGCTCATGTTAATAGTTATTCTTCAATTGTAGAAATTGAATTTGTTAATAGAAACAATATCCCATTAGAAAGCTTATCATCTTTCAGTTTTGTATTAGATGCAAATTTTGATTCTCCTGAATTAAGCTTTAGTAGAGGCGATATCTCCATACAAACTCCCGAGGATCAATCAGTTATAATTAATCAAATTTATGTAAGTACAACAACGCCAGTAATAACAGTGCGGGAGGAATTCCTATGTGGTGGGTATATTAGAGAATCAATGATGATGATTCCACAAAAAATAATGCCTTATTATATACAAAATATTATAAAAACTAATGTTACAACTAACAATCCATTACTAAATGAATCTGTTCGCATGGCTGGGATTGTTGACACTAAGAAGAATGCAAACAAAATAACTATCACAGCTATTGATGAAAATACTCTTCAGGTAACAACAACGGTAGGAATTTTAAACATAATCAAAGAACATCTTGAGGTAAGAGTTGCTCGTCCCCTAGGTGCGCCTCAACTAAATAAGCACAAAGGAAAATAATTCTAAAAAATCATCTTGACGGTTGTATTGTTTAATGCTGATAGTTAGATGAGTTTTTAAGCATAGTCCGAACCACATAGATAGTAATAAACTGAGTTAATTTATTTCCTTTCCCACTGGAAAAGTAAATTGTTAATTCTATATTATAATTTTAAATATAAATACCACAACCAGCAAGGTTAGGAAATAAAGCCATATCTAATCAAGATTGTGTTTTTAAACCGATGACCCCAATAAAAATAAATGATAATAGTATTAATTTAGTATAGTTTAAAGGTTCTTGATACATGAAATAGCTCAAAATTACAGATCCGAAGATGCCCATACCTGTCCATACGGCATAGGCTGTTCCAATATGGATCATGGATAAAGACTTATTAAATAAATATAAACTTATAAACAATGATAAAACTGTTATAATGCTTGGATAAAATCTGCTAAATCCATTAGATTCCTTTAAACCAATAACCCAAAAAATCTCAAAAACACCTGCGGATGCTAAATTCAACCATGCAACATTTAAATTAATCATTATTTTATCCCATCATATATCAATAATTTACTATATCTACGTATTATTTTACACAAAATTATAAATGAATACCTCTTTTTTGTAAATTGACAGAATCTAAATCTAAGTGCGAAACCAGTATAAAATGGCTCTGTTTATCAGAGCTAGTAGTCATCTTGTTAAGGACACTATAACCGATGAGAGATTCTCTTTTTTGGTTGTCAAAATCGATAAAACGTAATTTATTACCTAATATTTTTTGTACCTCTGGATGGTAAGTTCTGAGTTATTCCTTCTGCCGTATCCTCTACGTTTATGCCATCCCATACATCCATAATATTCTCTCTCAAGTAAATTTCTGTTACGCTAAAAATGATTATTCTTATCATAAATAGCATTATTACTTGGAGGTATTATTATATCTGCTAATGGAAAATAATTTGATAGAATTTTATATACAGAGTTAGTATTATAAGCTTTATTTGCTTTTAATAGTTTAATGTTTTGTTGAAAATTATCCCGAATTTTGGCATTAGCAATTGAAGAATTAACTTGTTCTGCAAATGTTAGAGCTTTCTGACCTCTAGTTTTTGAGAACTAAAATATAGACCTAAGTGGTTTTTGAAATTGTTTAATTAGTAGGTACGATACCGGAGTTGACGGCTCCAGCACTGTGGATAAGATTAATAGCAACTAATAGCTATTTCATTGTTTGCAGCGCGCTCTCAGAAGCTGCTGAATATAGGCGCTGACTACTTTTTTGATGTGCTTCCTTTAGTTGTTCTAGAACGGCTTCCTTTCTCTTCCGAAGATTTTGAACTGTCTGGAGTTTTAGATTTTGAGTTTTTTGCAGAACCAAAACAAATTTTGCATTTTTTTGTTCAAGTGTAGAGTTAATAGTCTCTATAGGAACTTCATTCAAAGCACTAACTTCATCTGTATGATTTTTTAATTGGCCTATAATTTTTCTACTTTTTTCTGAAGCTTGATTATATCATCGAGAATCGACTGAGGGAGAAAAAGTTCAAAACTATTACTATCAACTACATTATCATCAGGAAGGCTATTAACATGAATAAAATTATAAATTTTATTTCTAAAAGAAAATGCTAATTTTGTTGTATTTTCAAAACTCATAAAAGATAATTCACTGTTTAAAAGAAATTAATTTTTAACTCTTCTGATTCAAGTATAGAGTTTTAATTTAATTTTATCTCACAATCTCCACTGCTATTACACAACTTAACTCTGGTTTTACTCCTATTTTATTCTGAAAATTCTTGAGCTATTATCTCTAAGCATTTCTTAGGGTTATTGCTTCATTGGAAAATGACAATCTCTAGTTATAGCTGAAAACCCCTTGATATATTAATATCATTAACTTTATCATCTAAGGTATTAATTAATTTCACACTTGTAGGCTTTCTTATACCCATACCATGATTTACCGTAAATGTTTAGTAATTTGTGAAGCCGAACTACTATGTAAATTCACCTCTGAACAGTTACAAAATAAAACAGTATTTCCTATGAAATGCTGAATAATAAATATACAAAAAATGTTTCGGAGAATACAAAATTAAAAGAAAAAACACTCTGTTACAAAACCAAGGACAGTCAATAAAACAACAGCTTGAAGCCGTATATGGGGAATTATACAAAACTAAGAAAAGTAGAGAATACACTAAATGATTTTTATTCCTATAATTATTATATAACTGTACAAAACAAAAAATAGGTTTAACAGTGAGAGTAACAAGAGAAAAAATTGTAGATGAGCTAGTGCATAATGTGGGAATTGTCTGTAGAGAATTTTCAAAACCCATTTCTGGATATAATAAAGGAAATTTTATTACTCCATTGCCAGTTACTAAAATAGAAATGAGGAATATACTCCATAAAATTATTACAGGTCTTCCAGTAGATTTTTTTGTAAATCAACCAAAAAAATGTAGATGCAATAAAAAAACACATTGCAAAAGAATATGTTTTACTTCAAGCACAGGAAGATATTACAGCAGAAAAATTCACGGCTTATTTAATCAATTTCATTTATATATTAGGAGATGACATTAACAGTGCATTAGAAAAGAATAACATGCTCTTATTAGGTGAATTGTAAAATGCCTGCTGGTGATTTAAAAAGAATTTTATCTGAATTTAGAAGAGTTTCAGCCAGTAATTTAGTTGAGACAGGGAAAACAGGTGTAGGAATTTGTTATACCCCCCTACTTGCATTACAGCTAATTGCATATAGGGATGCTCACCCTGACAGCAATGAAATCCCCAAAGATATTATACCTAAATTAGATTTTTTTGAGAATGAATTACTAAAAGATACTGCTGTGCTAAAAATGATGATAGATGAGCGTCTAGATAATTTAGAATTGTTAGAATTAGAAGATACTGTCTATAGATTGTATAGCAAATCCAAAATTCAGAATGAAATATCAAAATTCAATATAGAGACTTATCGTGATGAGATAATTTTTACAGGGAGCAGTGACAATATTAAAATAACGCTATCTCGAGAAGAAGTAGTTGCCCTTAGATATATAGAACATCTTAGAAAATACCCTGATGATGAATTTGATGATGATACTGTAAACTATTTTAAGAAAAGCAGGGCTCTAAAAGAGCTAATTAATAAAAAAAACTTGCAGCATATTCTAAATATAAAATTAGAAATTTCAAAAAACCAATCTATAGATATGATTGAAAAAAAAATTCTTAATGGAAAGCTTATTCTCAAGCAATTGGTGAAGGTTAAAAAATCATTATTTAATATTAATAATGCCGCAAACAATTTCGCAATTGATGATGTTAATTCGCTTAGTGAATATTTTGATAATGTAAAATTAATTAAATATCTTGATAACCACTCCCATCTTAAAGAAACTATTTCTCAAGAAATTATAGCTGCAATTCTTCAAGCGAATGAAGGTGTTAAAAATAAGTTGAATGAGTTTGACGGAAGTTTACCTGAAAAAGATACAGAAACTCTAAGGAACATTCTAGAAAAACATCCAGATAAATTAAAAATTCTAGGAATAGAAGATGTTGTCAATAAATTGTATAACAAGTCTAAAATTCAAAATGAGATATCTAAGCTAAACGCAGATCCTAATTATCGTAATGAAATAATTTTTATAGGGAAGGGGTATAAAGATAATCAAATCAAACTATCTCGAGAAGAACTAATGGCGTTAAGATATTTAGAACATCTTAAAAAACACCCTGATGATAAGTTTAATGATACTACCATAAACTATTTTAGGGATAGTACAGTTCTAGAACAACTAATTAATAAAGAAAATTTAAACTATATACTTACAATGAAATTCAAAGCTTCACAAGAATATAAGGCAAATAAATTAGAAGTCGATATGCTCACTAGAAATATAGTTCTTGTGGAACTGAATAGTATAAAAAATCACTTGTCTAAGTTTGATACTGATATGAAAGATTTTAAAAATGATGATTCTTATGACAATTGGCTGAAAAAGAGCCTTTCTGGTATGAAGCTAATTGAATATATTAATACTCATGCTCATCTTAGTGGTTGTATTGACCATAAGTTATCACAAGCAATTTCCCAAATAGAAAATGATCTGCAACTGAAAAAAATAATCAGGAATTTTGATGCTAATGAGCTGAAAAAAATGGATATTATAAATCCTGCAAAATTATTGTTGGCAGATGATGAAATATATATAGACAAATTAATGGAAGAATTTGAGCAGATTATTCTTTCTGAAGATTATGGAAATGAAGTAGATGAATATGATTTAACAAAAAGAGAGATTTTGTTTTTACGTCTTATGAGAATATTAGAAATAGATGAAAAAAAAGGAAGTAAATTAGCAAATTCTTTGACTACACAACAAAAGATTTTTTTAAATGATTTTTTAAATGATGCTATAGGTAATATGGAGCTTAACAAGAAATTAAGAATTATATCTAAAGATAAAAAATTAATAGAAGAAATAGTTGATAAAGAAAGATTTGATATTAATCAATCAATTGGTTCATTATTAAAATTTAGTTATAAAACTCGTAAAATTAATCAATATAACGAGGTTTCTTCACGATTTATTCATAGTATCAATATGTCTGCTAAACAGAAATGGAACGGTGAATGGCCTAAACAACATAAAATAACATTAGCAGAATATGGTATGTTATCAGATATACATTCGCTTAGTAATCCTTTACCTAAAGCAGTTTATAAAGAAGACCCTATTCTTAACAGTTTATTTGAAAACGCTAATAAGATAAAACCAGTATTAGATTCTATGCAACAAAGTTTTCAGAGCCAATTACAAAGCATCAAAGGACATGGATTGATAGCTCTGAGAGATGATAAAAAAAGAACTGCTATCAAAGGGGAAGAAATGTCCTGGTACAGTAAATTGAAATATATTGTCAGTAATAAATTTCATGCATCAATATTATATCGTCAGAATCCAAAAGGAGCTCTTACAGAGTCTCATTTAGTTAATAGGGAAAATAGCACTGGGATTGGTCAAAGTAGTTTCGATTTTAAAGCTTATATGTACTCTGACTTATATAGAATAGATTTAACTAAACTCATTAATAAAGAAAATAAAGGCAAGCTTTTTAGATTATATGGAGAGAATTGGCAAAATGAAATTTCTAGTAAATATTTAGCTATTCAGAGAAAAATACATGACGATGCTATTACTAGCTCCAAATTTGGAAGAATAGAGCTTGCTAATATCATAAAAAGAGGCTTTTTTTCTATATTTAAACATAAAAAATTTACAAAGACAGACTTTAAAGCAGTCCACCAAAAAATGATAAGTGATTTCTATAGCACAAAAACAAAAGATTCAGGAAAAGCAGAAATGATATGTTCTGAATTTGTTGCTCGTTGTGTAATATCTGGTCTTGTTCAATTAAATATAGAATTACAAAAAGAATATAAGAAAGAAACAAAGTTAGAACAAAAAACTGATTTAGTAAGAATACCAATAGGCAAGCATGAAAATCTAAAATACATTACCCCTGAAAGGCTTGCAACAATATTGAGAGATCAAAATTGTTTAGAAAAAATAGACGTATCTAGACATATAAGGAACATTGTTTTAGATAGATAGCTTCTTTACATTACCGATATTACTGAGT
>PIVX01000725.1 GCA_003353785.1 Gammaproteobacteria bacterium | reverse complement strand
GATTCTGGTTTGAGACCTCACCAAAATATGAAAAATATGCAAAATAAACCACGGAAAATGCAGAAACTATTAAAGAATCACAATAAATTTGTCACTCATTTTAATAATAATAATAATAATAATGAATGCAAAGCAAATCATAAATATGCTACCTATTCGCAGGGAATTCGCTATTTTTATCACAAAAGATATCAAAATATACATAAATATAACGAGATAATACCAGGAACAAATATGACTGAACATGGAAACGTTGAGCTCGGCTATAAAATATCGGATTGGTTTATCATTCCAAAATATGCAAATTTAAAAACTGAAATATTAACAAATGATATGTTTGAATTCTCGATGGAACAATGGATAAATACAAATATTAAAACCGAATTGAAATGGAAACAATATAAAAATAATATAAATAAAGCTGATTATAAATGGCATAAAGTATATGGATATAATTCAAAGCGAATAATTGCATTTAATAATATTTTATGTTTATTATTATACACAAATTATGATTGTATCGCAACAGAATTAAGCCAAACATATCGAA
>PIVX01000724.1 GCA_003353785.1 Gammaproteobacteria bacterium | reverse complement strand
TGTCGGTTAGGGTCAAATCTGCCTATTGCAGCAGACATTTCTCCTTCTAATGCAAGTTGTGCCTCTGCCTCGCCAGATCTAATTGGCGGGTCTCGTGACGTAGCACGGGGTCTAATAGAAGTGCTAGCTAATGTTTCTCTGGGAACATTAGTAGTTACAGTTCTAGCAGAATGGGGTTCAATCTCCACTTCCACAATTTCGTCGTCATCTTCATTCATATCATTGTTCAACTGATCTGTAAGGGTGTTTGCTTCAGATCGGTCAGCTGTTTGTAGAACCAAAGTTCTTTGTTGAACAGTTTATGATAATGAAGGAGTATTGCTCGTAATCCGGGATAGGAATCTCCGGCCGAGATAATCTCATCACTGGGGAATGGACAATGTCTCATTTCTACCCGTATCCATAAGAGTTTATCTCGCTCGGACATGCATCCGGTTAGATTCCTCTTTTGTTCGAAATATTATATCCATCATTTAGATGACCAATATTTGGACCATGTATCGGCTATTACGAACTTTTTAGCTCGATACTTTAGGTAATCCATCTTTGAG
>PIVX01000723.1 GCA_003353785.1 Gammaproteobacteria bacterium | reverse complement strand
CGCAGGATCATTTTGAAATATGCTTGTTGGGTTTATAAATCTTTTTGAACTGTTTTGATTGTTTAAAAGTCAAATTTCGTCGATCGGGTCGGTTTTCGGAAATTCGAAGATTTGGCATCCCACGGCCGAAACGGTGACGATTTTGCTGATTTTATGATCAGGATATATCGCAGGGATGGTTATAAATCGTTTTGAACTACTTTTGATCGATTAAAAGTCGATTTTAGTCAATCGGGTCGGGTTTCGGAAATTCGGAGATTTGGCAGTTTACGGCCGATTCCGGAATCGCCGAGCAAAAACCGTAAGATATGTTGTTCCCCTATGTGTATTCTGACTCCCACCAAAATTTCAGCCCGATTGGCCCACTCAGTAAAAACTTACAGCAATTCGCGTAAATTGGGTCCTTTCCCACACTTCGGATACCGTATCTCGCGATCCGGAGGTCGAATCGCCAAAAGAAAAAATGTATCTCGAGATTATGGACTTTAGTATGTATGTTCCAAGTTTCAGCTCGATCGGTCCAGTAGAAAAAAAGTTATGCCCTCGGAGACA
>PIVX01000722.1 GCA_003353785.1 Gammaproteobacteria bacterium | reverse complement strand
TTAGGCAGTTAGGCTAGTTTTATATTGATGTAACTAATTTGCATATTACGTACTAGTCTAATGCTGTTAAGTTAGGAACTGGCTATAGGTCAGTGAGCCGTGTTGCCAGTCTCCTTTAGGATCGCTCTTATGTCTCATCTTAGTTGGTTGACTATACTTTGGTAAAGTATATTGTTGCTACGTTCGTCGGCACACATCTATCAAATAGCACCAACTCATCATTGGCGACGCTGGGTCTAGGATTCGATTCATCAGTGGTTGGCTTCGATTTTCCAATTTCCTGCCGTACTTCGAGTAGAGCGAACATAACCGTTCCATTCTTAACTGAATACGTCGGTTATTAGTAGCTCTATTCTGGTCAAAAAACGGAAAAGCGAACATAACCGTTCCATTCTTGACGGAATATGTCGGTTATTAGTAGTCTCTTCTGGAAAAAAAGTCTTCATTGAACCAGTCGACCTCAGTCACTTCAATTTGGAGATCAACGAATGACAGAAACTGTTTCTAAGAGGAGCCATGCTGCCCGATTTCTTCAAAATAAGAAACACTTAG